>NZ_SOAW01000002.1 GCF_004364645.1 Naumannella halotolerans | reverse complement strand
GGCGATCCCGAGCTGTTTCGCGACCCGCCCGATCAACTGATACTCCGTGCTGCCGTCCTCACGATCGGCCTCCCGGATCATCCGGACCGCACGCTGCCGGAACTCCGGCGGATACTGACGTGGCATGACTCCATCCTCCTAAAAGAAGCGGAACCAAAACCAGTACGGTTCACGGCGATTCCGACACGGAATGCCCAGGCGGCGGGTGCGACGGGCGTCTCCGACCACGGAATGCCCAGGCGGCGGATGAGACGGGCGTCTCCGACCACGGAATGCCCCGGGCGCCGATCGGTTCGGACTCGCTCCCGATTCCGGGCATGCCATCACCGAAAACCGGCCGGGGATCGGGCAGACTTGGCCCGTCCACACTGTCCCCAACCCGGTGAGCGTCGAACTGTGCCACGTCTTTCCGTCTCCCGTAGCGCGCTGGTGGTCCTGCTGAGCGTGTTCGCGCTGCTGATCGCGCCGATCGGTTCGGCGCATGCCAACACCGCCCTGCAGGCCGAACTCTCCGCCGATCGGGTCGTCCATGGTGACACCATCACCGTCAGCGGTACGGTCACCGGCGCAGACGGGCCGATCGGCGATGCGGCGGTCGAGGTGTACGGCGGTACCGATGAGCTGAACTTGGCCAGTTTCGAGACCGATGCCGACGGGACGTTCTCCGGCGACGTGACGATCCCCGAGACAGCCGGTGCCGGCGGCGACTTCCCCGAGTACCCGATCGTCATCTCGGTGCCGCCGACGCCCAGCATGGCAGCCGTCGAACAAGCGCTGACGGTGACTCTGACCGATCCGCCGGTGGCCGACACCCCTGAGGAACCCGCGGCCGAGCCCGTACCCGAGCAGGAACCTGCCGGCGAGCAGCCGGCCGAGGCCCAGACCCAGCCCGACACCTCCCTGAACCCGTTCGACCTGGTGCCGTGGTGGATGGCCGTGATCGGCGTCCTCGGCCTGGCCGCGCTGGCCGGCCTGGCCTTCCTCGCCCGCCGACGCCGACCGGACGAGAACGCGCGGCTGTTCCACTGATGACACCCGCTTCGGGTGACCATGCCACGATGGGTCTCGAGGCTTACCGCCTTGCCGGTCAGCCCTAGTCCAATCGAGGCCAACCCCGACTGCTCGTCACCGGTTCCTCGCGGGGACTCGGCCGGTCCCTGGCTGCCGCCCTGGCACGCAACGGTGCCCGGCTGGTGGTCCACGGTCGGGACGCGGCTGCGGTGGAGGACGCACGCTCGGAGATGTCGGAGCTGTCCGGCCGGCAGGCGCAGTCGTTGATCTTCGACGTCACCGATCCCGAGGCGGTGCGGCGCGGTGTCGAGGAACTGAACGCGACCGTCGGTGTGCCCGACATCCTGGTGAACAATGCCGGGGTGCAGCGGCGCGCGCCGTTCGCCGAGTTCTCCATCGACGAGTGGGACGATCTGGTTGCGGCCAACCTGTCGGGTCCCTTCTACGTGGCACGATTCGTCGCCGCGGGCATGATCAGCCGCGGGTCGGGCAAGATCATCAACATCGCCTCGGTGCAGTCACTGCTCGCCCGGCAGACGATCGCCCCGTACTCGGCGACCAAGGGCGGTATCGTCCAGCTGACCAAGGGCATGGCAGCCGACCTTGCCCGCTACGACATCCAGGTCAACGCCCTGTCGCCGGGCTACTTCGCCACCGAGATGAATCGCAATCTGGTCGACGACCCCGAGTTCAGCGGTTGGCTGACCAAACGCACCCCGGCCGGTCGCTGGGGCGACTTCTCCGAACTCGACGGCGCGCTGCTGTTCCTGGCCTCGAAGGCCTCCAGCTTTGTCAACCGACAGAACATCTTCGTCGACGGCGGCATGACCGCAGTGGTCTGACCGGGCAATCCCGCGATCAGCTGCTCACGGCCTCACTCAGCTCGCCGACATCGCGTACCTCGCCGACGAGTTCCTCCAGCACATCCTCCAGGGTGACCACGCCGACCGTCCGGTCGTCATCGTCCAGCACCACCGCCATGTGCGCATGCCGGGACTGCATCACCTGCATCGCATCCCACAGCCGGGTGTCGGTACGTACCGCCGGCATCGGCCTGGTCCACTTGTTGTTGATCTTGGTGTCCTGGTCCTCGCCGAGGGTGTCCTTGAGGTGGATGTAGCCGCGGACGATCACCTCGTCACCGTCGTTGTCCTCGGGCGGATTCAGCACCGGGAAGCGGGAGTAGCCGGTCTTCGCCGACTCCGCCTCCAGTTCCGCCACGGTGGTACTGGGGTGGACGTAGTCGAGCTCGGCCAGCGGCAGGATCACCGGTTCGACGGTACGCCGGGAGAAGTTCAGGGCACCCGACAACAACTCGTAGGAGTCGTCCTCGATCATGCCCTCCTCGCGGGACTCGTCGACGATCCCCTTCACCTCCTCGGTGGTGTAGGCCGAGGCGACCTCGTCGCGCGGGGTGACCCCCATCGCCCGCAGGCTGAGGTTGGCCAGCTGGTTCAACATCCAGATCAACGGCCGGAGCACGGTCACCATGGCCGAGATCAGCGGGCCGAGGGTGAGCGAGGAGCGCTCCGGCTCGGCCAGGGCGATGTTCTTCGGCACCATCTCCCCGAGCACCACGTGCAACAGCACCACGATGCTGATCGCGATCACCACCGAGATCACGTCGGTGACCTGGCTGGGCAGACCGACGGCCTCGATCAACGGGGCGATCAAGGTGGCCAGACCGGGTTCGGCGATGGCACCCAGCAGCACCGTACAGACGGTGATGCCCAGCTGCGCGGCGGCCATCATCAACGACACGTTCTCCACCGCGCGCAGGGTGGTACGCGCACCTCTGGTGCCGTTCTTCACGTACGGTTCGAGCTTGGTCCGGCGGACCGAGATCAAGGCGAACTCCGAGCCGACGAAGAAGGCGTTCAGCAGCAGCAGCGCCAGCCCGATCCACAAGGCGACATCGACCGGCAGCACCGATTCGGCCAGCGGGATCAACGGGGTCATCGGGCGGCCTCCTTCGCGACGGCGGGTCCGGCGTCGACCAGATCGTCCAGGACCTCCATCCGCAGCCGGTCCACGCGGCGACCGTCCATCCGTTCCACCCGCAGCAACACCTGGTACTCACCGAGCTCGTTCGGGCCGTCGTCGTCCAGGTCGATCTCCCGGGCGACGGCGATCCGGATCTCGTCGCCGACCTGCGGGATCGAGCCGAACTCGGTGACGAAGAGACCGGCCACGGTGTCGTAGTGCTCACCCTCGGGCAGGGCGATGTGGGTCTGTTCCTCCACCTCGTCGGGACGCAGCAGACCGGACAGAGTCCAGCTCCCGTCCCGGCGATGGCGCAACTGGGCCCGGGCGGTGTCGTGTTCGTCGGCGATCTCGCCGACCAGTTCCTCCACCACATCCTCCAGGGTGACCAGCCCGGCCGTACCGCCGTACTCGTCGACGACCACGACGACCTGCATCCCCTCCTCCCGCAGCTGGGTCAGCAGTGGATCCAGTTGCAGGGTCTCGGGGACCATCACGGTCCGGCGCATCAGTTCCGACACCGGTACGCTCGCCCGCCGGTCGACCGGCACGCCGACGACATCGCGCAGGTGCACCATGCCCACCACCTCATCGGCGTCCTCCCCGGACCCGGAGACCGGGAACCGGGAGTGGCCGGTACGCCGGGAGGCGTCGATCACGGCCTGCACCGGATCGTCGGCGGCGACCATGCGTACCCGTACCCGCGGGGTCATGATGTCGCCGGCGGTCCGGTCGGCGAAGGCGATGGAGCGCTCGACCAAGGTGGCGGTGTCGGCGTCGAGCATCCCCTGGTGGGCCGAGCGGCGGACCAGGGAGGCGATCTCGTCGGCCGAGCGTACCGACCGCAGTTCCTCCTGCGGTTCGAAGCCGAGCAGGCGGACGATGGCGTTGGCGGCGTTGTTGCAGATCTTGATCGGCACGAACAGCACCGCGGTCATCACCCGCATCGGCAGCTGGGTGAGTTTCGCCACCCGCATCGGGTTGGCGATGGACAGGTTCTTCGGCACCAGTTCGCCGTAGACCATGGTGACCACATTGGCCAGGATCAGGGCGACCACCAGGGAGATCGGGCTGACGGCCTGCTCGGGTACGCCCAGCGCGGTGATCGGGGTGTGCAGCAGCTGGGCGATCGCCGGCTCGGCCAGGAAACCGATCGCCAGATTGGTCAGCGTGATGCCGATCTGCGCCCCAGAGAGCTGGGTCGACAAGTGCGTCAGGGCCTTGTCGAGGCCCTGGGCCGCGGTGTCCCCGGCCTCGGCCTCACGCCGGACCTGGGTGCGGTCGACGGTGACGAAGGAGAATTCGGCGGCGACGAAGATGCCGCAGAGAAGGACCAGAAGGAGGGCGATGGCCAGCAGGATCCAGGTCACTTCTTCGACCCCGCCGGCGTGGTACTACAGGGTTCTTCGGGCTCGTTGATCACACACAAGGCGTCCATGGACTCAGGATTTTAACAAGCCGATCCGCAAGGTCCAGCCGAATCCGTCGAGGTCAGGCTGCGGACCGAACCCCTGCCCGCCCCCGAGCCTGCGGTTTCGACAAACCCCTCGCGCACGCGGTCCCGCACCGCAGCCACTTGCCAAAAGTACACAAGTTCAGGAGACTTTGATCGAGCCGCCTGCGGGACACTTCTGTCTCTGCCTGCAGCAGCTCCACGCCGTGCTGCCCGCGGCAACCACATGCTGGACAGATTTCGGCTTCGGCGACCTCTGGCGCAAACTCGTAGACATGGCGATTCTCCTCGTCACCCGGATCCACGTCGACATGATGCGTGTCGACAGTGCGGTCTGTCGCGCTCTCTGAGCATTCCCGCGCCCGCAGCCGGGTCGCGAGTCCGTACCCCGGACTTGCCCCACATCCATCGGTGTCGACCACCACCTCCGCGCAACTGATGAGGATCCCTTGACCACCACCACTCCGACCGAGCGCCCGCAGCGGGGCAAGACCAAGGCCACCGGCGCCTGGGCCGACGGTGACCGGACCCCGCTGAACCACAACGAGGAGTTCAAGCAGGCCGACGACGGGCTGAACGTCCGTACCCGGATCCTGGAGATCTACTCCAAGGAGGGGTTCTCCTCGATTCCCGGTGACGACCTGCGCGGACGGATGCGCTGGTGGGGTCTGTACACCCAGCGGCGCCCCGGCATCGACGGCCGCCGTACCGCCACCGCCGAGGACCTCGACGACGAGTACTTCATGCTTCGGGTACGCAGCGACGGTGGCGCCCTGAGCCTGGCCCAGCTCCGCGCGATCGCCGGTATCTCCACCGAGTTCGGCCGCGACACCGCCGACATCACCGACCGGCAGAACATCCAGCTGCACTGGATCCGGATCGAGGACATGCCCGAGATCTGGCGCCGCCTGGAAGAGGTCGGGCTGAACACCACCGAGGCCTGTGGCGACACCCCGCGGGTGGTGCTCGGCTCCCCGGTGGCCGGGATCGCCGCCGACGAGGTGATCGACGGGACTCCGGCGATCGAGGAGATCACGCGGCGCTACATCGGCGACCCGGCCTTCTCCAACCTGCCGCGGAAGTTCAAGACCGCCATCTCCGGTTCCCCGGCCCTGGACGTGGGTCACGAGATCAATGATGTGTCCTTCGTCGGGGTGAACCACCCCGAACACGGCCCCGGTTTCGACCTGTGGGTCGGCGGCGGCCTGTCGACCAACCCGATGTTCGCCCAGCGCCTCGGCGCCTGGGTCCCGCTGGACGAGGTGCCGGAGGTGTGGGCCGGGGTGATCGGGATCTTCCGGGACTACGGTTACCGCCGCCTGCGCAACCGGGCCCGGTTGAAGTTCCTGGTCGCCGACTGGGGCGCGGAGAAGTTCCGGGAGGTGCTGGAGAAGGAGTACCTGCAGCGTCCGCTGGTCGACGGGCCACCGCCCGGCCCCGTACCGGAGCACCGTCGCGACCACGTCGGGGTGCACGAACAGGCCGACGGCCGATTCTGGGTCGGCGTGACCCCGGTCGGTGGCCGTGTCTCCGGCACATTGTTGTCCAAGGTCGCCGATGTCGCCGAGCGCAACGGCTCGGGTCGGGTCCGGCTGACCACCCACCAGAAGCTGCTGGTGCTCGACGTCCCCGCCGAACGGGCGCGCTACGTGAAGGGCGGGCTGACCCGACTGGGCCTGAAGGCCACCCCGAGCGAGTTCCGCCGCGGTGTGATGGCCTGCACCGGCATCGAGTTCTGCAAACTGGCGGTGGTGGAGACCAAGGCGCTGGCCAGGTCGGTGGTCGACGACCTCGAGAAGCGGCTGCCCGACTTCGACACCCCGTTGAGCATCCACATCAACGGCTGCCCGAACTCCTGCGCCCGGTTCCAGGTCGCCGACATCGGCCTGAAGGGGCTGGTGATGGACGACGAGGACGGCAACCCGATCGACGGTTTCCAGATCCACCTCGGCGGCGCTCTCGGCGCCGAGCCGAGTCTCGCCCGCAAGACCCGTGCGCTGCGGGTGACCGCGACCGATCTGCCCGATTACATCGAGCGGGTCTCCCGGAACTACCTCAGCGATCGGGAGAACGCCCAGGAGAGCTTCGCGGTCTGGGCTCAACGCGCCGACGAGGAGCTGCTGCGATGAGCGAGCAGGTACGCGCCGTGCCCTACTTCTGCCCGTTCTGCGGTGAGGAGGACCTGCGACCGGTCGAGGAGCCCAGCAACGGCTGGCTCTGCCGCCCGTGCGCCCGGGTCTACTCGGTCACCCTGCACCGGATCGAGAAGTCCCTGGTCCCGGGACATCTCGCGGCAAGTCAGGAGGATCCGGAATGAACCTCGAAGTGCACGGTGCCTCGGGCACCGAGACCCCGCACCTGCCGGAGGCCGAACTGGAGCGTCTGCTGCAGGCCGGGCGGGCTGCCGTACCCGAGGAGTCGGCCACCCATGCCGATCGGGTACGTACCGCCGAGGCGGCCCTGAAGTGGGCCCAGGACACGTTCGGTGAGCAGGTGACCGTGGCGAGTTCGATGGGCGACGAGGTGTTGGTGCATCTGGCCGGCACCACTGCCCCGGGGATCGAGGTGTTCTTCCTCGACACCGGATATCACTTCGCCGAGACCCTGGAGACCCGCGACGCCTTCGAGGTGCTGGCGCCGATCAAGCTGGTCACCGTCACCCCGCAGCTGACCGTCGCCGAGCAGGACGAGAAGTACGGCCCGAAGCTTCATGATCGCGATCCGAATGCCTGCTGCGCGATGCGGAAGGTCGAGCCGATGGAGCGCACCCTGGCCGCCAAGTCGGCCTGGGTGACCGGGATGCGTCGGGTGGATGCGCCGACCCGTACCGACATCGAGATCATCGGCATCGACCACAAGCGCGGGATGATCAAGATCAACCCGATCGCCGCCTGGACCGATGAGGACGTGACGCAGTTCGTGAAGGACAACTACGTCTACGAGAATCCCCTGCGGGAGCAGGGATACACCTCCATCGGCTGCGCCCCCTGCACCCGGGCGACGAAACCCGGAGAAGACCCCCGAGCCGGCCGCTGGGCCGGCAAGGCCAAGACAGAATGCGGACTTCACACATGACGAACACGGCCACCGTGAACGCCGACCGCACCGAGAATTCGGTGGTGCTTGATCAACTGGACCAGTTGGAGTCCGAGGCGATCTACATCTTCCGCGAGGTCGCCGGGCAGTTCGAGCGCCCGGCCCTGTTGTTCTCCGGCGGCAAGGATTCGGTGCTGATGTTGCACCTGGCGTTGCGCGCCTTCGCCCCGGGCAGGCCGCCGCTGACCCTGTTGCATGTCGACACCGGGCACAACTTCCCCGAGGTGCTGACCTTCCGCGACGAGGTCGCCGAACGGTACGGGCTGCGGCTGGAGGTCGCCTCGGTGCAGGACTACATCGACGACGGGCGACTGTCCGAGCGTCCCGACGGCACCCGGAACCCGCTGCAGACCGTTCCGCTGCTGGACGCGATCGCCGATCACAAGTTCGATGCGGTCTTCGGCGGCGGCCGCCGCGACGAGGAGAAGGCGCGCGCCAAGGAGCGTGTGTTCAGTCTCCGGGATTCCTTCGGCGGTTGGGATCCCCGGCGCCAGCGCCCCGAGCTGTGGGATCTCTACAACGGTCGCCATGCCCCCGGCGAGCATGTCCGGGTGTTCCCGCTGAGCAACTGGACCGAGCTCGACGTGTGGCGCTGGATCGCCCGCGAGCAGGTCGAACTGCCGAGTCTGTACTACGCCCACGAACGTGAGCTGTTCGCCCGCGACGGGATGTGGCTGGCCCCCGGTGAGTGGGGTGGGCCGAAGGAGGGTGAGCCGACCGAGACCCGGACGGTTCGTTACCGCACCGTCGGCGACATGTCCTGCACCGGCGCGGTGGAGTCGGTCGCCGCCACCCCCGAGGACGTGATCACCGAGCTCGCCGCCACCCGAGTGACCGAACGCGGCGCCACCCGCGCCGACGACCGACTCAGCGAAGCAGCCATGGAAGACCGCAAGAAGGAGGGGTACTTCTGATGAGCGTGGTTGATCAGGTACGTACCGATGACCAGCCGCACACGCTGCTGCGTTTCGCCACCGCCGGCAGCGTCGACGACGGCAAGTCGACCTTGGTCGGGCGACTGCTCTACGACACGAAGTCGATCCTGGCCGATCAGCTGGCCGCGGTGGAGCAGGCCAGTGTCGATCGCGGGCTGACCGCCACCGATCTGGCACTGCTCACCGACGGGCTGCGGGCCGAGCGGGAGCAGGGCATCACGATCGATGTCGCCTACCGCTACTTCTCCACCGCCAACCGTTCCTACGTGCTGGCCGACACCCCCGGCCATGTGCAGTACACCCGGAACATGGTGACCGGTGCCTCCACCGCCGAGCTGGCGCTGATTTTGGTCGATGCCCGGCACGGGATCGTCGAGCAGACCCGTCGGCACCTGGCGGTGACCGGGTTGCTCGGTGTGCGCCACGTCGCCCTGGCGGTGAACAAGATGGACCTGGTCGACTTCGACGAGGCGGTGTTCGTCTCGATCCGCGACGACTTCTCGCTGCTGGCCAAGGAGTTCGGCATCGACGAGGTGACCGCGATCCCGCTCTCGGCGCTGGCCGGGGACAATGTGGTGGACCGCAGCGACCGGACCCCGTGGTTCGACGGGCCGACCCTGCTGGAGCATCTGGAGACCGTCGACGTGGCGCCGCCGGTCGAGCAGCAGCCGTTCCGGTTCGCCGTGCAGTACGTGATCCGCCCGCGGAGCGCGGAGTTCCCCGACTATCGCGGGTACGCCGGCCGGATCTCCGCCGGGTCGGTGAAGGTCGGCGATCGGGTCGTGGTGACACCCGGTGGACGGCAGAGCACGGTGGTCGGCATCGACCGCGGTGGCCGTGACGGTGCACTCGAGGAACTGACCGTCGCCCATGCCCAGCAGTCGGTGACCCTGCGCCTGGCCGACGATCTGGACATCTCCCGCGGTGCGGTGATCACCGATGTCGACGATCGGCCGGTGACGGTGAAGGAATTGACCGGAACCGCTGTGGTGGTGGCCGAGCGTCCGGTCCGCCCGCGGGATCGGGTGCTGCTGCGCGTCGGTGCACGCCAGGTGCGCGGGATGGTCTCGGAGATCCTCGACCAGGTCGACATCACCACCTTGCAGCGCGGTCCGGCTCCACAGTCGCTGGAGCTGAACGCGCTGGGCCGGATCGGCGTCCGGCTGGCCGAGCCGGTCTCGGTCGATGAGTACTCCCGGTTCCGTACCACCGGCAGCTTCCTGCTGATCAGCGAGAGCGACGGCACCACCTTGGCCGCGGGCATGATCGAGTCCCCGCTGCACTCGGTGGCCGATGAGCCGGAGTCCTGGTCGATCTGATGTCGTACCCGCTGATGCTGCATCTGCGCGACCGCCGGACCCTGGTGGTCGGCGGTGGGTCGGTGGCCACCCGACGGGCGCTGGCATTGGTCGATGCGGGTTCACGGGTCGAGGTGGTTTCGCCGCGGATCAGTCCCGAACTGTCCGAACAGGTCGCTGCCGGTCGGGTCTTCTGGCGCCCGGAGCCCTATCGCTCGGGCCTGCTGCAGGCCTCCGCCGCGGACCGGGTCTGGTTGGTCCATGCCGCGACCGACGATCCGGCGGTGAACGCGCAGATCGCGGAGGAGGCTGAGCAGACCGGTGTCTTCTGCATCCGTGCCGATGACCACTCCGGTGGTTCTGCCCGGGTGCCGGCGGTGGCGGTCGGCAACGGCCCGGCCGAGGGTTTGACGATCGCGGTCAGTGGTGGCGCCGACCCGCGCCGGGCGGTCGCGGTCCGGGATGCGATCGATGCCGGCCTGACTGCCGGCACCCTCCCGGTACGCCGGGTGCGCCCGGTCCGAGATGCTGGTACGGATTCCTCGACATCGCGCGGTGCGGGTGAGGAGTCGGCCGGTGACCGCGCACCCGGATGGGTGGCCCTGGTCGGTGGCGGCCCGGGTCAGGCCGATCTGATCACCGTCCGCGGCCGGCAGTTGCTGGCCGCTGCCGATGTGGTGGTCGCCGACCGGCTCGGCCCGCGCGAGTTGCTGGCCGAACTGCCCGCTGAGGTCGAGGTGATCGATGTCGGCAAGACACCGGGCAACCATCCCGTACCGCAGTCGCAGATCAACCAGATCCTGGTCGATCAGGCCCGGGCCGGACACAATGTCGTCCGCCTGAAGGGCGGCGACCCCTTCGTCCTCGGCCGCGGTGGTGAGGAGGCGCTGCACTGCGCCGAACACGGGGTGGTGGTCGAGGTGGTGCCGGGTATCAGTTCGGCGATCGCCGTACCGGCCGCTGCGGGTATCCCGGTCACCCATCGCGGGGTGACCGCCTCCTTCGTCGTGGCCTCGGCCCACCGTGGCGCCGACGACGCGATCCAAGCGCTGCGCGATGCTCCCGACGATGCGACCCTGGTGTTGTTGATGGGGGTGACGATGCTGCCGCAGACGGCGCAGGCGTTGATCGATTCCGGTCGCCGTCCTGACACCCCGGTGGCGATGATCGAGCGCGGTTGGACCCCGCAGCAACGGACGACGGTCTCGACCTTGGAGAAGGCACCGTTGATCGCCGAACAGGAAGATGTAGGTGCCCCGGCGGTGATCGTCATCGGTGATGTGGTGGCGCTGCGGGACCGGTTGGGTGACCTGGCCTGATCAGCGCCGCATGGCGACGCCGACGCTCGAGCCCGTGATCAACGCCATCGGGATCCTGAACGACAAGGGGCGTTGCCCACCATTGCCACGATGACCCGCTGCTCGACCGGCGCCCTCGACGGTTCGTCCTTGAGCCGACGGGCTGCGGCGTACGCTGTCAGCATCGTGATCGCGCGGTCACGCTCGAGGTGGCTGAACCGCATCCCGGCGCCGCCTCAGCACTCTCCTCACCTCGTCCCGCTGTGAGCCCAATCAGCCAGGGGTTGGCAGCGTGGGCACCACCAGATGAACCGTTCCATCCCGGTCTCAACGCCGAAGCGGGCCTGCCGGATCGCAGTGCCACATCGCCGACAGGGACGGCGTTCGCGCATGTGCACCCAGAGGAACTCCCGCGGACCGCCGCTGGGACTGAAGTTGCGGCCCCACTGGTCGGCGTTGCGGTTGATCATCGTGTGGGCCAGTTCGACCAGTGGCGGCAGGTCGACCTCGCCAACCGGGGCGGCCGGGTGGACGCCTGTCAGGAAGCAGAGCTCGCACCGGTAGACGTTGCCCAGCCCGGCGATCACGGTCTGGTCCAACAAGGCTTCGCCGATACTGCGTTCCGGATCGGCGGCCAGTCGGCGGACTGCTTCGTCGGCGTCGAAATCGGCGGCCAGCGGGTCCGGTCCGAGATCGGCCAGGCTGGCGGCGGTCTGCTCGGGGGTGCCGAGTCGTACCAGCCCGAGATCGAACCCGACCGCCTGGTGCTCGCTGGTGCCCAGCACCACCCGGGCGGTGAACCCGGGCCGTCGCCAACGCTGCCCCGGGGAGTAGACGTGCCAGGCGCCTTCCATCTTCAAGTGGCTGTGCAGGGTCAGTTCCCGATCCCCGCGCCGCAGATCGAGCAGTAGGTTCTTGCCGATCACCCGGGATGCGGTGACGGTGAATCCGCGCAGATCCGTGCTTGCGTACCGCGGTACGCGAAGCTCGGCGCGGGTCAGGGTGGCGCCCTGCAATGCCTCACGCAGCTGCTTGGCCGCCCGATAGGTCGTGTCGCCTTCAGGCACGTCGTTCCGCCGAGCTGCGCAACCTCACGGCGAGCGAGCACACCGGCAATGCCGATCTGTCCGTACCCACCATGCATCACCTCCTGCCCGATCCCCGGCAAGCGGGCCGGTCAGACACCGTCGGTCCGTGCGTTCCGTTCTGCCAGAACCTTGATCAGTTCCAACCGAGTATCCCACTGCTCGACAACCTGCTGGAGTTGTCGTGCGGTCTCGTTCAGCGGCTCCCCCAGTGCGCGGTGGATGACTTCCCGTCCTCGCCGTTCGCTGGTGACCAGCCCCACGGCACTGAGCAGTTCGAGATGTTTGGTGATCGCCTGGCGTGAGACGGGCAGTTCCTTGGCCAGCGCTGAAGCCGAGGCCGGTGACGCCCCGATCCGGGTGAGGATGCTCCAGCGGGTCTCGTCGGCCAAAGCGGCGAAGACGGCGACACCGCTCATCGGGCCGCCAGCACGTATCGCCGGGCGGCCGCCAGTTCGCTCTCCCACCCCGAGGTGTTTTCCTCCACGTGGCTGGTGATGCGATCGGCCGACTTGGTCAGTGCCGAGAAGCCGCTTTCCACCACCCGTAGCTGCACACCGACCCCGATCGGCTCGATGAAGAACTCGACCAGGGTCGTCTCGGCATCGGCCCCCACTGCCGACAACGGTTCGCTCGACCAGCGAAACGCGATGTAGGCCGGCGGACGCTGGTCGACGGTACGGATCTCGAACTCTCCCCAGACCGGATGCCGCAGAGTGCTCAGTTGCCCATCGGTCCTCAGGTCCGGTTCCGGATCGACCTCGTCGGCGTTGATCCACCATCCGGGGCGGGAGACCAGGGAGTAGACAACCTCGGCGGGTGCATCGATGTCGATACTGCGCTCGATCCGGTCGGTCACGGTGTCGGTCATGGCTCGCTCCTGGTGTTGGGATCGTCGTGTTGCGGATCGTCCGGATGTGGTTACCTCTGCTCACAACGTGCAACCAAGCTATTGCACTTCTGTAGCACCTGCAACCCATTGTTTGCACTTCTCCGAATCCGTTCCGCAGGAGGTGCACCCAAACGGCGTCGTTGGGTGCGTTTGCTGCGGAACGGATGCAGAGGGGGAACCGGAGAACGGACGGACGAAACTCTGGCGGTTGACCCACGAACAGAGTTCAATTCCTCCATGACCACCCAGACGAAGCGCCTCAGCCGGGCCGAGCAGGTCCACGCGGCGACGCCGCCGAGCCGCAATCGGGTGGTCGACTTCCTTCGGGCCGCCGCGATCACCGTCGTGGTTCTCGGGCACTGGACGATTGTCGCGGTCGACCCTAGGACCGGGATCGAACCGCATGGCGTACTCGATCACGCACCCTGGACCCATCCGCTCACCTGGGTCTTCCAGGTGATGCCGATCTTCTTCCTGGTCGGCGGTTACTCCAATGCCATCTCCTGGCGATCCGCCCGGAAGAAGGACCAGACCTACGGCGCCTGGTTGCGTACCCGCCTGCGGCGTCTCGGCATTCCGCTGCTGCCGTTGTTGATCATCTGGCTGATCATCTGCTGGGTGGCGATCGGCCTCGGCGCCCCGCTGTCGACCATGCAACTGGCCTCGCAGATGGCGTTGATCCCGACCTGGTTCCTTGCCGCGTACCTGATGGTGATCGTCTTCGCCCCACTCACCCTGGTCACCTGGGAGAGGTTCGGCTGGTGGTCGGTGATCATCGGACTGGTTCTGGCCGCGGTGGTCGACCTGATCAGCATCGGTCTGGACAACTCGCTCATCGGGTACGCGAACTATGTCCTGGTCTGGGTCAGCGTGCACCAGCTCGGTTACGCCTGGCTGGACGGCCGCCTGGCCGGTACGGCCCGCCGCCTCGCCCTGGCAGGAATCGGCGCACTCGGGCTCGCCTTGCTGGTCGGTCTCGGCCCGTACCCGGTGTCCATGATCACCTCCGGGGCGGACGAGATCAGCAACTCCAATCCGACCCGGATCACCATGGCATTCCTCGGGATGGTGCAGGCAGGGTTGGTACTGGCCTTCGAACCCGCCCTGAACCGCGCGCTCCAACGTCCCCGTCTCTGGTTGCTGACGGTGCTGGTGAACCAGCGGATCATGAGCTGGTTCCTCTGGCATCTGACCGCCATGGTCGGCCTGGCGCAGCTGTTGTTGGCCCTGGGCGGGATCGGTCTGGTCGAACCGTTGACCACCGTGTGGTGGCTGACCCGCCCGCTGTGGTGTCTGGTGCTGTTGGCGATCACGGCGGTGTTCGTGCTGATCTTCGGTCGGTTCGAATCCCCGAAACCGGATCCCCGGCCGGCCCCGCCGATCTGGAAACCGGTCGCGGCAGCGATCTGTTGCGTCGGCGGCGTGGCGGTCCTGGCCAGCGTCGGGCTGGTGGGTGCCCAGGGCGTGAACGGGTACTGGCCGGTGCTCGTACTGGCAGGGATGGTCGCATTCGGCGTGCTCCGGATGCCTTGGGACCGACCGCGGACACCCCGGGCCGAACAAACCGACCAGCCCGCGGTTCCGTAGGCTGCATCCCCTGCCGCGGTCTCGATACCCCGAGCTGCCGCGGACCGACAAGAACCCGACGAAGCAGGTGTCTCGTGCAGGACGATCACTCCATCGATGCCGACCTGCACCGCCGGTTGCGGGAGTCCTTCACCTCCGGCGGCGACCGGTACGAGCAGCTGCGCCCCAGCTACCCGGCCGAAGCGGTCGACTGGCTGCTCACCCCCGCCACCCACGAGGTCGCCGACATCGGGGCCGGGACCGGCAAGCTGACCCGGCTGCTCGCCGGCCGCGGCGTCCGGGCGGTGGCCATCGACCCGGCTCTCGACATGCTCTCGTCGTCACCCGCGCCGAGCGTCTGCCCTGAATACCTGAGCCCAGGACGCGCCACAAAGCGGCACGGGCGGCCGAGTCAGCTGGCCGGTTTCGACCCGCCGGCGATCGTGTAGGACCAGAGTTCGCTGTGCGTACCCACCGGTTTCTGGGCCGGTTCACCCTGGCGTTCGGCTTCCGAACGGTGACCGTGGGCGAAGGCCGGGGAGCTCATCCAGGCCCGGAACGACTCCTCATCGCGCCAACGGGTGAGGACCAGCCAGGTGGTGCGCTCGTCGGCCGGCTGCAACAGTTCGAATCCCTCGAAGCCATCGGCGTCGTCGACCGCACCGGCCCGGGCGGCGAAGCGCTTGGCGAGCTCGTCACCGGAGTCCGGGTCCACGGTGATGGCGTTGATCTTGATCACTGTCATGGGTCGATCCTAGGCCCGCGGTACGAGCCGGTTGAGTGCGGTGACCACGGTCCGTTCGGAACGGTCGAAGTAGGCATCCAGCAGATCCGCTGCCTCATCCGGTCGCCCGGTCTCCAACAACTCGGTGATCGTCACGTTGTCGTCGACGAAGGGGGCATGCATCCGTTCCGGCTCGGCGATCAGTACGAAGGCCAGCCGCAGCTCGGCCTGCAATCGCTCGAACAGGGTGTCCAGTCGCTCGCTGTCGGCGAGCCCGATGATCGCGGTGTGGAAGGCCATGTTCATACTGCCGACCATCCGCCACTGCCCCTGCGCGCGGTACGTGAGTGCGGCATCGACCGCCTCCCGGGCAGCGACCACGCCCGGGTGATGCGGCAGCGCGGTACGGATCGCCTGCTCCTCGATGATCCGCCGGACGCGGTAGATGTCCAGCACATCGGCCAGGGTCGGCCGATGGACGAAAACGCCCCGGTTGGGTTCGCGAACCAGCAGCCCTTCCCGCATCAGGATCCGGAACGACTCCCGCAGCGTGTTCCGGGACACCTGCAGTTCCTTCGCCACCGCTTCCTCGGCCAGCTGCATCCCGGGACCGAAGCGCCCATCGGTGATCAGCTCCCGTACCTGTCTGGCCGTCCGCTCGACGAGATCGAACCCGGCAGCAGTGGCGGCGGACACGGTCATGGCACCCATCGTAGCCAGCAGATCCGGCGAGGACCGGGATTGCATTGTTTCCCCAAATGCCCCACAAAGTGAACAATCTCGGGTTATTGTTCACCAATCTGGCCGGGTCGACGCGGACCCGCCCGGCGACCGAAGCGGCTTGGACCTACCAAGGGGAAGCGATGGCAGACAACGAACGGGCACCCGAGCCCGCCGACACCGAACACAGCGCTGACACCGAACACGCCGGCACCGCCGAGCAGGCCAAGGACTTCGTCAAACGACGGCGAGCCTCACTGATCGGCGCGATCTTCATGATGGCGACCAGCGCCATCGGCCCCGGTTTCATCACCCAGACCGCCACCTTCACCCAGCAGCTCGGTGCGGCCTTCGCCTTCGGCATCCTGATCTCGATCCTGATCGACCTGGCGATCCAGTTGAACGTCTGGCGGATGGTCACCGTCACCGGGAAGTTCGCTCCCACCCTGGCCAACCAGGCGATCCCCGGCGCCGGCTACGTACTGGCGGTCCTGATCATCATCGGCGGGCTCGCCTTCAACATCGGCAACATCGCCGGCGCCGGTCTGGGCCTGAACGTGATCTTCGGCCTGGACCCGAAGATCGGCGGCGCACTCAGTGCGGCTTTGGCGATCGCGATCTTCCTCGCCCGCCGGGCCGGTGTGATCGTCGACCGCGTGCTGATCGTGCTCGGCGTCGGAATGATCCTGCTGACCCTCTACGTCGCGATCGTCTCCGGCCCGCCGGTCGGTGACGCTCTGCGGCAGACCGTGCTGCCGGACACGATCAACTTCGCCGCGATCACCACCATCGTCGGCGGCACGGTCGGCGGCTACATCACCTACTCCGGGGCGCACAAGATGCTGGACTCCGGGACCGTCGGCGCCGAACACGTCAAGGAAGTCAACCGGGCGGCGGTCAACGGCATCGTGGTCACCGGTGTGATGCGTTACGTCCTGTTCCTCGCCGTACTCGGTGTGGTGGCGAGCGGGGTCGTCCTGGACACGGCCGGCAACCCCGGCGCCGATGCCTTCCAGGCCGCCGCCGGTGAGGTCGGGCTGCGCTTCTTCGGACTGGTCTTCTGGGCTGCAGCGGTCTCCAGTGTGATCGGTGCCGCCTTCACCTCGAGCTCGTTCTTCGTGGTCTTCTCGCAGAAGATCGACCAGCGGATCCGGCGCTTCATCACCATCGGTTTCATCGCCGTCTCCACCGTGCTGTACCTGCTCTGGGGTGCGGCACCGGCCACCATCCTGGTCTTCGTCGGTGGCCTGAACGGTCTGGTCCTGCCGATCGGGCTGGCGGTGTTCATGTACATCGGCTGGTTCCGTTCCGACCTGCTGAAGGGTTACCGTTACCCGAAGTGGCTGTTGATCATCGGCACCCTGGCCACGATCCTGACCGTCTACATGGCGATCGTCTCGATCGGCCCGATCTTCGCTCTGATCAGCTGATGAGCATCCCCACCGCCACCAGCACACCGGCCGAGGCCAGGGCCGCGTACCGCGCCGGTCTGGTCCGTCCGACCGCCGGCATCGCCCACGGTCATGCGCAGGCGAACCTGATCGCCCTGCCGGCCGCCGACGCCGCCGACTTCGCCCGGTTCGCCGAGCTCAATCCCAAACCCTGCCCGGTGCTGGACATGACCGCTCCCGGCGATCATGGTTCACGGTTGATCGGGCAGGGGGATCTGCGGACCGACATCCCCCGGTACCGGGTCTGGCGCCACGGCGAACTGGTCGAGGAGGTCGCCGACGCCACCGCGGCGTGGGCCGAACATGACGATCTGGTCGCCTTCCTGATCGGTTGTTCGTTCACCTTCGAGTTCCCGCTGCTGGATGCCGGGGTGCCGGTACGCCACATCGGCGCCGGCCGGAACGTACCGATGTATCGGACCATGATCGACTGCATTCCGGCCGGACGGTTCAGCGGCAAGCTGGTCGTCTCGCTGCGGGGCATCCCCGAGTCGCAGGTCGAGGATGCGGTACGGATCAGCGGACACTACCCGAGCGTGCACGGCGCCCCGGTCCACATCGGCGACCCGGCCGCGATCGGCATCGACGATCTGGCGGCTCCCGACTACGGTGATCCGCCGATCCTGGAGCCCGGGGACGTCCCGGTCTTCTGGGCCTGCGGGGTGACGCCGCAGTCGGTGGTGGTCGCCTCGCGTCCCGCCTTCGCCATCACCCACGCCCCCGGTCACATGCTGATCACCGACGCACGCGATGATGACTACCACGTCGACAACCCTGCAGCCGAAGGAGGACGATGACCACCATCGACCTGAACAGCGACATCGGCGAGGGCTTCTCCCGCTGGTCGCTGGGCGATGACGAGGCCATGCTCGGGATCGTCTCCAGCGCCAACATCGCCTGCGGGTTCCATGCCGGTGACGCCCGGACCATGCGCGGCACGGTCCGTACCGCGGTGGACCGGGAGGTCACCATCGGTGCCCACGTCTCCTACCGGGACCTGGCCGGGTTCGGCCGCCGGAACATGGATGTGGAGAGTGCCGACCTGGTCCCGGAGGTGATCTACCAGATCGGTGCCCTGCAGGGGATCGCCGCGAGCCTCGGCGCCAAGGTGAGGTACGTCAAACCCCACGGTGCGCTGTACAACACCATCGTCCACGACGAGCGACAGGCCACCGATGTGGTGACCGCGATCAGCGAGATCGACGACTCCCTGGTGCTACTCGGCCTGGCCGGCAGTACCGTGCTGCGGATCGCCGAGGAACGGGGACTGCCGACTGCTGCCGAGGCCTTCGCCGACCGTGCCTACACTCCCGAGGGAGCCCTGGTCTCGCGCCGGGAGGCAGGCAGTGTGCTGCACGATGCCACCGAAGTGGCCGATCGGATGTTGCAACTCGTCGAATCCGGCACCCTGACCGCCATCGACGGTTCGACCATCACCCTGCGCGCCGACTCGATCTGTGTCCACGGCGACTCCCCCGGTGCCGAGGCGATGGCCAGGGCGGTACGTGATCGACTCACCGTCGCCGGGGTGGGGATCTCCTCGTTCATCGGCAGCTGAGATGGTGCCACATGAACCGCCGGGAACGGCGGACGAGGAAAACTCACTCTCGAGCGGCACCCCCGACCCGAGCGACACCCCCGATTCGAGCGACGCCCCCGATTCGTTCGACAGCTCGAATGCAGATCCCCACACCTCGATCGGTTCGCGGCGGACCCTGATCGCCGGCGACCGGGCCGTCCTGGTCGAACTCGATGACCTCGATGCCGCATTGGGGTTCTTCACCCGGTTGAGTGAGTTGCAATCGGGCGAGCGGGCCATCCCCGGGGTGACCGAGCTGCTGCCGGCCGCTCGTACGGTGTTGATCAAATATCTGCCGTGGCGGATCGGCCACGAGGAGTTGATCAAGCGTCTCGATCAGGTCGCCGCCACCCCGACCTCCAGTTCGGAAGGCGAGCTGGTCGAGATCGACGTCGTCTACGACGGTGAGGATCTGGCCGAGGTGGCCGACCTGCTCGGCACCGACACCGATGAGGTGGTGGCGATGCACAGCGGTTCGACCTGGACCGTCGCCTTCGCCGGTTTCGCGCCGGGGTTCGCCTACCTCACCGGCGGCGATCCGCGACTCGACGTACCCCGCCGCTCCAGTCCACGAACGCGGATACCGGCCGGATCGGTCGGCCTGGCCGGCACCTTCAGCGGGGTCTACCCCCGCGAGAGCCCCGGGGGGTGGCAACTGATCGGACGCACCCCGCAGGCGATGTGGCAGATCGATCGGGATCCGCCGGCGCTGCTCGCACCAGGTGACCGGGTTCGGTTCCGGCCGATCGAGACGACCGCCGACGACGGGGCCTCGGCCCGAGCATCCACCACCCCCTCACAGGCCACCACACCATTGTCCGAAACCACCGGCCCGCCTCGAACCGCCCGGACCACCGGCACGGCCGACACCGGCACGGCCGACACCGAATCGGCCGACACCGACACGGCCGACACCGAATCGGTTGCCGCCGGCGCCCGACCCGACGGAGCGGCGCTAATCGTCGAACGTCCCGGTCTGCACCCGGTACTGCAGGACGAGGGGCGCCCGGGCCGGGGCAACCTCGGAGTGTCGGCCAGCGGTGCGGTGGACCTGCCGGCGATGCACCTGGCGAACCGACTGGTCGGCAACCCCAGCCCGACCGCGGTGCTCGAGCTGCCGTTCGGTTCCTTCACCGCCCGCGCCCGAGGACGGCTCGTGCTGGCGGTGACCGGGGCCGAGTCGGAGGTCGTGGTCGAACGCGAGGGCCGGTCGCTGCCCATCATCGACCAACGGCCGATCGCCCTGGACGACGGTGACCTGCTGCGGATCGGGGTTCAGTCGTCCGGTTTCCGGGCGGTGCTGGCCCTGCGGGGTGGATTCGCCGTACCGCCGGTCCTGGGCAGTCTGTCCACCGACACCCTGGCCGGTCTGGGTCCGGCCCCGCTGGCCGCCGGTGACGTACTCGGCGTCGGCGAGATCGAACCGGTCAGCGTCGGCGAGCCGGTTCCCTGGCCGCCGCCCAGCCCTGCCGAGTTGGTACTGCCGGTCGTTCTCGGGCCACGCGACGACTGGTTCGACACCGCCTCGATCGCGCGCCTGTCCGGCCAGGCCTGGATGATCACCGAACAGGCCAACCGGGTGGGGGTACGACTGAGCGGCGCTGCGCCGCTGGAGCGGGTGGTCGAAGCCGAACTCCCCAGCGAAGGGGCCGTCACCGGCTCGATCCAGGTACCGCCCAGTGGCCAGCCGATGATCTTCCTCGCCGATCATCCCCTGACCGGCGGCTATCCGATCATCGGCGTGGTCCGCCATGACGCACTACCCCTGCTGGCCCAGGCCAGGCCCGGGGTGGTCATTCGTTTCCAGGTCGAGCAGTCGCCGGAGGAGAGAAGATGAAGCGGGTCCTGATCGCCAACCGTGGCGAGATCGCGGTACGGATCATCCGTGCCTGCGCCGATCTGGGGTTGACCTCGATCGCCGTGTACGCCGACCCCGACGCCGACGCGTTGCACACGCGACTGGCCGATGAGGCCTACGCCCTCCCCGGCGGGAGCAGCACTGAGACGTACCTGAACCTGGACGCGATCATCGACGTGGCGAAACGGGTTGAGGTCGACGCGGTACATCCCGGTTACGGGTTCCTGTCCGAGAATGCCGACTTCGCCCGAGCCGTCACCGAGGCAGGTCTGACCTGGGTCGGCCCTCCGACGGAGGCGATCGAGGCCCTCGGTGACAAGGTCTCCGCCCGGCGTACCGCGCAGCAGGTCGGCGCACCGTTGGTGGCCGGCACTCCCGGACCGATCGACTCGGCCGAGCAGGCCCAGGCATTCGCCGCCGAGCACGGTCTGCCGATCGCGATCAAGGCCTCCTTCGGCGGCGGCGGTCGCGGTATGCGGGTGGTCTGGCGGGCCGAGGAGATCGCCGAGCAGTACGCCGCCGCGGTCCGGGAGGCCGAACAGGCCTTCGGCCGGGGTGAATGTTTCGTCGAGCGGTACCTGGAGAAGCCTCGCCATGTCGAGGTGCAGGTGCTCGCCGACACCCATGGCACGGTGCTGGCCCTGGGTACCCGTGACTGTTCGTTGCAGCGACGCAACCAGAAGCTGGTCGAGGAGGCCCCGGCCCCGTTCCTCACCGAGGAGCAGACCGAGCAGTTGCTGACCTCGGCCGCGGCAGTCTGTGCCGAGGCCGGTTATGTGGGTGCCGGTACGGTCGAGTACCTGCTGGCGGTCGACGGCACGATCTCCTTCCTGGAGGTGAACACCCGGTTGCAGGTGGAGCACCCGGTGACCGAGGAGACGACCGATCTTGATCTTGTCTGCTGGCAGTTGCGGATCGCCGACGGGCAGCGGCTGGATCCGTCGCTGATCGAACACCCGGTACGTGGCCATGCCTTCGAGTTCCGGATCAACGCCGAGGATCCGGGGCGGGGTTATCTGCCCTCGCCGGGAACGATCACGACGCTGGAGCTGCCCACCGGTCCGGGGGTACGCGTCGACTCCGGTGTGGTGGCGGGTTCCGACATTCCGGCCGCCTTCGATTCGATGTTCGCGAAGTTGATCATCTGGGGTCCGGATCGGGCCACGGCGCTGGACCGGTCGCGGCGTGCGCTGGCGGAGTTCGTCGTCGAGGGGGTGGCGACGGTGTTGCCGTTCCACCGCGCAGTGGTCGAGGATCCGGACTTCATCGGTGACGACGGTTTCGCCGTGCACACCCGTTGGATCGAGACCGAGTTCGCGCAGCGTTTCGAACCCGCCCCGGCCCCCGGGCCAGCCGATGCGGTGGTCACCCGGACCTGGATCGAGCTCGACGGCCGGCGGATGGAGCTCGGCCTGCCCGCCGGGCTGTCGCTCGGATCAGCTACTGCGGAACAGACGCAGACGCAGGCTGCAGTGGACCACGGCGCCATCGTCGCCGACGTCCCGGGAACGCTCGGCAAATGGCTGGTCGAGGACGGGGCAACGGTCTCGCAGGGAGATCCGGTGGCTGTGCTGGAGGCGATGAAGATGGAGAGCCAGGTCGTGTCCCCGGCCGACGGCACGCTCAGCCAGTCCATCGGTGCCGGTGACTCGGTCGCCCCGGGCGATGTGCTGGGAAGCGTCAGCGACTGAGCGGGGTCAGCCCGCGATCGACCTGGCGTACCCGACCTGCCCGATGTGCTGGGCGGCGTCGTCGATGATGCTGACCAGCCGTGCGCCGCGAGTGACCGGCGGATCCCAAGAGGTGTCGATCACCTGGTCCAGATCCTCCTCGCCCAGGGTCTGCAGGTACGCCACCAAGGCGTCGGTGGCCGCCTGCAGGTACTGCTGCAGGAGTCCGGCATCGTCGACCACGATCGATCGCGCCTGCTGCGGTGTGAACCCGTAGCCGACCTGGTCGCCGAGCTCACCCAGCTCGAACCGGTCCCGGAAGTTCTCCCAGACCGGGGGCCGACCGCTCAGCTCCGCCACCTGGGCGTCGATCTCCCGTCCGATGTGCCACAGCAACCAGGCGATCGAGTTGTCGTGACCACCGGGATGGGCGTTCAACTGCTCCGCGGTGAGCCCTGCGGTGAGGGCCGCGGCGGCCTCGGCGGGACGGGTGGCGGCATCGACCAAGATCTGCGTGGCATCCATGTACTCCACGCTACGCCCGGTCACCGACTGGTGTCGCCGTTGTCCCGGCCCGGGCGGACCGTCCGGGACGATTCGCGTACCGGATCGCTCAGTTCCGGAGTTTTCCCGCACCGTTGCCGACGCAGCACCAGCGTTCACCACCGGCACCCGCACAACCTCACCCTCGTCGGCCCGCCGGTCGCGCTACGGAGAACCTTCGCGACCACACCACATCCACCGACGAGCTCACCGCGCCGAACCGGGCGCGGGCTCGAGTCAGAGCCGCGTACCCGCGATCGCCGCACCGGCGGTCAGGCTCTCCAGCTTCGCCCAGGCGATGTCGGGATGGATCCGCCCGCCGAGCCCGCAGTCGGTGGCGCCGATCACGTTCTCCGGGCCGACCAGCGATGCGAAGTTGATCAACCGCTCGGCGACCAGCTCGGGATGCTCCACCACATTCGTGGAGTGGCTGACGACACCGGGGACGATGATCTTGCCCTCGGGCAGTTTCACGTCCTTCCAGATCGACCACTCGTGTGCGTGGCGGACGTTCCCGGCCTCGAAGGAGTAGCTGCCGGCATCGATCTGCAACATCAGGTCGACGATGCGCCGGAACTCGATGTCGGTGGTGTGCGGGCCGTGCCAGCTACCCCAGCACAGGTGGAAGCGCACCTGATCTTGCGGCAGGCCGCGCAGTGCATGGTTCAGCGCGTCGACGCGTACCTGGGTGAATGCCAGGTAGTCGGCGACACTGGGCTCGGGGTTGATCTGGTCCCAGTTCTCGGCGATCGACGGGTCGTCGATCTGCACGATCAGTCCCGCGTCGACGATTGCCTTGTACTCCTCGCGCAGGACATCGGCCCAGGCCCAGATGTGCTCCTCATCGGTGGCGTAGTGCTCGTTCGCGATCCGTGCCGCCGAGCCCGGCGAGAGCGCGGTGAGGAAGCCCTGTTCGACACCGGCGGCGTCCAGACCGGCTCGGAGGTTGGCGACGTCCCCGGCGATCAGGTCATGACCGGTGTAGCTCAGCGGGCCGACGGTGGTCGGCATCACGGTGGCGTTCTTGCCCACCGAGATGCCCGAGGTCGGGTCGGTGTAGGCGTTGCGGAACTTCACCCAGTCCCGACGGTCCGGGAACGAGGTCAGCCGGACGTGGCCCGGTTCGCTGCGGACCGGTTCGGCGCTCATGATGTTCGATTCGGTGACCGCGAGGCCGCCGACGCGCTGGAAGATGTAGACCCACCAGGCGCCGTAGTCGACTGGGCTGGACATGGCCTTGCCGTACTCACCGTCGCCGGGCAGCGTGATGCCGAGGTCTCGCTGCCGCTGGACCAGCTCGCGTACCTGCTCCGACAACACCTGGTCGAACCCGGAGTCGGGGACCAAGGTGAAACCGTCGTCGGCGAGCCGGCTGTCGCGGTTGGCCGCGATCAGCGCCTCGGTACGGGGAAGTGAACCGGCTTGTGAGGTACGGATGGGCTCGCCCATGGCCAAGACCTTTCGATGGAGTGACGGCTGTCAGCGGCGACGAGGTTACGGCCCCTCGCGATGCAGCGGCCCGGTGTCCATTCCGTGATCAGGACGGCCGCTGGTCCTGGTGCGGCTCCAGTCATGGCCGAGCCTGCTTCTGTGTGCACCAGAGCAGACCTCGGCAGGTCCGCGGGGATTCTCGGTAGAACGCCATCGCCGGAGTCAGGCCGAATATGTCGACCCTGACCCCCAACAGCCACCGCCAAGACCTCCGTGCTTGAGCACGTTTGCGAGCTGGCCCGGACTCACGTTCTGCAGAAGTCTCGAGGATCGAGCCGCAGCAGCGAGCACCGGCTTCCGGGTGATAACCGCCGGTGGCACAGAGCGGGATGCGGCACGGTGCGATGGCGATGGCAGCGGCTCAGGCTGCTTCGACCGGCGCGGATCTTCTATCTCTTCTGCAGCAATGGCCTCCCGCAGGCACGTCAGGGGGGGCAGTTGTTGCAGGAGGGACGCGAAGAGTGGGCGGTTCCTGCAGAAGACTCCGTCGCCTCACCTCTCCTGCCCTCGCCCCGTCTCGTCCGAGTTCCTGGGGCCGCATCCAGCGGCACGCCGACCACCCGCGGGAACCCCGGTGACCTGCTGCGGCGACGGTCAGGACCTTGATGCCAGCAGCTCCGGGTGGTGGATCTCGGCGACATCGGGGTGAGCGCGCAGCCGGTAGCGCAGGACGTTCTCACCGTAGAGCTGCAGGATCGGCGAATCGGTCGGGTCCGCGGTCACGCCGCGGGCACGGGCGGCCAGTTCCGCGGGGAGCTCGAGGGTCGGCATGGTCGCGGTGAGCGCGGGGTTGAAGAAGAACGGTACGGAGATCCGCTCGCTGCCGACCGGTGGCGAGATCACCCGGTGCATGGTCGCCTTCAGGTAACCGCCGGTGGCCAGTTCGAGCATCTCACCGATGTTGACGATGAAGGTGCCCTCGATCCCGATTGCCTCGACCCATTCGCCGTCGCGTTCGACCTGCAGCCCACCCTTGCCCGGTTCGACCAGCAGCAGGGTGAGCACTCCCCCGTCGCGGTGGGCCCCGACACCCTGCTTCGGCTCGGGGTCGGAGGTTCCCGGGTAGCGGACGACCTTGATCAGCGGGAACGGCGCGGTGGCGAAGGCTTCGTCGAAGACGGCCGAGTCGACTCCCAGCGTGCTCGCCCAGGCCCGCATGAGTTTCAGTCCGACGGCGTGGAGTTCGTCGTGCCACCGTTCGAAGGCGGTACGGAACTCCGGCAGGGCCTCGGGCCACTGATTCGGCCCCTCCAGTCGTGCGAAGTCGGGCACGTCCTCACCGGGCGGCACCGGTTCTCGTTCCGGTCCGATGTCGACTTGCTCGCGCCAGTCGGTCTGACCGTTGGTGAGCTCGTTGCCGAACCTGGCGTACCCCCGGAACTGCGGGCTGTTCACGTTCTCGATCGCTAGCTTGTCGGCCTCCGGCAGGGCGAAGAAGCGTCGGGAGACCTCGAGCACCTGATCGATCAATTCCTGCGGCACGCCGTGTCCGGTCAGGTAGAAGAACCCGACCTCGTGGGTGATCCGGCGGAGTTCGGCCAGGAATGCCTCGGGGTCACTGTCGAGCTGGGAGAGATCGATGAACGGCAGAGCGGACATACCTCCAGCTTGCTCCGCACACCCGGGAGCTGGTCGCCGTCTCGCGCTGTGAGCGCGCTTGCCGCCCACCGGGGATCCGCCACCGCGTCTCGCACCGGGGGTGAAGACCGCCAGTATCCGGATCTCGGGCCCCATGATCATCGGCCTGTTCCAACAGGGCGGTCAGCCCGGCATGCACGCTGTTCAGGTTGCGAACCAACGCCAGGTCGAAACTGCTGAGACCGTTCGACGGTGACACCGAACGGTCCCACTTCCGGCCCCAGGATGGGTCGGTGCAACCGGACGACCAGACGCCCGGGACCAACACCCCCCACCGCCGGCCTCGGTACGGGTCGGTACGACCGGACGACCAGACGCCCGGGACCAACACCCCCATCGCCCGCCTCGCGACCGGTCGGCGCGACCGGACAACCAGCCCCCGGGATCAGCGAACCTCACCGCCGCCCACGCGTTCCGGGACTCGAACCCTGGCTTGGCACCGGCGTACCAGCGCTCCAACACGGTGGCTACCACGGGGTGGCCGGCATGTGCCAGGTACAGCACCCGCGACTCCGCCACGTATCGATCGCACCGCCCCAGGAACCACTCGAACGAGACGGGTCGGGTGCGGGGAGGGGCGGCGACCATGTCTCCTGCAGGAGCGGCCCGCTCTCCGCGTCCCTTCTGCAAGAACGACCATCCTCCACGACCCCTCCCGCAGGAACGACAACCCTCCACGATCCCTCCCGCAGGAACGGCCCCCTGACATGCCTGCTGGAGGCCATTGCTGCAGAAGAAATGACGACGCACCGGTCGAAGCAGCCCGAGCGGCCGCCATCGCCCTAGGCGGCGTTGCTAAACGTGCTGGTTCCGCCGTCGCGACCGGCCTCATGCTTGCATGACCGACGGTGGGGCATCCGAGGGTGGGTCTGATGGGAGAATCGTCACATGCAGACCGCAGCCTCGTCCGAGGCGCTTCCGATGTTTCGCTTTCACCCCAATGCATATGACTTGGGTGTTTTCGAGAGTGTTTCCGGGACGTGTGATGCGTGCGGGGAGGACCGCGCGCTGCGATATACCGGGTCGTTCTATGCCGTCGACGAGGTGGAGTACATCTGCCCGTGGTGCGTAGCAGATGGAACGGCTGCTCGCGTGTTCGAAGGCGTGTTCTCGGACTACGCAGGTATCGACGGCGTCCCGCATGAGCCCGGGCTGCCAGTCACCGTCGACGTCGACGAAGCGATGGAAGTGAGCACGCGCACACCGTCATACCCGTCGTGGCAGCAGGAGCAGTGGAGGTCTCACTGCTGGACGAGCCCGATTTCGCCGCCGAGGTCGAGGGTGGTCTCGGGTGGGATCCGTCTCTACTGCGAACTCACCGGAGCCGTCCAATCGGCGATAGGAGGCGAGGTTGTCCAAGCCGCGCTCACCGGATTCGACCATCGCGTCCTGCCAGGCGGTGACACCCCAGGACAGCAGACGGCGCTGCGCCCGCAGGAATCCCTCGTCCAGCTCGGCGTCGGTGAACTTCGGCACCAGCCTGGACACCAGTTCCATGGCGCCTTCCTGCAGGCAACCGACCGGATAGCCCTCGGCATCGACCTCGATCCGACCGTCGGCCGGTTGCGGTGTGCCGGCATCGATGCCCGCGAGTTCCATCGCCTTGGAGTTGACCCAGGCACCGTGCCCGTCGCTGTTCGGCAGGTACACCGGGCGGTCGCTGACGACGGCGTCCAGCATCGCGGCAGTCGGGACACCGCCGGGGAAGGCCGGCATCGACCACCCGCCGCCACGGATCCACTCGGCTTCGGGGTGGTTGCGAGCGTAGGTCGCGATCTGTCGCAGGTATCCCTCGACCGTGTCGGACTCGGTCAGGTCGATCGTGACCAGGTCTCGTCCGGCGTGGTGGACGTGGATGTGTGAATCCTGGAACCCCGGCAGGACCAGTCCGCCGCCGGCATCGATCTCCTCGGTGCGACGCGGCGCCAAGGCGTCGACGGCCTCCTGGCCGATCGCGCTGATCCGTCCGTCCTCGACGGCAATCGGTTGATCCCGGACGTAACCGTCGACGAAGAGACGACCGTTGGCGATGATCACCCGGCGAGTCGGTTCGGAGGGCATCTCGTTCCCCTCCTGGGCGTGGTCGTCGGCCACGCTCGTCGGGAGAATTATGCCGGACGATTACCGGTTAGGCAGCCACTCGTTTTCGGTGTTACACAATCGGAACTTTTGTTTGGGTTGCGTTTGGCTACGGATTCCGTTGCTGAGAGTGGCCTATGCACGCATTTCCTGATCCACGGGTGGATCGGCGGGCAGCCATCACCCCGGCGCCGGCCGACTCACTGGGCCGAGCAGCAGTTCGGCGAAGTCGACCAGCCACCGATGGGCGGTGCGGTGATCCAATCCGGTCACCTGCTGTGACATCTGGATGCCGAGTCCGTCGGAGTAGGCCGCCATCTTCAGTGCAGTGGCATTGGGATCCACCGACCGGAAGGTCGAGTCGCTCACCCCACGCGCGATCACCCGTTCCAGGCAGTTCTGCCAGTGCCGGATTCGGTCGGCATAGGCGTCGGCGATCTCCGGCCGACGCGCGGTGGCTGCCCAGTAGTCGGCCCAGATCTTCCAGTGTTCGGAGGTCTTGTCAGGGTCGCCGAACAGCGAGTCGATCAGGATCAACATTGCTCGACGGGGATCGGGCTCGGAGTCGGCTGCCTGGACCACCTTGGCGTAGAAGCTCTCCGATTCGGTGATCACCACCGCGCTGAGGATCTCGTCGACACCGACGAAGTGATAGGTCACCGTCCCCACCGACACCTGCGCAGCGGCGGCGATGTCGCGCAGGGACGTCGCCGCCAACCCCCGTTCGACGATCACCGTCCTGGCAGCGGCGATGATCTGTTGTCGCCTCAGATCGGGGGCCAATCTGCGGTTCACACCGAGTCCCGGGAGACTGTGTCGCGTCGGTGATGATCGGCGACGGTCTGTTCCACACCGTCGATCTCGGCAACTGCCAGGACAAAGCTGTCGACGATGAACTCGGTCTCGGTGCAGCTGATCACCGAGCGGGTACGGACAGTTGCCGACCAGCCGTCGTTGGCGAGTCTGATCATCCAGTTCGACTCGGTCCGCGGGGAGGTCGGATCACCCTCGCGGATGGAATAGGTCTCCTCGGTCTCCTCCCAGAAGTCCAACCCGTCCGGATAGTGTCGGGTGCCGCCGTACCGCGGGTCGACCGTGATGATCGTCTCCCCCGAAACCACGTCATGACTGATCACGCGCTCCGGCCCGGGCTCGACAGCGCCGGCCGGCGCACTGATCGGGATCGGCCGTGTGTGCACTGCGGCCCCGAATTCCACCGGTGCAGGATCGGCATCGAGCAGCGGCAGCTCGAGTGTGCTCGCCCCGAGGTCGACCTGCAGTTCCGCATCGACCGGATGGGGCCAGACCCATGGCCAGTAATGGTTGCTCAGTGCGACCCGCAGCCGATGCCCGGCGGCGAACTCGTACCCTGCGGCGACCAGCGGCACTCGTACCTCCACCGGTTCCCCGGGCAGCAGCGCGTCATCACACTCCATCCCCTTGCGACGACGCAGATTCAACACCCCCCGACTGACCAGTCTGGATGTCCCGTCCGGGGCCACATCACACAGCCGGACGATCACCTGGCCTCGGTCGTGACTGGATTGCAGGCGGAGGCTGGCCACCGCACGGCCGAGCACCGTGACGGATTCGTCCAGCGGAAAATCGATGCCGACCGAGCGTCCATCCTCGGCCCGCTGGTCGGACGGGAGGTCGCCGGCATTGCCGAACGGGAAGAAGCGCCCGGCATCCTGCCCGGTCGCCCAGGGCGAGGCGACGATCGCGGTCTCGCCCTCCGCACCGAGACCGAGCACCGCACTCGACGCCGATCCCGGCCAGTCCACACCGACCCATCGACCCGCCGCCACCTCGACGTAGGTGGCCGGCGGCTCGGACTCGGTCACCCATGCGCGCAGGGCGGGTTCGTCCTCGACACCGGTGTCGATCCCCTTCAACCAGCGATCCCACCACCGCAAGGTCTCACCGAGGAAGTCGATCCCCGGACCCGGAGCCAATCCGCGATCGGGATACTGGTGCGACCAGGGGCCGATGATCCCCTTCACCGGGGACTCGAGGTTCTCCAGCAGTCGCAGCACGGTGTCCCGGTACGGATCGTTCCATCCGCCGACTGCCAGCACCGCCGCCCGGATGGCGGGGTAGTCCTCGCACACGCTGCCCCTGCGCCAGTAGTCGTCGCGGCGCCCGTGCGACAACCAGATCGGCCCCAGCGGTTGCTGCTCGGCAAGGCGTTGACGCCATTGCTCGACCCATCCGGGGCCGACGACCTCCGGTCGCGGCGGCCGGGAGGCGAAGGCCAGCATGGTTCCCGCCCAGGCCGCCATGTCGATGGCCAGGACCGAGCCACCCAGGTAGTGCACATCGTTGTCGTAGCGGTCGTCGGTGGAGCAGACGGTGACGATCGCCTTCAACGGTTCAGGGCATCGCTGAGCGAGTTGCAAAGAATTGAAGCCACCCCAGGAGATGCCGAACATGCCGACCTTGCCGTCGCACCACGGTTGCGCGGCCAACCAGGCGATGACCTCCTCCCCGTCGTCGAGTTCGACCTCGGAGTACTCATCGACGAAGAGCCCTTCGGAGCTGCCGGTCCCCCGGATGTCCACCCGGACCGAGGCGTACCCATGGGCGGCGTACCAGGGGTGGCGTTCGCTGTCGCGAACCGAGGTCCAGTCGTCCAGTCGGTACGGCAGATACTCCAGCAGAGCCGGCACCCGAACCTCCGTGGCCGGCAACCAGGCCCGGGCATGCAGCCGGATGCCGTCGGACATCGGGATCCACAGGTCGTGGACCCGGTAGCTGGACGGATCAAGATCAACCACAGCCATCAGGCGACAGCCACTCCTTCATCATTTCTGACCAGATGTCCGTTCCCGAGATCGCGCAGATGCGAGTCGGGGTCGCTGACGGGAACGATCGTGTCGGCATCACTACTCGGAAGATCATGGTGCCCCGGTTCCACCACGGCGTCCATCAGTGCCTTGGTGTAGGGATGTCGCGGGTCGTCGAACAACACATCGGTGGGCGCACTCTCCACCACGACACCTGAACGCATCACCATCACCCGGTCGGCCACGCTGCGGACGACGGCGAGATCGTGGCTGATGAACAGGCAGGACAGACCGCGCGAGGACCGCAGTCCCTCCAGCAGTTCCAGCACCTCGGCCTGCACCGAGACGTCCAACGCAGTGGTCACCTCATCGGCGATCAGCAGTTCCGGATCGGCAGCCAGGGCTCGGGCGATGCCGACCCGTTGGCGCTGCCCGCCCGAGAGCTGCGCCGGCACCCGATCGGCCATGGCAGGGGTCAATCCGACCTCGCTCAGCAGCCGTTCGACGTCGCGACGTATCGACGTCCCACCGTGTGCGCGGTCGAACACGCGCAGTGCGCGGCCGATCGCATCCCCCACGCTGCGTCGGGGATTCAGGGCCAGGTCGGCGTTCTGGAAGATCAACTGCATGGCTCGCCGAGCAGCGACCGGGCGACGGTGGGGCGGTTTCGACAGGTCCAGCCTGGCCCCATCGGCAGACACCAGCTCCGCGGAGCCGCCTTCGAGCGCAACGAGCCCGGCCAGGGCGGTGGCAATGGTCGACTTGCCGCTGCCGGACTCACCGACGACGGCCAGCGTCTCCCCGCGCCGCAGGGTCAGGTCGACACCGTTCACTGCCCGGCGCTCCGCACCCAGATACCGGATCTGCAGCCCGCGGCAGGAGACCAGCGGCGCCTCGGCGACCTCGTCTCGGCTGACCGCCGAACCGTGCACCCGTGGTGCGGCCTCCAGCAGCACGCGGGTGTAGTCGGTACGTGGAGATCCCAGCACCTGATCGGTCGGACCGCTCTCCACCTCCGTACCGTCCTTCAGCACCAGCACCTCGTCGGCGACCGCGGAGACCACACCGAGATCGTGGCTGACGATCAGCACCGCCATGCCGAGTCGTTCCTGCAGCTCGTTGATCAAGGACAGCACCGCCGCCTGGGTGATCACATCGAGGGCTGTCGTCGGCTCGTCCAGAACCAGCAACCGGGGGTCGGTGGAGACGGCCATGGCGATCGCCGCCCGCTGCTGCTGCCCGCCGGACAACTCGTGCGGATAGCGACGCAACAGTGCCCGCGGTGACGGCAGCCGGACCAGGTCGAAGAGCTCGGCCAGTCGGTCGGTGCCATGGGGAAGCCCGTGTCCGGCCAGCGTCTCGGCGACCTGATCGCCCACGGTCATCGACGGTGTCAGCGCGTGGCCGGCGTTCTGCGCCACCAGGCCGACCGACCCACCCCGCAGCTGACGCAGGCGTTCGGGAGGCAGCGCGAACACGTCCTCACCGAGGACCCGGATGCTGCCGGCATCGATCCGAGAGCCGTCACGAAGATGACCCAGGAGGGTACGGGCAGTGGTCGACTTGCCACTGCCGGATTCACCCACCAGCCCCAGGGTCCGGCCGATCGGCAGGCTGAAGGACACGTCACGGACCACATCGACCCGCCGACCGGCGGCGCGGTAGGAGATGCCGAGCCCGGAGATCTCGGCTGCCGGAACCGCTGCAGCGTTGTCGCTCATCACGCCACTCCTCGCCGGGCGCGATCGACGCCCAAGTACTTGGCCAGACCGTCGGCGGCCAGATTCAATCCGACGACCAGGGCGGACAGGGCGATGATCGGTGCCACCGTTCCTGCCGGGGCGACCGTGAGCGCGGCCCGGTTCTCCTGAATCATCAGCCCCCAGTCGGGAGCAGGCGGACTGACTCCGAAGCCGAGGAAGGACAGGGTCGAGACCAGCAGCACCACCCAGGACGCACGCATGGCGAACTCGACGAGGACGGTGTCCAGAATGTTCGGCAGCACCTCCCGGACGATGATTGCCGCCGAACTCTCCCCACGGGCACGGGCGGCGGTGACGTATCCGGTGGTCAGGATCGGGCGCGTTGCACCACGAACGACCCGGGCGACCGCAGGGATGTAGACGATCGAGATCGCCAGTACCAGCACGGGCAGGCCGTTGCCGAACACCGAGACGATCAGCAGCAGCGCCAGCACCGACGGTACGGCCAGTACAGCGTCCAGGACCCGGGTGATGGCCGTATCGACGAATCGCCCGTAGTAGGCCGCCACCGTACCGATGGCGGTACCGACGGCCACGGCGACCGCGGTCGCACAGACGGCGACGACCAGTGCGTAGCGGCCACCTTCGACGGTGCGGGACAAGATGTCGCGACCGTACTGGTCGGTCCCCAACCAGTGGGCCCAGCTGGCTCCGGCTAGGGCGTTGTCCGAGTCGGTGGCGATCGGATCGTACGGGGTGACCAGGGGGCCGAGGACGGCGACCAGTACCGTCACCGCCACCAGTACCGCGCCGATCCGGGCAGCCGGGTTGAGATCACCGAACTTGATCATGGGGTGACCTCCTGCTTGCGCCGCCGACGGGTGCTGCTCTCGAGACTGCGTTGCCGGGGATCGAGCAGCAGCGCCAGCACATCGGCGAGCAGGTTGACGACCACATAGACCAAGGCACTGAGGACGGCGATCGCCTGCAGCACGGGCAGGTCCCGGGTGGACACCGAGTCGATCATGAGCTTGCCCAGACCGGGATAGTTGAAGACCGATTCGACCACCACCACACCACCCAAGAGCCAGGCGACGTTGATCGAGATCACCGGCAGCACCGGCAGCACCGCACTCGGCAGCACGTGACGCAGCAGCACCTGTCGTCGCCGTACCCCCTTCAACTCCGCTGTGGTGGCGAACTCCGAGGCCAGTGTGTCGATCGTCGAGGAACGCATCGCGCGGATGATGTAGGCCGCCATGGCAATCACCAGGGTGAGCGCGGGCAGCACGATCGAGGGCAGCAACTCGGTGACCGTCGCCTCCGATCCCTGCAACACCACGGCCGGGAAGATCGGGACCATGATCGCCAGCAGCAGGACCAACACGGTGGCGACCACGAACTCCGGGATGCTCATCAGCACCAGCGCGACCACCGAGATGGAGGAATCCGTGGTGGTGCCGCGGCGGGCGCCGGCCAGCACCCCGAGGGCCACCGAGAGTCCGATGCCGACCACGATCGCCGGGAGGGCGATCAGCAGGGTATTGCCGAAGGCCGACCACAACTCCGACGAGACCGATTCGCCGGAGACCAGTGAGGTACCGAAATCACCGGTCACAGCGCCTCCCAGCCACTGCACGAACCGCAACCAGACCGGTGCGTCGAGACCCAGCTGTTCCCGAAGTGTGGCCACTGCCTCCGGTGTCGCATTCTGGCCGAGCAGTTGCTCGGCGACATCGCCGGGAAGTGCCTGCACGGCGAAGAAGACGAAGAATGCCGCCAGGAACAGGGTGATCACACCCGACGCGAGTCGATAGGCGATCATCTTGATCATCTCAGGCCTCCCTCAAACCCAGTCGTAGGTAGTCCATCTCGAAGCCGTACTCGTCGTAGTTGACGACCTCCTCGGACAGTCCGACCAGGCGGTCACCGAACACCGGTGTCAGTTCCGGGCTGTCCTCGACGATCAACCGCTGTGCGTCGGCGTACTTGCTCCGCCGGCTCTCCTCGTTCAGGTCCGCCCTGGCGGAGTCGAGCAACTGGTCGAAGCGCTCGTTCGACCAGGCGGATTCGTTGTAGCTCGATCCGCTGCGGAAGATCTGGTTCAGCAGTTGATCGATCGGACGACCGGTGAACCAGTAGCTGACCATCAGCGACTGAACCATCCACACCTCGGTGTAGTAGGAGTCGGCCGCCACATTCGTGATCTGCAGGTTGATCCCGGCGGCGGATACCTGTTCGGCATAGGCGGTGGCGATCGCGGTCAGATTCGGTTCGTAGGCCGAGGTGTAGATCGGCAGGCTGAGGTCGGCCCGACCGGCCTTCTGCAGCAGGGATCTCGCCTGTTCCGGGTCATGGGCCCGCGGTACGTCTGCCCAGGCAGCGAGTTCGGGTGGTACGGGATTGTCCCAACCCGCCGTGCCCGTTCCCTGCAGAGCCGTGCCGAGGATCGCGGTCGGGTCGTAGGCGAGTTTCATCGCCATCCGGACATCGGGGTCGGCGAACTCCGCCGACGTCGCCAACATGGGGATCGTGTACCACTGCGCATTCGGCACCGAGGCGACGGTCGTACCGTTGGAGCTGGCGACCACTCGTGCGGTCGGATTGTCCAGGTTCGTCTGCGACAGCAGGTCGACCTGCCGGGCCAGCAGCGCGTTGACCCGGGCCGAGGTGTCCTGGATGGAGTAGAAGTCGATCCCGTTCAGGGCCGGTGCGCCGTCGAAGTAGTCGGGGTTGGCGATCACGGAGCCGGCACCTGCGGCGGCGAAGGAGGTCAGGGCGAACGGTCCGGTGCCGATGCCGGTGGAACCGATTGTGGCGGCCGAATCGGCCGGGACGATGTAGCACTGGTAGGCGGTGAGGAGGGAGGGGAACTCCGCGTTGGGTGTGCCGAGGACGAATCGCACCGTGGTGTCGTCCACTGCCACGATCTCGTCGATGATCGACAGCGGGCCGGCCTGGGGTGAGGCGGTGTCGGGGTCGAGGATGTGCAGCACGCTGTAGCGCACATCCTCGGCGGTGAGTGGGCGCCCGTCGTGGAACCGGACGCCGGCACGAAGCAGGAAGGTCCAGACTGTCGCATCGGAGTTCGGTGACCACTCCAGGGCCAGATCGGGGATGGTCTCCCCGTTGCGATCCAGCCGGACCAGCCGGTTGTAGATCGCCCCGAGGTACTCATAGGCCGACAGCGAACTCGCCGGATCCAGGGTCTCGGCCGCGCTGGCGGCGGGCCGGGCGATCCGCATCACCCCGCCTGCTCGCGGCTGACCGGTGGCAGCCTGCTCGTTGAGCTGCAGGGCAGGCGCACCGCAGGCTGAGCCCAGGCCCAACGCGGCCGCACCCCCGAGCAGGCCGGTCAGGGCCTGGCGTCGGCTGATCGTCGGCACCATGTCCTTCCTCCTTAATCGTTCACTTGAACGATAATCAGGGGTGGCTGCTGACCGCAGGCGGAATCGGTGCTTTTGTGACGCGATCGAAACATCGGCGTCAGGCCGAATAGATCGCGACCTCGGAGGCTTTCACCGACAAGATCACCTCGGACCCGGGCCGCAGCCCGAGTTCGGCGACCGCCGCCGCGGTCAGATCGGCCGCGAAACGGTCGGTGTGCACCCGCAGCAGGTCTCCCATCGGTTCGAGTTCGGTGATCGTGGCCGGATGCGCATTGCGGGGACTGGAATCGGTGGGCACGCTCGCGGAGACGATCACCGCACTCGGCCGAAAGACCGCGACCGCACGCTGTGACTGCGCCGGTACGGGTGAACCGGTCCCCCACAGTCGCACTCCCTCGGCGGTCCGCAGTGCTCCGTCGTCAAAGACGCCGGTGGCGAAGTTCAATCCCGCGAACTGCGCGCCGAAGCGGCTGCGGGGCCGGGTGAGCACTTCGGCGGTCGTACCGGACTCGACGACCCGACCCTGTTCGAGTACCACCACCCGGTCGGCCAGCAACAGCGCATCCAGCACCTCGTGGGTGACCAGCACTGTCGTCTGGGTGGCGAGGACCCGGCTGAGCAGTTGCCGGACCTCGACGGCCACCGCGACGTCCAGGGCCGCCAGCGGCTCGTCCAGCAACAGCAGGTCCGGTTGTGCTGCCAGGGCACGGGCGATCGCCACGCGCTGCGCCTGACCGCCGGACACCTGATCGGGGCGCCGGTCGGCCAGCTCAGCGGCACCGACCCGGTCCAACCATTGACGGGCCGTGGCCCTGGCCTCGGAACGTCCTGCTCCTGTGCTGCGCGGCCCGAATCCCACATTGTCGATCACCGACAGGTGCGGGAAGAGGAGTGCCTCCTGGGCGAGCAGTGACGTACCCCGGGCGTACGGCGGGCGCCATACCCGACGAGACGCCTGTCGATCATGGGCTGTGCCGCCAAGATCGAACAGGACCTTCTCCCCCAGACTGGCGCGGCCCCGGTCAGGGCGGATCAGACCGGCGATCGTGTTCAACACCGTGGACTTGCCCGAACCGTTCGGCCCGAGCAGCGCCACCCGTTCACCGGCGGCGACCTCCAGGCCGACCCGGACATCGCGTTCATCGGACTCCAACTCGACCTGCAGGCCGATCGGCGTGTCTCGCGTACCGCCGCTCACACTGCATCACCGCTCACAGGGCACCGCCACTCACAACGCACCGCCACTCACAACGCACCGCCACGCCGGCCCTGCCAACCGCGGACGAGGCCGATCACAGCGATGGCGATCACGACCAGCAGCAGCGACAGCGCTACTGCGGCATCCGGGTCGGTCTCGCGCTGCAGATAGATCTCCAGCGGCAGGGTACGGGTGACGCCCTGCAGACTTCCCGCGAAGGTGATGGTGGCGCCGAACTCGCCGAGCGAGCGGGCGAAGGCCAGGATCGCTGCCGACACGAGTCCCGGCAGCACCAGCGGCAGCGACACCCGCCACAACGTGGTCGACGGTCGCGCCCCGAGTGTCATGGCGATCTGTTCGTACCGCTCCCCGGTGGTGCGCAGGGTTCCCTCCAGGCTGACCACCAGGTAAGGCAGGGAGACGAAGGTCTGCGCCAGTACCACCGCGGTGGTGGTGAAGGAGATGCTCAGCCCGAACGCCTCCAGGTAGCGGCCGAGGAGACCGAGCCGGCCGTAGGTGTAGAGCAGCGCGATCCCGCCGACCACGGGCGGCAGCACCAGCGGTAGCAGGACGACCGAACGCAGCAGGTCCTGGCCGGGAAAGCTGGTACGCGCCAGCGCGAAGGCCAACGGAACTCCGAGCAGGACGCAGATGATCATGCTCGCCGACGAGGTCTGCAGGCTCAACCACAGCGCTGCCCGGGAGGACTCGCTGCTGATCAAAGAGCCGAACTCCGACCAGTTGACCCGGGCCACGATCGCCACCAGCGGCAAGATCACGAACACGGCACCGAGCAGCGCCGGCAGCAGCAGCCAGCGCGGCAGGGATGCCGAGATACGCACCGGCGATCGCCTGCCGGTCCGCACTGTGCGTGGTTCCTCGATGGTCCTCACCTCACGGTTGACCGAAACCGGCCTCGGCCAGTGCGGCTTGGCCCTGCGGGCCGACCACGAAGCCGACGAACTGCCGGCCCACGTCGGTGTGCGGACTCCCATCGACCGTCGTGATCGGATAGCGGTTCACAGCTTGCGCCGACTCGGGGAAGTCGACAGCCTCGACGCTGCCATCGGCGGCGATCACATCGGTGACGTAGACCAGCCCGGCATCGGCCTCCCCGCTGCCGATCTTGTTCACGACATCGGTGACGGACTGCTCCTCACTGACCGGCTCGATCTCGACACCGGCAGCGCCCTCGACAGTCTGCGCAACCTCCCCGCAGGGCACCTGCGGAGCACAGAGAACGGTCTTCAGCTCGGGGTTCTGCAGATCGGCCAGTCCGGTCACGCCATGCGGATTTCCCGGAGCGACCGCGATCGTCAACACATTGGTCGCGAAGTCGATCGGTTCACCGGCACTCATTCCCGCCTCGGTCAGCGTGGTCATGGTGGCGGTGTTCGCCGAGGCGAACACATCGACCGGGGCACCCTCGACGATCTGCTGCACCAGGGTGGACGAGCCGTTGAAGTCGAACCTCACGCTGGTTCCGGGGTTGGCTGCCTCGAACTGTGAGCCGATCTCGGTGAAGGTCGCGTTCAGTGAGGCCGCCGCGAACACGGTCAGGGTGGTCGTCTCGGTGTCGCCGCCCGGTCCGGCGTCGTCGGTACAACCGGTGAGCAGCAGTACCGGGATGACCACAGCGGCGACCAGGGGGGTCCGGCGTGCGGGGGCCGCCCGGCCACGGTCGTGCACCTTGTTGAGCCGTTGTGGTGCCGGGAAGCCCATCACCCTCATCCTTCCGCCAGTTCGACCACGACATTGGTCGACTTGATCACTGCCACGGCGACGCTGCCGACTTCCAGGCCCAACTCCTCGACCGCCTCGCTGCTCATCAGTGAGACGACCCGGTAGGGCCCGCACTGCAGTTCCACCTGCGCCATCACGGTGTCGGCGGTGACCTTGGTGACCAGTCCGACGAAGCGGTTCCTGGCGGAACTGGGGGCACCTGGTGGGGATGGGACCTGAGCGGCATGCGTGCGCGCGAAGTCGGCCAGCACCCTGCCGTCGACCACCTTCCGGCCGGCCGTGTCGGTGATCGCCGCCAGTTGCCCGGAGGCGATCCACCGGCGAACGGTGTCGTCACTGACGGCCAGGAAGCCGGCTGCATCCGAAATCCGCAACTGCGCCATGTTGAGCACTATCGCACATCATCTGCGGATCTTATTGAGGGTTTTCACCGCTTCTCGTGGAAACGCCCCGGCTGTCCGCACGGCAGGCGGCACTGCAATCACTCACCCCCTCGTCGGATCAGCTGGCCGCATACTGGACCGAGCGACGCAATGCCCCGGAGGTGATGATCTTTGTCGTACCGGTACTCCAGCCTGACCCGCGCCCTGGCGGACCGGCGATCACCTCTGCGCGAGTGGTTCGACGCCGAGCTCGCGGTCGGCTTGCGGCAGGTGCAGTCGGAGCATCTGCGCGACAGCGGGCCACTGCTCGTACCTGCGGGCAGCGCGAACCCGGGGACTCTCGGTGCCGGTGTCGATTTCGCCCTGCGGTACCTGGTCGAACCGGACGACTTCCCGGTGATCGCGGCGATCGCCTTCTCCACTGCGGCCCGGATGGTCATCCGCGAGGTCGGGCTGGTGGCCACCGATGCGGCGCTGTCCGGGGACCGGCCGCTGCTCGCCCGGGCATGCTGGGCACTGGCGTTGTGCACCGAGGTCTACCGGGCCGGCCCGCGTCCCGATTCGGCACTGACCCGGCTCGGGATGTCCGGGTTCAGCGTGGATGCCCTGTTGTCACTGGCCCCGGCCGACGGGGTACGCCAAAGTGTCGAGATGCTCGAGCTGGCGAGTGCGGCACTGCTGCCGAAAGTTGATCATGATCAGGTGGTCCTCGGCCCGGAGTTCGAGGGGTCTCAGTTCTGCGCGGCCGATGCCGACCTGATCTGCGGTGATCTGCTGCTCGACATCAAGACCCGACTCGGTGACGTCGATCGGCGCACCGGTGATCGCCGGGACAAGCTGCCTGCCTCCGACCTCCACCAGCTCATCGGCTACGCCCTGTTCGACCGTTCCGACCACTTCGGCATTCGCCGGGTCGGCATCTACTCCGCGCGGTACGCCAGGCTCAGCACCTGGGACTTGGAGGACCTGTTGACGCGACTTGCCGGGCACCCGGTCGACCTGACTGAGGCGCGGCGGCATATGTGGTCATTGCTCGGGGGATGGTAACGGACCACCGATGACCGATTCGAGCGAATCGGTAGCGGGTATCGAACCAGCCCGCCTCCCTCTTTCAGTCGGCAAGATGGAGTCTTGAGGAACTGCCCTGACAGGGTCCGATGCGATGGGTTCAGACTGTTTGAAGTAGAGCACAGGCAACTTTCCGAATAACCCTTTACAAGGCAGCTGGAAGTGTTCAGACTGATACCCCGCCCCCTGATGTTGGAGCACTAATGGACCCGGTGCTTTTCTCATTTCTCGCCTTACTCACATCAGTTGCATCTGCCATTGCCGCTGTTTCGACTAGCGTGTCCAACTACCGTACGAAACGCAACACCCAGGCGGCTCAGGCGTTGAACGCTCTCATTGATGCCCAGGCAGTATCCGCACGACATACGATCGGCAACGCGCAAGGGTTCGAACGAGGGTGCTTACCCAGGATGAGCACAACCACTTCGTTGACGCAGCCTTCCAGTTGATGTGGGCAATTCAACGAGCTGATTTCGCACGCTCGACAATCAAGCCCACGGGACTGGCGGTACGCGAAGGCAAGTGGCTGTACCGGCAGCTTGAAAGCATCGCTCCTGAGCTACAGGACGCTATCAACCTTCATGGGAAGAATGTCAACTTGAAACCCACACTGACTTACACGAACGAGGTCCTCGACAAACTGCCAGACCCAGTCAGGAACTCATTCGGGCTTGCGGTGGCTGCGAAGCGATTCGGCCCGCTCCGAGCCCCCTCCGGGCCGTACAGGCCAACCGTAATGTGACGCACTCCAGTAAACTTGCCAGTGTCTGCGGTGCAGTTGGCCGCTCAGATCACCAAGTGAGGCGGACCGGAGAACGCTCAAGTTCCTCTGGTCGGGGACGGTGTGGAGCGGATGACGGGAATCGAACCCGCATGCTCAGCTTGGGAAGGCGATTCAGCGCGATTCGGGTCAGCTGATCCCTGTGGTCACGCTGGTTACCTATTGCCGATCCTGCTTGCTTCTTGACCGATCTCGTGCACGTCGCCGTACACGAGCGTGGTGTCGGCCCCGTACGCTGGTGGAATCCCGACGCGGATCGATCCGCTGGCGCCAAGAGCAGGCAACCCCGACACTGGAGGTTAAGTTGGATCCTGTCCTCATTACCGCCTTAGCTTCAGCACTGTCCGCCCTGGTGTATGAGGGCATGACGTTGGTGACATGTGTGTGGACTCGGGTGGCCGGGGGCTGATCGGCGCAGGCGGTGTGGGGTCGATGGTAGTTGTAGTGGTGGACCCAGGTGCTGATCGCTTGGCGTCGTTCGGTCTCGGATTCGAAGGCGTGGGCGTAGAGGCATTCCTCGGTCAGGAGGCGCTGGTAGCGCTCGACTTTCCCGTTGTGTCTGGGCGTGTAGGGGCCGGTCCGTTGGTGTCGCGCCGCGTGGGCGGTCACGGTCCGAACGAAGGTTCTGGCGCGGTAGTTCGCGCCGTTGTCGGTCACTACTCGGACCAGTCGGGTGATGCCATGGGCGGTGAAGAACGCCCGAGCGCGGCAGAAGAAGCCGATCCTGGTTGTGGCGGTCTCGTTGTCCAGGGCTTCGGTGTAGGCCAGGCGGGAGTAGCCGTCGATCGCGGTATGGAGATAGGTGTAGCCGACCCGCTGTTTGTGGGCGCGTTTGCCGGCTAGTGCCCGGGTGCTGCCGCGGCCGTGGATTCGCCAGCCGCCCCCGTCGGGGATCGTGCCGACCTTCTTCACGTCCAGGTGGATCATGTGCCCAGGGAACCGTGCGGTGATCTTCTGCGGTTCGCGGTTGTTCTCCCCGATCGGGTCGAGGTCTCGGCGCCGTGAGATCCCGAGCCGGGCCAGCCTGAAGCGACCCAGGTTTCTTGCCGCTCCTATGCGGGTTGCGGCTCTCGGGTGAGGGCTGCGTAGTGGGCGTGCTCGAACTCGGCGGGTGGGACGTAGCCGAGGCTCGAGTGAAGCCTACGAGTGTTGTACCAGTCGACCCAGCCGGCGGTCGCGAACTCGACGTCCGCGATCGTCCGATACGGTCCGTCGTGGAACACCGTCGTGCGGATGCACTCGGCTTTGTAGAGCCCGTTGATGGTCTCCATGAGGGCGTTGTCGAACGCGTCGCCGACGGACCCGATCGAGGGTGCGATGCCGTCGAGCGCGAGCTTGTCGGTGTAGGCCAGCGAGACGTATTGAGACCCGGCGTCCGAATGTGCCCGCAGCTGCTTCGGCTGGACCGGGTGCCCGTCACGCGCTCGTTCCCAGAGCGCCATGCGCAGCGGGATCATGACCAGCTCGACGTGCTTGGTGGTCTGCGCATGCCAGGCGACGATGCGTTGCGAGTAGACGTCGACGATGAACGCGACGTAGACCCATCCGGCCCAGGTGCGGCAGTAGGTGAAGTCCATCACCCAGGTGTGATCCGGGCGCGGCGCGGTGAAGTCGCGGTTCAGCAGGTCGCCGGCACGGATCCCGTCTTTGGCGGGGATCGTGGTGCGGATGCCTTTGTCGCGGCGGATTCCCGACAGGCCGAGGGCGCGCATGGCCCGGTCGACCGCGCCTCGCGACGCGCCCGGGATCGTGGTGCGCCGGATCAGCGCGGTCATCTTTCGTCGCCCGTAAAGGCCCTCCGGCGTCAGCTTCCTCAGCGGCCGGCCCGCGATCTCAACAGTCGTCCACGCGGCCGCTCGGACCGCGTCGTGGACTTGCGCGTCCGTGATCGTCCGCGCTGCGACGACGCCTTGCCGGTGGGCTCGATAGGTGCGCGCGGCGATCTTCACGCCCTGCTCACGCAGGACCCGGATGATCGACTCGACCGCGTGACCTTCCGCTCTCATCGTGTCGATGAAACCCAGCATCAACGGTTGCGGGGGTCGAGTTCCCCCGCGAAGAAAGTCGTCGCCGCGCGCAGGATCGCGACATCCTCACGCAGACGACTGTTCTCGGCTTTGAGCCGCTTGATCTCGGCATGCTCGACGCTGGTGATCCCGTCGCGGGTGCCGTCGTCGATATCGGCTTGCAGCACCCACCGGCGCACGGACTCGTGGCCGACGCCGACCTGGCGGGCAACGGCCGCTGACGCGGCCGTCAACGACGGATACTCCGACCGGTGCTCACGCACCAGCCGCACCGCCCGGTCACGGAGGGCGGGATCGATCTTCTTCGGCATGACATACATCCTTCCAACTCAAAAGGATGCGGCATCAAACCTGGGGCGCTTCAGCCACCGGTCGATCGTGCGGACACTGTGGTGGTGGCCCTGGTCGGCGAGTTCGGCCGTGATCCTGCGGGCCGACCACTTGTGATCGCGTCGCCAGGCATCGATCAGCTCGATCACCTCGACCGCAAGCCGCGACGGGCGCCTGTGTGGGGCACTGGACCGATCAACCAACGCTTCGGGACCGTCCAGGCGATAGCGCTGCACCCATTTGGTCACAGTGGAGCGGGCAATTCCGGCCTCAGCAGCGACATGAGCGATCGGACGACCATCGACCTCAGGTGCCGGTCACGACCGCGGACGGTCAACTAGCTGTTGACGGCGCGCCCTCACCAGATACCGATACCGACTCGATGAAGCCGTCAGCCCCGCCAGATGAGGGCGGTCGTACATCGGTCGTACATCAGCAAGCCGGCCGGACGAAGAAGCTGAGCGGTGAAAGTGACTCTGACTAGGGGAGAGGATCTGGAGCGGATGACGGGAATCGAACCCGCATTCTCAGCTTGGGAATTCAACGCCTGACTGAGAACTGGCGGAATTGCTGGAATCGGACGCACCGATCCGTGGTCTAGGACCGCTCCCGGCACGGAGGATCGTGCCAGGCATCGTGCCAGGTCAGAGCCGTCGCGATGGCGGAGTGGACACGAGATGTTCCCCCTGACCCGGACGAGATCCTCTGGCCTGACCCGCTGCACCCGGATCCAGACCTGAGGATCAGTGACGACGAACTTCTCGCGGTCCTCCAGCATTACAGTCCGGGCTCCGCGCCGATGATGGTGGGCACAGCCACTGTGAGCAAGTCTGGCGAGCGGGAGATCCGCGTCCGACGGCAGCCCGGCGCCATCGAGGCCATCTCACAGTTCCCCTGGTTGCGGCTGAACGGGCCCAAGTTTGCTGCGTTCATAACGGTCGAGTGCGACGAGCCAATGATGGCCGGCCTGCTCGAAGAGTTTCCGATCCCCCCGAACCTCCTCTCGGTTCGCGTATGTGGCGACATCGGCAGATATCACGCGACCTGGCTGCTCCGTCAGCCTGTCCGTAAGGATGAGCCGAGACAGAGCGGCTTCTTCCGTCGTGTCGTCGACACCATGCGCACGGTCCTGCACTGCGACCCTGGATACACCGACTGCTTGATGCGCAATCCGTTTCATCGCGGCCCTGACTACTACACCCGCTACCTCCACACAGCCAAGGTCACTCTCACTCAGCTTGCCGAAGCCTGCGAGGAGGCCGGCGTCCCAGTGCCTGGCCCCGGCCGTCACGGCACCAAAGCGTCCGGATCCCCGGCACCAGTGCCCGCCACAGACCGCCAGCCTCCGCGCCACGAACATCCCGTCGCCGTGATCGAAGGCATCGAGTGGCTCACTCACCCCACACCGGGGCAGGTCAAGCGCAACAGCTCACTGTTCCGGGCCGCGATCCGGAGGTTCATGGATCAGGCTGCAGCAGGCCGGACGGTTCAGGAGACCGCTGTGGCCCAGTCCCTCCTCAAGGACAACGCGGCCCTCAAGGCCGTCGACTCCCGGGGACCCCTCAGCCTGGTGGAGGTGTACGGCATCGCACGTTCGGTCACGAGACGGTGCAGCTCAGAACAATGGATAGAGCGACACCGACGGTTCGCTGCGGGCAGCATCGGTGCGTCATACACGGACGAGGAGCGGAGACGGGGTGGCCTCACCCGATCCGCCCAGCCCAGTGCAGCGGAGGTCCGCCTGCGAGGGCTCACACGAGGCCGGCAGACCCAGTCGGCGGAAGCCGAACTGACCGCTGCGAGGATCCGAGCCATGGCGGAGGACGGTGCGACGCGAGCCGAGATATCAGCACGAGTGTGCCGATCTGAATCATCGGTCCGCGCCAGGCTCCGGGAAGCATCCATCTCCAGCCCGACATCGAAGCAGGTCGCCCGGAACACCCTGATCGCAGATGCCGTCATGTGCCGCGCTCAAGGCATGACACTTCAGCAGATCGCTGACCGGACCGGCAAGTGCGTGTCCACGATCCACCGCTGGCTCACCCGTGCCGCCGCCGAGGATGATCAGCTCGGCCACGACGACACCGGTACCTGCCAGAGCGAGGTCAGGAGCCAGAATCCTCGGGCTCCTAGGAAGCCCCATGGCTCACTTCATACCCCAAATGCTGGTCGTCCCCCTGGTATACCTACCCATCGCGCGAAAAATGGAAAACGAGTGATCTCAGTCAATGAGGCGTCCTGCAGCTCGGCATTCTCCGGCAGTCCGATCGGGCGCAAGGCTCCCCTTCGATCAACGGCCACGCGATCCGGACCGCCGTCCGAAGCTCTCGATTCACGATCAATGACACCCGCGGCCCGCCAAACGAAGGAGATACCAATGAGTGAACGGACCGGATACCTGCCGATTCCCCGAGCAGCACAGGAGATCGGAGTCAGCAAGCCCACTCTCTACCGCTGGATCAGCATCAACGTTGCCCGCGTCGTGCACACACCGGGCGGCCAGATGATCATCTCCGAGGACGAGGTGGACCGACTCAAACAACTCGTGATACAGCGGGTGGATTGATCAATTGATCAACAGACACCGAGGGGCTCGCGGAAGTGCGTTACCTTCTAATCGCTTTGAGAGTTCCGGAGGTAACGCATCCTCAGAAGCTCTGTCCAGTCATGACGCCCCTCGCGCGCGAGCGACCGGGATCAGTTCCCATGGGAGAGACAGACACACGAGACTCTTGACGGCGGGCCTGTCGGCACCCTCAGTTATGCTCGCTTCGTGGCGCCTCCTACCAATCTGCAGACGGCGACGGCGGAGTACGGGAAAGCGGCGAAGGCTAAGCTGCTCTCTCCTGCGGTGTCCGGTCAAGCCGAGGATCAGCTGCGCGGTCCGATCGAGAACTATCTTCGGGCTCTGACGGGTCTGGGCGGTCAGGACACGGATGCACTCGTGCTGGTGGGCGAATCGGCGCTCTCCGAGTTGCAGGTGCGACCTGACTTCGCGGTCACTCTGTCGGGCGTCTTGGTCGGGTTCGTTGAGCTCAAGGCCCCCGGAAAGGGTGCCGACCCACGTAGGTTCACGGACAAACACGACAAGAATCAATGGGCCAAGCTCTCTGCGCTGCCCAACTTGATGTACACCGACGGCAACGAGTTCTCCGTCTGGAGGTTCGGAGAGCTACAGGGCACGGTGCAAAAGTTGGACGGTGACGTGAACATCTCGGGTTCCAAGCTCGAGGCGCCCACCGGGTTGCCGGGTCTCGTAGCTGACTTTCTTACCTGGTCGCCACAGCCCCCGGCAAGGCCGAGCCAGCTCGCTCACACGGCCGCCCGTCTGTGTCGGCTCCTCCGTGACGAGGTCACCGAACAGCTCACCGCTAAGAATTCAGATCTGCTCGGGTTGGCCTACGACTGGCGGCAGCTTCTGTTTCCGGACGCGTCCGACGAAGAGTTTGCGGACTCCTATGCACAAGCCGTCACCTTCGGTCTACTGATGGCCCGGGTCCGCAACATCGACCTGACGGACGGTGTAGCAGCGGCGGCGACAAAGCTCGCGGCCGAGAAGTACACGCTGGTCGGCACCGCGCTTCGCATCCTCACCGAAGGCCAGTTGGCCCACGACGCCTTGCAGACGTCGGTGGCGACGCTCACGCGAACCCTGTCGGTTGTTGATTGGCCCAAGTTGTCCAAGGGGAACCCCGAAGCCTGGCTGTACTTCTACGAGGAGTTCCTTGCTGAGTACGACCCCGAGCTGCGAAAGAAGACCGGTTCCTACTACACGCCGGTCGAGGTCGTCTCGGAAATGACGCGACTGGTCGATGAAGCGCTCGTCTCCCGTCTGAACATCTCGGGCGGGCTCGCCGACCCCGGTGTGAAGGTGCTGGATCCAGCGTTGGGCACCGGCACCTACCTCCTGGAGGTTCTCAGACGGATCGCTGAGCACGTCTCCGACGAGCAAGGTCCCGGCGCGGTCCCCGGAGCACTCGCCGACACCGTCAGCCGCATCATCGGATTCGAACTGCAGATGGGGCCCTACGCGGTGGCGCAGCTACGACTGCTGGCCGAGCTCAACGAGCTCCACGCCCCAGACTCTGCGCTTAGCGGCCTCCGCACCTACGTCACCAACACTCTCGATGACCCGCTGGTCGAGGTCACCAAGCTGGGCAACTGGTACGAGCCCATCGCTCAGTCACGACGGGACGCCAACGAAGTCAAGGCGAAGGAACCCGTCATGGTGGTCCTGGGCAATCCTCCGTACAAGGAGCGGAGCAAGGGACAGGGGGGATTCGTCGAGCAGGGCGGCGTGAGCCGGCCGGCACCGCTCAGGCGGTTCATACCGGACCCGCAGGTCGGCGTCGGCGCGCACGTGAAGCATCTCTACAACCCGTACGTGTACTTCTGGCGATGGGCCACCGACAAGGTTTTCGATCAGCCGCTCGAAGACGGCGGGATCGACGACGGCCGCGGGATTGTCTGCTTCATTACCGTCGCGGGCTTCCTCGGTGGCCCGGGGTTCTCGCAGATGCGTGCCTACCTCCGCGAACGCGCGGACGCGGTCTACATCATCGACTGCTCGCCCGAAGGACACCAGCCACCTCACTCCACTCGGATCTTCCAAGGTGTGCAGCAGCCCATCTGTATCACCCTCGCCGTCCGTGACGGCAGTACGGGGGACGGGCCAGCCACGGTGTACTACCGGTCGCTGCAGAGTGGCCCGCGGAAAGAGAAGTTCGTCGAACTGAAGTCAATCAGCTTGGACGCCGCCGATGCGGATTCCGGATGGGAGCTCGCGGGCACGTCGCCCTACGATCCGTTCTGGCCGGCCGCCGCTGCGGAATGGAGTTCGTACCCAAGCCTGGAGGACCTGTTCCTGTACGATGGATCCGGAACCATGCTGGGGCGCACCTGGCCCGTGGCCCCCGATCGGCAGACCCTTACCGATCGATGGAATGCCTTCACTGGGGCTCCCCAGGGCCGCAAACCTGAACTCCTCCAAGAGCATGCCGACCGGACCGTCAACACCGAGCTATCAGACGGCTTGCCAGGCTACCCCGCTCCGGCGAACAGCATCGGATCGGAGACCGGTCCCGTGCCGCAGCCGGTCCGCTACGGATACCGCTCGTTGGACCGTCAGTGGATCATTCCTGACAAGCGTCTCATCAACCGACCTAACCCCACACTATGGCGAGTCTACGGCGACTCGCAGGTGTACCTGACCGCTTTCACCAGGAACAGCCCCGGCAATGTGGCGGCGAGCTTCAGCGCCCACATTCCCGACCTTGACCACTACCAAGGGAGTTTTGGTGGCCGCGTTTGGCCAATGTGGCGGGACGCCGCGGGGACCATTGCGAACACGACACCTAATCTGCTCACTGCGCTGTCCGATCGACTGAGTCAGTCGGTGCAGGGGCCCGACGTTATGGCCTACGTCGCAGGCATCGTCTCCCACCCCGCATACGCGACCAAGTTCTCTGACGACCTCGAATCTCCTGGCATACGCGTGCCAGTTGTGGCTGACGCTGATCTGTTCAACGAGGCTGTCGAGCTCGGGAGGCGGGTGATCTGGCTTCACTCGTACGGAACTCGGTTCGTGAGCGCAGAAGCGGGTCGTCCTCCGGGTTCCCCGCGCCTTCCGGCCGACCGGGCGCCGAAAGTGCTTGCCGAGTACCCGATTCCTGCTGACGCAGAAGGAATGCCGGACGAAATCACGTTCGATCCCGACCACCACCGGCTCTACATCGGCGCCGGACAAATCGGACCTGTCGTCCCTGAGGTGTGGAACTACTCGGTGGGCAACCGGGAGATCATCCAGCAGTGGTTTTCGTACCGTCGGCGAGACCGGCATCGTCCCGCGATGGGCGCCCGGCGCAACAGCCCGTTGTCGGATCTCCAAGTCGACCACTGGCTGCCGGAGTACACGACCGACCTGATCGATCTTCTTCACGTGCTTACTCTTCTGACGGAGGTCCACACCGAGCAGGCAGAATTGCTCGACGCGATCATCGCCCGAAGCAACTTCGTCACCGTCACCGATCTCACAGTCGCGGGTGTGCTCCCGGTGTCCGCTGACATACGCAAGAAGGCGGGCAAGCCAACGACCGGCGCGGAGGTGCCGTCTGACCCGGATACGTTGTTTGGCTAGCTGCGGTCCTACCCGCGCGGCAGCTCGCGCCATCGGGCATCAAAATGATCCGGCCACCGCGGTACCGCCCGAACGCACGGTAGCAGGCGCCGCGCTCTCGGCCGATCCGGAAGACTCGTCGTCAGATCCGAACGAGGTAGTACCTCGCCGAAACGACCCAAGGAGGTTCCGATGAGCGCGGGAGGCCGCCCGGCCAAGATCAAGATTCCCCGATGAGCACCCCTTCGTCACCGCTGGTGGTAGTCACCGAGGACGAGACCACGATCCTCGACACCGACGGCTCCAACCTGTCCCTACCAGTACCACCTGGTGACTACGAGATCGCTGCAGCAGTGGCGGACTCGGCGGTGATCGGACCCAAGAACCACGCCACTCGCGTCGGCGTCCTCTGGAGCAATGGAGCCCCGGAGGCGTGGCGGATTCATCACTGGAGGTCCGCCCCTCAGGCAATCCGCGCCGCCGTGGGGAGCCAACAGAACCGCGCCACGATCTGGAGGGTGTGGGCCAAGAAGAACGACGTGTACATCGGCAGTCGGAAAACCGCATCCGAGGCCAAGCTCAGCCTCCACGGGTCCGGTGACTGGCGGTTCCAGTACGTCAACCCGGCAGAGCATCCGAACGTCATGCATCGACATCTTGAGACCGGAGAGGAGCCTTCCGGCAGGTTGATGCATCGATGGCGCCGTCCCGACGCCGCAGAGTCGGGATGGATCCGAGCACTCAGGATCCTCGTGCCGCGATCGCACCTGCGCGCGATCCCTGGATCAACCGAGGAATCCGATGTCTGGATCGAGGCACCGCAGGGCGCGAACGACATCGTCGAGCTCACCGTCGCCATGTGCGAGAAATCGGGGTCGGGATGGCTCGATCTCGGGCACCTCTGGGACGGTGACCCCGCGCTGGCTTACTTCCTCGGGGGGATGGTTCTGGACAACGGCGAGACGGTGGCAATGTTCGCCGTCACCCGTCAGATGACGCCATGGGAGCACAAGGCGCTGGCAGAACTCGAACCGACGCTAGGCGTCCTTCCGAAAGAGATGGCGCACTTGGGAACTCGATCGATGGTCTGGAGCCGCGGAGTGCCTGACGAAGGCATCACGCTGCTGGACCTCGCTCCCGCACCGGCCAAGACCTAGGCCGTCCATCTAGGGCCTACTTCAACTAGGCACCTCCCTCGAGGTGTCAGACCGTCTATCTAGAGTCGCTCTCGACGTAGATAGACAGATCTGTCGAGAGGGTCAAGACATGCCTGAACACATCGAGGGCAAGGGGCAGCGGGTCGCCTACGTCCGGGTCTCCTCGGCGGATCAGAATCCCGCCCGCCAGGTCGAGGCGATCGGTGAGTCCGCCGACCGGATCTTCACCGATCACGTCTCCGGCTCCACGACGGACCGGCCGGCACTTGAGGAACTCCTGGCCTATGTCCGCGACGGGGACCAGGTCATCGTGTCCTCGATGGACCGTCTGGCTCGGTCCACCGCTGACCTGCACTCCCTGGTTGACGGACTCACCGATCGTGGTGTCGGCGTCCAGTTCCTCAAGGAAGGGCTCGCCTTCCATCCCGGTCAGAGCGACCCCACCGCCCGCCTGCTCCTAGGGGTGATGGGAAGCATCGCTGAGTTCGAGCGAGCCATCATCCGGGAGCGTCAGCGCGAGGGCATCGCCCTAGCCAAGGAACGCGGAGTATATCGAGGCAGACGCTCCATCGACGACACGAAGCTCGAAGCGGCTCAAGCACTTGTAGGTGATGGCCTCACGGTGACAAAGGCGTGTCGACAAGTCGGCGTATCTCGGAGCACCTACTACGCAAGGATCGCAGGATGAGGGGCGAGGAGGAACTTCGAGAAGGCGTCATGGGCATTTTTTGGGTGCTCACCCGCAGCGACCGCAGTACGACCCTGAATGTCACCGACTCGCTTCCCGGGCACGCCAGACTCCTGACCGATGGCATCGAAGTACGAGTGATGGTTCCCGCCGGACAGCAGGACCTCGAACAAGCAATGCGGGAATTCGACCGATCAGAGTCCTTAGAAGAGTTGTGGCTCGTTGGGCAGACTGAGGCCGGGATGTTCGTCCTTCCCGAGGTCCGTCGCTCTCGCAGACAGATCCAGCTCGGCGGTTCGAAGCCATCGGTACGAACCTACCGAGGACCTGCGGCGATCACCGGGGCAAACCCAGCGTCACTCAGTACCAAGATCACCAAGCTCACCGTCGAGTTCCCGAATCCGGCATGGGCAGGACTGAACCCGGTGAACGAGAAGTTGACCGTGCAACAAGCCACATCGCGCCGATCAATCGACGTAGCGCTGCGACCAACCGACTCCATAGACGCCGGCAAGGTCGGATCCCTCAGGCTCAGGCTGACCGGCACTTGGTACCGAAGTGCCGATTCACGCCGAAGCTCTGTTGAGATCACCTCGGCGCTGAAGCTGTCCGTGGATGGACGGGCAGGATCCGTTCGCGACTACATCGATATCGCCACACGGGTTCAAGACCTTGTATCGCTGGCGTACGACGCCTTTCTTCCGGCGACTGCAGCAACAGTGCACACTCCGGGTGAATCGGCCAGTGATGGGCTCCGTCTCTGGCATCACAGCCTGCTCGACGCGGCCCAGAAAGACCCACCCCCGGCCGCGTCGGATGCGCCCTACTTCAGGTTGAAGGATCTCGATCCCCGATCGATTGCTCGGTGGGTCACGCTGACACGGCAGTACCCAGATGTATCGCACGCCATCAGCGTCCGAGATCGCGCGCGCCGGGGGACGGCCGCGCGCACCCTGCAACTGGGCGCCGCGATCGAGCTGTATGTAACACAGTGCAGGACCGAAGGCAGGTCCAGGGGAAGTACGCCGAAGTGGACATCGAAACGTAGCAAACACGACACTTTCGCCTCGGCTTTGGCTCGTCACGCCGGACCTGCGTTTGCGGAGTTCGTTGGTGATGTCGATGACTGGGGAAGGGCGTTCACCGACACGTACAACGGCGCGAAACACCCCACCAGTCGGGCCGCTTCAGGGATCTTGAATGTCGCGGCAGAACTTCTCCTGATCGTGACAATGCTGAACAGGGCTGGGATGAGTCGGCGATGCAGCTCTGCCTTTTTGCGCCACCACCAGATTCGTGAGATCGGAGGTCACGTGCGAGACCTTCTGGAGACCGTCGACTGACTCCCGTCGGAAGGAAGCCAGTATGTACACCCTGATCGCTGCACTCATCGGGGCTGCAGCCGCACTCACTGTGCATGTCCTCCAGCGCAGCCGGACTCACGCGCGGAAGGTCCAGCGTCTGGCAGAGCTAGACGAGATGCAGGCATGGATCGAGGCCGAGATCGACGCCCTGACAAACGCGCTCGCTCGGTGTCCCCAAAACCCAACCTCACCGTTCACGACAGTCGTGGAATCGGACGTACGCACCGAGCCGATCAAGCGACTGCGCGAGGATCACAAAGCCGCGAGGAAGGAGTGGGAAAAGGCGACACCGCGTCGAGACCGGAACGACGCCCCGGAGTCACGCGTACAGCGCATTACAGCCCTCCGAATCCGGCTCGGCGACTCCCTGCAGCGTCTCTGTGAGACCAGGCAGGACCTTCGCATCGGGTACGTGATCGCAGCGAACCGTCCACTCTTAGTGAAGGTGGGAGCCGGATCCCTCGCGACGTGCTTGCTGGCGTCAGGCATCTGTTACCTAGTGCCCTTGATGAGTACGCTCCTGCTACTGATCCCGGACATCTCACGGGACATCATACAAGCAGTCACCGTGCTGACGGGCTCGTTCGCGCTCGTAGTCTCGTCGATCGCCGGTGGGCTCGCCGCTGCCGGTCTAGGCGACGTCGCAGTTGAGCAGCAGCGATTCCGGCGAAACAACTTCGCAGCCGAAGCCCTCAGACTTGGCTACATCACATTAGGCATAGTGTTGGGTTGTGCGCTAGCCGTGGCGCTGTTGGCTGCTGGGTTCGCGGCAATCTCGATCCGCTGATCATAAGTGCTGTCCGAGGGTGCCTGCGCCCCACCGAGCAGCTTGGCCTGACAGTGATCAGGAATGATTCGTCGTGTAGTGGCAAAATCACCCAGTGGACGACTCGGGCACATACGAGACCGTGAGTCCCCGTCAGAGTACCCACTTCTTAGAGCGCTCAATATATATCGGGCTATCTCAGGAGCCCTCTAGATTCCCCCTATTGGTATGCAACGCGCATGGACGCTCTGATCAGGCACAGCTGATGCTCCTCGATGATCATCGAGGAGCAGGCGGATGGAGATCCGAGATGCCGTGAAACTGTGGGTGATCCGGCCAGGACCAGCTCCACCTCGAACGCCGTCGTCCCTCCGGATTCTCGGTTCCGCCGATCCTGGCCGTGACGATGTGTGTCGGCCACGCGATGGACCCCATAACCTCCGGTGCGAGATGGTCAGCGCCATGCCCGTGCCTACCGTCACCCCCGCCGATCTAGGAGCATCGGGTAGACGCATCTCCCCGACACCCCACTCCTACTCATAGTGGCCGAGCGTCTGGACGGCTGCGGCGCGGCGAGAGGTTCGGGGCTGATGGCACGGCGGCGGCGCATAGGCAGTCATCCGACAAGCAGTTCACACCCTTTGAGTAGCAGTCCGAAGACCACGATGGCTATCCCGATGGCAACCCAGAGTCGCGTCGATGCGGCGTTGAAGTCTGCCTGCTGACGATCTGCCTTGAGGCGCAGTCGGTCTGCTGATGTTCCTCGGCCGTTCACGTAGACCTGCCTGAGCTCACGGTCAGCTTTCGACCGCGGGTCTCGGATCCGGTCCGCCTCCGGACGTTCATCGTCTCTCATACCGCTTTCCTTCTGCTAGAAGTCGCCGTACATCTCATCGTCACGCCAACGAGATGCCTGGTCACTGTCCGTCTTCGCTCTTGCCTTTCGAACCTTTCCCTGCTTCCTGGTGGTGAGGTCGGTCACTGTCGGCCACGGGTCCTTCCTGGTGGACGTGGTCGGCAGCGCTCGTCGATGCTCAACCTGCTCGGGAACCTCCACGACGCTGCCGGCTGCCGCCGACCCGTGCTTCACCTGCACCTCGACGGCGTTCCCGACGACGGTCACCGTGAATGCAGTAGCGGAGTCCCGTCCACGGGCATCCGTGCCCAGATCCACTCTCACTGAAAAGTCGCTGCTAGAAGTCATCATGGTTCCTCTCGCCAGACTGGAGATGATCTGCAGAACCGTCTCCAACCAAGGTTTTTCGTTACGGCTATTCTAGTTCCAGATGATCATGATTAACAGACGCATGACTCCTCCATTTTCCTTGTACGTAAGGGAATGCAGACGTTTCTATGAGCTACTATCGTTCTAGCCGACGCCCGTCACGGTGCTTGTCAATACCTCTCCGAGTACCTTCAGATGACGGGATCACACCGAGCTTGCAGCTTCCTTGCGGAAGGTCTCGGGAACGGCTGCGGCGGCCCGACGTGCACAGCGTTCGGGCCGTCGTTCACAAGACACGTTAAGGAGACAGGGATGCGTGCGCCGCACTTCAGGGTCGAGTGGGTCCGGGAGACCGGTATGTGGCATGCCTCCGGGCTGGCTGAGCATGGGCCGATCATGATCGGCGCGACTCCCGTAGGAGCACTGTGTGCGGCACTCCGTATGGCAGAGATGCTTGTTGCCGACGATCCGCGCTTCACCGATTGGGTCGAGGCCGGTTCTCGAACCCATAGGGCGATTGACGGCGGTGCTGTCGCTGCCGGTTCCTTCTCCGCCGTGATGGCTGGCGAGTGGCTGTCGTCCGCCAGACTGTGGGTCGTCTGGGACCTGAAGAGACTTCCGGCGGCGTGCATCAATCAAGATCCGGTTGCTGCGATGATGGGATTGGCACAGATGTGACTGAGGGACCCAACACAGAAGGCCTCATCGACCTCAATGGCTGCGTCAGCCCGGGACGGTGGCAGTACTGGGAATGTGCACCGACACCAAGGCTGCGAAGTGCGCCAGCCGGTATGCGATGTTGATCATCTGGAGCGGATCCAGAGAAACCTGTACCGGTCCGAGGGTAACGCCCTCCTGATGGCCCTCTCAAGATCAAGGTCTGACTGCGATCTGGAATCCTTCTGACTCGTCGCCCCACAGAGAAACGTCCAAGCTCAGCACTTCGGTGCTCCGCACCCCAGTGTCGATCCGGCGCCCGCCGGGAAGCTATGACTCCTGTCGGTGCGGTGTGCTCCAATAGCCTCAGGAGGAGCGATGGACGCACACATCTTCACCACAGAACCGATGGCTGTCAGGGCGCTGGCGGCAGAGATCCGGTTCGCCCCGGCGCCGATGACCAAGCTGATCGAAGGACTGCTGGGCCGGCAGCTCGGTGAGCTGCACGGGATCACGCTCGAGGATCGCGGCAGGGCCAGCACTGACGTGGTGCTCTCCTACATGGACGCCAGGGTTGGCATCGAGGCGAAGCTCGATCACGAGATCACTGAGACGCAGATCCTGCGAGAGATGGAGCACTTCGACGCGCTCATCCTCTTGGTTGACGAGGCCATCGATGCGAAGCCGGTTGAAGGGCTGATTCCTGTACTGACCTGGAGTTCTGTCTTGGATCTCTTCGAGAATTCCAGGCTCCTCGCATCCGACATCAAGGCAGTGAACGACAGCAACCGTCAGGTCCGGAGGCGCTTCGCGCCGCTCAACCTGCCCTCCGTTCCCTCTGGCTGGTCCATCGACAGGATGGGAACGAATGGCGGACGGCCGTCAATCCTGGTCCAGTCTCCGGTGATGGATGGTGGACGACACATCATCGGCCAGCTCGAGGGGAGTCGGAACCCGCTCGACCACCGGTGCCAGTTCACCATGGGCGTAGTAGTCGGCCCGAACGACCTCACAGGAGATCGGGACGCCCCGGAGGATTGGCTGGACATCCTCGAGGTGCTCGGGCCGTTCTGGGAAGGCTCGGCGAAGTCCGCGGGAGTGGCATTCGATCAGTCGGCCGCTCCCCTGAGGGCTGACCTGATCCGAGTGCGATCCAAGATCGAGGCTGCCGACGCACGCGGAGTGCCGAGAAGATGGGTGAAGGGCTACACCGACTCATACATCGGCCTGAAGTCGATCAAGGTAGGGATGGATGAGGCCCAGGAACTTCTTGATGGTGCGGTCGGACTGATGACCCGCGGGTTCGACCATCTCACCGAGAGCGCTGAGACGCCCTGAGCGCGCCGCAGAAGTCGAGCTTCTATTAGTTCGTCGTCGAGGGGGCGCGATGGCGTCAGATCGCCGCTGAGGGATTCTGAACGCGTACAGAGCGAGAGACGAGTCGCCTGGACAGGCGAGACCTGACCACCACTCGCCCGCGCACACGTTCAGCGGTCGGCGTTTTCGTGCGAACGCGACCTTCTTTGTTGATAGGTCGCGGCACCACAGGCCCAGTTGATCCTTGCTCCAAGGGCTCTGGAGACGCGTTACCCATCTTTCGGCCGCCGGGCCCGCTGGAAGGTACCCGTGAGCGAGCAGGCATTCAGAGTGCGTTGTTCGCTGCGTCGTCGCAGATGACGTCTGATTCGTAGTCAAGGAAGATGCCGACAGCCTTGGCGGGATCGGCGAGCACCGTGAACGGGCTGCACAAGATCAACAGAGTTGTGTGCCAGTCCTCGTGCCGAGACGTATCAGAAGACATTGACGGCACTGAAGGCTCCTCGAGGGTGCGATCGAAGTCCGAGACCAGCCATGGCGCGTCGAACCGTCCACTCTTTGACCTGCAGCCCTTGTTGGAGATTCCGGGATACTCGCCGTATCGGCGATAGATGTCCGCCGCCACCAATGAACGGAGCCTCGACCACTCCACGATCATCTCCTCCCACTCACTCAGGAGATCCCCCAAACGCTTTGTGCGGGGCTCGTTCGGCGGCGGCCGATCAAGGTCCGGGTTGTCGGCAATGTCTACACGCATCTCATCTACTGTGGCCTGAAGACTGTTGAGTGTGGCGACGCTCAGAGCCGCCCCCGTCCGGAGAACAGAACATCCCGGCCACATGGCGGCCAGGGCGTCCTGGTGGCGGTCGAGCAACTGCTGACGGATGTCTCCAGTGATCCCGTGCCGAGGCGCCCAGACCTCTGAAATGATCCGCCTTGGCTGCGCTTTGGACGGCGCCTGCTTTCGGGACGGACGGCCGGAACCGAGACGCCGCGCCTCGGTGATCGGGATGCGCCAGTCCCCGTCTTCGGTCCTGAGGGCACCGTCGAACCTTCCCTGATTGCACCACTGCCAGATCGTCTTCCGGCTGACGCCCGCGATCTCTGCAGCCTTGGTCGCCCCGACGGTATCGGAGAACGGGAACGCTTCGGGGTGCAGCGCACGCAGTTCCGGATTGACTGACGCCCTCTTGTAGAAGGCCGTGCGCTCGGCACGGCTCATCTGGTTCCACCGGCGCGACTTGCCTGCCCGATTGAAGTTCTGAGGGTCCATCCAGTACCTGCGGGCCCTTGGCATCTCAGTCCTCCGACTCCAAGCCATAGCTGATCGGCCCGCGCTGCGCTGGCAGTCGACGCCCGACCACTGGGTCAGCGCTGAGAAGAAACGGAGCAGATTCCCTACCTGGCTGCTCAAGATCAAACCTTCGCCGCCCGTAGCCTGTTTCGTAGCCAGTGATCCGGTACGCGGCGAGGATGAAACTCTGGTGGGCCACCAGCATGGGCCGGCCAACGTACGCATCCGGGTCGGCACAGGGCCACCAACCTGCCACCATCGAGACCTTGTCCTCGCTAGACGCTTCCGGATCCCAACCAGCTGCGTTCACCTTCACCACGAAGGCGGACCCGTGGGGCGGCTGCACCCAAGGCCGTTCCATCACCGACCGCACCTCGTGCAGTGAGTACAGATTCCGACTGCCTGCCTTCCCTCTTACCGTGATCAGCCCAACGGCCGCGAGGTCCTTGGCCTTGCCCCGAGCAATGCCGAACCGCCCCTCAACGGTTGCACCAGTCACTAGCTCAACAGTGTCAGCCATGAGCAGAGCCTAACGGTCAGCCGACACAACATCAACTCTATGTATTATTCTCAATGTTCGTTCCACGTATTTGAATCTGTTAGACTTCGTAAGAATCGAGAGCGAGGACCAATGGACGAACTGCGAACGGCCGATGAGGTCGCGAAGAATCTCCGATTGAGTCCTCGGATGGTCCGGAAGCTAGCGCAGCGCAAGACCCTGGCATGTGTGCGGATCGGCACCCGCGTGCTCTTCCGACCCAGCGACATCGACGAGTTCATCGAGCGACACCTGCGGGATGCGACCTGAGATGGTCAGCCGCCGCAGGGACAACGGTCGATGGAAGGCCCGCGTGTACACGCGAGAGGGCCGCGAGCGCACGAAGGACTTCGACCGCAAGCGCGATGCGTTGGCTTGGGAGAGCCTCGAACGGGAGAAGGAGCGGCGCCGTCACTCAGGAGACCAGATCACTCTCGCCGAGTTCTTCGACGAGAAGAAGGATAAGTACTTTGAGGAGCTGACCCCGGCCTCGGTGGCGACCTACCGGAGCAATCTGAAACGGGTGCTTGGCGATCTCGGACACGTCCCCCTGCGCCAGATCGATGATCGGCTGATCCGCCGGCTGCAGGAAAGGTGGAATGCCCGGCTGTCAAACGATGCAGTGCGGACGACCAGATCTGCACTCGCACGAATCCTCAACAAGGCCGTCGAAGACGGTCTCCTCGACAGCACCCGATCCGGAAGGTCAAGGCACCCAGACCAGGATCGAGCCCGACCAATCGGGTTCCCACCATGGATCAGGTCGAGATGATCGCCTCCGCCTGCGCGCGGATCGATCCCCTGTACGGTGACTATGTCCGACTGGCGGCCCTGACTGGTCTCAGAGCAGGTGAACTTACAGCCCTCCAGCCACAGGATGTCGATCTTGCCGCGCAGACCCTCCGGGTTCAGCGAGCTCATTCCAGAGGAAAGATCGGAGACCCGAAGAGCAAGGAGCCACGGACCGTCCCTGTCGTCGCCCCGGCCGCTCGGATCCTCGGGAAGCTCACCGCCTCTCGGCGCCCCACAGAGTTCCTGTTCTCCCGTCCGGGCGGACGGCTCCATCACTCCAACTTCCGCACGGCTGTCGGCTGGACCCAACTCGTCACGGACGCAGGCTTCCCCGGGCTGAGGTTCCACGACCTCCGGGGGGTCGCGATCTCGACCTGGATACAGGCGGGCATCGATCTGGCCACCGTCCGGAGCGTCGCCGGGCACAGCGACCTCCGGATGACGGACCGCTACTCGCACCTGACGCCCGGACACCTCTCGTCGGCCCGCTCGCAGATCGAATCGTACCTAGGCGTCGTACCGGACGACCAACGATTGGGAGGAGGTGAAGGCTCGAATACCTAGCACTGATGCAGTGGAGCGGATGACGGGAATCGAACCCGCATTCTCAGCTTGGGAAGCTGATGTTCTGCCATTGAACTACATCCGCGAGTGCAGCGCCGCCAGTGTAGCGAACGCTCGACGCGTGGTCGATCCGTACCGAGCCGATCCTCACCGGGCAACCGCCGACCAGTGGCGGATGCTGGCGTGTAGACGCGTCAGAATCAACCCCGGCCTGCGAACGGGGATCACAACCAGCGCGGCACCTGCTCGGCGTAGTCGTTGAAGTCGTCGCCGAAGGTCTCGGCCAGTGCGGCCTCCTCCAGCGGGATCTGCCGCCGATCGATCAGCGCCGCGAAGGCCACCACCGGCAGGTAGCTGATCAGCTTCCCCTGGCCGATCGCCAGCCCGAGCAGCAACAACAGATCGCCGACGTAGATCGGGTTGCGGGTGTAGCCGTACACCCCGTCGGTCACCAGCTCCGTGCTCTCACCCGGCACCCGGGGATCCACGGTGGTCGACCGGGCCAGCAACTGGGCGCCACCAGCGACGAACAGCCCGGCACCGGCGAGCGCGGCACTGCCCCCGAGCACCCGGCGCAGGATCGACCGGCTCGGCTTCTTCTTCTTGCCCAACAGCAGCTGTACCGCGGCGGCGGTGACGAGCAGGACGGGCGGCGGTGCGATCGGCTTCTGCATGCCTTGAGCCTACGAGGTCGCCCGTACCTAGAACCACCAAGGAGTCGCCACTCGCGCCAGGCAGGCCCCAGCTCAAACCCGATGGGACACACGACCCGAGCCCCACAAGAAGAGCTCCCCGAGGATCCCCACAAGAGGATTCGTAGCCCTCAGTCCCAGGTCCAGCCGATCCCGAACCGCCCCGGCCGCGCGTTCACCCACGATGTACTGACCGAGTTGTAGTCGTTTACCGCCAGTTCCTCGGTACGGTCGAGCCGCTCACGACCCATCAGCTGCCAGGCCGAGGTCGGTGGCTCGCACTCGAACACCACCTGCATCGACAAGGCGGTGATCGGCCGCATGAACGCATTCGTGTACCGCTCATCGACCGGCCCATGACCGCCGGGTTGCTGATCCGCGACCCACCCGTTCACCTCGCGCCAGGCGATCACCATCGTCTCGCCCAGACGCAGTTCTCGGCCGAGGTCGAAGTCGACGATCAACATGTCGACCTCCCGGTCGAGGCGTCGCCGCTTCACCGAACATCCCACGAGGTCGTTGAAGTGAAGACGGTCCATGTCCTGGTGGTCCCGGATCCTCCGGGCCAGCACCGAATGGGTGTCGACGCCATCGTTCAGCGCCTCGATCGTGGTCTGGTAGAACTCCTCGGTGATCAGCTTGTTGGCGCCGACGCGAATCAACCGGTTGGCAACGACGACCCGCTTGTCCAGGAAGCTGCGCAGCAACTGCTCCCGCAACGCCGCATGCATCTGCTGCCCGACACTGGCCTCGGCGAAGGGCGGCCCGACCCGGACATCGTCCCAGGCACGCAACAGCTCCTCGACCTCTGCCGGCGGCAACTCCAGCGCCGAGGCCATCGCCATCAGGGTCGAGGTGCGCGGAGAGACGATCGTCCGATTCTCCAGATTCCGGACAGTCCGCTCGCTGACCCCGGAGATCGCCGACAACTGTGCCTGCGAGACCCGGTAACGACGCCGCAGGTCGCGTAGAACCTCGCCCCCGTTCAAACCCTCTGCACCCACTACTCCAGCTTGACCGCGGCCCGGTGGAGGAACACGCTGACGCGCCACACCAGACACCATTTCTGCCGCCGAACCCACCGACCGGGCAGGTTCACCCATGACCGACGTCACCCCCTGGAGACGCTCAGGGGCCCACCATGAAAGTCCCCCGATCCCCCGCTCTACCCCGAGACGGACACGGCACTGCTGCCTAGAGTGCGGACATGGCTGCAGAACAGATCCAGCTCCGGGCCTCCGACGCCGATCGCGATCAGGTCGCAGACCTGCTGACCGCCGCTTTCAGCGAGGGGCGGTTGACCCATGAGGAGTTCGACCTGCGGGTGAACTCGGCGATGCAGGCCCGCCACTTCGACGAATTGGTCGAACTGACGCGCGATCTCGTACCCCTCGACGACCTCCGACCGCGACAGCTCCCGGAGGGGCCTCCGCTGCCGACCGACGAACCCGAACTGCTCACCGCCTTCCTCTCCGGCGCCAAACGCGACGGCGATTGGCGCCCGCGGGCCCGTACCCGGGTACGCGCCTTCTGGGGCGGGGTCGAACTCGACCTGACCGAGGCCGTCTGGCCGGGCAACCGGATCGAGCTCGACATCCAGCTGTGCATGGCCGGCGTGGAGATCAAGGTCGGCAGCGATGTCCGGGTGACCGACCGGATGACCGCGATCATGGGCGGCAACGACATCAAGCGCGTCGCCGGTGCCGGCGCAGCGCGCGAACTGGTGCTGACCGGTACGGTGATGATGGGCGGCGTCGAGGTCCGCGGCCCGAAACAGAAGAAGCACAAGACCAAGTAGCACCAGAGGTGCACCACCGTCCCGGGACCGGGATACTGAACCCGTGACGCCCGATCAGCTCTTCGCCCCTCCGTCCGTGGCCTGGCAGAGGCTCTCACCACGCTGGGCGACCGTACGGCGCATCGGCGCAGTGATCAGTTACACCCTCCTGTTCGCCGTTCCCGCCGTCGTCCTCGGCCTGATCTTCGAGCCGTGGGTGGTTGCCATCCCGGTGGTCGCCTGGATCGCTTTCCTGAGCTGGCGGCTGATCCGGATCGGCACGCTCTGCGCCTCCTGGGGGTACGCCGAACTGGACGAGGACCTCTACATCACCCGCGGGCTCTGGTTCCGTCGGCTGACCGCCGTACCGTACGGGCGGATGCAGGTGGTGGAGGTCGAGTCCGGCCCGATCGAACGGGCCTTCGGCCTGGCCCGGGTGAAACTGGTGACCGCCTCGGCCTCCACCGACGCGATGATCCCCGGTTTGCCGCCCGAGCGGGCCGCGGAACTGCGCGACCGGCTCACCCAGCGCGCCGAGACCGGGAGTTCCGGCCTGTGAGCTTCGGCGATCAGGAGCCTCGCCGTGCGGCATCCGAACCGGAGCCGCGGGCAACCGATCCGGCCGCAGCAGCGCCGACCGCCACCCCGGAGCCGGCACTGGCCAAGCGCGCCGAGCGCCCGCACCCGGCAACCCCACTGATCCGCGGCTGGTTGGTCCTGTTGCTGGTGATCGTCGCCATCGGCCGGGAGTTCATTCCTGACGGTTCCCGGAGCACCGATTCGGCCAGCATGCTCGAACTGCTGCGGGCCAACCTGTTGATCGCCCTCGCCGCCCTGGCCGGTGTGATCGCCGTGGTCGCGCTGAGTTCCTTCATCAGCTGGTGGTTCACCCGTTACGTGATCGACGACGACGAACTGCGGGTGGAGACCGGACTGTTCACCAAGAGCTCCAAACGGATCCCCTTCGGGCGGATCCAGTCAATCGACGTGATCCAACCCCTGGCGGCCCGGATCTTCGGGCTCGCCGAACTGCGGATCGACGCCGGCAACGACAAGACCTCCCTGCGCTACCTGACCCGGCGCAAGACGTACCGCATCCGCGACTACCTGCTGAGCCGCGCGCACGGGGAGCAGATCACCGTGGCCGACTCCGCCGCCGGCCCGGTCTCCGGGGGATTCCAGGATCTGTCCGCCCGCGATCAGGTACTGGTGAGGATCCCACCGGCCCGGCTGCTGGCCGGTCTGCTCACCGCCACCGACTTCCTGGTGATGGCCGCGATCACCCTGGCTGCCCTGATCACCGTGCTGGCGCTCGGGTTCGGTGTCGCCTCGGTCAGTGTGCTGATCCCGATCGTCATCGGCACCGTCCGGATGATCGGCTCCCGGGTGCTGTCGCAGTTCAACTACACGCTCTCGCGTACCGGCCGCGGGCTGCGGATCAGTCGTGGTCTGACCAACATCACCAGCCAGTCCGTACCGATCGACCGGATCCAGGGGGTGCGGATCACCCAGTACCTGCTATGGCGCGCCTTCGGGTTCTACCGCCTCGACATCGACGTGCTCGGGATCAAGGGCACCGATTCCAGCACCGAGGACGGTACGCAGAGCTCCTCGATCCTGCTCCCGGTCGGCAACTTCCACGATCTGCAGGTGGCCCTGGCGCAGATCCTGCCCGGTGTGAACCTGGCCTCGATCCCGATGTGGGGCAGCCCCTCGCGGGCCAGGCTCTTCCACTGGTTCACCATCCAGACCTTCCGCTTCGGCCACGACGACGAGGTGGCGGTCTCGGTCCGCGGCCTGGTCGACAGGGTCACCGATGTCGTCCCGCATGCGAAAGTGCAGTCGGTACGGATCACCCAGGGGCCGCTGCAACGAGGGGTACGCACCGCGAGCGTGCACTTCGACACCACCCCGGGCCCGGTCACCTGGACCGCCCACGAGTTGGACCCGCAGGCCGCCCGGGCCCTGGCCCTGAGCCAGCTCGACCGTTCCCGGCGGGCCCGCGAACGGGTGGCACGGGAGCGGTCGCACACCGGTGCGGTCGGGCACGGGACAGGCGATCTACCACCCGACCTGCCGCCGCCACTAAGGTCGTGACCATGACTGCGAAACTCGTTCTCGGCATCGACATCGGCGGCTCCGGCATCAAGGGAGCCCCGGTGAACCTGACCACCGGTGAATTCTCCGAGGACCGGTTGAAGATCCCCACCCCGAAGAAGTCGACACCGAAGAACGTCGCCGCCGTGGTGGCCGAGATCGCCGAGGAGTTCGCCGACCAGATCGGCCAGGGCCCGGTCGGCATCACCATCCCCGCCGTGGTCCGGGCCGGGATCACCCTCAGCGCCGCCAACATCGACAAGTCCTGGATCGGCGCCCAGGCCCGGGACCTGTTCGCCGAGGCGCTGGGCCGCGACGTCATCCTGGTCAACGATGCCGATGCCGCGGGCCTGGCCGAGGTGCAGTTCGGCGCCGCCAAGGGCAATCTCGGCAAGGTGTTGATGACCACCCTGGGCACCGGCATCGGTTCGGCCTTGATCTACAAGGGTGTGCTGATCCCGAACACCGAACTCGGCCACATCGAGGTCAACGGCCACGACGCGGAGACCAAGGCCTCCTCCGGGGCGAAGGAGCGTGACGGCCTGTCCTACAAGGAATGGGCCCCGCGACTGCAGAACTACTACGACATGATCGAACGGCTGATCTGGCCCGACCTGATCGTCGTCGGCGGCGGGGTCTCCCGGAAGGCCGAGAAGTTCCTGCCGCTGCTGAAGCTCAACGCACCGATCATCCCCGCGGAGTTGGAAAACCGGGCGGGCATCATCGGCGCGGCCTATCTCGCCTCGAACCCCGACCAGCTCCGGGCGCCGATGGCGGTCACCGATCCCCAGCGCAAGCCCTGAGCAAGAGTCCCGGATCGGCGACACTGGTCGCCCGAGCACGACCGGGGCACGACCGACCGGGCCCGTTGTTCATCGGCAGACGTCGATGATGTCCAACCCCAGGTCGAGCACCGGCGCCGAGTGGGTCAACGCACCCACGGCCAGGTAGTCGACACCGGTCATCGCGACCTCCCGGGCCCGGTCGAGTTCCAGCCCGCCGCTGGCCTCGGTCCGTACCCCGGCGACGCGGGCACGCTCGGCGGAGCGTCGGAGTTGATCAAGGCCCATGTTGTCCAGCAGCACCAGCCGGGCGCCGGCGGCGACCGCCTCGCTCACCTGCTCGACGGTGTCGCACTCGACCTCCACCGGCAGTTCGGGGGCGGCTGCGCGTACCGCCTCGAATGCCGCGGTCACCGAACCGGCCGCAGCGATGTGGTTGTCCTTGATCAAGGCGGCATCACCGAGGGCCATCCGATGGTTCTGCCCGCCGCCGCAGCGCACCGCATACTTCTGCAGCGCACGCAGACCGGGCACCGTCTTGCGGGTGTCCCGGATGATCGCCCCGGTGCCGTCGATCGCCTCCACCCAGCGGGCGGTCAGCGACGCCACCCCGGACAGCTGTCCCAGCAGGTTCAGCGCGGTCCGTTCGGCGGTGAGGACGGTACGCAGCGAGCCCGTCACCTGCAGGACCGGGTGCCCCGGCCGGAGTGGATCACCGTCGGCTACGAACTGTTCGATGATCAACTCCGTACCCGAACGCTGCGCCACGGTACGCAATGCCTGCACCGCCAGCTCGAGCCCGGCGAGCACCCCCGGCTGTCGGCTGACCACGGCTGCGGTGCCCCGGGCATCGATGGCCACACAGGCGAGGGTGGTGACATCGGCACCCAACGAAAGGTCCTCTTCCAGAGCCAGTTCGACCGCTGCAGAGATCTGCTCCGGCGTCGGTCCATCGACGGTTCGGGTCTGCGTATCGAGCAGGCTGTTCATCGCGCAACCCCAGTGTCTGCTCCGGCGACTGTCCGGCGGTTCGACGCCGCTGATCGAACGCTGCGCGGGTTCATGCCGCCACCTGCGCGGAGCGGCCAAACGGGACGAAGTCCCCGCCGGCGGTCATGATCAATTCCTGGTGCCGCTGCCACTGTTCACTGGTGCGGCGATGATCCGATCGTCGGTGACAACCGCGTGACTCGGTGCGGTTCAGCGCCGCCGTACCGATCGCCCTGGCGACCAGTCGCAGATTGGCCGTCTCGATGTCGGCTCGGGTGCCGTCACCGGGTACGTCGAGACCGTCGAGCGCAGCCAACGCGTCGAGCAGACCCGTGCGGTCGCGAAGGACACCGATTCCGCGGCCCACCACACTCCGCAGGGCGGGCAGGGCCGACCGGTCGAGACCGTCGCCGGCCGTGCTGCGGACGGGTTCGGTCGGTTCGCCCGCCGACCTCGCCAGCAGGGCACCGGCCCGTTCGCCGGCGATCAGCGCCTCGGTGAGCGAGTTGGACGCCAACCGGTTGGCGCCCTGCACACCGGTGGAGGCCACCTCGCCCACCGCGTACAGGCCCCGCACCGTGGTGCGCCCGGAAAGGTCGGCCAGCACGCCGCCGCAGTGGTAGTGCTCGGCCGGTCGGACCGGGATCGGATCGGTTTCCGGGACGATGCCGGCAGCGCGACAGAACCGGTCCACGGTCGGGAAGTGGCTGGCGAAGTCGTCGATCATGGTCGCGTCGAGCCAGACCCGGCCCCCGGTGAGCTGGTGCTCGTGGATGGCCGCGGCGACCACGTCCCGCGGAGCCAGATCGCCCAGCCGGTGCCGCTCGACCATCAGCGCCGAACCGGTCTCGTCGACCAGTACCGCACCCTCACCGCGTACCGCCTCGGAGACCAGGACGGTCTGCGGTCCCGGTACGTCCAGGGCGGTCGGGTGGAATTGGACGAACTCCAGGTCACGCGCCACCGCTCCTGCTCTCAGAGCCAGTGCCAGGCCGTCGCCGGTCGCCGTCGGCGGGTTGGTGGTCAGCGGCCAGGCCCGTCCGGGACCACCGGTTGCCAGCACCACAGCCCGGGCGCGGAGTTGGCGTACCGTGCCGTCCTCGTCGACCGTCTGCACACCGCAGACCTCCCCGTCGGCGCCCAGCAGGAGACCGCTCACCATGGCCCTGACCAGTTCGGCCCTTCCCTCGGCGGCTGCGCTCCGGATCGCCGAGCCGAGGGTCGCTGCCACCATCGCTCCACTGGCGTCGCCACCGGCGTGCACGACCCGCCGGGCGGAATGGCCGCCCTCGAGGCCGAGGGCCCAGTCGCCGTGGCGATCGGTGTCGAACCGGGCTCCCAGGGTGGCGAGCCGGGTGATCGCCCCGGGTGCGGCCTGTACGAGCTCGCGTACCGCGTCCGGATCGCACAGACCGGCGCCGGCGGTCTGCGTGTCGAGCTGATGCGCCTCGGCGCTGTCGGCCGGGTCGAGCACCGCCGCGAGTCCGCCCTGGGCCAGCGCCGTGGACCCGTCGCCGACACCGTCCTTGCCGATGATCATCACCGGTTGGCCGGCGCCGATCAGGCTGATCGCCGTCGACAGCGCGGCGGCGCCTCCACCGACGATGATCACCGGGCGCTCGTCGGCACCGGTCATTCTCCACCTCCGGGTTTGCCGATGGCGATCATGCGCTCCACGGCGGCCCGGGCATGGGCCGCGATGGCGGGTTCCACCTGCACCTCGTCGCGTCCGGTACGCAGTGCCTGCAGCATCAGCTCCGGTGTGATCATCTTCATGAAGCGGCAGCTCGCCTGTGGGTTCACGGCCCGGAAATCAGTTCCCGGGTTGGCTTTGCGGAGCTGGTGCAGCATACCGATCTCGGTGGCGACCAGGACCGTCTGAGAGCTGGTGGACCGGGCGGCATCCAACATCCCGCCGGTGGACAGGATGTGGGTACGGTCGGCCGGGAACTCTCCCGACGACGCCATCCACAGCGCCGAGGTGGAACAACCGCACTCGGGGTGGACGTACAGCTCGGCATCGGGATTGCGGGTCATCGCCCCGACCAGGTCCGAGGGTGAGATGTCGGCGTGGACGTGGCACTCCCCGAGCCAGGTGTGGATGTTCGAACGCCCGGTCTGCCGACGGACGTGGGCGCCGAGGAACATGTCGGGGAGGAACAGGATCTCGGTGTCCGGTGGCACCGACTCCACCACCTCGACGGCATTCGACGATGTGCAGCAGATGTCGGACTCGGCCTTCACCTCCGCAGTGGTGTTCACATAGGCGATCACCGCCGCCCCGGGATGCTCGGCCTTCCAAGCGCGCAACTGATCGGCGTCGATGGTGTCGGCCAAGGAACATCCGGCCGCCGCGGTCGGGATGATCACCCGTTTGTCCGGGGACAGGATCTTCGCGGTCTCGGCCATGAAGTGCACCCCGGCGAAGATGATCGTCTCCGCATCGGTGGCCGCCGCCAGCCGCGACAGTGCGAGCGAGTCGCCGACGTGATCGGCGACGTCCTGGATCATCGGTGCCTGGTAGTTGTGCGCCAGGATCACCGCGTTCTGCTCGGCGGCGAGCTCGCGTACCTCCTGTGCCCAGGCGGCCGATACGTCCGGGTCGGATACGGCCTGCTCGGCCGGGTTCGGGGATCGGTACCCGTCGATGGTCGTGGGAGCCATCGGGGTGTCCACGGTCTGCGTCATCACATCCTCCTTAGTTTTCGCCTGTAATTCGAAAACCTGTGGGAAGAGTAACATGCCCCCGTGTCGTCCAACAGTTCGAGACCCTCGTCGAGTGATTCGGCACCCCTACCCCCCACCGCTGCGGCGGTCACCCGCGTACCGTCCGAGCCCGCGGATCAGCCGGTCGGCCGGTTCCGGCACGAAGCACTGGCGGTCGTGTTGCGGATCACCGATGGCCGGCTGACCGTCCTCGGCTGGCAACGCGGGAGGGATCCCTTCAGCGGCGCCTGGGCCGTCCCGAGCGGCCCACTGACCCAGACCGAAACCGTCGGCGCTGCGGCCACGCGCTATCTGGCCGAGCGGGTGGACCTCACCCAGATCGCCCATCTCGAGCAACTCGAGACCCGTAGCGAACCCGGTCGCGACCCCTTCGACCGGACGATCGCCACCGCCTACCTCGGGCTGGTGCCGGCCGATGTCGACCCACGGTTGCCCGACAATGCGGCCTGGTTGCCCACCGATGATCTTCCTCCGATGGCCTTCGACCACGAATCGGTGATCAAATCGGCGGTGGAACGATTGCGCAGCAAACTCTCCTACACCAATCTCGGGTTCGCCCTGGCGCCGAGGGAGTTCACGATCAGCGAGCTACGACAGCTCTATGTCGCCGCGCTCGGTCACGATGTCTCGGCGACCAACCTGCAACGAGTGCTGACCCGCCGGTCCCAGTTGGAACCCACCGGCTCGGTCTCGGCCAGCAGCAGGGCCGGTGGGCGGCCGGCCAAACGGTTCCGGTTCGTCGAGCGGAGCATGCGGGTCACCGACCCGTTCGCTGCCCTGCGTCCGTGATCACCTCGGGATAATCCCGCTCGCCCGCCTGAAGCTGTCACGCAGGTCGATCGAACTGACCCGTGAGGATCCGCTCACCGGCCCGTTCGCCGCCCCGCGTCCGTGATCACCTCGGCGGCCACCCGTAGGTCAGCGGTAGCGGCGACCGCGGCCACTGCGGCAGCGTTGGGGTCGTCGACCGCGGCGATCCAGGCCTCGGCCTGGGCGAGTTCCTTGCCGTACCTGAGGTGGCGCGCGAGCAGGCGTTGCCGGCGCAGGGTCTCGTCGACCTCGCAGTACCAGACCTGGTCGATCGCTGCGCGGGAGCGACACCACCCCGGCTCGTCGAGCAGCAGGTAGTTGCCCTCGGTGATGATCAGCTCTGCCTCGGGGTGGATCGGGATCGCGCCGGCCACCGGCTGTTCGAGCTCCCGCTCGAAGGCCGGGGCGTAGATGATCACGTCCTGCTCGGTGCGTACCCGCTCCAGCAGGGAGGCGAAACCGTGCGTATCGAAGGTGTCCGGCGCTCCCTTGCCGTCCAGGCGACCGAGTCGGGCCAACTCGACGTCGGCGAGGTGGAAACCGTCCATCGGCAGGTGGGCGACCCGTCGGCCGTACTCCTGGGCAAGCACGGCCACGAGCGCCTCGGCCAGAGTCGACTTCCCCGCCGCCGGCACGCCGGTGATCCCGAGGATCCGGCGTTGTGTCCGACCGATCAGACCGCGGGCGCGCTCCATCGCCTCACCGAAGGTACGGATGGTCGCTGGCTGCTCGGGCACCGGACCATAGTGCCGTCGAGGGGAATGGCAGGGAAAGTCGCGGGGAGTCGCGAGGAACTCATGGGAGTTGCGGGAGGCGGGGGACGTCGCGGGGAGGCCGGGGACGTCGCAGGGAGGCCGGGGACGTCGCAGGGAGGCCGGGGACGTCGCGGGAAGGCCGGGGACGTCGCGGGGAAGCAAGACAAACGTCACACTCGATCCGACGACCATCCCGGCCGCCCGCGCCACCTCGCGCTGCTCGGTGCACGGCCCCGAATCGAGTGTGACGTTTGTCTTGTTCCGACCCAGCACCACACATGGCACGGCTCCGCTGCAGCCCCCGAAGCCTCGGATCCCCTGCGACAGCAATCCCCGGAGCCCCAGAAGCCTCGGAGCCCCTGCAACGGCAATCCCCTTCCGCGAGTTCGGCCCCTCCACAGGCTGCGCAGGGGCCGAACTTGCTGAAGAAACGCAGTGCCGGCCCCGACGCTCCACTGGAGGGGCTGTCCAACCCAAGGGCCCACCATCCTCGCTGTGGCCACGGACGGCACACGCGTCCCACCGTGCACACGAGTCCCACCCGCTCAGGCAGGACCAGTGCCGTGAGGCCGGGCCAGAATCACCCGCGGGGCAACCCCTTCGGCAAGTTCGGCCGCACCACCGGCTGCGCAGGGGCCGAAGTTGCTGAAGGAACGCAGTGACGGGCGTACCGGCCGCACCACCGGCTGCGCAAGGGTCGACGTTGCTGAAGGAATGCGGTGACGGCCCCGACGCTCCCCGGCCGGGCGGTGGAGCCTCACCCGAGGTCCCACGGAACCGCACGAGGACATCTCGGCCCGCGACCATCGCTGAGAGGATCCCCGGCATCCGGACGTCGATCGATCAGCACGCCGGAGGTCGTCTGTCGCGCTGACCCGCGCCGGGTCTACGCGACCTCGTCGGGGGCCATCTCAACCTCGGTCGCTTGGACTCACAAGCACCCGGGGTAGCGACGTCCCACCACCCGAGACAACGCTCAGTGCACCGCGCGGACGACCCGATACCGGACGAAGGTCGGTACGGCCAGCGCCACCACCACGGTCAGTACGACCGTCAGGATCCCGCCACCGGCCGAGGCGACTGCCGTACCGACGACGGCCGCAGCGCCTCCGTGCACCACATCGGCCATCCGGGGCCCGCCGGCGACGACCACGATGAACACCCCCTGCAACCGGCCGCGGACCTCATCGGTCGCCGCCTCCTGCAGCATCGTCGAACGGAAGGCGGCCGAGACCATGTCGGCCGCGCCGCCGATCACCAGCATCACCACGGCCACGACCAGCGCGACCTGCAGCGACACCCCGGCGAAGCCGACCGCCACTCCGAAACCGGTCATCGCCAGTCCCCAGATGACGATGGCGATGATCACCGCCCGACCCTGGTGCTCGACCTTGGACACCCAACCGGAGAAGACCCCGCCGAGGACGGCCCCCAGCGGGATCGCAGCGAACAGCGCGGCGAAGATCGACCCGCCGTCGATCTCACCGCCGAAACTCTCGTGGGCGATCTGCGGGAACAGCGCCCGTGGCATACCGAAGAGCATGGCGATGATGTCGACCACGAAGGACATCAGCAGCACCTTGTTCCCGGCGAGGTAGCCGAATCCGTCGATCACCGACCGCAGCCCGGGGACCGCCGATGCCCCCGAGGTCGGTGGCATGTGCGGCAATGTGATCACCGCCCAGAGCGTCGCGCCGAGTGCGAAGGTGTCGATCAGGTAGAGCGTGGCCAGGCCGGTGAACGGGATCAGCGCCCCGGCGACCAGTGGTCCGGCGATCCCACCGGCCTGCATCACGGTCATGTTCAACGCATTGCCCGCCGGGAGTTGATCAGTCGGCAGGATCCGCGGCAACAGCGCACTTCGCGTCGGTTGGTTGACCGCGAAGAACGCCTGCTGCACCGAGAACAGGGCGAGTACCAGCCAGACGTTGTCGATCGCCAGATGGGCCTGCAACCAGAACAGCGCACTGGTACCGATCAAACCCAAGGTGGTGATGATCAACAGCGTTCGACGATCCATCGCATCGGCCAGCGCACCACCCCAGAGCCCGAAGGCAACCAGCGGCACCAGGCCGAAGAGTCCGGTCAGGCCGACCATCGCCGAGCTCTGGGTGAGCGCATAGATCTGCGCCGGCACTGCGACGACGGTCAGCTGCGCCCCGATCACCGTGACGATGTTCGCCACCCACAGATGCCGGTAGTGGGTGTTCTGCAACGGCCGGGTATCGGCGAAGAGGGATTCGAACCGATCCCGTGCCTTGCTGGGAGGAGTCGTCACAGCCTTCGAGTATGGCACTGGATCTGCCCCGACCGGCGGTGTGACCGTACTGGGAACCTGCCTGCCTCACGTCGGCAACCTGACGTCGCTGCGCACGGCCAGGTCCCGCTTCTCAGGGGCGTCGGTCGAAGCGACGCATGCTGACCCACTACCCCGCCGACCCGCTGAGTCGCTGCCCCCCCTGACCCACTGAGTCACTGCCCCACTGACCCACTGACCCACTGAGTCACTGCCCCACTGACCCACTGACCCGCTGCCCCACTGACCCACTGACCCACTGACCCACTGAGTCGCTGACCCACTGATCCATTGACCCGCTGATCCGCTGACCCGTTGACATATGACGCCGCCCCGGCCCGACATGGGCACGACCGGGCAGCTCACGATCGACTGGGACTGCGTCCACACGACCGACCTCGGCCACAGCCACCGAGGAGCCCATCCCATGTTCCGTACTCTTCTCTGCACCGCCGGAGCGCTGCTCAGCGCGGTGACAGCAGCGGTCTACCTCAACTTCTCGGTACGGGTGATGCCCGAACTCGGGCGGCTGGCACCAGCCACCGGAATCGCCAGGATGCAAGGCTTCAATCGCGCGGCCGTCCAGGCGCCGTTCATGATCTGCTTCTTCGGCGCCGCCGTGGCCTCGGCCATCCTGTTGTTACGCGTGCTCCGCGGGGACAGGGATGCCATCGATGCGGTCGCGGCTCTCGGCGGCGTGGCGTACCTGGCCGGTTTCCTGTTGACCATCGCCTACAACGTGCCACTGGACGACAGGTTGGCAACCCTGGAGCGCGGCTCGGGTGGAGATGCCTTCTGGCGGCACTACCTGACCCACTGGACCAGAGCGAACTCGATTCGAGCCGGCCTGTCCGCGGTCTCGGCACTCTCCCTGTCCGCAGCCACCCTCCTCGGTGCGACCGGTGACTGACCTGGCCCCGGTCCACCACAGCGACCGGGTCCCGAATCACGCGGTCGCCGTGATCACTACGGTGGTCGGTGTGGATCCACTCAGCGACTACCTGGATGGTGTCCGCGCGAGCAATGCGTTCCTGCTGCATGTCTCGATGGCTCCGCCGTGGTCGATGGAGGTGAGCGACGATGCACCGCTCACCCTGGTGGCTCCGCTGACCGGGAACGCCTGGTTGCGTCATCCCGACCAACCGGCAGCGTTGTTGCGTGCCGGCGACGTGGCGTTGATCAAGGGGAGCTCCCCTACCTGCTGTCCAGCGACCTCACCCTGCGCCCCGACATCTGGATCGGGCCCGGCCAGAGTTGTTCGGACGACACAGGGGCGAATCTCACCGAACGCTTCGGCACCGGGATCCGACAGTGGGGAAACGATCCCGCGGGCCCGGACACGATGCTGGTCGCCAGCTATCGCAATCAGGCCGAGGTGGGGCGCATGCTGCTCGAGCTGTTGCCGCGGTGTTGGTACGGCAGCGCCCACACGCTTCGTACCTCGAATCCCTCAGCGCCGAACTCGACGGCAACGAGATCGGCCAGAGCAGTGTGCTGGACCGACTGCTCGACATCGTGCTGGTGTCGACCATCCGCGAGTGGGCCCATGATCTTCCGGCCGAGCACCGGTCATGGGTCCATGCTCCCGTGATCACGTGGTGGCCGAGACGATCAAGATCATCCATCGACGGCCGGACCTGCCGTGGAGTGTGGTCTCCCTGGCCGATGAGGCCGGTGTGTCCCCCTCCACCCTCAGTCGCCGGTTCCAGACCGTGACGGGTACCTCACCCATCGCCTACCTGAACCAGTGGCGCCTGTCCCTGGCCGCCGATCTGCTGCGCGACACCGACCTGACTCTGTCGAGCATCGCCACCCGTGTGGGGTATGCCAATCCGTTCAGCCTCAGCGCGGCGTTCAAGAGGCAGTTCGGGCTCAGCCCGGCGCAGTACCGCGGGTGATCAACCAGCCCGTCGCGAGATCCCCCGGGATCGGGAGGTCACATCCGTTCGGGGGCGACGATTCCGAGCAGGTCGAGACCCTGGGCCAGGACCTCCTTGGTCGCCTGCACCAGCCCGAGGCGGGTGGCGCGTACCTCACCCTCGGACTTCAGCACCGGGCACTTCTCGTAGAAGCCGGAGAACGACTCGGCCAGGTCGTAGAGATAGCTCGTCAGCTTGTGCGGGGCCAGACTCTGCCCGACCTCGGCCACCACCTCACCGAACTGGGTCAGCTTCAGCGCCAGCTGCTGTTCCGCGGGTTCGTCCAGCACAGTGATCGGGCCGATCGCGTACCCCTCGGCCTGGGCCTTGCGCAACACCTGGTTGCAGCGCGCATGCGCATACTGCAGGTACGGTCCGGTGTCCCCGGAGGTACGTACCATCCGCTCAAGATCGAAAACGTAGTCCTTGATCAACGAGTTCGACAGATCGGCGTACTTGATCGCGGCCAGCGCGATCTCCGGCGACGCCTCGGTCTCGGCGGCGTCCAACAACGAATCAAGGGTCGCGGTGCCACCGTCACGGGTCTTCAACGGCTTGTTGTCCGCCCCCAGGACGGTGCCGAACGGGATGTGCCGGGCCTCCACCGAATCGGGCAGCCAACCGGCCCGCTTGGCGGTGTCGAAGACCTGGGCGAAATGGTCGGACTGGCGTACGTCTACGACGTAGAGGATCCGGTCGGCCTGGATCTCGTTCACCCGCAGGCGGATCGCGGCGAGATCGGTGGCCGCGTACCCGAAACCGCCTTCACGATTACGGACGATCATCGGGGCGGCGAAACCGTCGACGAAGACACAGAGCGCACCTTGATCGATCACCGCGATGCCGTCGGTTTCCAGCTCCTCGACCACCTTCGGCAGATCGTCGTTGTAGCGCGACTCCCCGTCGAAGTCGTCCAACCCGACCTTGATCCCCAGTCGCTGGTAGGTCTTCAACAAACCCTGCCGCGAGGACTCGACCATCGCCTGCCAGAGCTTGATCGTCTCCGGGTCGCCGGACTGCAGCAGCACCACCCGCTTGCGTGCCCGATCGGCGAAGGCCGGATCGTCGTTGAAGTGTGCCTGGGCCCGCTTGTACAGCGCCTCGGACTCCGCCAGTGACAGTGACGCCGCATCGACCTTCTCGTCCAACACCTGCTCCACGAGCATGCCGAACTGCCGACCCCAGTCGCCCATGTGGTCCTGCGGTACGACCGTGTGCCCGAGGGCGGTGAGCACCCGGTTGAAGGCATCGCCGATCACCGAGGTACGCAGATGCCCGACGTGCATCTGCTTGGCCACGTTCGCACTCGGGTAGTCGATCACCACGGTCTGCGGCTGCTCGGCCGCCACGATGCCGTTCGCCGGATCGGTCCGTACCTGCTCGGCCTCGGCGGCCAGCACCTCGGGCTTCAACCGGATGTTGATGAACCCCGGGCCGGCGATCTCCAACGGCTCGGCCAAGTCGGCCACGTCGATCTCGTCGACCAGTCGCTGGGCGACCGCTCGCGGGTTCTGTCCCTCGGACTTGGCCAGCCGCAGGGCGACATTGGACTGGAAATGACCGAACTGCGGTTTGGTGGCCGGACGCAGCTCCGGATCCACCCCGGCGACGTCGGCGAACCGGGCTGACAGCTTCGAGGGCAGGGACGACATGGCGACCATTGTTCACCCCCACCCGCATTTGGTTGAAATCGATTCGGTTGTCGCGCATCGATGGGTCCGGCTGAGTGTCGCGGCCGTGGTCGGCGAGCGATCGAGCCGCATCGGCGGGACGGTCGGGGCCGGGGTCTGTGTCGGCGCGACGCTCGGGCCGACGGGACGGTGCGGGCCCGTCACCGCGTTTCTCCAGCAGGTACGGCCCCTGCACGGCCCGCCAGGGGGCCAGAGTTGCGGAAGAGGCTGCAAGGGCGGGTGAATGACCCACCCTCACTGTGAGACCTGGACCGGACTCTCACGCGGGCGCCGACCATCGGCGCTGCCCCGTTACCGCGTTTCTTCAGCAGGTACGGCCCCTACGCAGCCCGCCAGGGGGCCGAACCTGCGGAAAGGTTCGGCATCCAGGGGGTGGAGGACGGTTGGGCCGCGGGCTGCCACCGGGCAGCCCGCGGCCGGCGAATCTGACCCGGATCACCCGCCGCCTGCTCAGCTGACGCCGGTACGCTCCAGCATCGCCCGCAGCTCGGCGGCGCCGACATTCGCACCGAAGGCCTCATGACCCGGTTGCAGGCCGATGCCGGCGGCCAAGGGGGTGACCGCAACTGGGTCGAATCCGAGCCTGTCGACGATTCGGGCGACCCGTTCGGCGTCCTCGATGTCGTCGGCGGCGACCGCGATCGCCTTCCGCCCCGGCGTACCCGCTGCTGCCGCGCCGTCCTCCAGGTCGTGATAACCCATGTGGTTGAAGGCCTTCACCACCCGCGCTCCGGGCAGGTACGCCGCGACGATCCCACTGGTGGAGACGCCGTCGGCGCTGAAGTCCTCGCGGTGGCCGTCGACCTCCCACCAGTAGTTCATCGCGTCGATCACCAGCTTGCCCTCGAAATCGGCCGGCGACAGATCGGTGTGCTTGCCCAGCGGCAGCGCCAGGATCACCACGTCGCAGGCCCGCACGGCCTCGGCCGCGGTGACGGCCTGGGCACCCGGGGCGAGCACTTGGATGATCAAGGAGATCTTCTCCGGGGCACCGGAGCCGGCGATCCGCACCTGATACCCGGCAGCGACCGCCAACCGGGCCAGCACCGTACCCACCTTGCCGGCACCGAGGATCCCGATGCTCGGCTCCTGCGCGGTCACGGGTTCACCGCTCACGACTTGTCCGCGGCCGACTTCTCGGCCAGCAGCTCACGTACCCGCGGGATCACCTCGGTGCCGTACAGCTCCACCGCCCGCAGACGGTCGGCAGCCGGAATCGCACCGGAGGTGTAGACCATGTCGAAGCGGTCGATGCCCAGCGCGGAGATCGTGTCGGCGATCTTGGTCGCCACAGTCTCCGGCGACCCCACGTACAGCGAACCGTGGGCGATCTCGGACTCGAACTCCGCACGCTGCATGGGCGGCCATCCACGGTCGCGACCGATCAGATCACGCTGCTGCTGGTGGTACGGCCAGAGGATCTCCCTGGCCTGCTCGTCGGTCTCGGCGACGAATCCCGGGGAGTGCACCCCGACCGGCAGGGACGGTCCGCCGAACTGCTCGGTCGCCCGCTGGAACAGGTCGATGTAGGGAGCGAAGCGACGTGCTCCGCCACCGATGATCGCCAGCATCAGCGGGAACCGGTAGTGGGCGGCGCGGACCACCGACTGCGGCGAACCGCCGACGCCGACCCAGGTCTCCAATTTGCCCGACTCGGTCTTGGGGTAGACATCGGCGTCGGTCAACGACGCCCGCTTGTTGCCCTGCCAGGTCACCGGTTCCTCGGTCAGCAGCTGGGAGAACAGGTCGATCTTCTCCTCGAACAAGGTCTCGTAGTCGGCCAGGTCGTAGCCGAAGAGCGGGAAGGACTCGGTGAACGAGCCGCGGCCCAAGATCACCTCGGCCCGGCCGTGGGACAGGGCGTCGAGAGTGGCGAACCGCTGGAACACCCGGACCGGGTCATCGGAGGACAGGACTGTCACCCCGGAGCCGAGCCGGATCCGTTCGGTCCGGGTGGCGATGCCGGCCAGCACCGTCTCCGGTGCCGAGATCGCGTAGTCGGCGCGGTGATGTTCACCGACCAGGAAGTCGTCGACACCGCTGCGGTCGGCCAGCACCGCTTCGGCCACCACCTGGCGCAGCGCCTCGGCGTGGCTCAGCAGGTCGCCGTTTCCGTCCGATGGCACGTCGCCGAAGGTGTTCAAACCGATCCGGACCGGGGCGGCACCATGCTCGGTCGCCACCGGGACCGTCGGATCGGTCGAGGACTGGTTCAGGTCTGAATCGCTCACGACAGTTGAACAATCAATCGGCGGTGTTCTATTCCGGCCGGCGTCGGGACGGACGAACCCCTCGGCGCGCAGCCCGGCCAGGGTTGCTTCACCGTCGGCGCTCGCAGCCACGGACATCAAGCGGCCCATGGCTGCGGAAAGGTCCCGAGTACCGGTCGAGCGCTGACGATCCGTACGATGGCCCACACGCATCCGGAGATTTCCGGCTCTGTACCGACGACAGATGAGGTGGAGAACCCGTGGCGAAGACCAAGAAGGAACGCAAGCTCGCGAGCAGCATCGACGAACTGCAGGAACAGATCGCTGCGGTGGAGGTGCGCGCCGACGCGAAGGTCAAGAAGATCAACAAGAAGCTGAAGAAGAAGCTCGATGCCGCGACCGGTGAGATCGCCGATCTTCGCCGTCAGCTCGAGAAGAAGGCTGAGAAGCCCTCGGCATCGGAGAGCGAAACCCCGTCGGCGACCGCAACGCCGAAGCCGGCCACGAAGTCGACCGCCACGAAGTCGACCGCCACGAAGTCGACCGCCACGAAGTCGACCGCCACGAAGGCGCCTGCGCGCAAGAGCACCGGTACGCGTGCGAGCAGCGCCCGCAAGGCGCCGGCGAAGAAGACCTCGACCGCAGCCAAGCGGACCTCGACGGCCAAGAAGGCCTCGCCTGCCGCCAAGAAGACCTCCGCCGCTGCGAAGAGGACCTCCGCACCGGCTGCCCGCCGGCAGAGTGGTACGCCCACCGTCGCCGAGCTGCGCGAGCAGGCCAAGGCCAAGAGCGTGAAGAACTACTCGCGGATGTCGAAGGCCCAGCTGGTCGCCGCCCTGCGCTGAGGCACACACCGACTACCGAACCGGTCCCGACCGATCCGTCGGAGCCGAGTGATCATTCGCTCAGCTCCCTCGAGAACGGTCGGGACCGGTTCCGTTCTCTCGGCGTCGGCTCTGGTGACCGGATCTGCATCGGCGATGGGAACGGCCGCACAGCCATCGTGCCCCTGCCCTCCCTCGTCGCGAATCTTCTCGGCCGCAGTGCCCGCGAGTCAGGACCACGCCGCCCAGCGGCGGACACCGGACTGACTCGGGCGTCTGCCCCGAGCGAGTCAACGCCGCAGGTCCGCGCTACGCCTCAGCGGTACCGACCCGACCGGCACGTGCCAGCCAGAGATGCCAGGCCCACAACAGCCCGGCGGCGAGGGTGTAACCCAGCCCGACCGCGGCCATGGTGAACAGTGAGCGCGCCATCACCGGGGCCAGCAGACCTGCCCCGAGTGCGTTCAGTACCAGGGTGAGGAAGGTCGCGGCCGAGGTGGCCGCTCCTCGGTGGGCCGGGAACTGGTCCATCACGATCACCTGCATCGAGGGGAAACCGATCGAGGCACCGAACCCGAGCAGGAACGGCCCGACCACGGCCCACGGCAATCCCTGCAGGGCCGGGAATGACATCAGTACCGTGTTCGTCAGGGCGCCGGTGATCGTGATCGCCAGCCCCATGCTGGCGCTGGCGATGATCGAGATCCGACCCGCCAGCCGGCCACCGACGAAGGCACCACCGGTGAATCCGATGATCATCGGTACGAACAGCTTCCAGAAGTCGTTCGGCCCCTGCCCGAGCAGGTCGACCACGACGATCGCGGCGGCCCCGATGTAGAGGAAGTAGGCACCGAACATCAGGCTGCCGGTCCAGGCGACCCGGTGGAAACTGGGGGTACGGAAGACCCCGAACAGCGAGCGCAGCAGGCCGCGTACCGACAACTCGGTGCGCCGCTCCACCGGATGGGTCTCGGGCAGGCAGAGGATCACCACCGCCACCAGCAGGACACCGATCCCGGTCATGAAGCCGAAGACCGAGCGCCAGCCGCTGGAGGTGACCAGCACGCCGCCGATGATCGGTGCGATCGCCGGGGCCAGCCCGAAGATCATCATCACCCGGCTCATCAGCTTCTGCGCCATCGGTCCGGCGTAGAGGTCACGGACCATCGCGCGGGAGACGATCACCCCACCGCCGGCGGCCAGCCCCTGCAGCACGCGGCAGGCGATCAGCACCGCCATGTTCGGGGCGAAGACCGCACCCAGGGAGGCCAGGGCGTAGACGCTCAGCCCGCCGAGCACCACCGGCCGGCGGCCGATCGCATCCGACAGCGGCCCGTGCAGGATGCTCATCACCGCGAAGGCCAGCATGTAGGCCGCCACCAGCTGCTGGGTCTCGGCGTTGCCGACCCCGAACTCGTGCTGGATGCTCTCGAACCCGGGGTAGGGGGTGTCGATGGAGAACGGCCCGAGCATCCCCAGCAGCGCCAGCACCAGGGGGATGATCGTTGCCTGCCAGCGCTTGAGGGGTACGGAGGCAGCGGCGGTCACCCCCGCAGCTTGCCATCCGGGTGGGACTCGCGGCCAACCACCCCGGACCGCTGCCGGCTCGTCCGGGGCTCCCGCCGGATCATCCTGGCTCGCCACCGGATCACCGACGCCAGCCGGATCGTCTCCCTCGTGGGGCCCGGGAGGTCGTCGCGCCCCATCAGCGAAGTGAGTGTCTGCCGGATCGATCGCCGAGTCACTCTCCGGCGGGTTCGCCCTGCCCGGGGCTAGCCACCGATTCCCGCGGCATCAGAAGTGCTGCGACGACCATCCCGACGGCCACCACCACGGTGGCGACGAAGACCCACCAGGTGGCGCCGACGATGGTCGCGAAGTCGTGCTCGCCGGCGCCCTTGTTGATCACATTGGTGGCGATCGCACCGAAGACCGCGACCCCGACCGCGCTGCCGGCGGAGCGGGCGAACATGTTCATTCCGGTGACTGCTGCTCGCTCGTTCCAGCCGACCGAGGCCTGGGCGGCGATCAGTCCCGGGGCGGCGGTCCAGCCGAGCCCGAAACCGACGACGAAGCCGCCCAGACCGATGGTGAAGGGGTTCGGCCACGGAGTGACCGCCACCAACACCGCCGCACCGGCGGTGGCGATCAGTGATCCGATGATCACGGTCGCCCGGAACCCGTACCGCAGGTAGACCCGGCCAGCGTTGGTGGCCGCGAGCGGCCAGCCGAGCAGCATCCCGGCGACGGCCAATCCGGCCAGGATCGGCGCCAGCCCGATCGAGTTCTCCAGGTAGGTCGGGACGAAGCTGGTGATACCGGTCATCAGGCCTCCCACCCCGGCCGAGACGGCGGTGGTGGTGATGATCAGCGGCCGGGCCAGCAGCGACAGGTCGACCACCGGGTCCGCCGAACGTCGAGACACCCAGCCGAAGATCAGCAACATGACCAGACCGAAGGCGAAGATGCCCACACTCGGCACCGACCACCAGGGCCAGGCGTTGCCGCCCTCGAGCACCGCCAGGATCACCGCCGACAACCCGAGCGTCAAGGTGATCGCACCCGGCAGGTCGATCCGCAGGGAGGTGGCCCGGACGTTCTCCTGATAGCGCCGCAGGACGATCCAGCCGGCCAGCAGACACAACGGGATGTTGACGAAGAAGATCCATCGCCAGTTCGCGAACTGTGCCAGCAGACCGCCCACGCTCGGCCCGATCACCGACGAGACCGCCCACACGCTGGCGATGTATCCCTGCACCTTGGCCCGTTCCTCGACGGTGTAGATGTCGCCGACGATGGTCAGCGTCATCGGCATCACCGCACCGGCCCCGAGCCCCTGGACCAATCGGAAGATGATCAACATCGTCATGTCGCCGGCCACGCCGCAGAGGATCGAACCGGCCAGGAAGAAGCCGATCCCGGTCAGGATCACCGGTTTGCGACCGATCGTGTCGGCCAGCCGGGAGAAGATCGGCACCGAGACCGCCTGCGCGAGCAGGTAGATCGAGAACAGCCAGGGAAAGCGTTCGAAGTCGCCCAGGTCGGCCACCACCGAGGGGACGGCGGTGGCCAGGATCGTGGCGTCGACCGCGATCAGCGCGGTGGAGACCATCATCGCCACCAGGACGGGTCCGCGCTCGGACCGCAGACCGACATCTGCTCGAGAGACTCCCACCGTCGTGGACCCTACTCCGGCCGGTCAGGCCCCGTCGCACCGGTATCACCGCCGATCCACAGCCCCTAGTCTTGGTGGCGATATGGCACATCTTCTGGGGGCCGAGGCCCTGCACCTGGAATTCCCGACCAAGGTCGTCTTCGACTCCGTCTCCCTCGGGGTCAACGAGGGGGACCGGATCGGCATCGTCGGACGCAACGGCGACGGCAAGTCGAGCCTGTTGCGGATGCTGGCCGGAGCCCAGGAACCCGATTCGGGCCGGGTGACCACGCGCAACGGGGTACGGATCGGGGTTCTCGACCAGGCCGATGTGCTGCCCGACGACGAGACCGTGGGCCACGCGGTGGTCGGCGACGCCGAGACCTATGAATGGGCCGGCGATCCGAGGATCCGGGAGATCATGGCCGGACTGCTCGCCGATCTGGACTGGGAGGCACCCCTCGGCTCGCTGTCCGGCGGCCAGCGCCGGCGGGTGTCGCTGGCCCGGTTGCTGAGCGGTGACTTCGACGTCCTCGCCCTGGACGAGCCGACCAACCATCTGGATGTGGAGGCGATCGCCTGGCTGGCCGACCACCTGAAGCGCCGCTGGGCACCGAATGCCGGCGGACTGTTGGTGGTGACCCACGACCGCTGGTTCCTCGACGAGGTCTGCACCGTCACCTGGGAGGTGCACGACCGGATCGTCGAACCCTTCGACGGCGGGTACGCCGCCTACATCCTGCAGCGGGTCGAGCGTGATCGGCAGGCGGCGACGATCGAGCAGCGCCGGCAGAACCTGGCCCGCAAGGAGCTGGCCTGGCTGCGGCGGGGTGCGCCGGCGCGTACCTCGAAGCCGAAGTTCCGGATCGACGCGGCGAATGCACTCATCTCCGATGTCCCACCGGTACGCGATCAGGTGGCGCTGCAGTCCTTGGCGGTCTCCCGCCTCGGCAAGGATGTGGTGGATCTGCTCGACGTCGGTGTCGCCTACGGTGACAAACAGGTGCTGGACGATGTCGAGTGGCGGATCGCCCCCGGTGAGCGCACCGGCATCCTCGGTGTCAACGGTGCCGGCAAGTCGACCCTGCTGGGTCTGATCTCCGGCGAGGTAACGCCCACCAGCGGACGGGTGAAGCGCGGCAAGACCGCCGAGGTGGCGACCCTCACCCAGCGCATCGACGAGCTCGAGCCGTACCTCGACGACCCGGTCCGGGTGGTGATCTCCCGGCTCCGGACCAGCTATGTGCTCGGCACCGGCTCGAAGGCCCAGGAGCTGACACCGGGCCAGCTGCTGGAGCGGCTGGGGTTCTCCAACGAGCAGCTGTCGACTCCGGTGAAGGATCTGTCCGGCGGGCAGCAGCGCCGGCTGCAACTGCTGTTGATCTTGCTCGAGCAGCCGAATGTGCTGATTCTCGACGAGCCGACGAACGATCTGGACACCGACATGCTGGCGGCGCTGGAGGACCTGTTGGACTCCTGGCCGGGCACCTTGATCGTCGTCTCCCACGACCGATACTTCCTGGAGCGGGTGACCGATCAGCAGTACGCGATCATGGACGGCCATCTGCGGCACCTGCCGCGAGGCGTGGAGGAGTATCTCCAGCTCCGGGCAGCCGAGCAGCGCTCCGCGTCGGACCGGGGTCCCGACCCCGCCCCGGCGGCCGAGGCTTCGACGAAGCCCGGTGGCGCCGAGCTGCGGGCCCTGCAGAAGGAGTTCGCCGCGATCGAGCGCCGATTGGAGAAGTTGCAGACCCAGATCGACGCGGCCCACACGGCCCTGGCCGAACACGACCAGTCTGACTACCAGGGGTTGCGCGAGGAGATGGAGCGGATCGGCAAGCTCGAGGCCGAACAGCAGGAGCTGGAGGTCCGCTGGTACGACCTCGGGGAGGTACTGGAGTGAACCCGTACCGATCGACACGGCCCGGGTGTCGTAGTCGACCCGGGGACCATGATCGGTTTCGATGGCTTCGGGAGACACCGCCTACCAGCGAGTGCTCGATGTCCTGGTCGAGGCGGGCATCGGTAGCGTCGAGCTGACCCTGACCACACCGGGCACGTTCGAGGCCCTGCCCGGACTCCGGGAGCGTTACGGCGACCGGGTCGACCTGGGCATCGGCACCGTCACCAACAGCTCCGACCTGTCCGCGGCGGTCGAGGCCGGAGCCACCTACCTGGTGACCCCGATCAGCTCGACCGCACTCGTCGAGCAGGCGACTGCTGCTGGCGTACCGATCGTGCCGGGTGGCCTCACCCCGACCGAACTGTTCGGCAGCTGGTCGGCCGGCGCCTCGGCGGTGAAGGTGTTCCCCGCCGGTACGGTCGGCCCGGGTTACCTGAAGGACCTTCGCGGCCCGTTCCCCGACATCGAGGTGGTTCCGTCCGGTGGCGTGGACCTGACCAGCGCCGCCGCCTGGCTGAAGGCGGGTGCAGCCGCGGTGAGCGTCGGCGGACCGCTGCTCGGAGATGCCTTTTCAGGTGGGCAGCTGTCCGCGCTGGCCGAGCGCGCCAAGGCCTTCGTCGAGCTGTGCGCATCGCGACCGTCCTGACCATTCGGTCCGATCTCTTGTGAGGTCTGCCTGCCGGGTGGTGGCCGCCGCGCCCCAGGAAGGCTTATGCTGGGCCCCGTAAACATCGGATGTTCTCCGAGCCGTCAATGCGGTACGTCACCGTCGATAGGAATTGAGTCATGGTCCAGCGTCAGCTCCCCCGTCCCGACGAACTGTTCGAGTTGCTGCAGTTCAAGAAGCCGGAACTGGACGGGCGCAAGCGCCGGCTGTCCAAGGCCCTGACCATCGAGGACCTGCGCCGGATCGCCAAGCGGCGCACCCCGGCGGCACCTTTCGACTACACCGACGGCTCGGCCGAGGGAGAGATCTCACTGGCTCGGGCCCGGCAGGCCTTCCAGGACGTCGAGTTCCACCCGGCGATCCTGAACGATGTCTCGAAGGTCGACACCTCGACGACGATCTTCGGCGGACCCTCGGCCCTGCCGTTCGGCATCGCCCCCACCGGGTTCACCCGGATGATGCAGACCGAGGGGGAGATCGCCGGTGCCGGGGCGGCGGATGCCGCGGGCATTCCGTTCACCCTGTCGACCATGGGTACCTGCTCGATCGAGGCGGTGAAGCAGGCCAATCCGAACGGCCGCAACTGGTTCCAGCTGTACGTGATGAAGGAGCGGGAGCGCAGCTACGGCCTGGTCGAGCGGGCAGCCGCAGCCGGGTACGACACCTTGTTCTTCACCGTCGACACCCCGGTCGCCGGCGCCCGTCTGCGCGATGTCCGCAACGGATTCTCCATCCCGCCGCAGCTCACCTTGGGGACCGTTCTCAACGCGATCCCGCGCCCCTGGTGGTGGATCGACTTCCTGACCACCCCGACGTTGGAGTTCGCCTCGCTGAGCGCCACCGGCGGCACCGTTGCGGAGTTGATCAACACCATGTTCGACCCGACCATCTCCTTCGAGGACCTGGCCACGATCCGACGGATGTGGCCGGGAAAGCTGGTGGTGAAGGGGGTGCAGACCGTCGAGGACGCGAAGAAGCTGACCGGTCACGGTGTCGACGGCATCATCTTGTCCAACCACGGTGGTCGGCAGCTCGACCGGGCACCGATCCCGTTCCACCTGTTGCCCGAGGTGGTCCGTGAGGTCGGCGCCGACACCGAGGTGACGATCGACACCGGCATCATGAACGGTGCCGACATCGTGGCCTCCATCGCCATGGGCGCCAAGTTCACCCTGATCGGCCGTGCTTACCTCTACGGCCTGATGGCCGGTGGCCGTGAAGGTGTGGACCGGGCGATCCAGATCCTTGCCGACCAGGTCGTGCGGACCATGCAGCTGTTGCAGGTGGGCACGATCGAGGAGCTGAACCCGTCCCATGTCACCCAGTTGCAGCGCCTGGGCCGCCGCGAACTCCTGCAGGGGAGCTCGGTCGGCGCCCATGTCTGAACGGTGGCTCGTGGGCAGGGTGTGGCGATGAGCGATCCGGCCGGTCGATGACCGGTCCGGCCCTGCTCTGGTTCCGGCGCGATCTTCGACTTGATGATCACCCGGCACTGTTGCAGGCGGCCGAGTCGGCGACGGTGCTGCCGGTGTTCGTACTCGATCCGCGGCTGCTGGAGCACGCGGGCCCGGTACGTACCCACTGTCTGTTCGATGCCCTGGACCACCTGCGTCGTGCCACCGACAACGCCCTGGTGGTCCGCACCGGTGATCCGGTACAGGTGCTGGGAGAACTCGTCGCCGAGGTCGGCGCCGGTTCGATCCATCTGAGTACCGAGACGACCCCCTTCGGGCGCCGCCGGGACCGACAGGTCCGGGCCGGTCTCGGTGACGACCTCGCGTGGGTCGAGACCGGCAGCCCCTATGCGGTCACCCCGGGGCGAATCCTGAACGGATCGGGCGCTCCGTACCAGGTGTTCACCCCGTTCCGCCGGGCCTGGGCCGATCATGGTTGGCGCGGTCCTGCCGGTTCGGCCGAGGTGCGCTGGTGCCGGCAGGTCGACGATCCAGGCCCGATCCCCACCTCCCCGCTGAGGGGCGAGGATCAGGATGAGGAACTGGCGGCGCGGATCGGTCCCTGCTCGGAGGAGGCGGGCAGGAAGCTGCTGGCCGACTTCCTCGACTCCGGTATCGGCAACTACGACCAGAACCGGGACCGAGCCGATCTTCGGGGAACGTCGGAGCTCTCGATGCATCTGAAGTACGGGACGATCCACCCGCGGACGATCCTGCATGCCCTGTCCGAGCACCGCGGGGATGCCCCCGATGTCGACCGGTTCAGCGCCGAGATCGCCTGGCGCGAGTTCTACGCCGACGTCCTGTTCCACAATCCCCGATCAGCATGGGGGGACCTGAAACCCGCGCTGTCGACGATGCCCTACGACGAACCGGACGAGCGCCTCCTCGCCTGGCAGGAGGGCCGTACCGGGTTCCCCTTCGTCGATGCCGCGATGCGCCAACTGGTCGCCACCGGCTGGATGCACAACCGCGCCCGGATGGTCACCGCAAGCTTCCTCTGCAAGGACCTGCACCTCTGGTGGCCGCACGGGGCGAGGCACTTCCTGCGGCATCTGCGCGACGGGGACATCGCCTCGAACAACCACGGTTGGCAGTGGGTGGCCGGTACAGGCACCGACGCGTCGCCGTACTTCCGGGTGTTCAACCCGATCACCCAGGGCAAGAAATTCGACCCCGATGGCACCTACGTCCGTCGCTGGGTCCCTGAGCTGGCCCACCTTCGGGGAGCCCGCGTCCATGAACCGTGGAAGGCCGAGGACGGGTACGCCCGCGGCTACCCCGAGCCGATCATCGATCATGGCGAGGAGCGGGCCGAGGCGCTCAGCCGCTATGAGGCCGCCCGTCGCTGATCGTTCAGCGCAGTTCGTTTGCGACCACGCCATTGAGTGCGGTGTCGGCTCGCGCAATCCCCCGCGCCACCGCTTCTCCGTAGACCGCGGGGAACTGGATCGGCATCAGTCGCAACTCAGGCCGTCCACCCACCGAGAGACAGGTGGCGATCATCGCATTCCGCCCTACCGCGGTCCCGCGTATCCGAATCAGTTCTCGTTCACTGCGGTCGCGGTTCTGCTGGGCACGCAACTGGTCTGTGACATAGGAGATGTCCTTGGGTACGAAATGGGACACGATACGCGGACCGAAACCGAGCACGGTAGCCCCGGAATGGGTTCGCTGACCGTCGAACCGCTGGGCGGTCTGCTGCACCACGTCGTTGATCCAACCCGCTGCGCCGGGCTGAGACATCGAGACAACCCGATGTGTGTCCAAGCGACCGTTCGCGTCCGGAGCCTCGAAGACCGAGAACAGCGCATCTCCCATCAGGTCATTGCGGGTGGTGCTGCTCAAACCCAGTTCGACATTGCTGAGTCCGTTGATCAATCCCGAGAATGACCCGGAGGAAACCGAGGCCCCCACTGCGCTCCGATTGCCGACCGCCGTACCCACGCCGACCGAACCGGACACTGTCGACCCGAACATCCGCAACTGATGGTGCAGCACACCGGTGATCGCTCCGGCAGTCTGCGAATCGAAGTGACGTTCGATCTCCACCAACCGCGCATTCTGAACCCGGTACTCGCCTTGGGCCCCGCCGTAGGCGGTGCCACCGTCATGGGACAACAGCTGCTCGAACTGTCCGGCCAAGGACTCGGCCAGGGCCCAGTCGCGCCGGTTGTAGGCATTGGCCTTCTGCTCACCGATCACCCCCACGGCCAGAAGCACAACACCGAGGAGACCGGCCAGGGCGCCAAGAGCGATCGGCCCGTCGGCCAGGACGACGAGCAGTGCCAAGGCCACCAGCGCGATGCCCCAGCCCAGATGTTTTCGCCGCTGGAATGATCGGGCCGCCGGGGAAAGGGAGGGCGGATTGGTCATGGCCCGAATGTAGGCCAGGAGCGGCTGCGGCGTCATCGATCATGTCGCGTTCTCCGCCAACATTGCCGCTCCGATCGGTTCACCTGCGAACTCCCCCAATCGATTCGACCGCCCGGGAATGCAGCGACGGGCAGCGGTCGTTACGTTGGGAGTGAGGCGGTCGATGCACGATGGATCGATCGCGAGGACGACCAACGGTCGTACGCCAACCGGACCGGTTGTCGGCACCGCGCACAAGGAGAAGTGATGAGCCAAGTCCCGAACGTGACCCTGAACGACGGACGCGAAATCCCGCAACTGGGATTCGGTGTGTACCAGGTCTCCACCGATGACATCGTTCCGGCGGTCTCCAAGGCCCTCGAAGTGGGCTACCGCCACATCGACACCGCCGCGATCTACGGAAATGAGGAGGGTGTCGGCCAGGCGATCGCCGAATCCGGCATCCCGCGTGAGGATCTGTGGATCACCACCAAGCTGTGGAACAACCGCCACGACGATGCTCGGGCGGCGCTGGAGGAGAGCTTGGGCAAGCTCGGGCTCGACGCGGTCGACCTGTACCTGATCCACTGGCCGGTCGCCGGACAGAATCTGCATGTGCAGGCCTGGGAATCCCTGGTCGAGTTGCAGAAGGCCGGCTTGGCCCGATCGATCGGTGTCTCCAACTTCACCGAAGATCATCTGAACGACGTCATCGATGCCACCGACGTCATTCCCGCGGTGAACCAGATCGAGGTGCACCCGACGCTGACCGTCGAACACTTGATCAAGTACAGCACCGATCGCGGGATCAAGATCGAGTCCTGGAGCCCGCTCGGCCAGTCCGCCGACCTGGAGAACCCGACGATCACCGAGCTCGCCAAGACCCTCGGCCGCACCCCGGCCCAGGTGATCCTGCGCTGGCATGTGCAGAAGGGGTACATCGTGTTCCCGAAGTCGACCACCCCGTCGCGGATCGAGGAGAACTTCGACATCTTCGACTTCGAGCTCTCTGCCGACGACCTGAGTGCGATCGACGCCCTGAACGCCGACAACCGGGTCGGTCCCGACCCCGCCACCTTCGACCTGCGATGAGCCGAACCGCTCACTGACGCCGGGCGTCGGACCCTCGGGTCCGGCGCCCGCTTCGCGTTCGGCTCGGCCACCGAGATTCCGAGCACGATATTAGGTAAGCCTAGCCTTTTCATGTCATGATCGGTCGGTAGTCGTCCCGAGGGAAGCCATCATGCGCCATCGCCCCCCTGCCGTCGCCGCGACGTGCATTATCAGCATCACCCTGCTCACCGCCTGCGCCACCGGCACCGGCACCGAACCGACCGAAGAACCGGTCGCCTCCCTGGTGCAGACCATCCGCACGCCCGCTGGTGCGACCATCGAACTGCCGAGCGAGCCCCGGGCCGCCCTCGGGTTCTACACCACCGACATCGACATCCTGCTGACGCTGGACTACCCGCTGGCCTCGTCGCAGCCGGTACGCGACGACTTCACCAACTTCCCCGATTTCTTCCCACTGGCAGAACTCGAGGGATTGTCGACCTTCACGAACTACCCCGAGTTCAACTTCGAGGGCGTCGCCGCGGCCGAACCCGATTTTGTCCTGAACGGCCTCGGGTACGACACCGAGCTCGACCCGAAACTGCAGGAGATCGCACCCACCTACACCTACAACGCCTTCGACGGTGGTGACTGGCGAGAACCCGTCGCGCAGACCGCCAGCGACCTCGGGCGGGAGGAACAGTGGCAGGCGTGGAACTCCTCCTACGAGCAGCGGGTGGCCTCCATCCGTACCCGATTGGACGACGCCGGCATCGACCCGGTGGTCGCCGCACTGGACCCGGTCGATGAGGACGGCTCCGGGGTTGCGGCGTGGAACGGCGTACCGTGGCTGGTCTTCGACGACCTCGGACTGCGCACCGCTGAGGTGGCGGGGCCGAGGACGGGCTGATTTCGTCCGACGGGGTGGAACTGGCAGCGGAGAACTACGGTGAACTCGACGATGTCGACATCATCTTCACCGGCCGGCAGGAGGACGGCAGCGTCAGCCTGCTGGACAACGAAGGCCTCAGCTCGAACGAACTGTGGACCCAGATCCCGGCAGTGCAACAGGAGAACATCGTGCCCTACAACTACGAGATGCAGTACGGCTCCCCCAGTGGCCAGGACGCCTTCCTGACGATCGTGGAGGAGGCTCTGCTCGGATGAGCGAGATCAACCTGGTCCATCGCTGCATCGTCCAGCGGGCAACCCGGCTGTCCCCGTCGTTCCTCCGGATCGTGCTCGGCGGGGAGGGTCTCGACGGGTTCGTCACCTCCGGGGTGGGTGATGAGTACCTGCGCATCTTCTTCCCCGAACCGGGATCCACCGAGCCGGTCCTGCCCGCGCCGAGCGGCGACCGCGGCTGGGAGTACCCCGACGGCGTCACCCCCTCGCCGATGCGTACCTACACGGTGCGCGCGTGGGATGAAACCCGCCGGGAGCTGACGATCGACTTCGTCGTGCACGACGGCGGTATCGCGGCGACCTGGGCGCTACGGGCGAAACCCGGCGACGTCGTCGGCGTGAACACACCCCATCCCCTCTACGACGCTCCCGAGGGCATCGGCTGGCAGCTGCTCGTGGCCGATGCCACCGGTCTGCCGGCGGCGGCGCGGCTGGTCGAACTCGCCCCGCCGGGAGTCCGTACCCGGGTCGTCCTCGAGGTGTCCGACGAGGCCGACCGGGTTGCGATCGACGTACCTGCCGGTATCGACCTGCACCTCGTCCTCGGCGGCAACGGGCACGGACCGTCCCAGCTGGGAGCGATCGTGGAGGCAGCGGCGTTGCCGGACGGCCCGGGTTACATCTGGGTCGCCGGGGAGGCGAAGACCACCCGGGCGGTCCGCAAACTCCTCCGCCACGAGAAGGCGCTGCCGAACGGCGCCTACAAGGTGATGGGCTACTGGACGGAGAATGCCGAACAGTGGCGTGATCGGTACGAGAGCCTGCCCGCCGCCACCAAACAGCATCTGCTGGACATGTGGTCCGACGAGTCACGGGACGCCGACGAGATCGAGGACGACTACATCGCCGAACTGGAGCGCCTGGGTCTTTGAGCCCGCAGTCAGTTCGGCTCGATCTCCCCGGTGACCGGATCGGCCCGGCCGAGCTCCGGCTGCCGGCGGACAGCGACATCCAGCAACATCTTCCAGGCTGCCGGGATCTCGCGCAGTTCGCCGTACCACCAGGTACGGGAGTTGTCCCGCACGCTGGCATCACCGACCGCGATCGCGTCGACGCCGACCAGCCGACAGGTCGTGACCGCGCGAGGCAGGTGGTAGTACTGGCTGATCAACACGACCTGGTCGTAGCCGTAGACCTCCTTCGCCCGGACGCAGGTGTCGTAGGTGTCATATCCGGCCGGATCCTCGATGATCACCTCCGCCGGCACCCCCTGGGCGATCAAGGTGTCCTTCATCGCGGCCGGCTCGCTGTAGTACGGCTCGGAATTGCCCGAGACGATCACCGTCGACAACTTTCCCTGCTCCCACAGGGTTGTCGCCTGGTCGAGGCGGCCCTGCAGGAACGGGGAGGGGACACCACCGGACCAGACGGCGGCGCCGAGCACCACCCCGACCGAGTCGTCGGGGGCTTCGGCGACGTTGAGCACGCGACCCTGGCTGCCGAATTGCACGACCACCCAGGGCGTCATGGTCAGACAGAAGAGCGCAAGCAACACTGCCGCCGCGGTACGCCCGGGCCGGCGACGGCGACGGACTTGGCGCGACACGGGAAAAGGATAGGCGCTCCCGGCACGTTCCCCATCAGCCGACGGGTCGATCCTTCGCCCGGGCGGGCTCGGGCGCGGGTGCGTCCAGCGCGGCGAGCATCCGTACCAGCACCTCGCGAAGCTCCGAGCGTGCCGGTTCGGCCAGATCGGTGCGGTAGCCGACACCGGCAGGAATCCAGCTCATTCCGTACATGGTCTCCCGGAAATCGGCCCCGCCCACCGGCCAGCGGGTACGGTCGGCGGACTCCTCACTGGCGCCTTGCGCCCAATGGCCGAAGTGCTCCTTCACCTGGTCCAGGGGCAGTTCCATCACCACCTCGGTCTCCACGGGTTGGCGTTGCCAGGCACGAGCCACCTGGAGGAAGTCCGCCACCATTTCGGGGCTCAGGTCCCGGCGCTGGAAGGTCAACCGGGTGTGGAAGACCTCGCTCAACCGATCCACCCGGAAGGTGCGCCAGTCATCGCGGTCGAGGTCGAAACAGAGCAGGTACCAGTGGCGGTCGGCGGGTGCCAGGGTGTGCGGTTCGACCCGCCGCTCGGTCTGCGTACCAGCGGCGGAGACGTAGCGGAAGCGGACCCGTTCGCGATCTCGGCATGCCATGGCGAGCTCGGCCAGGACCTCGGTGGAGACCGCCGTCCCCTGGCCGAGACCGGCGGGTTGGACGGCGCTGGCCAAGGCGTTGACCTGGGTACGCAGGCGGGCCGGCAGCACCTGCTCCACCTTCGCCAGCGCGCTGAGGGTGGTCTCCGGGCCGTCGATCAGGCGTTGGGTCGCCGCCACCCGCAGACCGATGGCGATGGCGACCGCCTCGGCATCGGTCAGCAGCAGCGGGGGCACCGCCGTACCGCCCTCCAGCCGATAGCCACCGAGCGCGCCCGGTACCGACTCGACCCGGTAACCCAGCTCGCGCAGACGGTCCACATCGCGCCGGATCGTCCGCTCGGTGACGCCGAGCCGGCCCGCCAGCTCCGGGCCGGTCCAGTGACGATGGGTCTGCAACAGGTTCAGCAAGGTGAGTGCGCGGCTGGTGGTGTCCGACATGGGAGAAGGATGACAGTCTTCGAGGACAGAAACGGTCCTGGTCGTCGGTCGCGCGTCTTGGCCCAGCCGGCTAATAGAACCCTGGATACACCTCTTCCAACCGGAGTGCACCTGCCCATGAATCACACTCGGGAACATCCAACCCGGCCACCCACACCACGCAGGTCTGATCCAAGAACTCCTGCATGCCCATCGCCCGAGCACTCGGCAAACTCCAGCCAACCTGATAGATCGTCAGCCCTTCACGAAACACGGCGTCCCACCGCGCACAGGTCTCCGCCTCGCAATGCGTTCCGTACACTGCGACCTGACCGTCCTCGGTGTTGTAGATGATGGAGCTTGCCCCGGTTTCCCGGTCCATGTGGTCCTTCACCTGACTACGACCGATTCGCTGATCCTGGAGGGCCTACTTCGGCACAAACTCCAGATCGTCACACTCCTGCACCAACTCCAACGCCCGCCACGAAGCGCATACCTGTTGCGCAGCCTCATCCGCCGAAGCCAACCGATTCGGCCCTGCCACGACGTCGACGTAAACAACCAAGTTGTTCAGCGGAGCGTACGTAGCCCAAGCTGCGCACCCATCCCCTTCGCAGTAATCAGCGACAACCGTCATCCCCAGCGGACCATTCGAAGCATTGAACTCCGTGTCCTCCGGACCATCGGGGGATTGCGCGAACTCACTCATGAACCAGGCTTGAATCGGATTCACATACCGCCCCAGAAACTCGAAGTTTCGATATTCGTCAGGACCCGGCGAGTACTGCCGCATTCCGGGAGCCGAACGCGAAATCTCGTGGAATCCTGGCAACTCGGCCACCATTCGATCAAGCTCCTGCTCTGACGGCATTTCACCCTGCGGACCCCACGGAAGTGCAGCCACAAGTACACCGGCGAGCAAGGTGGCTGCAACCCCAGCCGAGATAACCGCTGTTTTCCTAGTCACGCATCGGCCTCACTTCCACGTTCGGCAATTGCCGGCATTTCTAACGAACGTTCAGTCATCTCGGTCACTTCCCCCACCACGCGTGGTTTCGCCACAACTTCCCGAACCCGATCACGTTGTTGGGAGGATAAACTGCGCCGAGACGGCATCAGCCAGCCAGACAAGCTCGTTTCCTTGGTAGACTTTTGCGCCGGACAACACTGCTGCAGGAGCCAATGGAAAAAATGATCGGATGGGAACTCTTTCTCCACCGACCGATGCAGCGGTCTCCCGGTCCACTGAGAGGTGCACAAACTGACGCCCCATCGGGAGCAAGCCGTTGATCTGTAGTTGCCGCCATGTCTCCGGCGCAGTGCCGTGGAACAGCAGTCCGGGCGGAGCCGCTTCTTCGCGCTGGATCCGACCCGGCACCGAGTGACCATAGAGCGCCCGAATGCGGTCGTCACGAAGTTCGTGGCGGCGCTTAGTCGCAGACCTCAGCATCTGACGCAGCGCCGGTCGGCCCACCGACCGCCAAGCGCCACCCTTCTCGTTCAGGGCTGCAAGCAGTTGGTCAACCGGCACCCAGCCCTCTTCGTCAAGCTCGAGCTCATAGACCCAAGGTTCGTGACGAAACGCATGAGAAGCAGCTCGGCTCAGATCGACATCTCCAACGGTCACGACAGGAACTCTTCCGAAAGCCACTCGACATGGGCCATAGGACAGAGTAGACGTTTCGGCCGCTTTGCCCGGTGCGGTGGTCGTCATCGCTGCCGGCGCGTGCGGACGGTCGATGATCGTCTCAAAGAGGAGGCCGCGTAATGGGAGCTTGCCTCGGTTTCCCGGTCCAAGTGGTCCTTCACCTGACCACGACCGATTCGGTGATCCTGGAGGGCCTACTTCGACACAAACTCCAGATCGTCACACTCCTGCACCAACTCCAATGCCCGCCACGTAGAACATACCCGCTGCGCCGCCTCATCCGCCGATGTCCGTTCAGGGGAGGTCACGTAGCTGGCATACAACACCACGTCATCGAATGAGCTGTAGATCGCCCACGTGTCGCACTGGCCGTCCTTGCAAAAATCTCCGACGACCTCCGACCCAGCGACACCATTCACGACAGAGAACTCGCTCACCTCTGGCCCGTTCGGGCCCTCGAAGGCAATCCCTTGGAGTGCACTCCAGGTCTGGATCGGATTTTTGTAAGGCCCATGAAAACTTACGATCATCACACCCTCCTGGCGTAACGAGTACTGCCTGTACCCGGGCTCTGAGCGACGGATACCGTCATAGTCCGGGTCCTGACTGATCAGCTGATCGAGCACCTGCTCGGTCGGAACCCCACGTGGAGAACCCCACGGCAATACCGTCAGTATCACGCCACTGACAAGAAGTGCCACGCTCGAAGCCGCGACTGCCCTACGCCAAGTCATTCCACGGCCTCACTTTGCTCGTATTGCGGTCAACGTCGTTCCAGTCGGGGCGGGTCAAATTCTCCCGGATCGCGGCAGCGAGCTGAGCATCAGAGACGCCACCCGCGCCATAGCGGCGGTACAAACTCACCCCGATACGGATCGACAGCTGGTCTCCAGCATCATCACGCCCAGCCAGGGAGCTCGCGGCGCCCTCAGACAGCGCCTTCTCCGAAAAGCCCGCGACTGAACCGATGTAACCATAGTGAATATTTGACCACACGTCATAGTTCAATGCTTTCCGCCCACCACCCGGCACCCCCGTCCGGTGGGTGCCTGTCATCCGTTCAAGCTTTAGTTTGTGATCCCATCCACTAACCGGGGCGCACCAATTCACCCGTGGCACGCAAGGACTGCCGAACACCTGCAACCCGAAGATGATCTTCCGCTGCCCCTGCCCATGTAGGACAGGGTCGACGTTTCGGCCGGTTTGCCCGTGCGGTGGTCGTCATCGCTGTCGGCGCGTGCGAGCGGCGCAACGCAGTAACATTCCCGCGGGCGTCGACCAACGTGGTGGTGGCGACCCCACCCGCCGGTGGGGATGCCTGGTTGGCAAGCTCGACCGGACCGGTGATTCCCCACCCCCCTGGCCCGACTACACCGTCAGTCCTGCACTTTCTTACCGGTCTCGTAGATCAGTCGCTCTGCCTGCTCCTCTGCAGACAGGATCTTGGCAACATCCTGTGCACGCGAAGGCACGCAGTCAACCGATATAACGTTGCTTGACGAATACTCAATCAGCGCACCCAACTCTAGAAGGGCGAACACTACCCTATCGCTATTGAAGGCGTTTGTTCCTGCAAATATGACCCTAAATACGTATCGACCAGAACGGGATAGCACTCGCTTGACGACGTATTCATGATTGGTCTCCACGACGTCACCGAGTGCCAGATCGTACACAAGAAACGGGATACAGCAAACCTCAAACGTATATTCATCGATCTGTCTCGCCCACAACTGTTCGGTAAACGTCTCGTCATCAATCTGAAACTTTGCCGCTATTATGAAATTGGATCGATCTCGCCATATTGGACTCGAGTGCGTAGCTTCCTTGTTACTCAATTTGGCCACCACCCCGCAGGCCATAGACCCTTAAGTCCCTCAGGGGGAGTTTTAGGAACATCACGATTACCTTTCGATGCATTACAGTGTGCACAGTTCGTCTGACCATTCTCAATACTCGCTTTACGGAAGTTGTCGACGGACTCACTGAAGCCTCTATACCATTGCGGCGTCCCCCCACTTGCCCTAACAGGAAGCCCCAACTTGGTCCCAAATTGTCCTTGCGCTACCGACAACTTTCCCTGCTTGAGCGTAACCCGGCGCGGTTCCCCATACGCGTAAGGACGGGAAAGTTTTACCGGTCCACGCTTTGTCCAGGCTGATTCTCGTTGCCTCCAGTAAGAGCGACTGCTCTGCTTGGACCAAGAATTCTGATATGCGTGGTGTTCGTTGCGGCCACGACTGCGTTGGTAGTTGTATCTGGTGTAGTTGCGTCTGACGGTGCTTGCGACGCTCCTCCGATAAGCCTTGGGCGTACCCATGTTGCCGTCGTCGGGTCGGAGTCCGGTCGAATCCGGCGGCTTGGAGACGGGGTTAGCGTTGCCGTAGGAGTAGGCATTCCACTGGTTGGGACTCGACGGATCGAGCAACGGATCCGGGGGTCAAGCAGCGGCCCGTGGCGGGGTCTAGTCACGGGTGCCGATCCGGGTGATTCCGACAGCCGGATCGTTGCGGCCGTTGGCCAGGGCCCTTGTTCGATACCGACCCGGTTTGCGGACCGCGGACCTCACCGTAAGGATACGACCGACGCGCTGACAGGTCTTCGGTCGCGGATGTTCACCCTGTCCGACCGGGCCATCAAGCGCTCCAGTAGGACGTACCTCCGCCCGGTAGCGCGACTAAGACTGCACTGTCAGGCCAAGCCACCATCCAAGCCTCAAAGTCCCCGCTTGGCAATACCTTCAGGATCCAGCCTGAATCGAACTCCATCATCAAGGACCCGAAATCACGATCGACACAAACCCGTTCAACCTCCCTGCGACTGAAGAAAACTCTCCACTTCTCCTCAAGCCCACCACTACCCACATCCAGCGTTGCTGCTTGAACACCAGTTCCCGCTACGACACATTCGGTTTCTATCCTTATCGCCACCCCCCCAATTAGTTCGAAAGCCAGGGAATATTCGGCAGTAAAAGAGGCCACCAGTCCGGATATTCCGAGGTCGATCATAGTCACCATCCTGCTGGAAGATTGAAGGAACCGTCAGGCTTCATTCGCGAGTCGGTCGAGTAGCCAGCGATGCGGTTCGAGAACGCGTCCTTGACCGCGCAAAGGTAGAGCTTCCCCTCGCCGGTGAGGAACCGGTAACCGAACTCGGGGTCGTCGCGGTGGGCGTCGAACAGGGCGTTCGCGCGATGGGTTTCGACCCAGCCCACGGACGAGCGGGTAGATCATTTCCCGGAAGATTCGCCTGCGACAGATACGCCGCAGCACGGCGCAGGACCTCGTTCTCCTGCTCAAACAACCGGATCCGCCTCCTCGCCTCACGCAGCTCGGCGTTCTCCGCAGAGGTCGTCTCGGGCTTGAGCCCGTCCTCGACATCAGCGGCCTTCAACCAGTTCGCCAGACACGTCTCACTGATCCCGAAATCGGACGCGACGTCGACCAGACGGGTCCCCGGCTCACGGCCACGAGCAACCCGGACGACGTCCTCACGGAACTCCTTGGGATATGGCTTCGGCACGATACACATCCTTCCAGCAGCACCTCACGACACCACCGATCAGATGTCACCTACTCATGCAGCAGTCCCCATCGCGAGTCCTAGATTTGGGGGCTCGCTCGGGGGGCCAGCCGTCTAAGCAAAGACTTAGCAACACATAAAAGGGTATCAACAGCGAATCTCAAAGTTGCCGGTCGACCGCCGAGTACCCACGGCGAACTACTTGATCAGCTACCGGATCCCCGGTTGCGCCGTTTCCCGGTATTCATCGCCTGGACCCGACCTGGCGGGATCTCCCGGCCGCGAGCGATCAATTCCTCCGGTACGGCCACCGGTGCGGAGAAGGCCTCCGCCAAGGGCCCGGCCTGCGGCAACAGGTTCAGCGCGGTACGCAGGGTGAACTGTCCCGGTGCGATCGAGGACAACCGCTCCCAGGCGACCGGGAACGAGACCGGCAGGCCGGGCCGCACACGTGGGCTCCAGACCGACGCGACACTGGCGCCGCCCGCCCGGCTGCTGTCGACGAACACCCGCTCACCACGCTCCGACCGCAGGAACTGTGTCGTCGCCACCGACGGATCGGCCTGGGCCACCTGTTCGGCCAGGGCCCGGGTGGCAGCCGCCGCATCGTCGATGTCCACCCCGGTCACCGGCACGGCGATGTGCACTCCCTTCGAGCCGCTGGTCTTGATCACCGACGGCAACTGCCAGCGATCCAGTACCTGACGTACCACCATCGCCGCAGTGATCACCGCATCGAAGCCGAGTTGCTCGGGCGGATCGAGATCGATCAGCAGGCAGTCGACCCGATCGGGCCAGATCAGCAGCGTCGGATGGAACTCCACCGCCCACTGGTTGGCGAACCACAACAAAGTCCGCCGGTCGGCACAGAACGGGTAGCGCACCATCCGCTGGGAGGCGTTCGACCAGATCTCGACGGTCGGAATCCACTGCGGGGCGTGCTTCGGCAGGTTCTTCTGCATGAACGGCTGCTGCCCACCACGAGCACGCATCACCGTCAGGGGCCGCCCGGCCAGTTGCGGCACCAAGAGGTCGGCGATGGCATCGAGATAGTCGACCAGTTCCCGCTTGGTCGCTCCGGCGCCGTCGTACAGCTCACTGTCCAGACTGGTCAGTTCGACCCCGTCGCGGACATCGTCGACCTGCTGGCGCCGCCCGGCCATCAGTCGATCCGACGCAACCCGATCCGGGTACGGATCTCGTCGGGTTGCCCGCCCACATGCACGATGTGATCACCGACGACACTGAGCTGGCTCCGGTGACACCGCAAGGCCTCAACCAGCACATCGCGATACCCGTCCAACTCGAACCAGTGAGTCCCCTCCCCCACCTGGCTCGAATCCAGGATCTCGGCCACCGGCACCCCGGCCTCACGGCCGGCCCGTAGCCCGGCGGTGTGCAACCGGACATGATCAGGATGTCCGTACCCGCCGATCTCGTCGTAGGTGATGATCAGATCCGGCTGGGCGAAGTCGATCATGGCCCGCAGATCGGCCAGCACCTCCTCCTCGGCGGCACTGGTCAAGGCATCCGGTCCGCTGTCCGGTCCCGGGCCGGCCAGGCCGTTCGGCATCCATTCCATACCCGAATCGGCGTACTGCCGTGGTGGCGCCGATTCGGCGCGGGCGGGCGGTTCGCCGAGATAGGCGTGTTGCACTCCGCCGAGCGCATCCAGTGCGGCTGCCAGTTCGGCGCCGCGGGCCGCACTCAACTCCGCACCGGTCAGCTCCGGCGGCAATGACCCGGCGACGATCTCACCCTGTTCACCCCGGGTAGCGGTGAGCAGGAAGACCTCGACCCCGGCATCGTTCAGGGCGGCGATCAAGGCTCCGGTGGCGATCGTCTCGTCATCGGGATGCGCATGCAGGAAGAGCACCCGCTGCACACCGACGAACGGCTCGGCCCGGTTGATCATCGACGCACCCGCCGATGGCTGCTGACTCATGTATGTCCCCATCCCAGAAGATGTCGATAGGCCGCGGTCAACCGTTGTGCCGCCCCGGGCCAGGTGAATCGACCGGCCCGATGCAACCCGCTGGCCACCATCGCCCGATAGCGGTCACTGTCGGCCAACAACGCCGCCAGGCCGCGCGCCCAGTGCTCCGGATCACGGTCACCGAAGACCAGTCCGGAGTCGTCGTCGACGACCTCGTTCAGTCCACCCGCACCGGCCCAGATGGCGACCGGGGTGCCACTGGCCAAGGACTCCAAGGCGATCAGCCCGAAAGTCTCCGAATACGACGGCACCATGGTCACCGTCGCCGACCGGAGCATCCGGGCCAGATCGACCCGCTCCTGCGGACCGGTGAACACCACCTGCCCGGCCAGCCGTTCCTCCGCGATCAACGAGACCAGGTCATCGGCATAACCCTGATGATCGGCCGAGGTGTCCCCGGCCAGCACCAACCGCGGCCGCAGCTGCGACGGCATCCGGGCGATGGCACGGATGGCGAGATCTGCGCCCTTCAGCGGTTGCAACCGGGCGGCGAAGACCGCCACCCCGGTCGACGGGACCTCCCTCACCCCGATCGTCGCCCAGTCGAAAAGCTCACCATCGGGACCGAACATCTCCGTGTCCACACCGGGCCGGACGATCACCGTCCGAGCCGGGGCAGCACCACAGCGACTGATGATCGTGTTCGCCTCGTTCCCGCTGACCGCGATCACCAGATCCGATTCGCGGGCGATCTTCGACTCCCCGGCGATCCGGTCCGGTGATTCGGGGGGTTCGCCGGCAGCCAACGACGCACCGGGCAGTGCCGCCACCGAATGGAAACTCTGCACATGCGGGATCCCGAGCCGGCGCGCCACCGGGAGCGCGGCCACCCCGGACATCCAGTGCTGGGAATGGATCAGGTCCCATCCGGTGTCGGCGATCGCGTCCAGCTGCTCGGAGAACACCCCGATCAACTCGTTCTGCCGGGACTTCGCCACCGGTTCGGCCGGCCCGGCCGTCACCCGACGCAGGGTCACCCCGGGTCGCAGCTCCAACAGCTCCCGCTGGTCGGCCCCGCTGCGGCGGGTGATCAGCTCGACGTTGTGGCCCAGCTCGGCCAAGGCATAGGCCTGATGCAGCTCGACCACGTTCATCCCGCCGGCATCACCGGACCCGGGCCGATCATCGGGCGAGGTGTGCATCGACACGTACGCCAGGCGCAGCGGTCTGTCCTCGATGTGCACGCACCGACCCTAGCCGCAGATCATGTGATCGACCGTCCCGGCCGATCGGTGGCCAACGGCCTGTTCGGGCCGACCGGACCGTGCCTTCGGACCGGTGCCAGCCGCCGGACGCACCGGTCGGCGGCTTCCTCGTAGGCTGAGCCCGCCCGCAGCACCTGTGGCCCGGAAGGAGACCGATGCCCGCCCAGCCGTCACCGGAGCCGTCGGCCACCCCGGATTCGCCGAACGCGGGTACGCACCGGGCGCCGCTGACCTGGCTGGTGGTGGCGCAGTTGCTCTCCGGGATCGGTATCGCCTCCGGGGTGGCGGTCGGCGGAGTGCTCGCCGAACAGGTCGCCGGTACCGCCGCCGCAGCCGGCAGCGCCCAGACCGCCTCGATCATCGGTGCCGGACTGCTCGCCCTGCCCCTGTCCACCCTCGCCAGCCGGTACGGCCGCCGCGGCGGGCTTGCTGCCGGTTTCGGACTGGGGGCACTCGGTGCCGTCCTGGTGCTGCTCGCCACCCTCGGCAGCCAGCTCTGGCTGCTCCTGCTCGGAATGGGGCTGTTCGGCTCGGCGACCGCCGCCGGGTTGCAGTCCCGCTACGCCGCCGGTGAACTGTCCCGTCCCCAGCGGCGGGCCACGGCGATGTCGGTGGTGATCTGGTCGACCACCGTCGGCTCGGTGATCGGACCGAACCTGTCCCAACCCGGCAGTGATCTGGGTGAGCGTCTCGGCATCGTCGCGCCGGGCGGGCCGTACCTGATCTCGGCCGTGGTCTTCGTCCTGGCCGCACTGGTGATGTTGTTCGGGCTGCCGCGGGTCCGGCCCGCCGATGCCGCACCGGTCCGCGGCCACACCATCGGCGCCCTCACAGCCGCCCTGCGCGAGCCGGGCAGCCGGCTCGGGATCGTCGCCGTCGTCACCGGGCACGCGATGATGGTCGCGGTGATGGTGATGACCCCGGTGCACATGAACCATCAGGGCATGTCGCTGGTCCTGGTCGGCCTGGTGATCAGCATCCACATCCTCGGGATGTATGCCGCGAGCCCCCTGTTCGGCGCACTCACCGACCGGATCGGAGCCCGCTGGGTGATCGGGCTCGGCGCGATCATGTTCGTGCTCGCCTTCGTCCTCGGCGCCACCGCACCGGAATCCGCCGGCCACCACGGGGCCGGGAATCCATGGCAGCTGATGGTTGCCCTGAGCCTGCTCGGGCTCGGCTGGTCGGCCTGCCTGATCGGCGGCTCATCGATGATCGCCGGCGCCACCACGGGCAGTCAGGGGATCCGCCTGCAGGGCGCCGTGGACTCGGCCATGAGCCTGATCGCCGCGATCGGGGCCGCCCTGTCCGGGCCGGTGCTGGCGGTCTGGGGGTACGCCGGGGTCAACCTGCTCGGCGCAGTGGTGCTGCTCGGCCTGGTCGCGGCCCTGATCTTCTCCCGCTCACCGCGCAGCATCGCCGAGGTCCGGACCTGACGATCCGGCCGGGCCCCACGGGCCCGACCGGTGCTCATCCTCGACCGTCAGCGGATCCCGGTTTCCATGATCAGCTCGTTCGGTGCGCGCGGTACCACTCGATCTGTGCGCGGGTGCTCGGGTCGGCCTGCTCCAGCGCCGCCTCGTCCCCGCTGACCGCCGGCGCCAACTGCTTGGCCAGCACCTTACCCAGTTCGACACCCCACTGGTCGAAGGAGTCGATCCCCCAGATCGCACCTTCGACGAAGGTGATGTGCTCATAAAGGGCGATCAGCTCACCGACGATCTTCGGTGACAGTTCGGGGGCCAGGATCGCCGCGGTCGGCCGGTTGCCCGGGAACACCCGGGCGCCGACGATCTCCTCCGCGGTGCCCTCGGCCCGTACCTCTTCCTCGGTCTTGCCCCAGGCCAAGGCCGCGGTCTGGGCGAAGAAGTTGCTCATCAGCAGGTCATGCACATCGGCATCACCATCGGTCAGCGGATGCGCCGAGTTGGCGACCGCGATGAAGTCGGCCGGGATCAGCTTCGTCCCCTGGTGCAGGAGCTGGTAGAAGGCATGCTGTCCGTTCGTACCCGGCTCACCCCAGAACACCTCGCCTGTCTGGGTGGTGACGGGGCTGGAATCCCACCGCACCGATTTGCCGTTCGACTCCATCGTGAGCTGCTGCAGATAGGCCGGGAATCGGTGCAGGTACTGCGCATAGGGCAGCACCGCATGCGACTGGGCGTCCAGGAAGTTGTTGTACCAGACGTTCAGCAGGCCCATGATCATCGGTACGTTCTGCTCCACCGCGGTGGTACGGAAGTGCTCGTCGATCGCATGGAAACCGGAGAGGAACTCGGCGAACCGCTCCGGGCCGATGGCCACGCAGACGCTCGTACCGATCACCGAGTCGACCGAGTAGCGGCCCCCCACCCAGTCCCAGAAGCCGAAGGCGTTCGCCGGGTCGATACCGAAGTCGGCGACAAGATCAAGAGCGGTGGAGACGGCGACGAAGTGCTTGGCGATCGCCTCGGCCTGCTGCTCGGCGTCGTTGATCACCCCGGCTCCGGCCAGCCCGTCGAGCAGCCATTTCTTGGCCAGCCGGGCATTGGTCATCGTCTCCAAGGTGGTGAAGGTCTTCGAGGCGATGATGAACAAGGTGGTCTCGGGATCCAGGTCGTGGGTCTTCTCCCACAGATCGGTCGGATCGATGTTCGAGACGAAGCGGCACTCCAATCCCTGCTGCTTGTACGGCAGCAGGGCCTCGTAGACCATCACCGGACCGAGGTCGGAACCGCCGATGCCGATATTCACCACGGTCTCGATCCGCTTGCCGCTGGCACCGACCCACTCGCCGCTGCGTACCTGGTCGGCGAAGGCGTACATCTTGTCCAGCTCGGCGTGCACATCGGCCACCACGTCGCGGCCGTCGATCTCCAGGGCGGCACCCTTCGGCAACCGCAGTGCGGTGTGCAGCACCGCCCGGTCCTCGGTGACGTTGATCCGGTCCCCGGCGAACATCGCGTCGCGGCGGGACACGATGTCGGTGTCGGTGACGAGCGCGAACAGCGCCGCCAGCACCTCGGCGGTGAGGTAGGACTTCGACAGGTCCACGTGCAGGTCGGCGGCGTCGAAGGTGTAGAGGTCGACCCGTTCGGGTTCACTGTCGAACCAGCCGCGCAGGTCGGGGGTGAAGCTGTCCGCCAGCCGGCGAAGGCTGGACCAGGCCGAGGCTGCTGTGGGATCTACCGGTGCGCTCATGGGAGCCACGCTAGTCCGCAGCACCACGGCCCGCACCCCCTGTCCGCGGTCAGTACGCTGCCGGACATGAGTGTTCCGGCACAGAGGCGCCTGCAACGGGCTCGGGCGGAGTCGAACCATTGGAAGCCGCTGACCCCGGGGACCGAGTCGGAGTTCCGGGTGGATCTGGAACGCATCCGGTTCGCGCCCAGCTTCGCCCGGCTCGCCGAGGTCACCCAGGTGGTGAGTGCCGATGCCACTCCCGGTGTGGTGCACAACCGGCTGAGCCATTCGATCAAGGTCACCGCGGTTGCCCGGGCGATCTCGGTGGGGTTGTTGCGCTCGGCCGAGCCTGCGCTGATCGACCGGCTCGGCGGGCTGGACCATGTGGTCGCCCAGGCCGGTGCGGTCGCCCACGACCTCGGCCATCCGCCGTTCGGGCACCTGGGGGAACAGGTGCTGGACCGGATCGGGCGCGAACAGTTCGGTCTGGCCGACGGTTTCGAGGGCAATGCGCAGACCTGGCGGTTGCTGACCGAGCTGGAAGTGCACGGCCCGGGCACCGAGGGACTGAACCTGACGACTGCCACCCGGGCGGCGGTACTCAAGTACCCGTGGGGCAGGGATCACTACCCCTCTCCGCATCCCTCGACCTGGCGGGAACGTCCACGGGGTGCCGCGCACCGGCCGGGTGAGGACGGCTCGGCGAAGTTCGGTGCCTACACCACCGATCTGGCCGAGCTGATCGATGTGGTGGAGGCGATGGGCCTGGCACCGGGACGCCAGAGCTTGGAGTGCTCGGCGATGGATCTGGCCGATGACATCGCCTACTCGATCCACGACCTGGAGGATTTCCACCGTTCCGGTGTCCTGCAGCACTCCCCGATCGCGGCGGAGTTCAGCAGCTGGCTGGAGGATCGGGAACTGCCCGCACTGACCGCAGCCGAGCTGTCCTCCCGGCGCGGCCCGGGGATCGGGTTGGAGTCGCTTCGCCGCCGGCTGGCCGACCGCGACGGCTGGATCTTCGACGACGAGACCTTCCGGCAGGCCGTGCTGGAAGTGAAACACGGTTTCGTGGACACGGTCCTGGCGTACCCCTTCGACGGTTCGATGGCAGCCGAACGGGTGCTCTCGGGTTTCACCACCACCTGGATCGACGACCTGATCTCAGCGGTGCGGTTGCTGCCCGACCCCCCGGTACGAGCCTCGGCGATCACTTTGGAACCGGTCGGCTGGCATCAGGTCCAGATACTGAAGTTCGTCCACCAGCAGTTCGTCCTGCACCGCCCGGATCTGGCGATGCAGCAGCGCGGACAGGCCTCGGTGATCGCCACCTTGGTCCGCGCCTTCGACGATTGGTTGTCGGATCGCCATGAGGTGGCCCGGGCCCCGCGCCGGCTGCAGGATCTGGTGGAGACCGCCGAGCGGGGTTACCGACGGGTGAGCCGGGAGCGGCCCGAGTTGTTGTCCGGTCAGGCCGGTGAGGTGGAGGTCGCCCGGATGGCTCGGGGGCGCGGGATCATCGACTTCGTCGCCTCCTTGACCGATGCCCAGGCGGTCGCCCAGGCATCACGGCTGACCGGCGGCAGTGGCCAGTTGTGGACCGGTGGAGCGCTCTGACGGTGACCCACACCCCTGAAACAGGATATTTCCCGGCCATGTGGGATAGATCTCATGAATATGGTCGTCTCACGACCAGATCCAGTTAGATCTTCCCGGGAATAATCACGTATCCTTTAGATGTTCCAGTGATGAGCGACCGAGGCAGTTCGCCAGCACAGCCACCAATCACACCCCGGAAGGACGTGAGTCACCATGTCGTCGATCACCACCAACCTCCGCGCCCGCCGCGAGGCCGCCCGTGCCCGTCGCGCCCTGAACCGCGCGATCAACAACGCAGCCACTCCCGCGATGCGCGACGAGTTGCTGATCATCGCTCAGCGCCGCGGAAACATCTGATCTGGCCCGCTGAACGAACGAACCTGGCCCCTGTCCTTGTGACCGGGGCCGTTTTGTTTGTCCAGACACCCGCCTCACCGGTGTCAAGGTACGGAGAAGGGCCGGGGCCGCACCCTCGTGGAGTGCGACCCCGGCCCCTTCGACCGGATCGGCGCTCAGCGCCTCACTTGGTCGAGATGTGCACGTGGTCGAAGTGGTTCGCGGTGCTGCTGCCGCGATCGCTCATCGACCGCCACCCCTCGCCGCTGCGCTGGGTGGTCCAGATCTTCTGCGAGTAGATCACCTCTGTGACGCCGAGGCTGGAGGCATTGGACCGCGCCCAGTTGGCGATCTCCCAGCCGGCCTCACCACTGGTCATGACATCGATGGCCTGGCCCGAGTTGTGGTAGCTGCCGCTGCCGCCGCGGGTGCCGCCGATGGTGGAGACGTTCGGGAAGTTCGCGCAGACCGCATCCCAGGTCTTGGAAGCCGCCGAACCCAGGCCCGACTTCGAACCGAGATTGCGGTCACAGCTACCGCCGGTGCCGGCCGAGGACGACCCGGAGCCGGACCCCGAGTTCGAGGAACCGGCCGACGACCCGGAGGACGAGGATCCCGAGGACGAGCCGCCCGAGGAACCCGAGGAGTCGGACTCCGATTCGGTCTCGGGCTTGTCCTTGCTCAGATACTCCGCCTTCACCCACCGCGCCTCGTCGGAGAGGATGATCTGCTGCCAACCCCCCTTGTCGGTGTCGGTGATCGAGACCTTCTCACCGGCATCCAGCGACCCGACGGTCTTGGAGTCGGTGTTCGGCTCGGAACGGACATTGATCGCCGTGGTGGCGTACCGGGTGCCGCTGGCCTTCGGCTTCGCAACCTCTGCCTTGGCAGCGACCGGCTCCACCTTCTCCGGGGTGGGCAGGGAGTCCGCCGACTCCTCGGCCGAGGGCTCCGCAGACGGGCTCGGCGAGATCTCCGGACGCTCGTCGCTGCGGGAGACCTGATCGCCCACCATCCGCTCCGCGACGACCGGTGCAGCCGGTTCGGCGGTCAGGGCACCGCTGCGTAGCGCGGCGCCACCGCCGACGGTCCCGGCCAGCGCCAGGGCGGCGACCGCCGGCACGGTGATCCGGACGACCTGCCGGCCGAACTGCGGGGACATGCGACCGAAGGGGGAAGTCAGCTTCGCCTTCACGCCCTCGAAGAACGAGGGCGTCGGGTCGGCGGCGCGGCGCGCCGGAACCGCCTCAGCGGCGGACTCGGTGTGCTCGGCGGCGTCCAGGCGACGTCGTGGTGCATTGCTCAAGATGGGGCTCCTGCTTACAGCTCTCTGCCAGTTCCTGAGCGAGTTTAAACATCAATCCCCGGAAACTGAAATCTTCCTGAGGAACATGGCGAGGAGACAGAGGTAACACACAGGTTCCCCACACGTTCGCGTCGCCGATGACGCCTGCCGTGAGACTGTTGCTGAGAGGCTCTCAGGAAGCGGGTGAATCCAGGGAGGGCACCAGCCATACCTCTGCGTCCCGGATCTCCACCGCATGGGTACGCACGGGCTTGGTCGCCGGCAGGCACATCGGCCACCCGGTCTTCAGATTGAACTGGGAGGCGTGCATCGGACACTCGATCGCCCCCTCCTCCACCCAGCCGTCGGACAGCGAGGCGACCTCGTGGCTGCAGGTGTCGTCCAGCGCGTAGTACGTACCGTCCTCATCCCGGATCAGGGCGATGTCGTCCTCGGTACCCGCCACCGCCGCCTCGATCAGCATCGTCGAACCGGGTTCGACGTCATCGATCTCGGCGACCTTCACTGGCTGCGCCTGTGCACTCCCGGCTGCATTCATGTGCCCGAGATTAGCGCCCCGACGCAGCTGCGGTCGCCGAGCCGATCAGCCACGTCGACGCAACAGCAGCACACCACCACCGGCGAGCGTCAACACGACCGCGACGATCAGCGCCACCGGGCCCAGTGCTGCACCGGTGTCGGCCAACGAACCACCCGGTGCGGCGGTCGAGGTCGATCCACCGGACAGGCTGGGCGAGCTCGGCTCGCGAGTGGGACCCGGGTCCCCGGTCGGGCTCGGTTCCTCGCTGGGACTCGGCTCAGTCGTGGGCTTCGGCGTCGGTTCGCTACCGAACATCTCCGTGGCTGACCCCAGGTTCAGCAACACCGTCTCGCCCGAGGCGCCGTCGGTCGCATCGTTGTCGGTGACGACCCGGACGTCACCGTCCGCGCCGATCGTCAACCCCTCCAACTTCTCCTGCACCCAGCCGTTGGTCGCCTGCAGATCGGGCAGGACGTCATGGGCCAGGGTCTTCTCCACCGGTACCGCCGTCCCCTCACCGGCCGACTCGGGAACCTCGACGGCATAGATGCGTTTGATCTTCGCCTGCGGGCCGTTCAGCTTGTCCCGTTCGATCACCGCGACGGTGTCGTCGTCGATCATCGTGATCTCGGAGACCCCGATCCAGTCACCCGCGGTGTCGGTCTCCTCCAGCGGGTACAACAACCAGCTCCACTGCCCGGTGGTCACGTCGTAACGACCGATCCGGGAGTGGTTGCCATCCTCCCCGAGACTCGGCTCCTCGGCCCCGGGATCGTCGACCAGCGGCCGCTGCACCGCGACGTAGAGCACCTCGTGCCCGTCCTCGACGTTGCCGGTGACGCCCTCCAGCCCCTGCGAACCGAGATGGTCGGCGACCTCACCGGGCAGTCCGACCCGATCGAGGATCGCGCCCTCGGCATCGGTACGGATCAACGCGTTCTCGGCACCGGTCTCGCCCTCGTCGGCCAGCCAGAAGCCTCCCTCGGGACGCGCCCACAGGCCTTCGATGTCCAGGTCGACCGAGTCGCCGTCCTCGGTGACCTGCAAGGAGGAGTCGATCACCGCCGGGTTCTGGGTGACGTCGATACCGAAGACCGTGGCCGGTGAGAGCGCACTGTCGGCCGCGGCGTAGAGGCGCTCCGGATCCCCCGGGTCGGCACTCAGCGCACCCAGCGCGGACCAGCCGATCGGCGATCCCTGCGCGTCATCGGCCGAGACGATGCTCGGCTGACTGTCCGGTCCCTCGCCGAGCTCGTACAGACTGACCGATGCCCGGATCGCATTATCGGCCTCGTCGACCTCGCTGGAGACCGCCAGCAGGTCCCGTCCGGGGATCGGCAGGATGCCCTCCGGCCCGTTGGTGGCGAACAGGAGCTGCCGGAACTGCGGGGAGGCAGGGTCGGTGAGGTCGTAGACCGCGACGAAGTTGCTGCGCTCGCTGGCGACCAGGGCATGCGGTACACCGTCGATCTCGGTGATCGCCAGACCTTCGGGTTCCGGTCCCTTCTTGTCCGCGCGATCCTCCAGGTGCAATCCGTACCGGACGGCCAACTGCTCGAAACTGTTGCCGGCATCCCAGGTCACCTCACCGGTGCCGGCACCGAAGACCGTCCAGCCCCGGCTGCCGCCGAGCCAGTCACCCTCATTGGCGGTGACGAGCTGATCATTGCCGACCCAGCCGATGGCATCGGGTTCGCGGGGCACGTCGGTGATCGATCCGGTCTGGTCGATCCGGCCGTCGTTGACGGTGTCGATGCCGTCGACGCTGACCGTACCGGCGCTGAAGGCGCTGCTGATCTCCCGGCGGGGGAAGTCGATCACGACCACACCGTTGTTCTCCTGCAGGGTGACCGCGAGCTGGTTGTCCTCGTTGAAGGTGACGTACTCGGGTTCGGGGTCGGTGGGGGTGTTGAGGTCGGCCAGCTCGGGCAGTGCGCTGCCGTCGTCGGCGGTCAGCGGTACGGGGACCGCCGACCAGTCCGTCGGGTCGCCGCCCAGTTCGATCGTCTGCACGAACCCGGCCGGCAGCTGCGGCAGGTCACCCTCCTCACCACCGTCGGGGGTCGCCTCCTCGTCGCGCTGGTTCTCGATCGCGATCGCCGCCCAGGCGCCGTCGGGGGAGATGGCGATGCTGTCCGGCTGACCCTGCAGGTCGATGCTGGCGACCGGCGTGCGATCGGACAGCCGTACCACGTCGACCCGGCCCTGCGGGTCGGTGAAGTCGCCACCGGTCTCGTCGATCACCACCAGCACATAGTCGCCGTGCACCGCGACCGAGGTCGGCTGGTCATCGGCGTGCCCGAGGTCGGCCAGGGACAAGGTGCCCAGCCCCTGCGGTGCTGCGGGATCGGTGATGTCGAGGAAACCGATCCGCTTCGCGGTGGCGTCGGTGTAGACCAGCGTCCGGCCGTCCTCACTGACCGAGCTGATCTCGGCCACCGTCTCGGTGCCCGGGTCCTCCCCCGCCGGGGCGTTCTGGTGGACCGGATAGGTCGCGGTCCGGTGGTACAGCCTCTGCGCCGGATCGGCCTGAGCCGGAACGGCGATGAAGGAACAGGCCAGCAGGCCGGTGAGAGCGATCGCCAGCGGACGCCGCTGGAGGACAGCAGTCATGCACCGCAGGCTGGCGGGTGCCCGTGACCGTCCCTGGCTGCCGAGGTGACCTCACCCTGACGTCGAGGTGAACAGCCCGTGTCCAGGCGCGCTTCGGGTCAGGGTGTCCAGCGGGCGTGGACATGGGCAGGTTTGACGAAGACGTGGCCCTCGACAGCGGCGGCACCGTCGGCGAGGGCGAGTTCGGGCAGGCCCGTCAGCGCTGCGCGTACCGCGGCGACGGTCTCCAGCCTGGCCAGATGCGCGCCGATGCAGACATGCGGTCCGACCACGAAAGAAAGGTGCCTGCGCAGTTCGGGGCGGTCGGGACGAAAGTGGTCCGGGTCGGTGAAGACCGCCGGGTCCCGATTGGCCGCCCGCAGGTCGACGCGGACCAAGGTCCCCTCGGGCACGGCGAGCGCACCGATACCGGTGTCGGCGGTGGCGTACCGATCGACGAAACGGGCCGCCGGTTCCAGGCGGAGCGATTCCTCGACCGCCCGTTCCAGGACTGCCGGGTCCGCTGCGGCCCGGGGCGCCCAGTCGGAGGCCAGCAGATGGGTCAGCGCGAAGGAGATCATGCCCTCGGTGGTGTCGATACCGCCCAACATCATCACCACTGCATTCGCCGACACCTCCGCCGGGTCCAGGCTGTCCCCTGCTGCTGCCAGCACCGAGCCGGGAAGGCGGGCTGCCACCCGTTCGGCCACCGCGGCGTAGGCGCAGCGGCCGGTGTCGGTCGGCGCGCCGTCGGCGGTCAGCAGCTCCACCTCCGCCGACAGTGCGTCGTACCACTGCAGGAGCATGCTTCGATCCACCTCGCCGAGCCCCAGAGCTCGTTGCATGACGGCGGCGGCCAGCGGGGCCGCCAGTTCCTGCCGAAGATCGGCACGCCCGCGCGGGCGGATCGCCGCCACCAACTCCGCGCACAACTGCTGGACCTGCTCGGCGTACCGGTCGTCGACCCTGCGCGGGCTGAACGCGCCCACGAACGGTGCCCGATGTCGTGCATGCTCGCGGCCGTCGGTGGACAACATGCTCGGCCCGGTCAGCCGGGAGGTGGTGAACCGGGGGTCGTCGACGGTGAAGGTCTGCCAGTCCCGCAGCACCGTGCGCGCAGCCTGATGCCCGGTGACCACCACCGATTCACCGTCGAAATGGGCACCGGGGGTCATGGGCCCAAGGTTACGGACCGGTCGGCTGCCGGGTGCACCGCTGAGGTGGCGCGAGATGCGCGAGATCGCCCCGAACGGAACGAATCGGCCATCTGGCGCCACGAAAACGGCGTCCTACGCCTCAGACGACGCGGAAATTCCGCCGCGGGTACCCGGTGGCGCCATCGGGAACCACGCCGACGACCTCCTCGATCTGGGTGTAGCCGCTGCGGTCGGTCGCCCGGACGGTGACCGTGTGCTCCCCGGGCTCGGCCTGCCAGGCCAGGCGCCACTGTCGCCAGGTGTCGATCGTGTCCTCGACCGCCAGTTCTGCGACCTGCCAGGGACCGTCGTCGATCCGTACCTCCACGACGTCGATGCCGGTGTGCTGGGCCCAGGCGACACCGGCGATCCAGGTCCGGCCGGCCGGGATCTGGCTGTCGGCCGGGACGTCGATCCGGGACTGGGTCTTGATCGGTCCCCGTTCGCTCCAGCCCCGGTCGGTCCAGTAGGCGGAGAAGTCGGCGAACCGGGTGACCTCCAGCTCGGTCACCCACTTGGTGGCCGAGACATAGCCGTACAGCCCCGGTACGACCAGCCGCGCCGGGAACCCGTGTTCCAGCGGCAGTGGCTGGCCGTTCATCCCGACCGCCAGCAGCGCATCGCGGTCATCGGTCATCGCCTCCAGCGGCGTCCCGGCGGTCCAGCCGTCGGTACTGGTCGACTTCACCGCATCGGCACCCGGCTGCACCCCGGCCGCGGCCAGCAGCTCCCGGATCGGCACCCCCAGCCAGGTCGCATTGCCGACCAGGTCGCCGCCGACCTCGTTGCTGACGCAGGTCAGCGTGATCCGTCGCTCCACAAGCCCGCGGGCGAGCAGGTCGTCGAAGCTGAAGCTCAGCGGGGTGTCGACCAGACCGGTGATCGACAGCCGCCAGTCACCGGGGTCGACGTCGGGAACGACCAGCGCGGTGTCGATCCGATAGAAGGAGTCGTTGTCGATCACCTGCGGGGTGATGCCGGGTACGTCCAGCCCGGCCGGCATCGGGGCGGCCGGATCGGTCGGCGCGGGCAACCGCAACACCTGCCGGGCCCGCTCCGCCACCGGCTCCGGCAGCACGCTGATCAGCAGACCGGCGACTGCCGTCCCGGCGACCAGCAGCCCCGAGCGACGCAGGAACGACCGACGGTCGAAACCGGCCGGGTGATGGGTGATGATCATCTCGCCGGCGGCGCCACCCGGATCGGCAGGCCGCAGCAACCAGCGCAGCGTCCACAGGCCGACGGCGGTCTGGGCGAGCACCGCGACCACGGCCGCGACACTCCCCTCGACCGCGGCCGCGGCGAAGGCCACCAGGGACAGCGCGATCACCGCCAACCCGCCCCAGGGGAAACGACGGGCGGCGAGCACACCGATGAGCGCGGCGAATCCGAGTACGACAACCACGGACCCGACCAGCAGCACCGTCTTGTCGGCGGTGCCGAAGGTGGCGATCGCCCATTCCTTCACCGGTTGCGGGCTCAGATCGACCACCCGGTTGCCGATCGCCACCAAGGGCGAGGTCGCCGACAGGATGCGGGCCACCAAGGCGCCGACGACCAGGCCGGCGACGGCTGCCACGATGCCTGCGACGGCCGGCCAGGGCGCGGGCACCCGAGCGGCCGCGGTGGACGGCGACTGCACCCGGGTGGAGGTCACCGTTCAATGTTACGTCCGGGCGCCGCGGAGCCGATCTGCGCAGCATAGGTAAGCCGGCCCGCACGCTGTGTGTTTCCACGACCAGCTGGCGCCGCCCGGACCCCGGCAACCAGCTGACGACGGCCGGTGCCCGGCAACCTGGTTTCGAGTCCCGTTCGGACGAACCTCGGTTCAAACCCGATGCGGACGACCCCTCAGATCGCGGAGTCGTAGACGTGGTCGGGGTCGCGTACCTCGACCTGCAGACCGTCGTCCAGCAGCCGCTGATGCACCTCCCGGAAGATCTTCAACGCGACATCGTTGATCGAGTAGACCCGGGAGAGGTCGAAGACCACGGTCCCCTGATCGGTCGGCTGCTCATCGAGGCCACGGACGACGGCCTCGGCCTGGCTGAACTGGACGGTGCCCTCGAGTTCGATCACCTCCTGATCACCCTGGCGGTGACGCGAGCGCAGCACCGATCGCCCCGGCTGCGGCGGTTCCATCATGTGCATCCCCATGTCCTCGGAGAGCCGTTCGAAGATCCGTACCCCACGCACCGAGTTGCCGTGCGGATCCAGTCGCGGGGAGAAGCTGGCGACCCCGACCTGCCCGGGAAGGGCACCGATCAGCACACCGGAGACCCCGCTCTTGGCCGGGATGCCGACATTGGTCATCCAGTCACCGGCCGCGTCGTACATCCCACAGGTGGTCATCACGCTCAGCACCCGTCGGTTGACCTGCGCTCCGACCACCCGTTCACCGGAGATCGGATGCACCCCGCCGGAAGCCAGGGTCGCCGCCATCATGGCCAGATCCTTGCAGTTGACCAGAATCGAACACTGCCGGATGTATCCGCGCAGGGCGTCCTCGGGGTCACCGCTGACAATGTCGTGGCTGCGCAGGAGATTGGCCAGCGCGCGGTTGCGATACACCTGCGACATCTCCGATTCGTACACCTCCTCGTCGACCACGAGTTGGCGCCCGGCCAGCCGGGAGACGAAGTCGAGCACCCGCTCGAAGCGATGTCCGGGGTCGTTCCCGGTGACCAGGCCGTTCGCGGCGATCGCCCCGGCGTTGATCATCGGGTTGCTCGGCCGGCCGGTCCGGGGGTCGAGGGAGATCTCGTTGAAGGCATCGCCGGATGGTTCGACATCGATCTTGGCGTCGACCGCATCCGTGCCCAGGTCGCACAGCGCCAAGGCATAGACGAAAGGTTTGGAGACCGACTGGATGCTCACCTCGACATCGGTGTCACCGGCGGTGTAGAGCGAACCACTGACCGTGGCGACCGCCACTCCCAGCAGATCGGGGTCGGCGGCAGCCAGTTGCGGTATGTGGTCGGCCCGCTCCCCGGAGTCGGCTCCGCAGTTGTCCAGTACCTCGGCCAGATAGTCAGGGATCGGTGACTTCATCACGCGAGACTATCCGGCCGCCGGCGGCCACGATCCGGGGGTCGTCAGCAGTGCCGATCAGGAATCGGTCTTCTGCAGGAAATCGACCAGGGCGACGTTGAACGCGGCCGGGTCCTCGGTGTTCGGCTGTGCCCCTCCGGGTACGGTGATCAACTCGGCGTCGTTGATCATGGACCGGATCTGTTCTGCCGCGGCCTTCCCCAGTTTGTCGGAGTCACCGATGATCACCAGGGTCGGACAGTCGACCGCGGCCAGATCGGCGGCCGGATCGACCTCGCCCAGCGCCTTCACCGCCTCGATCGCCCGACGTTTCAGATCGGCCGAGTCGGAGAATGCCCGCAGCGGTGCCAGCCGCAGCATCGTCGCCTGCATCCGGAGCGCCATCTTCGAGGGGCGGAGCTGGGGTCCGGAGAGAACGACCCCGGTGATCACCTCCGGATAGCGCGCGGCCAACCGGGTGGCCACCAGGCCGCCGAGGCCGTGGCCGACGATCCGTACCTTCTCGATGCCCTGCAACTCGATGAACTGACGCAACTCCTCGGTGGCAGCGTCCAGTTCGAACGTCTGGTCGTCACCGGGGCGGACACCGGGCAACCATGGGGCGAACATCGGCGTACCCGAGGGCAGGGCGACGACTTGGTCCTGCCAGGACTGGGGGGTCTGACCGAGACCGGGCAGGAAGATCACAGGGCGCATGGCCCACAGTCTCTCAGGCCGCGTTGCGCGGTGCAGGACCGACGGACCGGTACGTCTGCGGCGAGGGTGCAGCGGGATCGAATCCGCCGGCAACCGGGTACGGGTCGACCCGCCGGGCGAGCGGATCCTCCCGATGGGCGCGACGCAGCATGGAGAGCAGAACACCGAGACTGACCAACCCGACGATCCATTGCACGACACTGCCCTGGGTGGCCGTGTTCCACACGGTGTGCAGGGCGATCACGCCGACCACCGCGACCATGGCCTTCACGACCGCAAGGTCCCGTTGCCGAGCGGTCTGGATGTTCCAGATCGCGGCCATGGCGATACCGGTCCAGGCGATGTGACAGGCCGGCGACAACAGTGCCCGGATCACCAGGGTCTGGTCGGCGGCGGCGATGCTGCCCGAGGCAAGCAGCGCGGCGAAGCCGTACCCCATGGTCTCCAGGATCGCGAACCCCATGCCGGAGGCGATGCCCAGCACCACGCCGAGCCGTCGATCATGCGCTCCGATGATCAACATCACCAGAACCGGGATGACCAGCTTGGCGCCTTCCTCGATCACCGCCACCGCCACCATCGGCAGCAACCCGACCTCGGCGAGCCGATACTCCAAGGCACCTGCGGCGAGCGTACCGAGAATGCCACCGCCGACAGCGGTCAGCACGACCAGACCGATCGAACCGACCGGCCGACGACCACCACGGACCGCGTAGGTCAGAACCGTGGCCGGGACGCCCGCCGAACCCAGCAGCAACATGGTCGGGAAGTAGATCACGTTGCCGGTGGTGATCATGGTCGTGAGCACCAGCCAGTAGAGCACGGCGCCGCCGATCAGGATCCCGAGCCAGGCGAATCGTGATCGGTTGCGTGCGGGAACCGGCGTGCGATCCGTGGTTAGGGGTGGGATCGGCGGCGTGCCGGTCGGCGGGATGGCCGTCGCGGGGCCGATGGGCGGGTACGGGTCGACCCCGTGCTGCGCGGTGTGCGTCCGGTCGGCAGCCGACTGCCGCGGATCAGTGGGTACGAAAGTCGCCATGCCCTGATCCGACCGCGCCACCGTGTGGGCAGTCTGTGCCGTTCCCGTGAGCAATGGATGAGCTGCGTCGAGGGGGCGGCGATGCCCCGAAACGGGGCCTCCAACTCGTCACCGACCCGTGTTACTGTTCGGTCTACTGACCAGTAACCTTTCCCGGGTCAGTGCCGACGAGCTTCGCAGAACGGAAAGCGACAACGATGAGCCATTACAAGTCGAACCTCCGAGACATCGAGTTCAACCTCTTCGACGTGCTCGATCGGGGCAGTGTGCTGGGCGTCGGCCCGGCCGAGGACCTGGACGCCGAGACCGCCCGGGCGATGCTGAGCGAGGTGGACCACCTGGCACGGACCAAGCTCGCCGAGCCCTATGCCGAGGCCGACCGGAATCCGCCGATCTACGATCCGGAGACGCGCACGGTCACCATCCCCGAATCGTTCAAGGTGGCCTACAAAGCCTACATCGATTCCGACTGGTGGCGGGTCGAGTTGCCGGCCGAGTTGGACGGCCAGCCGACTCCGCCGTCCCTGCGCTGGAGCTTGATGGAACTGGTCCTGGGCGCCAATGCGCCGCTCTACATGTACTCGGCCGGTGGCAAGTTCGCCGAGGTGGTCCACCTGGGCGGCGGTGACGGCGGCACCGAACGGGACAAGCTGACCGCCAAGCACATGGTCGAGCGCGGCTGGGGCGCGACCATGGTGCTGACCGAGCCGGATGCCGGCTCCGATGTCGGCGCCGGCACCACGAAGGCCTATCCGCAGGCCGACGGCAGCTGGCACATCGAGGGCGTGAAGCGGTTCATCACCTCCGGTGAGCAGGACATGACCGAGAACATCATCCACCTGGTGCTGGCCCGACCCGTCGGTGTCGAGGGCGTCGGTGGGCCGGGCACGAAGGGGCTGAGCCTGTTCGTCGTACCCAAGTACGAGTTCGACCTGCAGACCGGCGAGCTGACCGGTGAGCGCAATGGTGTCTATGCCACGAATGTGGAGAAGAAGATGGGCATCAAGGTGTCCACCACCTGCGAACTGACCTTCGGCGACGGCACCCCGGCCAAGGGCTACTTGCTGGGCGAGGTGCACAACGGGATCGCGCAGATGTTCAAGGTGATCGAGCACGCCCGGATGATGGTGGGCACGAAGGCGATCGCCACCTTGTCCACCGGGTATCTGAATGCCCTGGAGTACGCCAAGGAACGCAAACAGGGCGCCGATCTGCTGAATCCCGGCAAGGACGCCCCGCGGGTGACGATCACCCATCACCCCGACGTCCGACGGTCGTTGATGACCCAGAAGTCGTTCACCGAGGGAATGCGGCTGCTGGTGGCCTGGACCGCGTCCTTCCAGGACCGGGTATGGGCCGCCGAGGCGATCGGCGAACGAGACGATGACGCCGAGCGGATCAACGATCTGCTGCTGCCGATCGTCAAGGGGTACGGCTCCGAGCGCTCCTGGGTGCTGCTGGGCACCGAGTCCCTGCAGACCTTCGGCGGTTCGGGCTTCCTCGCCGACTACCCGTTGGAGCAGTACGTCCGCGACGCGAAGATCGACACCCTCTACGAGGGCACCACGGCGATCCAGGGCCAGGATCTCTTCTTCCGCAAGATCGTCAAGGACGGCGGGCGGGCGATCGGTCTGCTGACCGAGGAGCTGACCAGCTTCCTCGCCACTGACGGTCCGCTCACCGAGGAACGGGAGATCCTCAAGAGCGCGCTGGACGACGTCTCCGGTGTCGTCGGGCTGATGATCAACGATCTGACCGCCGCGGCCGAGGATCCGAAGAACACCTACAAGGTGGCCCTGAACACCACCCGCTTGTTGATGATGCTCGGTGATCTGGTCGTCGGCTACCTGCTGGTCCGGGCCGGTGAGGTGGCTGCGGCGAAGCTGGCCGACGGTGCCTCGGGTACGGAGGAGGCCTTCCTGACCGGCAAGGTCGCCTCGGCGAAGTTCTTCGTCAGCCAGGTGTTACCGAAGCTGGCAGCCGAACGTCGGATCGCGGAGAAGACCGATCTTTCACTGATGGAGTTGCCCGAAGAAGCCTTCTGAGCAGCTCTGCCCCGGGAGGTGGCGGCGGTCAGGTCTTCGACTGGTCGAGGAAGTACCCATGCCCGTCACCGCCGGGGTGGGATGAGGTCGAGGGACTGGATGACGTGTCGCTGTCGTCGTAGTCCACCGTGGCCGATGGCGCATGACAGGCCGGGGTCGGCGATTGGGTCTGCCTCGATCCGTCGACGGTTTCGATCTCCATACTGGACTCCTTCAGATCATCCTTCTGCTCCACCTCCTCCCACTGCGCACCGGCCAGCACTATGCCCAGCGCCTTGATCTTGAAGGCGTCGCTCTTGCTGCTCCGATCAACGTTGTAGGTCTGGGTGCGAGTGCTGCCGTTGTCGTTCACCCAGTCCTTCAACGGACTCTCTGCCAGCTCCTCGCTCTCCGGAGTCGACTGCCCGACCACCACATCGGGTTTGTTCTCCAGATTGCCTTTGTCATCGCGAGCGAAGAGTTCGTCAGCCCACTCGGTGACCTGATCCTGCTGCTCGTCGGTGGGGTTGGCCAAGGTCTCGACCACAGTCTGGTCACCGCTGACATTTTCCTCGGTGTGTTCATAACCGATCCCGAAAACCTCGAACGGTCCGACATCGACACCTATATCCACCCCGCCACTGGTGGTGGTACCGGCCAGCGAGGCAGTTGTGGTACCGAAGATGACCTGATCGACCTTTCCATTCGCGTTCCGGATCACGGTGATCTTGGTCTGGCTCTCCGACAACCAGGTACCGCCGCCACCACCGCCGCCATTCAGCGATGAACCGCCACGCTCCTTCTCCTTCGCCAGCAGCTTTTCCAGGCCACCCTTCAACGCTGAACCCTTGCCACTCATCTTGGCGACCAGTGCCAACCCGGCGACACTGTCGGTCGACCAGGTCTCCATGGTCCGACCGTCGGTCATTGTTCGTTCCTCGACGGTGCTCTTGACCTTGAACTTGCCGCTGAAGTTGCCCTTCCCCGACAGTGCCTTGCTCCGGTTGGTGTCGAACTTGTTCTTCTCCTTGTCCTTCTTCTCCTTGATCTTGTCCAGTTCCTTGGTCAGCGCTTTCCCTGACTTCTCACTCTTGGCCTTGGCCTCGTCCTGGGCGTACTCGTCCATCTTCTTGTAGTACTCGCGATCCAGTGCCTGGACGTTCTTCAGGATCTGCAGACTGCCACCCACGCTCACCCCCACATCGAGGCTCGCCTCCTGGGTGTCGGCAGTGCTGTCGCCGATCTTCTTCCGGTCCGGTTCCCGGCTCCGGATCGCTTCGAGTTCCTCCAACTGGCTGCGCCAGTAGTCGGTGTTCGTGTCCGGTGTCAGTGATCGCGGGTTCGGGTTGTAGCTGTTCTTACACTCGTCCAGGTAGCAATCGTGCTTCTCGTCGTACTCGGCGACCTTCTTGTCCTGCTCCTCGTACTCCTTGAACCAATCGACCCAGGCCTGGGCGTCCTCCATCGAATTGAACTGGTAGATCGAGCTGTCGGTGACCCCGTGGATGTTCGCTCCCCCCAAGGTCAGGCCGCCGGAGGCACCACCTCGTCCGAAGGAGGGTTCGAAGGTCAGACCCGGGCCCGATCCCTCGCTGTGGATCGAGTGCATCCGAATCGTTCCATCGCCGAGCTTCTCGAAAACGAAGGCATCACTCTTCGACCAACGCCAGAACAACACCTGAGAGGTTGTGGTGGACATGTTCGTCTGCCTCTCCACCACGCACGAACTCTCCTTCTCGTTGTAGGTGCTGGTCACGCAGTCGGCCAAGCTCTCGGCCTTCACCGCGCGCTCCTGCGGTGTCAGCGTGGCATCGACATAGGAGTCCCACTCCTGTTTGCACTCGATCGGTACCCACACATCCAGACAACCGATCTGCACCTTCGGCTCGGTCGGTACTTTCGTGGCATTCGGTCGATTCTGCTGACAGTGCTCGGCGTGGGCATCGTCATCGCTGTTGCCGTCCGAGCCGCCGGTGACGCACTCCTTGTAGCCTTGATGTTCCTCACCCAGGGTGCCCTCCGACACCCCCTGACAGATGTCGGGCACGATCCGGGGCACGCAGTCGATGGTGGCCACCATCACCCCGTCGACCGACTCGTTGAAGTCCTGCTCGGTGCATTCGGGATCCGGCCCGGCCTCACCGTCATCGCCGGTCCCGTCATCCCCACCGGTTCCCTCACCGCTGACGTTCTCGTCGCCGCCATCGTCATCACCGCGCAGGCAGTCCAGGACACTGGTCACCGATCCCCGGGGGGCAGCCTTCACACACTCGATCCCCTGTTCGGCCGCAGGCAACACTGCCGGGACCACCAGCACCGGGACCGCCACCAGCACCAGCAGGCTCGCGACGGCGATCATGGCCACGAACTCCATCGTCGCCTGTCCGGCCTGCCGGTGAGCGGAACGGAACATACGGCGAAGGGCACCGGGGACGGAATCGATCACACGCCGACGCTAGATCCGTCGACGCCACATCAGCAGGGCCCGGGGGCCCCATCCCGGGCCCATTCAGTGCGTCGCAGAGGACTGCGGGGCAAACCCGAACGTCTGGCCCCCGGCGTCCAGTTCAGCCGACACTCAGGCGCGAACCGACCTCGATACCCCACTCGGACATGGAACCGGCGGCTGCCTCGACGGTCGCCCGAGCACCCCGGGCAGGCCAGGTCAGTCCGGTCCACGGTCGGAGAGTGGCCCGCTTCAGCACCATCCCGTCGGCGTCGACGACCGCGACATCGATCGGGTAGCGCATGCCGACCATGTGCACCGAGGCACATGGGGTCAACCAGATCGCCCCGGTCACACCAGCAGTGCCGAGCAACCCCTTGCGCCGCAATCGATAACTGTCCGCCAGCACCACCGGGGCCACCACCCGGCCGTCACAGATCAGTCTCCGATCACCCGGACCGAACCACCGTTCCTTGGTCAACACATGCTCCCGTCGATCGATAGACTCCAACAGGTCCCGCCGAGACTAGCCCGTCCGAGGGGCCGGCCTGACAGCGGACAAGGGAGGTTCTGGTGGGGCGGTACCGCTCGATCGAGCGCACCCAGCGCCGGGGCAAGGCATTGGATCGGACCATCGCGATCCTGCTCGTGGTGCTGGGGCTGACCGGCACCCTGAGCCTGCTTCCCAGTCATGCGCAGAGCTCGGTCGGCCGACTGGCCTGCCAGATCGGCTCCCTGGGTCTGTCGAATTGCATCGATTCGACGGCCGAGGCCGCCGCACGGAGCCTGGCTCCGGCACAGTGCCGCACCCTGGCTCGCCTGGACGAGGTGATCCCGGAGGCCCAGGTGACCAGTCTCACCACTGCTTCCGGGGTACCGTTGACCTGGTCGACGACCCGGTCAGGTGAGGATCGGCTGCGATTCGCCGCCGACGCCGAGGTCCCGGACCTGATTTCCGGGCAGGGACGTTCCCTGTCCGATCCGACCGCCGGGGTCACCCTGACGATGCCCAGCGAATGGTTCCTGCCCGGTGGCCAGGGCGGCCAGGAACTGGTGGAGGCCATCGACGCCGAACACCGACGTTGGGTGCAGCAGCGGTCCGCCCTGGCATTGCTCAGCGGAGTCCTCGACAGCAGCGGCTGGGAGATTCCGGAACCGACCATCCTGCGGAGCCATCAGGATCCGCGAGTCTCCCCCCTTCCCACCGCTACCGGTCAGGACGAACCACCGCGACCGAAGTCCGGACGCTGGCTGGCGATCGACACCGATCGTTCGGCCGAGGTCTCGGTGAACACGATCACCGCCCAGTCGAATCTCACCGTGCCCCTGCAGGGAGAGCTCGACGGTGAGGACATCACCGGCAGACTGCGATGGACCATCAACTCCGTCGGGGAGATCACCGAAGTGGTGATCGGTTTCACCACCGCGCAGGATCCGTTCGCCGAGGACGCGTCCGAGGAGGACGCCGATGGTGCGGAGAACGCCGCCACACCGTCCGGCCCGGCTGCAGCCGATGCCCTGACCGACGTTGTCTATCTGAGCATCCCGGTACGTACCCGTGATGAGCGTCAGGTCACCCTGGACTGGCTCACCCGCGAGGGCGGGGTGATGATCGATCTGGGTACGGCCATGAGCACGCAGGTTCCCGCTGCCGAGGACCGGTTCGGCTCGTTCCTTGCCCGTAGCGCCACCATCGTCAGCCTCACCTACACCGGGGTCTCCGTCGGTGCGGCCGATGCGCAGCTCGGCGAGCAGTTCGCCCTCGACGAGCGGGGGCCGTGGGAGGAAGCGGATCTGGTCGAGGCGCGCCAGATGGATCCACAACCGGTACGGGTCAGCCGCGATGTCACCACCGACGAGGGGTGCACGGGATGAGACCGTTGCACCGCCGCAGCCTGCTCCTCCTCGGGGCAGCAACGCTGCTCGGCGCGAGCGTTCCTCTCGCCCGAGCCGACACCCTCACGGTGGGCGACCTCTCCTTCACTCCCGGTGCGGACTTGGCCGAAGGCTCCTCTGTGGTCGTTCCCGATCTGAACTGGCAGTGGCAGGGATACCGGGGGTCCCAGGTCGCGCCCTCGGCAGTGATGCTCGCACGGGCCGACCTGCACACAGGGAGTTCGGACGAGGTATTGGCCCTGATGATGTCCTCCGCCGCCACCGGCGCCCAACCGGGTCTGGAGATCCTGGGTCGGACCGAGCGTGGAACGAGCAGCGATCTGCGTACCCGCATCGATCTGCGCTACCGGCTCACCTCGGATGCTGGTTCCACCACCGACGGGATCACCTACGAGGGAGCGATGTTGGTGCTGACTCGCTCGACGGGGCCGGCCGGCATCCTCGTGGTGTTGAGCTCCGGGAGCATCACGGGCACAGCGCTGACCGGGGTCGTGGAGTCGGCGCGGTGGAATCGATGAGTGAGCAACAGTGGAGTTACGCAGCCCAGCGCGACCCTGCCGGAGAACCGATGGCACTGCCGAAGCGGGCAGCACTCGCCTGGTCGGTCGCCCTCCTCGGGATGGCGATGCTGGCGATGGCCGTGTTCGGGACAGCCTCGGGCACCACAGTCTTCTCGACCACCCGGATGGCTGTGGCCGCGGCACTGCTGAGTCTCTACTCCAGCGCGATCGCCATGTTGGCCGTCCCGCGACGGGAACGTTCATTCATTCGGAGTTTGATCTTCGCCGGCACTGTTCCACTGCTGATAGGTGTCGCCACCGTGGTCGTGGTCCTGCGGACCGAGGTAGCGCCCACACAAGCACTGCTCTGCGGCTTGCCCTGGCTGCTCGGGGTACTGAGTGCGCCGCTGTTCGGACGTGTGGTGCCTGCGCTGCACCTCCCCTGGCGACGGGGCTGACCGAGCGTCAGGCCACCAGCCGTGGGTCGAGGTCGTCCAACAAGGTCGCCAACGGAGGGTCCAGGAAGACGAATCGATTCAGGCTCATGTCCCAAGTGATCGGATAGCTGAATCCGCCGCATTCGATGTCGGTGTCGAGGATCGGCGGCGGCTCAGGCGTGGAAGTCGGACCCGGGCTCGGCGAGGGGGGCTCGGCCGAGGGCGTCGGTGACGGCGTCGGGATGTCGAATCCAGGGTCAACCGTGCAGCTCCCCGGAGCGAACCGGGTCTGGGCCACGGCCGAGGCACTCACCACATCACCCGACACCTCGGTGGCAGGCAGGGTGACGGTGACGCTGATCCGATCGGTGAACGGATTCCAGCAGTAGTCGGTCACGTTCGCGCCGTTGGTCTGGGCCAGCCGTTGGGCCTCCGCGTGACCCCGCGCCGAACAGGCGGACCCTCCGAGCAGCACCGGGATCTCGGTGGGAAAGCGGAAGCCCGGAGCCAGATCGGACGGTGCTCGGTCCAAGATGGACCGCGCACCCGCCAGTGCTGCGGCATCGGCCGCGGCTTGGGCGGCCGAGGTCTCCTTGTTGGCGACGCCGCCGACAGCGGTCACCCCGATGGCGAAGACCACTGCCAGGATTCCCAGGAAGAGCACCACCGTGACCGGTCCGGATCCACGCTCGGCGTCGTGCGGGAGCGGCACCTGGGACTGGTTGACGACCTTCATCTGATCCCTGTCTGCTCGGGCATCTGATCCCTGTCTGCTCGGGGTGGGGGTGCTGTGGGCGGGGCGAGCCACTTCCGCAGTGCCTCGCCAGTAGTTTTGTCCGTCCGTCTCGGAACGCCGAAATCGGCTGACCGGTGATTCGGTCAGCCGATTCGGTGCCGGAGGAGGATCAGCCAGCCGAGACCGAGCTCTTCACGTTGTCGATGAAGCCCTGGACCCAGGTGCCGAGCTCGGCGCCCTGCAGGACGGTGATGACAGCCACGATGACGACGGCGGCCACCGCGATCATGCCCACGTACTCCAAGGTTCCCTGGCCGCTGTCCCGCTTGCCCAAACGGTTGTCCAGAGTTGCCTGCAGGGTGGCGAAGATGGTGATCAGGAAGCTGTTCATGATGATGCCCTTCAGTCGGTCTTGATTTTCTTGAAGTTCTCCGGCCGCTCTCTGCGGCACAACAGGAACACTACGGATCAGCCGGTCCGCCGTGATGGGCCCGAAGGCCCAACCCTGGGCCCAAAAACGAACCCGGTTTCGGATCAGGCGTCACCGAGCCACAGACTGATCGCCTCACCCCGATTACGGACACCCAGTTTGGCGAAGAGCCGGTTGATGTGATTCTTCACGGTCTTCTCCGCGATGAAGAGCGAGCCGGCGATCGTCGTATTGTCGGCACCGGTGGAGATCAGTTCGATGATCTCGGCTTCGCGTTCGGACAGGTGATACTGCGCGATCAGTCCGTCCCGGCTGCGGCGCGGACTCGCCAGGGCAGTGATCGCCTGCGGTGAGAAGGTCCCCATACCTCGGTGGGCGAGCCGGACCGCACTGATCAACTCGTTCTCGTCGAAGTGCCCGTGGACCAGATAACCCTTGGCCCCGGCCCGTACCGCCGCTCCGATGACATCAGGGGCCTCCGAATAGGTGAGCATCACGATCGACGTCTCACCGGAGAGCTCCACGGCCACCGAGACACCGTCCTGTCGGGGCATCCGGACATCCAGCAACAACACATCGGGGTGTTCGCGCCGCACCAGTTGGACGGCGTCGTGACCATTGGCTGCCTCACCGACCACGGTGATCGAAGGATCGGTCGTCAACAGGCTGCGAATGCCCATCCGAACGACCGCATTGTCGTCGACGATGCCCACCCGGCATACACCCTCGGCAGGCGCCGCCTCGCCCTCATGACCGTTCATTGCCTGGTCGCCGTCCATCTGATCTCAGTCCCTCCTCCGCTGGGGGTCTCCACGGAGACTCCACCACCCACCAACTCGGCGCGCTCGCCGATGCCCTTCAACCCGTAGTGACCTCCGTCGACCGCCCGCGACATGCGGCCCTCCGGGATACCCACCCCGTTGTCCCGGACCACCACCGTGACCGTCTCGGCATCGCCCAGCAACTCGACCTCCACCGCCGTCGCCCGTGCATGCTTCTCCACGTTGTGCAGCATCTCCTGCAGACTCGGAACCAGTTGCTTCACCACCGCCGGGGGACAGTCGACGGCGCGTACCCCGCCGTAGGCGACCGGGATCCCGGACCGGTCCGACCAGGTGCCCACCACTTCGGTCACGACCTCGATCATCGGGCGATCCTGTTCACCCCGACGCAGATCGACAAGGATCTCCCGAGCCTCCCGAGCCGCCACCTCAGCGGCCCGGGCGAGCTCGTCGGCAGTCTGCGTGGCCAGCTCCGGGCTCCGCTCCAGTGCCCTCGGCAGCGAGCGTGCTGCCAGCGAGATGCCATGCAACGACTTCCCCACCGAGTCGTGCATGTCGCGCGCCAATCGGGCACGCTCATCGGCAGCCGCCTTCTCCGACTGCGCGGCGGCGACTTCGGTCTGTGCCTGCACCAACCGGCGCACAGTGATCCTCACCACGGCGCCGATCAGTGCCACACCGAGCACGATCACCGGAAGGCCGGTCACAGTCAGCAAGACATCCCGCAGCGCCGTCCCGGTCTGCCCCATGATCATCGGCACCATGGTGGCGAACATCAGCGGTACGATCAGCAGCGCCAGTACCCGGGAGGGGAAGAGCATGCCGGCGATCAGTGCAGTGGAGATCACGGTCAGCACAGCCGGCTGACCGACCGGGACCGCAAGGATCAGCAGCGCGCTGACCAGGACATCCGCCGAGGCCCACAACGGGTGCCTGATGATCTGCCGGATCAGCCAGACACTGCGGCTCAACGCCAAACTGCTGCCGATCAGCAGCACGAGACAGATCACGGCCACCGGCGAGGGCTCGAACCAGAAGATCACCGGAGAGGCGATCGCCAGGCAGATCAGTCGGGAGACGAAACACCAGCGGACCAGCCAGCTGAACTGGCCGTCCTGCAGCAGCATCTCCGCATCGTCATCCTCGGCCGGAAGCCGAATGTCCGGCGCCGCCCCACTCACTGGAAGGACCGGAAGATCTCGGCGAAGTCGATCTCGGCGCCGATCACCAGACCGACCACCACGAACAACAACGCTGCCGGGACCAGGAACAACGAGGTGATCAACGTGACCTGCGGCGCCTTCTCCGCCGCGGACTTCCGGAGAGCCTGGCTCCGTTCCCGTCGCATGTCGACGGCGATCTGGTTCAAGGTGGCGGCCAGTGGTGCGCCCAGTTCCTCCGATTGCAGGAACGCCGTCACGAAACTACGAACGGCAACCGAGCCGGTACGTTCCTGCAACCCGTTGAAGGCGACACGCAGTGGGGCACCATGCCCCAGCTGATCGAGTGTCAACCGAATCTCCTCGGCCAGGGGACCTCGGAAACGATCCGCCACCCGGGACAGTGCGGCCCGGAAACCGATCCCTGCCGACACCGTGACCGACAAGATGTCCAAGAAGTCGGGTAGGTCGTTGTCGATCGATTCCCGCCGGATCCGGGCCCGGCGCAACAACGGCATCAAGGGCATGAACACGACCAGCAGCGGCAACATCGCCGCCACCACGATCATTCCCCGGGCGAGGAACAAGATCGCCAGGGGCAGCATGATCAGGACCCACAGAGCCACCGATTTGAGCAGTCCGTCGACGCTCATGTCCGCCGGGCTCCCGGCATTGGCGATCTGTCGCTGCAGGTACTCCACCCCGCGCCGCCCGATCAGCCTGCGCAACTGTGGGGTGAGCTTCGCCGCCAGCCGCCCCAGCGGTGTGGCCCCCCGCGCCCTCTCCCGCCTGCGCTGCTCGCGCAGCAGCAGGATGTCCTCGGCGTCCAGGTAGTCGCTGGGATTGCCCCGCATCATCCGGTACCCGATGAGCGCCATCACGAACGCTCCGCTGGCACCGATCGCGGGCCAGAGCGCGGAGAAGGACAACATCAGACGTCGACCTTCGTCACTCGATAGGCCAGGAACTGGCCCAGCGCCAGCAGGCTGAAACCGACCACCAAGGTGACCTGGCCGATGATGTTCTGAGTCATCTTCTCCACGGTTCCCGGCTGGATCACATTCAACATCACCAGCATGCCGACAGCCATGGCCGCCACCAGCCAACTGGTGACCCGCGCCTGAGCCAGCGTGGTTCGCACCTCCCGCCGGACCTCCTTGCGGTCGTCGAGGGTGACCGAGATGTCGCGCAGCGCCTTTACCAAGGAACCGCCGGACCTGATGCTCACTGCCAGGGTGGAGACGAGCACCCGCACCTCGCGGGCCGGAACCCGCTCGTACAGGTGCCCCAGCGCGGTCTCCAAAGGCGCGCCGAACCGCACCGCCTCATTGACCTTCTGGATCTCGGTCCTGGCCGGTTCGTACATCTCACGTTCGGCGATCGACCAAGCGGTGATGATGCTCAGACCCGCATTGGCCGCATTCGAGAGCACCCGGGCCAACTCCGGGATCTGTTGCACGAAGCGCTCCTGTCGGCGAGCGCGTTGACGTCGCAGCCAGACCCGCAGAATGACGAATCCGAGGATCAGGCCGAGGGCACCGAACAGCGGAGCGAACAGGGCGCTGAGCACATAGGGGAGGACGATCGTCAGCACCAGGAGCACGATCGCCACGGACAGCGGCGGATAGCTGAGCCCGGACAAGGTCAGTTCGGTCTGCAGGTATCGTCCCGGGCGGGTACGCGTGAACCATCCGCTCAGACGCCCCCACGGGGTCCCACTGACCCCGGCTCGCTCGGTGCCGACCGTGGCACCGGTGATCATCCGGCGGCGTTGCAGGACATCGGACCAGAACGCCGCCACCGCCGCCGCCACCAGACCGACGAAGAGCAGGAGTCCGAGATAGATCCCGGTCAATTCGTCACCGTCCACGTGTCCGGCAGAGGCTCTCCACCGGACTGCAGGAGACTCAGCATCCGCTCCGGTGCTGGGTACCTGTGGAACAGTTGATCGATCGCGTCCCAACGCGCGATCGTCTGCAGCCGGTAGTCCTCCCGACGTCGGGAGACCACCTGGGCCACCTCGGTGACGCGTCGGGTCCCGTCGGCGTGCCGGGTCAGCTGGACGATCACATGCACCGCATTGTTGACCTGGTCCCGGATCGCAGCGAACGGGACCTCCACGTCACTCATGGTCGCCAGGGTCTCGATTCGCGACAGCGCATCATCGGCGCTGTTCGCGTGCACCGTGGCCAATGAACCGTCGTGGCCGGTGTTCATCGCCTGTAACATGTCCAGGGACTCACCACCCCGGACCTCACCGACGATGATCCGGTCGGGCCGCATCCGCAATGCGTTGCGGACCAGATCACGGATCACGATCGCGCCCTTGCCGTCGACGTTGGCCGGACGGGTCTCCATCCGCAGCACATGTTCCTGCGACAGGGAGAGTTCGGCCGCATCCTCGATGGTGACGATGCGCTCCCGGCCGGGGATGAACTGCGACAGGGCATTCAGCAAGGTGGTCTTGCCGGAGGCAGTACCACCGGAGACGATCACGTTCAGCCGGGCCCGGACGCAGGCCGACAGGAGATCCGCCGTGGGCTGGTCCATGGTGCCGCGCTGCATCAACTCAGCCAGCCCGTAGGCCTTCGGGAACAGACGAATGGTGACTGCGGGCCCGTTCAGCGACAGCGGAGGCAGCACGACGTTCACCCGCGCACCTCGGGGGAGGCGGGAGTCCGCGGGCAACCGGGCATCCACCATCGGGCTGGCCTCGTCGACTCGCCGGTTCACCGCGGAGACGATCCGGTCGATGGTCTGGATCAGCTGTTCCTCGGACGTGAAACCTGACGGAATCCGCTCCAACTGACCGAAGCGTTCGACATAGACGGTCTCGTGACCGTTGATCATGATCTCGGAGATCGTCTCGTCGGACAGCAGGGGTTCCAAGACACCCAGGCCGATTGCCTCGTCGACCACCCGGCGGACCAGAGTTCCGCGTTCCCGAGTGGACAGGATCACGCCTTCACGGGAGATCAATGCCGCGAGCACCCGCTCCAACCGGGCACGTCGCTCACCCTCGGCGAGCCGCGAGAGTTCGGTCAGGTCGACCTCGTCCAGCAGCAGGGTCTTGAATCGTTCGACCAGGGCGTCGTCGGTGTCGGTCACACCGGCCAACGGATTGCGTCGGGCGAAACTCTCGCTGAACCCTGCCCTCATGGCATGACCACTTCACGAGTCACATCACGATCGGCGATCACGACGAAGCTCGGGGCCTCGACCACCACCCGGACACCATGATCGGGGCCGAAGGCATCGACCGACACCAGGCTCAACGACCCCGGCAGGCTTGCCTCGGCCGCCGAGACCGGACTCTGTCCCAAGGAGTAGGCGCGCGCCGCATCCCGGGCGGCCTGGGAAGCGGCATTGGCCGTGTAGACGACCGCGAGCAGCTGCATCCCGAGCAACAGCACCACCATCACCATCGGCACCAGGGCGACGATCTCCAAGGTGGCCGACCCGCGATCGCGTCGGCACCGTCGTGGCGGGCGGTCCGCTGATCCACCCATCACGGTTCCTCCACAACGGATCGCCGGGTGTCGATCTCGACACTCTGGGTGACCCCCGATCCCACCAGCAATGGCGAATCCACACCGACCTCGACCTGGCCATCCGGAGTGAAGGACACCGAGGTGGACATTCCCGAGGGAACGGCCGCAGCCACCGCTGCGGTCGGGTCCTCACCGAGCGAGACAGCTCGCGCTGCGGCGTCCGAGGCGACCCCGCACCAGACGAAGGACAGGCCGAGCAGCAGGAACTGCATGCACAGGACGAGGACCGCGAGGGCCAATGGGAACATCGCCGCGGTTTCCAACGCGATCTGGCCGGCGTCGGCACTCCGCCGCCCACGGGCGACCTTGCTCCCGGAAGCCGCTCCGGTCACTGCTCCACCACGGCGGCCGTCCGCGGCCACCGACCCACCGCTTGCGCTTGCCGCATTCCGCACGCTGGTGGCGGTTCCGGCCGACTCGGCCAGGGACTCGCGGAACTTCTGCGCCACATCGAGTTCGTCACCGATGGCCCGGACACTCTTCCACCACCGTTGGTTGCGTACCTCCGAGGGCGTACGGGTGTTGCCTGCTCGTGACAGTGCCTGATCGAGCACCGGCAACAGGATCTGTGAGCGTTCACCGAGAACCAATCGATCGATCGTGTCCTGCTGGATCTCACCCCGCTTGTCGAAGCGGTTGACCACGACCCGCACGTCCTCCGGCTCGGCCACCCCCAACGACTCCCAGGCCACCATCTGCCGTCGTGCCGCCCGCAGTGCCGGCACCTCGGCCCTGACCAGTTGCACCGTCAGGTCTGAGGACTCGACAGCAGCCGCCTGACTGGTCGTCACCGCAGACCCCGTGTCCACGATCACCAGGTGGTACATCGTCCGCAATCGGGCGATGATTCGTCGCACGGCATCGGGGGTGACGAACTCCGCCTCACGGATCTCGGTCGGGGCCAGCAACAGGTGAAGTCCGCTGGTGTGCACGATCACGGTGTCGGAGACCGATCGCGGCGCCAGATCATCGCTGATCTTGGCCAGGTCGGCGATCGAGACCCGGTGGTTCACATCGAGATAGCTGGGGACGTCGCCCTTCTCGATGTCCAGATCCATCAGGCACACCCGCATCCCGGGCTCACTGGTGGCGATGTCCCAGGCGAGATGGGTGGCGAAAATGGTCGTCCCGACGCCGCCCTTCGCCCCGGCGATACTGATCACCCGACCCGGGTCGTCGACCCGATTACGACCGCCACCGTCACCGGCAGCCGCCCGGATGACCTGGCTGCGCTCGATCGCCGATCCCAGGCGTTGGTTCAGTTCCTCCAACCCGAACGGGTCCAGCAGGACCCCGACCGCCCCCATGTCCATGGCATTGCTGTAGACCTCCGCACCGCGCGCGGAGCTGACCACGAGCACCGAAAGGCCCGGATCCCGGCTGATCAGGTCCCGGACCACCGGCAACACCGCACCGGGCCTGCCACCGAAGTGATCGTGGACGAACAGCACTTGCGGCCGGTGCTTGAGGACGATGGCGGCCAGTTCGTTCGGTGATTCGGCGACACCGTCCACGGTGACATCGAAGTCGGACTCCTCCAACCGGGTACGCAACTGTTGATTGAGCACCTGGTCGGCGATGGCGATCACCACATGGTTCACGACCCCGCTCCTTCCACCGGCACGGCGTCGCCTCCGAGCTGGGAGGCGTCGTAGGTCTTCTCCTCGTCCGACCGATCCTGGGCAACCCCGGGAGGTAGACCGACCAGCCGCACCTGAGCCGCGAAGGTGTTGGCGTAGGTGACCGAGAGGGCAGCTTCCGACGGCAGCGCGAGGGTCACCGGGATCACATCCTGCAGGGTCTCCGAGTCCGGCGACAGCACCTGCTGCTGACCGGCAACCGAAACCACCCGGACGTTCTCGACCAGGATCCGCGCCTGCTGCGGCAGACCGGGCACATCGGCGAACACCGCGTAGACATCCACCCGGTCGCCGGGGCGTATCCGGCCGGCGATACCGGTCACCGCATCGACGTTCACGGCGATCTCACGTTCATCGGCATTCAGGTCACTGGGTGGGACCAGGACATCGAGACTGATCGGCGAACCGGCAGCCATCGGGACCGCGGTCACCCGGCCGTCGATGTCCTGGCTCTGCAGAACGGTGTTCGCCGCCGCCCACCGCTCGGGGACCTGGACCGGTTCGGTGTTGTCGCCCGACAACGTCGTGAACGCCTGCAGATCCTCCTTGACCTGATAGATGGTGACCATCGGCCCCACTCGGCTGTTCACCTCCCGCACGTAGTTCGAGACCCCGACGAAGACAGCCGCGGCAACCACGGCGGCCAAGATCATCAGGAACACGCCACGCCGCTGGCGCGGATTCATCGGTTACCTCCAGACCGGGAACTTCGAACAGTTCGGGTGGACGGCGGGTCCATACCGAAGCCTTGCTGGTCCGGGGCCATTTCGACAGGGCTCACGGACCCGCTGGAATTGGGCCCAGGGACACTGGTCGCTCGGGCGGGCCCGGGAAATCCGGCTGCCCGCGCGGGAACCGAGCCCGGACCGGCGTCACGGTCGGAACCGGATTCCTCGGCGATCGCGGCCCTGGCCGGCGCCGACGTGCCCCAGGTGCGAACGGACGGTTGAGCCTGAGCGGTCGATTGGGCCCGGGCGGTCGATTGGGCCCGGGCAGCCGGTTGGGCCCGGGCGGTCGGTTGGGCCCGGGCGGTCGGTTGGGTACGGGTACCACCGAAGCCGACGGCCGCGCCCCCGCCGGTCGCATCGATGGCCGCAGCGGTCGCGCGAATCTCCTCCGGGGAAGCCAGCGCGACCACGTCGGCCCCGGCGAGTCCGCGTTGGGAGCAGTAGAGGCAGCCACCGGCGCCGATCGAGACACCACAGGTCGGGCAGCGCTGATCGAGTTCACGGACCGGTTTCAGCGAACCCAGCGCGAAGAGTTCCACGGCACCCCGACCTTCCACCGGAGGCCGGATCGTCGAACGCACACCGACCGTTCCGTAGTCGACACCGGTGAGCTGCTCGGCCAGCAGCCCGGACACCTCACCGGCCACGCTGAGCCTGCTGTGGTCCGGCAGCGGCGGGCCGTCGACACCATCGACCAATGTCGGATCACCGAGCACGCTGAAGAACCCCGGGCGGCCGAACCAACTGCGCAGACGCTGTCTGGTCGTGGGCTTCAGGCCACGCGTGAGTCCACGCGGATGCCAGAGCAGGCTGCGTGAGCTGAGTGCCAACTGCCGGACCACCGCGACCGCCTCACCGGGGTCGTGCCACGCCCGGCCCTCGGCCCACTTCACGGTGGTAGCCAGGCCGGTCAGACCGAAAGGGTGGTGGTTGAGGGCAAGAATTCCGAAATACTTCTCCGGATGACTGGCGATGGCCACATGGACGAGTTCCCGGGTCTGCACCTCGTAGTCCGGCGGCACCAGGATCAGGACGTGGTCGTCGTCGGAGATCGGCGCCGCAACACGTTCGATCGCGTCCAACAATGCCGTCGACTCAGGCTGGGGAACGCCTGCCACGCCCTCGAAGTCCTCAACGCCCACGACCGCCAAAAGCATCACATTCCCCTTCCTGCTGGTGAACCGATCGAAAGCTATCACCGCGTCGGCGCATCTTCAGAGCCTCTGCCGAAATGGTCGGCGACCCCCGCAGAGCGCCGAACCGGCTTCACCGTCGTACCCGGCGAGCGATCAGCAGACCGGCACCGGCACCGACACCGAGCAGCAGCACACCACCGCCGACCAGCGCGAGGGGGACCCACCGCGGCGTGCCAGGTTCACCCTCGGTGACCGGAGCCGGATCCTCGGTCGGCTGTTCGATGCTCGGTTCGGCAGTCGGCTCGGGTTCGGCGTGGACCGGTGCCCCGGCAGGCTCCCCTTCGATCGCCAGGTTCACCTGAATGGGCAGGATGCGGCCGCGAAGATCGGGCTGCCCTGGCTCGACCTCCACTGCGAGGTAGTAGTCACCGGCCTGCGATGCGCTCGCCACGGCCCCTGAACTCTCACGATTGCGGACGCGTACCTCGGGCGTTCCCACCGTCAGCTCGGCGGGTGAGTTCTGGCGCATCAGCACCGTGGAAGTGCTGGCCAGTTCGGCCCGGTCCACCCCGAGGGTGCGGCTGCGCACCACCAGCGAGGCAGCACCGTCGACCGGTGGATCGCCGTCACCGGGCCCCACCACTGTGGCCCGGAAGGACTGACCGGCCTCCAACGGCACCTTGTACAACACGGTCTCGCCGACGGTGACCTCGTCGCGCCAACTGCCTTCACCGATCTCCCCGGCGTCGGAGAATGCGGTACCGCCGGTCACGGCCTCGGTGTCCCCCTGCTCCTCGACCGGATCCTGCCCTGAGGGCATCGTCGCCGGCTCGGGCAACTGGTCGTAATTGGTGATCGGCGGCTCCTCGTCGATGACGATCTCGAACTCCTTCGCCGCATCGGTCCCCCCGGCGACCTGATCCCGCTCGATGGCCAGGAAGAGTGGCCCGTCGGAACAGGCGTCGGTGGAACGGACCGCCACCCCCAGAACGCGGTCGGAGGTGAAGCTGGATGAGCTCCGGTCCACCTCGGAGGCACATTCATTGCCCTGTTCATCGCTCAGTGTCGCCGACCAGTTCTCCTGGGTGACGATGCCGTCCGGTGTCATCACCGTGTCCGCCGTCGCGGTAATCCAGGAACCGGGTACGGACCGCTCGATCCGGTAGTGCAGGGTCTCCCCGACCGGCATCGTGTCGGTGTACTGCCCTGCCCCCACCACCGGTGCGCCCGGAGCCGTCGAGGTTCCCTCGACCGGTGTCCCGGAGATCGCGAACGGGCGCAAAGCCCGGGTCGCCAGCTTCTCGATCGCTTCCACCAGTTCGTCGGTGTTGTCGGCGTCGAAGTAGGCGCCGCCGCCCTTCTCGGCAATGCAGGTCAACTGGCTGCGAGCCTCGTTGTTCACCCCGAAGCCGACGGCATTGAACTGCAGGTCGACCCCGGCGTCGGCCAACTCTTCGGCGGTCGCACACGGGTCGGGGGAACAGTTCTCCTCCCCGTCGGAGATCAACACGACGACCTTCTTGCCGTTCTCCTCGAAGTCACCGACGGTCTGTTCCAGGGAATAGGCGATCGGTGTTTCCCCCTTGGCTTCGAATGAGTCGGCTGCTGCATACATCCGATCACGTTGCAAGGCACCCATGGGCATCACCAGTTCGGTGTCCTCGCAGGCCGCCGGATTGACCTCCTTGGACTCTGCGATCTCCGATCCGTAGACCCGCAACCCCACCTGGGTCCCCTCGGGCAGGGACTCACCGACGGCCCGGAGTGCCTTCCGCGCAGCCTCCAGTTTGGTGCTTGAGCCATCCACCGACTCGTTCATCGACCCCGACACGTCGAGCAGCAGCATCACCTGGGTGGCTTGGTCGTCCTCGGCATGGGCCGGGACGGGAGCGAGCCCGACAGCGAGCGTGGCGGCCAGGGCAACCGTCGGCAGTGGCAACAACCTCAGGGACATGCAGGGGGCTCCGTTTCCTCGGGGTCGGGCCAGACTGTACCGGCACTTGCGCCGGCACGGCCTCAGACCAGCGGAAGAGTCCAGACGACGGCCGCGCCGAGAATCATGGCCGGGCCGAGGGGAAGGTGATCGCGCCGTCCGGCGCGCCCGGTGATCAGCAGGATGATCGCAACCAGCCCCCCGAGCACGAAGCCGGCCAGTAGACCGACCAGCGCCGCCGTCCAGCCGAACCACCCGAGAAGGGCGCCCAGGACACCGGCCAACTTCACGTCTCCCAGCCCCAGTCCCGCACTGCCCGAGCCGACCACTGCGAGCAGGAAGTACCCGACCAGGGCTGCCACCATGCAGATCATCGCCCGCCAGAACGGCCACCATTCGCCGTCGGTACCGGCTGCCACTGCGAGCACGGCAATCACCACTGGGTAGGCGGGCAGTACGATCCGATCCGGCAGTCGGTGCACCTCGATGTCGATCACCACCAGCGACATTCCCCAGATCCAGGCCGCAACCAGCAAACCCGTCACGGTCCAGTTGTCGCCACCGAGCAGGGCGGTGGCGAATCCACCCCAGGCGGTTGCCAGGGGAAGCGGCCAGAGGGGGATCTTTCGGTGCTGCTCCGAACCCTCATGGACGTAGTGCCGTGGACGCAACAACAGCACCGATCCGATCCCGGCGATGCCGGCGATCAATCCACAGATCAGCGCAACTCCCACCCGATGGCTCCTCTCCCGAGCAGACGCCCCGTTCCCTTGCGGTAGCAACTGCTGCTCTGCTGCTTGACCGCATCCAGCCGCGGGGCCTATGCGCGCTCCTCACGTCTGGTTCGGACAACGGTCCGGACCACGGCTCCGTGGTAGTTTGACCGCTGTCGTCGCCGACCGTGCGCACCAGTTGCCGGATACGTGAAGGAGCCTACGTGAAGCGGAAGCGGATCCGTCCGGTGATTGCTGCGGGCGCCGCGACGATCGTGCTGCTCGCCGGCTGCACCAGCCCGGAGGATGCCAATTACATCGAGGTGACGGTGGGCAAGCTGACCATCGACCGCCCCGCCGCCTGGGCCACCGAGGTGCCGACCGAGGAACCGTGGACCGCCGGCTGGGCGGTGGCAGCGGATTCGATCGAACAGATCCGACTCTCCGGTGACTTCGGCGACTACACCTCGGCCGCCGAAGGTGCGGCGACTCTGACCGCACAGGCGCAGGTGACCTTCGAGGGTTTCGAGATCGTCGAGTCCAGAGATGTCGAACTGCGCGGAGCCACCACCGGTCGGCTGGTGCGCTTCACCATCGACGACCCGCAGGGCAACGACGTGGTGGGAACCTGGATCGTCGGCGCCGTCTGGCCCTATCCGCAATCGGCCGCAGTGGCGACCCTCACCCCCACCCACGATCCCGATCTCGAACGGCGCCTGCTGGAGTCGTTCGAGATCTCGGCGGACACCGGACGATGAACGGCATGTCGATGCTGCTCGCGCGGCCCCTGAAGGAAAGGCAGTCATGACCTCCGAGCACCCCCATCAGCGTGGCGCGTACTCCCGCCAGCGAGCCGTCCCCGACTCATCACAGGCACCGCTGAGCTGGCCTCGCCTGGTGAGCCGGATGGTGATCGGTTCAGCGATCGGCCAGGTACTGGGTTATCTCCTGTCGGGCTTCGCGCTTGTGGCCACCGGGAACTCGACCGGTGCGGTCGGTCTGTTGATCAACCTGATCGGTGGCATCCTCGGCGGCCTGGCAGCCGGTCTGCTGGCCCCGCGCCGCGGTCGTCCGTTGGCGGCGATGGTCGGGGTCTGTGCGGGTGTGACGCTGGTGATCGGCGGCGCTCTGACACTGATGTCCACGATGGCCTCACCTGCGATCAATCCGCCGGCGATCGGCTGGACGCTGCTCGGTCTGCTGCTCACCGTGGTCGGCGCCGCAGCAGCCGCGGCGGCGGTCTGGGTGCTGCGCTCGCGCCGAGGCTGAGGCACGATCAGGGCCTTCGTCCGTGGGATTGGGCCCGGCAGTGGGGCCAGGGGCCTAACCGGGATGACCTCTGAAGCCCTAGCGTGGGTACCGCTGTCGAGTTGAGCACCAGGGGCCACGACTGGCCGCGCTTGCAGACACATTCGGGGAACGGGGGCAATACCGTGGAGTTCAGGACTGACTGGCTGCGACCCAGCCAACGTGACCGGGGTGCCGGCACCCTCGAGTACATCGCAGCCCTCGCGGTGGCATCCACCTTGATCACCGGCGTCGCGTTCAGCTCGGTCAAGTCCGAGCCCGGGGTGATGGCCCAGACCGCAATTTGCCGGGTTTCGACCGCTCTGGGTGTCAATCTCGGATGTGATCCTGCCGACGAGGCCGACCCGCCTGAGGCCGATGAGGAGGCCTTCGACCCCAAGCCCGACCGCTGCCGGATCGGGCAGACCACCGACCAAGTCAGCTCGGTGGTGAAGATCGGCATCATCAAGTTCGGCGAGGATGCCGCGCTGGTACAGACCACCTACAGCGACGGGTCGATCGATCTGACCGTGACCGACGGCGCGGGTCTGGGTGTGGAGAGCGGCGTCGGCGCCCGATTCCGTGCGGGAGAACTGGAGGCCGGAGCCAAGATCGACTTCGGCGCAGGCCTCGAGTTCGACTACGGGAGCACTTGGACCTTCAGCGGTGACGATGCCCAGGCACAGGCCGACGGCGTACTGGAGCAGATCAACGCCTACAAGCTGCAGCAAGAACAGCTCTCTGGTCAAGGAGCGCCCGGAATGGCCCTCTATCTGTGGCTGACCGACGGTTATGTCGATCCCCCCGCTCCTCCGAACCAGTCAACAGCCACCGTCGAAGTCGACAGTGAGGTCGGCGGGCAGGTCGGGTTGGTTCCTCCGTGGGACACCACCGACCGTTCGAAGGTGCAGCCCGGGGATGTACCGAACATCGACCTGGCGAACGGGGGGCTGCGAGGCGGGCTCTCTGGCGTTTGGACCACGGTCACCGACCATGACACCGGTGAGGTCACCTACACGACAGGTGGCGAAGCCTACGGCTCGTATTCAGTGAGCGCGGGGGGTGCCGAAGGGTTGATCGGCATCGATTCCGAGGGTCGCGGGCTCTACGGTTCCGACATCTCTATCACCCGCAACGCGGACGGGGAGATCACCAACGTCAGCTTCACCACAACCCGTGAGTCCAGCTCCGGCGGTGAAGGGACGATCGGTTCCGATGACGCCAATGTGTCCGGAGGCACGAGCGGCGCCGATGTCGAGGTGGTGACCACGTCCTTGGATGTCGATCAGCTCTCTCCCGAACAGCAGCAGCTCGTCGAGGACTGGGTCTACAACGACGGCATCGTCACCGATGACCGGATGAATCCGACCGACCCGGTTGCCGATGATCCCTTCCAGAATCTCCTCTACAGCAACGCCCAGGTGACGACCCTGCAATTCGACAACGTCACCGACACCACCGGTTTCGCCGCCGAGGTGAAGCTAGGCCTGACCCTGGGTGTGGACTTCAGTCTCACCCAGACCGACTCGACGACGGTCGGCGCCACCTACCTCGGTGCCCCCGGTAGTGACGGTTCACGCGCGGATGTGGAGTTCAGCGAATGCCTGCCAGGGTGAGTTGATCGTCGGCGAACCCGGCCGGATCAGGTGATCGGGGTACGGGACCGCCGCCAGGCGACGGTCCCATCGACTCAGTTGTCGTCCTCGTCCCCGCCATCATCGGTGCTGCCGGCTGCGGCGGGCCCGCGGGCGAAGTTGGTCGCCGGCTCGTCCCGGAGGGCTGCGGCCATGGCTGCGGAGTAGATCCGTCCCGCATCGCCGCCGCCGGAACCGGCCAGGTAGGTACCACTGGCCGGCAGGGTGAGGCCCTGCAGGCCTGTGCTGCGCCCTGCCCAGTAGTCATTGGTCTTGTCCACCGCGATCATCGCCGAACCGGCAACCTCGGGGGTGTACCCGGCGAACCAGACCGCGTTGTTCCCGTCGATGGTGCCGGTCTTGCCTGCCTGCGGGTAGCCACCGGGGATCGTCGCCGGCTGTCCCGTACCGCCGCTCTGCATCACCGTCTGCAACAGTGCGGTCGTCTCGTCGGCCGCCGCCTCCGACATCACCCGCTCACAGTTGGCGCTCGGAATCTCGACGTCATCGCCGTTGGCGTCCTGCATCGACTCGATGATGATCGGGTCGCAGTGGACCCCGCGGGCCGCCAGGGTCGCGTACACATTCGTGACCGACAGCGGGGTCACCTCGGCCACGCCGAGGGTCATCGACATGTCGTGATCGAAACCGTAGTCCCGTCCGGCCGGATCGACCAAGGTGCCGCCGGGGGCGTACTCCAGGCCCAGCTTGTCGGCCATCTGGGCGACGTTGCAGCCGCCGGTGGCATTCTGCAGCTGGATGAAATAGGTGTTCACCGACCGGCGCAGTCCCTCCCGCATGTCGACCCGGTTCGGAGCCGAGACGGAGTTGGCCGGGGAGTACTCGCCGACCTGGGTCGCCGGGCCGTCACAGGTGGTGTAGGTGTCACCCTGAAACGGCCGTCGCGACGGTGAGTCGTACGCCGTACTCGGCGGCAACCCGGATTCGAGCGCTGCAGCCGTGGTGATCGCCTTGAAGGTCGACCCCATCTGGTATCCCTCGGCGCCGTTCATCTCCTGCGAGACCGCGTAGTTGTAGAAGGTCTGCCCCGCGTCGTCGCCCATCTCCGGACGGGACTGGGCCATCGCCAGGATCAGCCCGGTGCCCGGCTGGATCTCGGTCATCACACCGATCGCCGGGTCCTCGGCGGCGATCATGCTCGCGACCGCCTCCTCGGCCTCCCGCTGAGCCTCCCGATCGATCTGGGTGTGGATCTGCAGGCCGCCACGCAGCAGCAGGTTCTCCCGGTCCTCGCGGGTCTCCCCGTACCGCTGGTCGTCCAGGATCGTCTCCCGGACGTAGTCACAGAGGAAGGGGAACTCCGCAGCCGCACAGTTGTTCTGCGGCCGGGAGATGTCGTCGGGGTTGTAGTCGGTGTCCTTGGCCTCCTGCGCCTCGTCGGAACCGACGAGCCCGAGCTCAGCCATCCGGTTGATCACCACATCGCGCCGTTCCAGCGCCGCGGCGACGTTGTTGGACGGATCGGTGGCAGTCGGGTTCTGCACCATGCCGGCGAGCATCGCCGACTCCGCCAGATCCAGATCGGCAGCCGACTTGTCGAAGTAGGTCTGTGCCGCCGCCTCCACGCCGTAGGCACCGGAGCCGTAGTAGGCGATGTTCAGGTACCGCTCGAGGATCTCGTCCTTGGTGAGTTCGCGCTCCAGACCCATCGCGTAACCGAGCTCCTGCACCTTGCGGGCGACGCTGGTCTCCTGGGCGCGGGCGACACCCTCCTCATCGCCGTTGCGGGTGGCGATGTCGATCTGGGCCATCTTCACGTACTGCTGGGTGATCGAGGACCCGCCCTGGGTGACACCACCGGCCGCGGCATTGCTGAACAGGGCCCGCAGGAACGCCTGCAGGTCCATCGCGCCATGCTCGTAGAAGCGGTGGTCCTCGATCGCCAGCTGGGCCGAGATCATGGTCGGCGAGATCTCGTCCAGCGTCTTGTAGACACGGTTCTCGGCGTAGAAGTTCGTCAGCACCTCACCGTCGGCGGTGTAGATCGTGGTCCGCTGCCCCTGCGCCGGTACGGTCAGCTCCTCCGGCAGGTTCTCCGCCGCCCGTACCCCGGCGCGTGCACTCGCCGTCGCGATGGCTGCGTAGGGAACGATCAGACCGGCCACCAGCACGCCGCTGATGACGCTGACGACCAGGAACATGACTGCGCCGAAAGCCTTCGCGGCAGGCCGTCGGTCGGGGTCTCGGGATCGGAGCAGGGATTTCTTCGATGCAGGGGCCACGACACCATGGTTCGTCGGCGATGCCCCACACACAAATATGAACTTCCGCGCCGTCGTTCAGGATCGGCCGGTCACCCCGGACCGGGAACCGGGACCCGGCCGCGGATCGCTGCTGCGACAGCGGCAAGCTGGTGCCATGACACAGCCGTACCCGGCACGCCAACAACCCGGTTGGGACATCGCACCGATCGCCCGCGACTGGGCGGGGTTGCCCGCGATCGAAGGTGATCTCACCGCCGATGCCTGTGTGGTCGGCCTGGGCGGCTCCGGCCTCGCGGCGGTCGAGGAACTGCTCGACCGCGGCCTCTCGGTGATCGGTGTCGATGCCGGTCGGGTCGCGGCCGGGGCGGCCGGACGCAATGGCGGCTTCCTGATCGGCGGTCCGGCGATGCCGCTGAGCACACCGACGCCGAACTGGACCGATCAGGCCAAGGCGGATCTGTGGTCGGTGACCCTGGCCGAACTCGACCACCTGTCGACATTGCTCGGTCCGCGGATCGTGCATCGTTGCCCGTGGCTGAACATTGCCGGCCCGATCGCCGACACCGAGCAGGCCACCGGGCAGGCGGAGCTGGCGGCCCTGCAGACCGAGAGTGCGGCACTGCGAGCGATCGGCCTGCAGGTCGATCCGTGGACCGGGCCACTCGGCAACGGCATCGCGATCGCCGGACAGGCCCGGGTGAACCCGGCCGAACGGGTGCTGACGACCGCTGCCGCCCTGATCGAGCGAGGTGCAGAGCTCTACGAGCACAGTCCGGTCAGCCGGGCCGCCGACGGTGTGGTCAGCACACCCTCGGGAACGATCACGGCCAAGATCATCATCGTCGCCGTCGACGGCCGACTCGATCAACTCTTCCCGCAGCTGCCGGTCACCACGTACCGCTTGCAGATGCTGTCCACCGGACCGTTGGGGCGGCGGGTACTGCCCGATGCGGTGGTCAGTGCCCGCGAGGGGTACGAGTGGCTGCAGCAGGACGACGCGGGACGGTTGTTGCTCGGCGGCGGCCGTGATCACCAGTTGGTCGCCGAACGTACCTCGAACGCAGAACCGAGCGCCGAGGTCCAGCAGTGGATCGAGGGCGTTGCCGCTGCAGTGATCGACGGCCCCTTCGAGGTGACCCACCGGTGGGCGGCCTCGGTCGGCTACACCGAGGACGAGCGACCTTTGTGTGTACCGATCGACCAGACCGTGATGGCGGTCGGCGGTTACAGCGGGCACGGCAATCTGGTCGGTGCGGTGAACGCCCGGGCTGCGGTACGCCACCTGCTGGACGGTGCCGCCGTACCCGACTGGGCGAACAGCACCCCCGCCTGAGCTCAGGTGCTGCGATCGGCAACCTCCGGCATCGGGGCCGCACCACGTGCCTCGTCGATCTTGATCACCAGATGATCAACAGACGGTGCCCTTGCTGATCGGCGGCAGGCCCTCGCGCTCGTGCAGTGGGGGTCGCGACTGTGCTCGACATGAGGCGCACGAGCACAGACTGCCTGTCACGCTCAGCAGACTCACAGCTGTCACATTGCCTCATGCCCAGTGGGCACGACATGGTGGTGAGCGTTTTGTTCGACAACCGATCTGGAGGATCCATGTCCGCGCGCCGCTCACCCCTGACCAAGAGCACAGCCTTCTGGGGGCTCCTCGTGCTCTCGGTGCTGGCAGTCGCCGGAGGGCTCGCCCTGACGCTCCCCCGCATCTCGACCATGGATGTGGCCCTCACGACAGGAACGATCACGACCGGCACCGAGGTGTACGTCGGCCAGAGCTGGGTGGTCTTCGGCTCGGCAGTGACCGGCGCCGGGATCATCGGCATCCTGCTGTGGCTGAGCCTCGCGGCTGCCTCGACGATCGTCGGCACACCTGCCGCCGCGGTCGCGGAGCCAACGCCGAACGCCACGCCGACGTCAGCCGACAGCGCCCTTCGCGGCGAGACCGCTGCGCCGCATGGCGCGCCGGAGGCAGCAGACCCTGCCGTGCAGTTCGACGATGTTCAGGCGGGTGCTTCGCAGCAACGCCGCTGACCGCGACACCGAGGTGAGCGAAAGGCCACCATCGCGTGAAGTTCTGACGGATTCTCAGGATTCGCTTGCAGGCCCACCCACTTAAGAGTTGGATAAGTGAGCACCCCAACCTGAGCGAAGGACCCTGCATGCGAACTCCCCGCTGGCTGCGTACCACGGCAGCCATCAGTGCTCTCGGACTCACCGGTATGGGGGTGTGCGTCGGTACGGCGCAGGCAGCCCCCGGCGACCAGGTGAGCGTGGCCGAATGTACCGACCCGACCGCGTTGACGTTCCTCAACTTCAACGACTTCCACGGGCGGATCGCCGCCGCGTACCCCGACACCGTGCAGTTCGTCGGCACGATCGAGGAACTGCGGGCCGAATCCGGTGAGAACTCGACCGTGGTCGCCTCGGCCGGCGACAACATCGGCGGTTCACTCTTCGCCTCCGCCGTCGCCCAGGACCAGCCGACCCTGGAACTGCTGAACGCCCTGGAGATCGACACCAGCGCGGTGGGCAACCACGAGTTCGACAAGGGCTACGACGACCTGACCGGTCGGGTCGCCGATGCCGCCGACTTCAGCTACCTCGGCGCCAACGTCTATGACGAGAGCGGTGAGCCGGCGCTGGAGGAGTACGAGATCGTCGAGAAGCAGGGGCTGCGGATCGGCATCATCGGCGCGGTCACCCAGGAGACCCCGAACATCGTCGTTCCCGACGGTGTCGAGGGGCTCACCTTCGGCGACCCGGTGGAGGCGGTCAACCGCGTCGCCGAGGAACTGAAGGACGGTGACGAGTCCAACGGTGAGGCCGATGTGATCGTCGCCGAGTACCACGAGGGCGGCCCCAGCAGCAGCGGGTCGCTGGACGACCAGACCTCGTCGCGACCGGCATTCGCCAACATCGTGGAGAACACCAGCGAGTTGGTGCAGGTGCTGTTCACCGCCCACACCCATTCCAGCTACGTCTACGACGCCCCGGTCCCCGGTTCGGAGGCCACCCGCCCGTTGATCCAGTCCGGCAGCTACGCCGAACTGGTCGGCCATGTGGGTCTCGAAGTGGATCCGGAGACCGGTGAGACCTGCACCTACACCGTGCAGAACGAGGAGCTGACCGAGACCTCCGACGAGGACCTGGTCGCCGAGTACCCCCGCGCCGCCGCAGCCAAGGAGATCGTCGACGACGCCCTCGCCGAGGCCGACGTGATCGGCCAGGAGGTCGTCGGTGAGGCCACCGCGCCGCTGGCCCGCCCCGGTGAGTACAACGAGGAGGAGGACGACTGGGACGACGACCGTACCGGTGAGTCCACCATCACCAACCTGGTCGCGAACATGTTCAGCGACACCCTCGGCGAGCGCACCGGTGAGAAGGTGATCGGTGTGCAGAACCCCGGCGGCACGCGGGCCGACCTGTGCGCCCCCTCGGGACAGCCGACCAACCCGTGTGCCGATGAGGCCTTCGACATCACCTATGCCGATGCCGCCTCGATCCTGCCGTTCGCCAACACCCTGCAGACCACCACGCTCACCGGTGCCGAGTTCATCGAGATGCTGGAACAGCAGTGGTCCACCGATGCCGACACCGGTGAGCCGACCGGTACGTTCCTGCGGCTCGGCCTGTCCGACGGTGTCGCCTACACCTACGACGAGTCCCGCGAACTCGGTGACCGGATCACCTCGGTGACCATCGACGGCGAGCCGATCGACCCCGACGCCGAGTACGTCGTCGGATCCGGCAACTTCCTGCTCGCCGGTGGTGACAACTTCCACGTCTTCTCCGGCAAGGAGGTCGCCGACTCCGGTCTGGTCGACCTGGAGACCTGGGTCGGTTGGATCGAGGACAACAGCCCGCTGTCTCCGTCCTTCGTCAAGCGCGGTGTCGAGGTCAGCCCGACCCCGGCCGAGCTGGTCGTCGGCGAGTCCACCACCCTGGACGTCGGCAACCTCGACTTCTCCGGCGGTTACCCGGTGCTGAACGAGACCCTCGTGGCCTCGGTCGACGGGGTCGAGGTGGGTACGGCAGCAGTCGCCGGCGGCACCGCTTCGATCACCCTCAACCCGGGCAGCGACGTCCCGGCCGGGGAGCAGTTGCTGACCCTGACCGGTACCGAAACCGAGACCCAGGTGCATCTGCCGGTGACCATCGTCGGGGAGTCCTCACCGACACCGGAGCCGAGCGATTCGGCCTCGCCGAGTGCCTCGCCCAGTGGTGAGCCGAGCGACTCACCCAGCGGCGGGTCCGGTGACGGTGACGCCGGCAGTGGCAGCGGTGAGCGCCCGCCGCTGGCCGACACCGGAGCCGGGGCCGGCCTGGCCGGCCTGCTCGGAGCCGGTGCGCTGCTGAGCGCGGGTGGGGCGATGCTGCTGCGCCGCCGCCAGGGCTGATCGGAGACCCGGTTGATTCCGGGGGCCCGGTTGATTCCGGGGCCCGGTTGATCCGGGGAACCATCCGGTCAGAAGGCTGACCGGGGCCCTGGGTAGCTGCGGCTGACCCGACGAAGACTCCCGCCATCGCTTGATCGGTGGCGGGAGTCTTCGCGTAGTGCATACCTCATCCCTGCCGACCCCGCCCACCCCATCGGGCCTTACCCCATCCCTTCGGGACATGTGGCGACTTCCGACCGCCCTCAGGTCACCACAGCTCCCGACGGGATTGATCCGCCTGGGCCTACCCCATCCCTTCGGGACATGTGGCGACCTCCGACCGCCCTCAGGTCACCACAGCTCCCGACGAAATCACACGCCCCAGCGCCGCCCCAACCCCTCAGGACTCATCTGCCCGGACCATCCCCCAACCCCTCGGGACTTGTGGCGACCTGGAACGATCATCAGGCCACCACAGCCCCCGACAGGATGCGTCCGGCGACGGCGCCGATCGATCGGTTTCGACGGCGGGTGACGCAGGTGGTCGTGATCGGCACCGATCACCTAGTGTGTCTCCCGCCACATACCACCCAGGAGCACCATGAGCACCGACGCCACCACCTCCCGGCCCTCCGACGAGGACCTCCCCCCGGTCGCAGCACCGGAGACACCCACCCGCTGGACCCCGTTGAAGATCGCGGTCTGGACCGGCATCGCGCTGCTCGGTGGTGTCGCCTGGGTGATGTTGGCGCTGGTACGCGGGGAGACCGTGAATGCGATCTGGTTCGTCTTCGCCGCGGTCTGCACCTACCTGATCGCCTACCGCTTCTACTCGAAGGTGATCGAGAAGCACATCGCCCGTCCCGACGACACCCGGGCGACGCCGGCCGAGCACCTGGCCAACGGTCAGGACTTCGTACCCACCGACCGGCGGGTCGTCTTCGGCCACCACTTCGCCGCCATCGCCGGCGCCGGGCCGCTGGTGGGTCCGGTGCTGGCCGCCCAGATGGGTTACCTGCCCGGCACCATCTGGATCATCGTCGGTGTGGTGCTGGCCGGCGCCGTCCAGGACTACCTGGTGCTGTTCTTCTCGATGCGACGCGGCGGCCGTTCCCTGGGCCAGATGGCTCGCGATGAGTTCGGCCGGATCGGCGGTACGGCAGCCATCATCGCCACCTTGCTGATCATGATCATCATCACGGCGATTCTTGCCCTGGTGGTGGTGAATGCCCTGGGTGAGAGCCCCTGGGGTGTCTTCTCGGTGTCGATGACCATCCCGATCGCCCTGTTCATGGGCGCCTACCTGCGCTGGATCCGGCCGGGCCGGATCACCGAGATCTCGATCATCGGCTTCATCCTGCTGATCGCCGCCATCATCGGCGGCGGCATGGTCGCCGAGACCGACTGGGGCTCGGCGGTCTTCCACCTGGACAAGACCACGATCGCCTGGGGCATCATCATCTACGGCTTCATCGCCGCAGTGCTGCCGGTCTGGGTGCTGCTGGCCCCGCGTGACTATCTGTCCACCTTCATGAAGATCGGCGTGATCGTCGCCCTGGCCGTGGCCATCGTCTGGGTACGCCCGGAGATCACCGTCCCCGCCTTCAGCGAGTTCGCCGGTGGCCAGAACGGCCCGGTCTGGAGCGGTCCGCTGTTCCCGTTCCTGTTCGTCACCATCGCCTGCGGCGCGTTGAGCGGGTTCCATGCCCTGATCTCCTCCGGCACCACCCCGAAGATGGTGGAGAAGGAACGGCAGACCCGCTTCATCGGGTACGGCGGCATGCTGATGGAGTCGTTCGTGGCGATCATGGCCCTGGTGGCGGCGATCTCCATCGACCGCGGCATCTACTTCGCGATGAACGCCTCGGCGGCGAACACCGGTGGTACGCCGGAGACGGCGGCGGCTTTCGTGAACAGCCTCGGGCTGGCCGGGGTGCATGTCACCCCCGATCAGCTCACCGGTGCTGCCGCCTCGGTCGGTGAGGAGTCGATCATCTCCCGTACCGGTGGCGCCCCGACCCTGGCCTTCGGCCTGGCGCACATCATGCACCAGTGGATCGGCGGGCCGGACATGATGTCGTTCTGGTACCACTTCGCGATCATGTTCGAGGCCCTGTTCATCCTCACCGCCGTCGATGCCGGCACCCGGGTCGCCCGGTTCATGTTGCAGGACACGATCGGCAACGTCGTACCCAAGTTCGCCGACACCTCCTGGCGCCTGGGGGCCTGGATCTGCACCGCGATCATGGTCGCCGGCTGGGGTGCGGTGCTGCAGATGGGTGTGACCGATCCGCTGGGCGGCATCAACACGCTGTTTCCGTTGTTCGGCATCGCGAACCAGTTGCTGGCAGCCATCGCGCTGGCGATCGTGCTCGCCATCGTCGCCCGGCGGCAGACCTTCAAGTGGTTGTGGATCGTCGCACTGCCGCTGGCCTTCGTCACCGTGGTGACGATCACCGGATCGATCTACAAGGTCTTCTCCCCGGTGCCGGCGGTCGGCTACTGGGCCCAGCACAATGCCTTCCGCAATGCGCTGGCGGCCGGTGAGACCTCCTTCAGCACGGCCAAGGATGTGGAGTCGATGCAGGCGGTGGTTCGCAACACCGCGGTCCAGGGTTCGCTGTCGGTGATCTTCGCGGTGCTCTCGCTGATCGTGATCGGCTACTCGATCGCCGCGGTGATCAAGGCCTATCGTTCCGGTGAGGTGATCGACCACGAGGATCCGCCGGTGCCCTCGCATCGGTTCGCTCCGGCCGATCTGATCGCCACCGCCGAAGAACGCGCGATCCAGCGCGAATGGGATGCCCTGCCGGCCGACCAGCAGCCCTCCCGAGGCCACTGATCATGAACCTCGGTGATCGGCTGCGTCGCGGCTGGCGGTCGGTGAGCTGGTACGTCAACCAGCTCACCGGCCAGGGGCGGTACGAGGCCTATGTCGCCCACGCGCGGGCTTCCCAACCCGAGGTCGAGCCGATGGATCGCAAACAGTTCTGGCGGCAGTACCACGCCTGGCAGGACGCGAACCCGCAGGGCCGCTGCTGCTGAGCCGCCACGACCGCGGCCGAACCCGGGCATTTTCGGTCGGAATTCGGCCACTTCTGCCGCATATGGCAGCGATGGCCGAATAACGACCGCTTCTGCCGAGAAACTCACCTCACCACGGCGACCCCGGGTACGGATAACCTCTGCCCTGTGAGCACCGCCGCGGCCTACATCACCGGACTGGGTGCCTACCTGCCCGGCGAACCGGTCGGCAACGACCAGATCGCCGACCGGCTCGGCGGACATGACGAACGCACCGAGCGGCTGCGCCGGCGGGTGCTGGCCTCGAACGGCATCCGACAGCGCCACTACGCCGTCGACGACGACGGCCAGACCACCGAGCTGAACGAGGAACTGGCGGCGAAGGCGATCCGCGCCGCCCTCCACGACCGGGGTATCGGCGCCGAGGACCTCGGGATGCTGGCCTGCGCCACCACCCAGGGCGATCTGCTGATCCCGGGCTTCGGCTCCATGGTCCACGGCCGACTGGGCGGCGGCCCGAAGCAGGTGCTCTCGGTCTCCGGGGTGTGCTCCTCCAGTCTCTCCGCACTCGACGCCGCCGTCTCCAAGATCCGGCTCGGTGATCATCCGCGGGCGGCGGTGGTGGGCTCGGAGCTGTCCAGCCGTTGGTTGCACCAGCGCCGCTTCGACGGCGTCAAACCCAGCCTGAACGCGGCCTTCCTGCGGTGGATGCTCTCCGACGGTGCCGGTGCGGTGGTGCTGGAGTTCCAGCCCCGGCCGGACCGCCCGTCGCTGCGGGTGGATTGGGTACGACAGGTCTCGCTCGCCCACGACCATGAGGTCTGCATGAGTTCGGGGCTGAGCGGCCGCTCGGCCATCGCCGGGCAGACCTGGCAGGACTACCCCGATGCCGCCAGCGCCGAGAAGGAGGGTCTGCTGCAGATCCGGCAGGAGACCCGCCAGCTGAAAGCACTCGCCGATGCCGGGCTGGCCCAGTTCGAGGAACTCCTCGACATCGGCCTGATCGACCTGCGCAAACTCGACCACGTGCTGTGCCACTACAGCACCAACGCCTTTCGCGACCTGGCCTTCGACGGCATCCGCAAACGCATCCCGCAACTGGACACCGGGCGCTGGTTCTCCAACCTGGAGACGCGGGGCAACACCGGATCGGCCAGCATCTTCATCGCCTTGGAGGAGGCCTGGCGCACCGGCCGGTTCGCCGCCGGCGACACGGTGCTGCTGGCAGTACCCGAATCGGGCCGTTTCTCCTTCGCCTTCGCCCAGCTGACCGTCGTCGCACCGCGCCGACCATGACCGACCACTTCGCAGCCACTCAGGGGGAAGTATGACCACCACGACCGACCGTTACCTTCCACCGGCCGCCAGCGAGGAGTCCCTGCTGTCCCGGCTGGAACAGGTGTGGACCGATTTCGACACCCGGCTGCAGCAGGTGCCACTGCTGCAGGCCCTGGCCGAGGGGAAGGTCGGCATCGGCGACTACCAGCGATTGCTGTTCAACCTGCGTCAGCAGGTGGTCGACGGATCACTGTGGATCGCTCGCGCAGCATCCAACTTCGACATGGACCACTTCACCCTGCGCTCGGCGGCGATCCACCACGCCCAGGCCGAGCACCGGGACCACTTCCTGCTCGAACGCGACTACGTGGCGGTCGGCGGCTCGCTGGCCGAACTGCGCGCCGGCCGGAAGAACATCGGCTCCCAGGCCCTGTCGGGGTATCTGTTCGACCTGGCCGGCCGCCCCAATCCGGTCGGCGCCCTGGGCGCGATGTTCATCATCGAGGGCCTCGGCGCCCGACAGGCCCTGCAATGGGCCGAACGCTTCCAGTCGGTGCTCGGCCTGGCCGACAACCAGGTGCACTTCATGAGGTTCCACCACGAGGCCGATGAACAGCACACCGGCAAACTGGATGCTCTGCTGACCTCCGACGCGATCGGCCCCGAGGATGCCGATGCCATCGTCAGTTGTGCGAAGGTGACCGCACGGTTGTACGTGATGCAGCTGACCGAGTTGGACAACCTCTGAAAGGCCGGGATCCATTGTGAGATCACCGAAGGAGATCGCCGCCGACCTCGGTCCCGACGAGTTCGTGAAATCCGATCCGAGTATGTGGGAAGCGATCCATGCCGACCCCTCGGTGCCGCTGGACCGGGCGTTGATCAAACAGATCATCGATGATCAACGACGCTGGTCGCGACGCTACCTGTATCCGCCGGCACGAATCCTGTCCCGGGTGCTGGTGATGATCATCTCGATCGCGAAGCGTTTCGTACCGCGACGGTGGATGAAACTGACCACGATGGACAGGTTGTGCATCTGGTTCCTGCGCAACTATGTCTCCCCCGATGCAGTGGAGTTGTTGATCCGGCACTTCGTGGTGGAGACCAACCTGGTCAACTTCATGATCAGGAACACGCCGACCGACTTCCCCCCGGTGACCCTGCGACCGACCGATCTACAAGGCCTCGGTGACAATGCCGTGGTCGAACACGATGTGAACGTCTACGACGTGCTGATCGCCCTGGACAAGGTGAAGCTGGCACCGGTCGCCGATCCGGATTTCAGCGACCTGGACATTCCGAAACTCGACGCCGAACGCCGCCATCCACGCCTGCTGAAGCTCGACATCCAGACCGCACTGTGCCTGATGAACATCCCGTTCTCGATGGCGCTCAGCCTGGAGGAATACCGTCGGGCGGTGCATTCGATCCGCTTCGACGACTCGTTCATGGAGATCCTGGCGCTGATCTGCAATGACGACACCTTCCGCCACTGGAAGATCGGCGGCATGAGCCTGTGGATGGATTCCAATGTCGATGTCGCCCGGATGGTCTATCGGCACGCACTGGTCTGCGAGTACGCACACGCGCGGCTGGTGAAACTGGCGCACGGCGCGTACCCGCGGGAGACCGAGGTCGAGTTCGACTGACCGATACGGTCGGCGGTCACCGCGCGCGACCGCCGACCTGATCAGTAGAGGAATGCCGTCGCCGGATCGGACAGCAGACGTGCCACATCGGCCAGGAACCTCGAGCCCTGTTCACCGTCCACCACCCGGTGGTCGAAACTCAGGGCAAGGGTCATCACCGAGCGCGGCACGATCCGCTCCTCGTCCCCGATATCGACCACCCATGGTTTGCGGGTGATCGCACCGGTGGCCAGGATCGCCGACTCGCCCGGGTTCAGGATCGGCGTACCACCGTCGACACCGAACACACCGACATTGGTGATCGTGATCGTGCCACCTGCCATCTGCGCCGGCTGGGTACGACCGGCCCGGGCGGTCTGCACGAGATCATCCAGGGCCCGCGCCAGCTCGGCCAGGTCCAGCCGGTCGGCCGCCGGGATGTTCGGTACGACCAGACCCCGGGGGGTGGCTGCGGCGATGCCCAGGTTCACCTGTCCGTGCAGCACGATCTCCCCGGCATCGGCGTCCCAGCTGGAGTTCACCTGCGGGGTACGAGCAGCCGCCAGGCACACGGCCTTGGCCGCCAGCACGGTCGGCGACAGCCGCAGACCGGCAAACTCACGTCGCTTGCGCAGGCGATCCAGCAACTCGACGCTGGCGGTCACGTCGACCTCCAGCCACTCGGTCACATGCGGTGCGGTGAAGGCCGAGGCCACCATCGCCTGGGCCGTCGCCTTGCGTACCCCCTTGATCGGGATCCGCTGCTCACTCAGGCCCGACCGGGTGACCGTCGGCTCCACCGGCGCGGCGCCCGCCGCAGTGGCCGACTCGGCACTCAGCACGTCGTCGCGGGTGATGATCCCGTCCGGCCCGCTCGGGGTGACAGTGGTCAGGTCGATCCCCCGATCCTTCGCCAGCTTGCGCACCGGCGGTTTCGCCCGGACCTTGATCGACGACGCCGTAGCGTTCACCGCAGGTACGGATGAGCCGATCGGCTCCGGAACCAGCGCAGAGGCAGCCCCACCGGCCTCCCCTGCGTGCACCGACACCGGCTGTCTGCGCGGCCGGCGCTTCGACGAACCGGCGATCGCCCCGTACCCGACGAGGTTCGGGGTCCGCTCACTCTCCGCCGCCTCGGCTGCCTCGGTGTGTTCCTCGGCGGCCACGGTGGTCACCGCACCACCGTGGCTGTCACCGGTGCCGTCGTCGACGGTGATGATCGGCGTACCGACCTCCACGGTGTCCCCCTCGGAGACCAGCAGCGCGGTCACCGTACCGGCGAACGGGCTGGGCAGTTCGACGATCGACTTCGCGGTCTCGATCTCGACCAGGATGTCGTTGACCTCGATCCGGTCGCCGACCGCCACCCGCCAGGTGACGATGTCGGCCTCGACCAGCCCCTCACCGGGGTCCGGCAGTTTGAACTCAGCCATCTCTCCCTCTCAGTAGGCCAGCGAACGGTCGACGGCGTCGAGCACCCGATCAAGATCAGGAAGGTACTCCGACTCCACCCTGCTGGGCGGGTACGGCGTGTCGTACCCGGTCACCCGCAACACCGGGGATTCCAACTCGTAGAAGCATTCGGCCTGGATCCTGGCGGCGAGTTCGGCACCCATTCCCAAGGTCAACTGCGCCTCGTGCACGACCACCACCCGGCCGGTACGGCGGGCCTGGGAGTAGACCGTCTCAAGATCGAGTGGCGAGAGGGTACGAAGATCGACAACGCCGACGCCGATCCCCTCCTCCTGCGCCGCAGCGGCCGCGTCCAGACAGGTCCGTACCATCGGGCCGTAGGTCAACAAGGTCACCTGATCACCTTCGCGCAGCAGGTTCGCCCGGTGCAGCGGAAGGGAGGCGGCGGTCTCGTCGACCTCACCCTTCTCGTGGTAGCGCCGCTTCGGCTCGAGGAAGATGATCGGATCGTCGGAGGCGATCGACTGCTGCAGCATCCAGTAGGCATCGTTCGGGTGGGAACATGCCACGACCTTCAGCCCCGGGGTGTGGGCGAAGTAGGCCTCCGGGGACTCGCTGTGATGTTCGACCGCACCGATGCCGCCACCGAAGGGAATCCGGATCACCATCGGCAGTTTGACCCGACCACCGGAGCGGTGGTGGAACTTCGCCACCTGGGTGACGATCTGGTCGTAGGCGGGGAAGACGAAACCGTCGAACTGGATCTCCACGACCGGCCGGTAGCCACGCATCGCCATCCCCACCGCGGTACCGACGATCCCCGACTCGGCCAGCGGCGAATCGATCACCCGATCGGTACCGAAGTCCTTCTGCAAACCCTCGGTGATCCGGAAGACTCCGCCGAGACGGCCGATGTCCTCACCGGTCAGGACCACCTTCGGGTCGGCCTCCAATGCCTTGCGGAGCCCCGCATTCAGGGCCTTGGCCATGGTCATCCGGCTCATCGGGTCACCTCGGCATCCGGGTCGCCGAAGGAGGCGACGTACTCGGCGTACTCGGCGGCCTGAGCGGCCAGCGGTGCGTGCTCCTCGGCATAGGTGGTGGTGAAGCTGTCGGCCAGCGACGGATCGGCGAGTTCGCGACACCCGCGACGCAGATGCTCGGCGAGTCGGTCGGACTCGGCGGCCAGGTCGTCCAGCCACTGCTGGTCGATCGTCTGGTTCCCGAGCAGGTAGGTCTTCACCCGGTCGATCGGGTCGCGGGAGCGCCAGTGCTCCAGTTCGTCGTCCTCGCGGTACTTCGAAGGATCGTCGGACGTGGTGTGGGCACCCATGCGGTAGGTGTAGGCCTCGACCAGGGTCGGTCCCTCGCCGGCATGCGCCCGGCGCAGCGCCCATTCGGTGACCGCATGCACGGCCAGCACGTCGTTGCCGTCCACCCGTACCCCGGGGAACCCGAAACCGTGCGCCCGTTGGTACAGCGGCACCCGGGTCTGCAGCGAGGTCGGCTCCGAGATGGCCCATTGGTTGTTCTGGCAGAAGAACACCACCGGGGCATTGGCCGAGGCGGCGAAGACGAATGCCTCGTTGACATCACCCTGACTGGAGGCGCCATCGCCGAAGTAGGCGATCGTCGCGGCATCGGTACCGTCGTCGTTGCCGACTCTTCCGTCGCGCTGGATTCCCATCGCGTAGCCGGTCGCGTGCAGGGTCTGCGAGCCGATCACCACGGTGTAGAGGTTGAACCGGAGCTCGGCCGGGTCCCAGCCACCCAGGCTGACCCCGCGGAACAGTCCGAGCAGTGTCAGCGGGTCGATACCCATCGCCCAGGCCACACCGTGCTCGCGGTAGGTGGGAAAGGCCACGTCGTTCGGGCCGAAGGCACGACCCGAGCCGACCTGAGCGGCCTCCTGTCCCAGCAGCGGGGACCACAGGCCGAGTTCACCCTGCCGCTGCAGGGCGGTCGCCTCGGTGTCGATCCGGCGGGCCAGGACCATGTCGCGGAGCAACCCGGCGATGGTCCGGTCGTCGCCGTCGAAGCGGAAATGGGCATGCTCCACCCGCTCACCGCTGGGCGCCAGCAGCTGCACCATCGGTTCGGTCTCGCGCGGTACGGCCCCGAAGGATCCGCCGGGGGATGTGGCCCCAGGAGATTCGGGCCCCGGGGATTCGGGCCTGGCCCGATCCGGTTCGGCTGCGTCGCCACGTTGCGTCATCACAGTCAGTCCTTCCTGCGGGGTCACCGCACCAGTCCTCAGCGCGGTGTCCGGGCGAGCCGCGCTGTCGGCGCACCGTCACCGGTACGCCGTTGCCGGCTGCGCGAGGTCCTCGCGCCGGAGGTCCTGCGGGGTCACCGCTGCACCACCATGCACCGCACGTGCACGACCGGGTTCTCGGGCATGCGCCGGCGGCATTGCCGACAGGTCGCAGCTGCGGGTGTGCAGCCTCGACCGATACCGAAGAAGGTACCCGCTCGGGATCGCCGAGCCGGCTCTGACCCCCGGGAACGGGTACGGAAGGACGCTTCGGCGTACCCGTTCAGGTGGGGACCGTCGTCTGCTCGACGCGGTACGAAGGCATGCCGAGCGGTACGCCGCCGCGCCGCAGACCGCGACCGGTGCATGGCCGACGGCAGGCTCGTCCATGCGGCGTACCGGGAGGTACGGCCCACATCGGTGAGCACGGGCCGGTGGTGCCGGGCGGGATCAGTCGGTGGGACCACCCTGATTGCGCTTGCGCCGGCCGAGCAGCAACAGCGCGGCGCCGCCGAGCACCAACACGATCACGGCGACGATCAACGCCGGTCCGAGCGGTGACCCGGTGTCGGCCAGCCGGTCGCTGCCGGCGGTTCGGGCCACGACGGCATCCAGCAGCAACAGGGCACAGACCGTCGCAATCACCCCGGTCAGTGCCACGGTCGCATTCCACTGCTTCAGCATCCGGCCCCCTGCTGGCTCGCGCGGACCCCTGGTCGGTGGCCGCGGCTTCGTTGCCCAGCGTACGCTTTCCCGACGTGTCCTCGCACTCGACCGATCCCGACTTCGCACCCACTTCCGCCGCTGCTCGACGCGTCGTCGTCATCGGTGGTGGCCTGACCGGTCTGACAACGGCCTGGGCACTGCGCGACGCCGATCTGCAGGTCACGGTGCTGGAGTCGAGCGACCGGATCGGCGGCCAGCTCCACAGCCTCGCCCCGGCCGAGCTGAACGGCGCGCTGATCGATGTGGGAGCAGAATCGGTACATCTGGGGGCACCGCATCTGGCGAAGCTGGTGACCGAACTGGGCCTGCGGGACGAGGTGGTGACCGCCGAGCCCGGGTCCTCCCGGTTGCTCACCCGGCGGGGTCTGCGCCCCCTGCCGGCCGGTGTCGGACCGACCGGGCCGACCCGGCTGGGGCCTGTCCTGCGGTCCGGCATCGTTCCGGTACCGGGACTGTTGCGCGCCGGTCTGGAGCCGTTGTTCGCCCGCCCGGTGACCGAGGACATTTCCGTGGGGGACTTCGTCCGGCGGCGTTTCGGTTCGGCGATCACCGAGATCTTCGTCGATCCGCTGTTGGGCAATCTGCATGCCGGTGATGTCGATCGGCTCAGCCTCGCCGCGGTCGCCCCGACCCTGGCACCGATGGCGACCACCGGTCGCTCGATGCTGTTGCGACGGCGGCCCCCCGCCAGCGGGGCGCCGATGTTCGCCAGTTGGCCGCAGGGGCTGGCCCGGTTGGTCGACGGGCTCGCCGCGCAGGCCGGCGCGGAGGTGCGGACCGGTACGCCGGCCACCGGCCTGCGACGCGAGGGCAGCGGCTGGGTGGTACAGACCGCCGAGGAGGAGTTGGTCGCCGATCAGGTCGTACTGGCCGTACCGCAATCGGCGCTGAAGGGCCTGATCGGCACCCACTTCCCCGCGGCGGCCGAACTGCTGGCGCAGACCCGTACCGCTGATGTGGCGACCATCGCCCTGGCCTACCCGTCGGCGGCCGCCGAGCAACTGGAGGGCAACGGTGTGCTGCTGCGTACCGACAGTGGCCGGGTGTTGAAGGCGGCCACCTGGTTGTCCCGCAAGTGGGCCAGACTCGCCGGACCCGACCAGTTCCTGGTGCGAGCTTCGGCGGGACGGGTCGGCTCCTCGGTCCTGGACGAGCTGGACGACGCGGCCCTGGCCGCACGGATCCATCGCGACCTGCAGGAGACCACCGGCCTGCGCGTCACCCCGAGGGCCTCGGTGGTCTCACGCTGGCCCGAGGCCTTCCCGCAGCTGGAGGTCGGTCACCGGGCGCGGATCGCGCAGGTACGCGAACAGCTCCGCGGGTCCGGCCTGTTGCTCGCCGGCGCCCCGGTCGATGGTCTGGGCATCTCGGCGACGGTCCGCTCGGCACTCTCGGCTGCCGACGAGGTCCTCACCGGCGCTCGCTGAACTCTCGGGGAGGTACCGCCTGACCGGCCGCCGCAGAACGACCGAAGGCCCCTGCAGGAATCGGTGATTCCCGCAGGGGCCTTCGTTCGTGGGCCGTCTCGATCAGGCGCCGCGGCGGCGTACCAGCTGCGTACCCAGGGCCGTCAGCACGGAGCCGGCAGCCAGGAAGCCGAGCAGCGGGCCACCGGTATTGGCCAGGCCGCCGCTGGTACTGCGGGTCGAGGTATCGGCGCCGCTGTTCTGCGATCCGGAAGCGGCGTCACCGTCATCGTCGCCACCCTCGTCGAACTGGCCACCCTCGCTCAGCCCGAAGTAAGCGTCGGAGATCAGCACGGTGCCATCAGCCAGGGAGATGCTGTACCAGGCCCCCGGGGCGCGGTCGACTCCGGTGATGGTGCAGTTGAAGGTCAGCGTCTGCGTACCCTCGGCACCCTCGTCGATGCTCGCGCTCTCCGGATCACAGGTCACGTTCTGCTGCCGGTCGATGCTCATCGTCAACTCGCTGTGCAGCGGTGCCTCGGAGATGGTGACGTCCTTGTCCACCCGGAACTCCTGGCCGGTGACGACCGGGAAGGTGTCGGGGGTGAAACGCGCCTTGGCGATCTCGATCTGCGCCTTTGCTGCATCGTCGGCATCGTCGTCACCGGTGGTCTCGCTGGACGGGCCGGTCGATCCGGTGGTCTCCGGTGCCTTGTCGTCGTTCCCGGTGGTGTCGCTGACTCCACCCGGTTCGGCCGTGGCACTGCTGGAGGGGTTCGCCAGCTCCCCCGGGTTGGCACCGAAGATGCCCTCACCGATGATGTCACCGTCGGCCTCGACGAACTGGTACGAACCCGAGATCACCGACTGGCTCTTGGTGATCTCACACTTGGCCGAGAAGGTCTCCAGACCCGCGACCGAGCCGGACTCGGCGGTCTCGTCGACCACCTCGCAGTCCAGGTTGCTGAGGTTGTCGAGCTTGATCGACAGATCCTGCTCCAGCGGCTGGCTGTGCAGCACATCGGCGAACATGGTGAACGTCTCACCGTTCAGCATGTTCAGCGTCGTCTTGTCGAACCGCGGATCCAGCACGGTCCATTCCTGGGCCGGCCCGAAGGAGGCCGAGGAACCCGGAGCGTTGGTGGTCTCCACCTCCGGGGTGGCGCTGTCCTCGCTCGTCGGGCTGGCGCTGCTGGCCGGTTCGCTGTCGGTGGTCGGCTTGGGTGTGCTCACCTTGGAAGCCGACTGGTCCGGCGCGTCCGAAGCGGCCGGCTGCGCCTTGACCGAACGGACCGCCGACGGCGAGGCGCTGGCGCCGACGCTCGGGTCGTCGGCTTTGGCCAGCCCCGGCAGGACCAGTGCCGCCAGCGATGTCGCCGTGACGGCCACACCGGCCACCGCAGCGGATGCGAGTCGGAAGTTGGTACTGCGCGAAGTCATGGTTCTCCCTCGGGGAAGTCGTGTCCGGCATCTGGGAGCGACGCCGTGAGGGAAATTAGCCGTGGTCGCTGCCTGAGTGAAGTCTCATCGAAGTCAAAGAATCGGCCTGCTGACGGCTCGTCGGTCCCCGAAACCCCGTGATGGCGCGGTTCTGCGCCGGGGTGGACGGTGTTTCGCGTCGCGACGATTTCACCTCAGCCTCACGTAAGGGTTGAGACTTCAGGGTCGAGGCCATCGCGGATTCCCACCGCAAAGGTTGCTGCCGAGCGCCATGGCATGGAGGGGCGCAGAAGCTGTGACCGCCCGCCGGCGGCGGGTCGGCGGGTCGGCGGACGGGCACTCTCGTACCCGCTGCCGCAGCCAGACATGCAACCCAGACACGCAACAGGGGCGGGCCCGGCAGTTGCCGGACCCGCCCCTGTCAGCGGTGAATCAGTCGTTCACACCGTCACCGGCGGCGACGCATCAGCAGACCACCGGCGGCCGCTGCAGCCAGGCCACCGGCCAGGATCACGCCCACAGCCGGGGCGCCGGTGTCAGCCAGACCACCCTCGGTGTCCGACTTGTCGCTCGACGAATCGTCATCGGACTTGCCGTCGTCGGAGTTGCCGTCGTCGTTGCTGTCGTCATCGATGTCGCCGTAGCCGAAGGTGCCGACGATGTCGTCGGACAGGTCACCACCGGAGATGGTGTAGGTGCCCGAAGCAGCCTCGTTGCCCGCAGCGAACTCACAGTTGAAGGTGAACTCGTAGGTACCCGGCTCGGACCCGGCCTCGATCACATCCTCGGTCGGCTCACACTCCAGGTTGGTGAAGTCCGACAGCGCCATGGTCAGATCATCGGTCAGCGGAGCCCCCGAGATCGTCACCGCCTTGGTGAACTCGAACTTGCCACCCTTCTCGACCACCGCGTTCGGCGGATCGAAGGTGCCCGTCGCGATGGACAGCTCCGGGGCCGGGGCGGCGGTCTGCGTTGCAGACTCGCTCGGGGACGAAGTCGGCGCACTCGTCGGAGGCGAAGTCGGCGCACTCGTCGGAGGCGTGGACGGCTGGGTCGGGTTGAAACCGAAGTTGCCCGTCTGGGTGCCGTTCTCCGTGACGATCTCGTAGGTGACCTGTACGGTCTCGGCCTCGCCGTCAGTGACGACGCACTCCTTGGTCAGAGTGGTCTCGCCGACGCTCGTGTCCGCGGGAAGCGACTGCTCCTCGGGGTCGCACTCCAAGCCATCGGAGGACGTGATGTTCCACTCGACGGCCTGCTCCAGGCCTCCCTCGGTCACCTTGATCGGCAGAATCGCCTCGAAGGTCGTCCCCTCGACCACCTCGTCGAACTCTGCCGGGTCGAAGTCGATGGCGCTGGTGCTCACACCGGCACTCGCCATACCTGTAGCACCGAAGGCAACGAAACCCGCTCCCGCGACGGCCAGACCAGCCAGCCCGGCGCCGAGGCGGCGTCCAAAACTCTTCTTCATTCACGTCTCCCAAAAGCCAAGTCAGGTCGATGACGCCGGGGGCGCCACGGCCAAAAGCTTAGAGAATCCATAAATAGATGCAAGCGTCCAATCAGCCCGTTCCGGCCTACTCACGAGTACAGACCGCCGTTCCGGCCAGAAAATGATGTAAAAAAGTATTCAATTACCTGCCAGGCACACAGCTGGCCCCTAAGTCGCCGAGCCGACAGCCCACCAGACGGGCCGGCCGCCGGGCTGGACGGCCTACTCAGCTCGCGTACATCCAGAGCTGACCCACGCGGACGCACATCACGGCCACCGCCAGCATCCCGATGGCCACAACTCCGGTCCCCCATCGCGACTTGTCCGAGAGTCCCCAGAGCAGCGCGGCCACGGGCAGGACCACACAGACGACGAGATAGCTGATCAGGACCACGGCGTCCACGGGTCGGGTGCCCAGCGCCCCGGCGAAGACGGCCAACTGCACGATCAGCGCCACCTCGTAGACCACCATTGCGGCCAACAGCGCGATACTGACCTGCAGCTCGCGCCACGAATGGAAGGCCGCAAACCCGGCCAACGCAACGGCGATCGCGGCCATGACGAAGGCGAAGGCGATCATCCGGTCTGCCGCCCGACGCAGTTCGGTCTCACCGGCCGACCTTCCGCAACCACCACATGCCCACCAGCGGCAGGACCAGCGGGATGAACAGGTACCCCATGCCGAAGTAGGACCAGACCGAATCCCTGGCGAACCACTCGGGGTGGGTCAGGCTGGCGATCCCGATCGCGATCACCCCGAACAACTCGATGCTGATCGTGATCCAGGACAACCGGTACGCCCAGCGGCCCCGGCTGGCCAGGGCGATCGTCGCCACGATGTAGACCACCCCGGAGAAGGCCGACAGCCCATAGGCCAGCGGCGCCTCGGAGAAGCTTCGAATGACCTGCACCAACGATCGGGCGGTGGCGGCGAGTGCGAAGACGGCGTAGACCGCGATCAGCACCCGCCCGAAACCGGTGGCCCTGGTTTGACCGGCAGTATCATCAGTCGGGCTGGGACCGGCTCCCTGCTCATTCACCTGGCCCTCGCTCACCCCGACAGCCTAGCCCCGCAGACGACCGTTCCCCGCCCGGTGGCCGAGGTGGAGGGTGCCGACCCTGATCACTGGACAGCGCGAAATCCAGATCACCGAAGCCGGTCGAGAACCCCGGGCATAGCCGACTCGATCGCCGACAGAGTGTCGGTGAATCCGTCCTGTCCGCCGTACCAGGGATCGTCCACGCCGGAGCCCGGAATCGCCTCGGGGTCGAAGTCGGTCAGCAGCTTCACCTTGTCGGTGTCGAGCTCACCGCCGCAGATCTGCCGCATCCGATCGAGGTGCAGCTGTTCCATACCGATCACCAGATCGGCATCGGCGATCTCCTCGGCAGTGATCTGATGGGCGGTGTGCGGACGTACCTCATAGCCGTGTTCACGCAGCGTCCGGGCCGCACGGGGGTCGATCCCGTTCCCGATCTCCTCCCGGCTCACTCCGGCCGAGGAGATGTCGAGGTCGAGCCCCTGCTCAGCGGCTTCCTGCGCCGCCACGTCGGCGGCCATCGGCGACCGGCAGATGTTGCCCCAGCACACGAAGATCACGGATTTACTCACCCGCCGACCTTATCGGTGGGGCGGTGACGGGCGAACCAAACAAACGTCACACTCGATCGGTCTCGACCGATGCTGATACCTGTGGCGACGGGATGTCCGGCCACTCGCGAGGATCGAGTGTGACGTTTGTTGGGTTCCCCGCTCGCACGGCCCTCGCCGATTCCGGCCGGCCCCCGGTTGGTGGCGCCCCTGCGTGGGGCAGGTTGCTGCGCATAGGGTCCGGCGGCGAGTTTGTCGCCCCGTTGCACCACCTCCGGGATTCAGTGCGACCCTCGCTCAGGCAGCGCCCCGAGGCCACCACAGTTCGCCGGCCGACGGAACGTCGCCGCCTTCCGCATGCAACTCCTCGCCTGCAACACCGTCGCAGATTCAGCGCTCCGGCTGGTCGTCGGGCGGGTGATGGGGTGGCGGGTTCTGGGCCCCCAGTCCCCCTCGGCCGCCGCGGCGAACCGGCCGGGTTCTCGTCGGCTGATCGCGGGGCGGGTGATGGGGGTGGCTGGCCCGCGGCCCTGGCGGCGCCTGCATGCGTTCGTAACCCCGTCATCAGACCACTTCCCCGCATGCACCGAATCAGCACCCCCAGGCGCGTTTGCGGGCCACCTCGTCGGCGGTCAGATCCCACAGCTGGGCCAGGGTCAGCTCCGGCAGCAACTCGGTCACCTCGGGGCCGATCATGTGCGCACCGAGCAGTTCGTTGTGGGTGGCATCGGCCACCACCTTGACGAAACCGACCGGGACCACCGGTCCGGCAACTGCCCGCGCGCATCCACCTTGCAGAACCACTGCCACGGGGTTGTCCACAGGGGGTCTCGGAATCCTCCGCCGAGTTCCCTCCAATGGGGTGATGCACCGCGAGCTCACCGAGGTCCTTTCGCGGATCGGGTACGTCCGATCCGCCGGCTCTCCCCGACTGCGCAACATGGTCCACTGGGCTGCTCGGCGAGGGGAGTTGACCCAGGTGATGCGGGGTGTGTGGGTGGCAGACGGAGTCCCGGTGAATGTGGCCCGGGCGATCGGACTGTGTGAGACCGACGGTGCCGCCGTACTGACCGGACCGACTGCGCTCGCCCTCCATCTCCAGCGTCCGTTGCCGCTGCTGGTGCATGCCGCTTCTCCGCATCAGCACCGTCCGGCCGCGGGCCTGCTGGTTCAGCGGCGTTCCATCGAACCCGAACACGTTCTCGGTGCCAATCTCGCACTCGGGCGGCAGATGCTGCGTGTCCGCGTCACCTCTCCGGTGGTGACGGCTGTTGATCTGGCCTCCGACGACAGCGGCGCAGCGATCGATGAACTCCTACGGCGGAGGATGGTGACCCTGGCCGAGCTCGAGGCCGTTGTGCTGAACGGGGTCGGTCGACGCGGGCAGCAGCAGCGACGGCTGGTGCTACGGGACTCACGGGATGAACCGTGGTCCGCCGCAGAGCGGCTCGCACACCGCCTGCTCCGCGACGGTGGCATCACCGGTTGGCGCACCAACGTTCCCATCCGGATCGATTCGATGGTGGCGCTCGGTGACATCGTCTTCGAGGTCGAACGGTTGGTGGTCGAGATCGACGGCCGCGAGCACCACACCGCAGCGGATGCATTCGAACGCGACCGGCTGCGGCAGAACCGACTGATTCTCGCCGGATGGCGAGTACTGCGATTCACCTGGGCCATGCTGCTGGACCATCCCGCACTGGTCATCGACCAGATCCGGACAGCCCTGGCCGACTGACTCACTGCGACGCTCCAACCTCACTGTGACGCACCAGCGCCACCAACGCCACCAACGCCACCAACGCCACCAACGCCACCAACGCCAAGGCGATCACAGCGCCGCCCTGACTGACCGCCACCGGCATCCGCACTGGAACCCGCCGGCCAGGACGACGGTGCCGAGGTCACCACCGCCGGACTGGCACGCCGGAAGACCCGCATCCGACGCAGCAGTCGGCAGAACAAGACGAACGTCACACTCGATCCCGACCTCGCCGCAGCGACACCAGTCCCGACGCGGTCCCGCGCCTGACATCGACGATCGAGTGTGACGCTCGTTCGGTTCATCCCCGGCAATCTGCAGTCGGTCCGCTCCCGGCGACCACAGGCGCCCATCCCGCGACCTGCCTGCCCAGCGCCGGTTCGGCATGACAGCGGACCGGGACGACAAGGTCACAGCAGGACAATCGGCCCGCCCCGGTGACCCTTGGATTGGCCCACACCCCGCGATCTGTCTACCCGGGCTTGCAGCCAAGTGAACCGGCAGAACAAGACAAACGTCACACTCGATCCCGACCTCGCCACAGCGATACCAGCCCCGACGCGGTCCCGCCCCTGTCACCGACGATCGAGTGTGACGTTTGTTTGGTTCCTCCGGCACCCCACGTTGAGCACGCCCCTGACGGGTTACGGCTGGTTCCCACTTGCCGGGCTAAGGCTGGTTCCCCCTGCCGGGCTAAGGCTGGTTCCCCCTGCCGGGTTAAGGCTGGTTCCCCTGCCGGTTTACGGTGGTCCGTCGCCGGGCGACCTCCGGTGGGTTCGCCCCGGGCGATCTACCGCCGGTACGCCACAGCTACGGTTGCACCACGACGGCCCGACGGCGACGCCTGAGCCGTGCCCCTGCGCGTTCATGCGAGACTGTGCCCATGCAGATTCTGGTGGTGGACGACGACCAGGCGGTACGTGATTCCCTGGCCCGCTCGTTGCAGTACAACGGCTATGAGGTCATCACCGCCGCCGACGGGGTGGAGGCCTTGGCGAACCTGTCGGCCGCCCGTCCGGATGCGGTGATCATGGACGTGATGATGCCGCGGCTGGACGGCCTGGAGACCACCCGGATGCTGCGCCAGATGGGCAACGACGTACCGATCCTGGTGCTGACCGCGCGGGACGCGGTGAACGACCGGGTCGACGGTCTGGACGCCGGCGGTGACGACTACATGGCCAAGCCGTTCAGCCTGGAGGAACTGCTGGCCCGGCTGCGGGCACTGGTACGGCGGGCGGCCAGCACCGACGAGGCCGAGGACAGCAAGGAGGTCCTCTCCTTCTCCGACCTGAGCCTGAATGTGCACACCCGGGAGGTCCAGCGGGCCGGGCGATCGATCAACCTGACCCGCACCGAGTTCGCCCTGCTGGAAACCTTCCTGCGGCACCCTCGCCGGGTCCTGGAACGTTCCTGGTTGTTGAACGAGGTCTGGGGTTTCGACTTTCCGACCACGGCCAACTCCCTCGAGGTCTACATCGGCTATCTGCGCCGGAAGACCGAGAGCGAGGGCGAGGAACGCCTGATCCACACCGTGCGGGGCGTGGGATACGTGCTGCGCGAAGGCACTCCCTGATCGTCATGGCCTGATGCACCTGCTGCGACGCATCTTCGGCGGGCCGACCCTTCCACGACGGATCACCTGGCTGACCACCATCGTGGTGGCTGCCGGTGTCTGGATCGCCGGACTGACCGCCTTCTTCGTCACCCGGCTGGTCCTCTACGACCAGCTCGACGGCGAGCTCACCCAGGTGGCCAGCACCACCAGCGAGACCATCTCCTCCGACCTGAGCACGATGGGCGGTCTGAACGCCGATGCCCTGAACGCGGTGAACGTCACCCTGGTGGTGGTCAGCTCCGACCGGAGCCCGACCTATGTCGAGGGGGCCCAGCGGACCCTGCAGGTGGGTGCCGACGAACTGGCGGTCGCCCGTCTGCAGGAGGGCTCGTCGGCCCGTACCGGGCAGGCGACCGACGGTACGCCGTACCGGATAGTCGCCGTGCCGATGACCAGCAACGGTAATTCCTATGCCCTGGTGATCGGGCGTGCCCTGCAACCCACCACCGAGGTGCTGCGGGTGCTGCTGATCGTGGTGATCCTGGTCGGCGCCCTGCTGGCCGCTGCGGCGGCGATCGTCGGCGGCCTGGTGGCGCGTTCCTCGCTGCAGCCGCTGCGCGATCTGTCGGCCGCGGTCACCCGGGTCACCCGGACCGACAGCCTGGATCCGATCGAGGTCACCGGCGACGACGAGCTGTCCCAGCTGACCCGCTCGTTCAACGCCATGTTGTTCTCCCTGGCGTCGTCTCGGGCACGGCAGCGACGACTGATCGCCGATGCCGGTCACGAGCTGCGTACTCCCCTCACCTCGCTGCGGACCAACATCGAGTTGCTGGCCGCCGACCAGAAGTCGCAGATGCTGCCGCCCGAGGCCCGGGAGGAGATCCTCGGCGACATCGCCGCCCAGTTGGCCGAGTTCACCACCTTGATCCAGGACCTGGTGCAGCTGGCCCGGGAGGACCGGATGGAGCCGACGCGGGAACAGATCGACCTGCGCGACGTGGTCAGCAGTGCCCTGCAGCGGGTACGCCGGCGCGGCCCGGGTCTGCATTTTGATGTCGAGCTGAACCCGCTGTACTTGATGGGGGAACCGGACAACCTGGAGCGGGCGGTGACGAACCTGCTGGACAACGCGGTGAAGTTCTCCCCGCCCGGCGGCACCATCCGGGTCTATCTCGAAGGCGACCAGCTGCGGATCTCCGACGAGGGGCCGGGTATCGCCGAGGAGGACCTGCCGCATGTCTTCGACCGGTTCTACCGTGCCGATGCCGCGCGGAACACCCCCGGCACCGGCCTGGGCCTGTCGATCGTGGCGCAGACCGTGGCCCGCCACGGCGGTTGGGTACGGGCAGCCGCCTCGGCCCAGGGCGGGGCCGAGTTCACTCTGCGGCTGCCCGGTTCGACCACCCCGACCGAGGATTCGACCCGATCGGAGACCGCCCCTCCCAAGTGAGCTCGCCCGTTCCGACCCCGTGGCCGGCGCTGTCAGCCGCTCGCGCAACCCTATGGATGTCTCCGCGTCATCCCCGGTTCCACCGCGGTTCCCGTTTGTCGAGGAACGCCGCCATGCCTTCACGTGCTTCGTCACTGGCGAAGAGATCCGCCGAAAGCTGCAGCAGACCGTCCATCCGTGTATCGAAGTCAGCCAGCAACGGCTGGTTCAGCACCCGTTTGCTCTCCCGCAGCCCCTGCGGGGAGCCTTTGACGATCCCGGCGGTGAGCTCGGTGACACCGGCCTGCAGATCGTCGACGACGGCGGTCAGGAAGCCGACTGCTCGCATCCGCTCAGCCGATTGGACGGAGCCGCCCAGGAACAAGCAGGCCGCGTCGCGGTCGCTCAACCGGGGTGCGACGACGACCGAGATGACCGAGGCCGCCAGCCCCAGCCGTACCTCGGTGAGACCGAAGCTGGCCCGCTCGGTGGCCACGGCCAGGTCGCAGGCACCGACCAGCCCCATGCCACCGGCCCGGACATGCCCGTCGACTGCCGCCACGACCGGTTTCGGGTGGGCCAGGAGTGCGCGCAGCAACTGGCCCAGGAGCACCGCCGGTTGCCGGCTGCGATCCGCACTGCTCGCCTCGGCCAGATCGGCGCCAGCGCAGAAGGTGCTGCCGGTGTGGCCGAGCACCACGTATCGCGCCTCAGCACTGTCCGCGGCCCACGTGAGTGCCTCCTGCAGTTCGTTGATCAACTGCCGGGACAGGGCGTTGCGGTTGGCAGGTGAATCCAGCAGGATCCACGCTGCCCCGTTGCGGACCTCGCCGCGAACCAGCTCAGGTCCGACCAGTTCGGTCATCAGTCCTCCCTCATCACCCGCCGGAGCGCTCCTTCGCGACCCGCCCGGATCGCCATCGACGGCGACTGTGATGGATCCTAGTGATCGTCGAGCGCGCTCGGCTGCGCGGGTCGCGCTCCCCCGGTGCCTGTGAGAACCACATCGGCCACGCTCGCCGGAACTTGATCATGGTCGTCGCGGCCGGTCAGATCCGAGCCGACCGGCAGTTGATCACTTTCGGTGTGCGCCACATGCACACCATGTCGGCCGCCGAGGCAAGATCATCAACGCCAACCCGACACTCGAGACATGAAAGACCCCCTGGCCGGCCCGGGCTGCGGGAGCAACTCGGCAGCCCGCGCACCGAACGGTCTGCTGCCACAGCACCGGCGGTGCGAGCGACCTCCCCTCAGGAACGACGGCGCCCCGGTTCACCATCGCCCGATTCCAGGTCGGCGATCATGGACCGGGCGTCGTGGCTGCCACGGTGCCGGTGACCGTTGACGTAGAAGGTGGGGGTCCCCATCGCGCCGCTGGCATTGGCACTCTCCTCGTGGCGGGCCAGTCGCTGCTCCAGCCTGCCCGAGGCGAGGTCGGCGGCGAACCGCTCCAGGTCCAGGCCGAGTTGCTCGGCATAGGACCACAGGTCCTCGTCGCTCAGATGCGCCTGATTGGCGAACAGCAGGTCGTGCATCTGCCAGAACTTGCCCTGATCGGCTGCTGCCTCCGAGACCAGCGCCGCCGCCCGGGCCCGCGGGTGGTAGTCGTCCAATGGCAGATGCCGGACGACGTAGCGGATGTCGTCGCCGAAGTGCTGTCGCAGATCGTTCCACATCCCCGTCGAGCGGGCACAGAAGGGACACTCGAAGTCCAGGTACTCGACCAGGATGTGGCTGGCGTCGGCCGAGCCCCGGGAGTGATCGAGTTCGGGGTCGAAGGCGGGGGTGAGCACCGACGGCAGGTCGGCATCGGTCTCGCCCAGCTTGTCCCGGGCGATCCGGAAGACCAGCCAACCCAGGGTCCAGGACAGTCCCATCGCCAGCAGCACCCCCACCGTCGCCTGATCGGCCAGCTCACCCTCCAGGGACAACGAGATGATCAACAGCGACATGGTGAAGCCGATCCCCGACAGGGCTGCGCCACCGGCGACACTGCCCGGTCCGACCCCCTGCGGCAGGCTGCCGAGACCGAGCCGGACCGCCAGCCAGGTTCCCAGGCTGATGCCGACGAACTTGCCAATCACCAGACCGGCGACGACGCCCCAGGTGATCGGTGAGGTGAGGGCATCACCGAGCACACCGCCGCGAAGATCGACACCGGCATTGGCCAGGGCGAAGATCGGCACGATCACCATCGACACCGGGCCGCGCAACACCTCGTGCAGGCGCTGGTTCACCGAGATCGAACGTGCCAGTCCCCGCTGGACCTGCCGGGCGGCACCGGCTCCCGGTGATTGCCAGTAGTCGCGGAAGAGGTTCTTCGCATCGACCACCCGGCCGCGTTCGGTGGCCGCTGCGGGAACCAACAGACCGGCCGCCATCCCGGCCAGCGAGGGGTGGACACCCGACAGCAGGGTGGCTGCCCACAGGACAACGATGACGAAGACGTACGGTCCGCTGCGCCACTGCTGGGCGCGGCCGAGCCAGAACAACAACAGCAGGCAGACCGCGGCCAGCAGCAGCGGTGCCACCCGCAGGTTCTCGGTGTAGAAGATGCCGATGATCGCCACCGCCAGGAAGTCATCGACCACCGTCAGAGTGAGCAGGAAGACCCGCAACTGACTCGACAACTTCGGCCCGACCAGGGCCAGTGCCCCCAACAGGAAGGCGGTGTCGGTGCCGATCACGATGCCCCAGCCGCTCGGATCGGTACGGCCGGCGATCAACAGGAAGATCCCGGCCGGCAACGCCACCCCGACCAGTCCGGCGAGCAACGGTACGAGCGCCCGGCGGCGATCGCGCAGGGAGCCGACGGCGAACTCCTGGCGTACCTCCAGGCCGATCAGGAAGAAGAAGATCACCATCAGGCCGTCGTTCACCCAGTGGTGCAGGCTGAGGTCGATCGCGAAACTGCCGAAGCTGACCGCCGCGTGGGTCTCGAACAGTCCGGTGTAGGACTCCGACCACGGCGAGTTCGCCCAGATCATGGCCACCGTGGCGACGGCGATCAGCAGCAGCGCACTGCCCGACTCGGTGCGCAGCCGGTCGATCAGCGCCTGTCCCCAGCTCTTCGCCCTGATCATCCGCACTCCCACTGCTCGGTCACCGGCTCGTCACGATCCCCCAATCCGGCGATCGCAGGCTGTCGCGTGCAGTCTGTCATCGGACGACCGCGCGGGCGACAGCCACAGCTACAACAACCCGGGCCCGGACAGCGGCATTCCCGGACAGCCGCGCCGATCCGCCCGCGCCGATCCGCCCGGGTCGATCGGCCCGGCAGGACCGCCCGCAAGCAGGCGACGATCAGCGCGGCAGGTGGGTCGGCAACGATCGCCGTGGCCCGTGCCGCTCCGGACGCAACCCGCTGGCCATCACCAGCAGTTGCACCCGCAGCCGATGCCCGAGCCACGGTTGCAGCAGTTCGGTGGCCCGGGCATCGGCGGTCTCCCGCGGGCACACCTGTCCGGTCAGCGCATGCACGATCTCCCGCGGTACGTGGTAGTCCCCGACCGACCAGGCATCAGGGTCCCCGTGGGCGACCGCCCGTACCTCCGCCGAGGTCCAGGCGCCGACCCCGGGCAGGCTGCGCAGGGCGGTATCGGGATCGGCCGCATCGAGGGTACGTTCGAGCGCCGCGGCCCGCCGGGCCACCCGGACCACCGCCGCGGACCGCTTGTCCTCGACCATCGACCGCCGCCACTCCCAACTCGGGATCTGCGTCCACTGCTCCGGGCTCGGCTGCAGCCGCATACCGCTCGCCGGTGAACCGGCCCACCCGGCCGGACCGGGGGCCGGTTCGCCGTAGCGGCGGATCAGCCGCGCCCAGGCACCGAAGGCCTCCTTCCCGGTCACCTTCTGCTCGATGATGCTGGGGATCAGGGCCTCGGTGACGGCATTGGTACGACCGATCCGCAGCTGCGGGTGGCGCCGGTGCAGTTCACCGACGATGCCTCTGCCGGGACGGAAGCCGGACCGGTCGTCGTGCAGTCCCAGCAGTTCCTCGGCGGTCTCCACTGCCCATTCCGCACCCGCACCCCAGGCCTCGACCAGCGTGTGCGTCCCCTCGCCGACCAGTCGTAGCAGGACCGGGCCCTGGGGTGTCCGGGTCGCGCGCCACCAGCCGGCAGCGGTACGTCGATGGGTGGGGTCGGCCGCCCCCCGACGCAGCCGCCCGATCGGCTGGTCGAGCGCGACCGGTGGCAATCGGCGGCGCACCGGGCGAGGCCGTGGCGCCGTACCGGGACCTGCCGACCCTGTACCGGTCACCATCGGCTCAGTTCGGCCAGGGGTACGGTTCGCACTCACCGACCCCCTTGGTCTGCTGCATCATCAACGGCGCCCGCTCGCCCTTGCCCGGGCAGTCGACATGGCCGTGCCCCAGGTAGTGGCCCACCTCGTGATTGACCAGGTAGCGCCGATAGCCGGTCAGGTCGTCGCCGTAGGCCTCGACCCCACTGAGCCAGCGTTTGGCGTTCAAGGCCACCCGGTCACCGTTGCGGCAGCTCAGTTCACCGCCGGTCACGGCCGGCAGGCAGAGCGCATCGGTGGTGCCGGGGGTGGCGATGTTGATCGTCAGGTCGGCGTCTGCGGTGCCGACGAACTCGAAGCGCACACCTTCGGACTCCTCCCAGCTCCGGTCGTCGTGCAGGATCCCGGCGGCCTCCTCGGCGGCCTCCTCGGCGTCGACCGGGACGGTTTCCTCCACCCGTACCTGTACCCGGACGGTACGTCCGCCGTCCCGCGGCGAGTCCTGGCTGAATTCGGCCACCGTCCACTCCTCCGGGCCGTCCTCGGGGACCACGAGTTCGGCGCTGGCCTCGGCCGCCTCCGGGGTGTTCGTCGGCTCGCCCGGCTCCGAGGCCTGGGCGGGCGGGGGCTCGGGTGCTGCGGTACCGGTCACCGGCTCGGCACCGGTCGGGTCGTCGTCGCCCAGGAATCGGCCGGCCAGCACCAGTGGCACCACCAGCGCCAGCAGACAGGCCGACACGGCGGCGATCCGCAGTCGCCGCGGGTCGCCCTCGCGTACCTGCCTGATCACGGCGGGTGAACGCCGAGCGGGTCGTGGTCTGCCCTCGGTACGCCGCTGCCGCAGCCGGCGCGCACTCGGGCGGGGGCCGCGGCCCAGGTCTCCCGTCACAGACCCAGCCTAAATGGTCGGACCGACTCACAGGGGCGCCGCAGGCATGGGGAATCGGTCCGTTCGGATCACCTTGGTATCTTGCCCAGAGTTGCCCCGAGTCGTGTGCCCCGGCAGGGTGCATGCGGATCAACACCGAAACGGGAGCTGCGCGCCGGTCAGCTCCGCAGACGAGGACTAGGCGAAATCAGTGAGTGAGACCACCAAGGGCCCCGACCACGGCCATTCCCACGTTGCCCTGCACGGTGAGCAGGGACCGCTGTCGGAGGACGATCGCGCCCGGCAGCGGCGGGCGACCCGGATCATGATGCTGGTGCTGATCCCGATCGGCATCTGGACGCTGGTCGCGATGATCGTCATGTGGCCCGGTGATGTCAGTGGTCACCTGCGGGACAACGGTACGTTCTCCCAGCCCGACGTGACGCTGCATGATGCGACGGTGCTGGAGGTTCGCGACATCGCCAACGCCGGCCAGCCCGGGACCGACGGTACGGGTGAGGACACCCGGCCGGCCGGTGAGCTGACCGTGCAGCTCGACGACGGCCCGGAGACCGGCCAGCAGGTGATCGTCAGCGTCCAGCCGGCCGTCTACGCCTCCGGTGTCGAGGTGGGTGAGACGGTGAAGGTCTACCGGGTGCCGATCGAGGGATTGGAGCCGTCGTACCAGTTCACCGACTTCGACCGCACGGTGCCCTTGCTGGTGCTGCTGCTGGCGTTCGGCGTGGCACTGGTGGCGGTAGCCCGGAAACGCGGCGCACTGGCTCTGGTCGGTCTCGGCTTCTCCGCCTTCATCGTGGTCAAGTTCATGTTCCCCGCGCTGATCGCCGGGTCCAATCCGGTGGCGGTGGCGCTGGCGGGAGGTTCGGCGATCCTCTTCGTGGTGTTGTACGTGACCCATGGGTTCTCGGTCCGGACGACGACGGCGCTGCTGGGGACGCTGTTCGGCATGCTGGTCGCCACCATCCTCGGCTGGTTGATGGTGCAATGGGCCCATCTGACCGGCGTCGCCAGTGAGGACGACACCTTGTTGTGGTCCTCCACCCCGGACATGCAACTGACCGGAGTGGTGATCTGCGCGATCATCATCACCGCCGTGGGCGTATTGAACGACGTCACCATCACCCAGGCCTCGGCGGTCTGGGAACTGTCGGGTTCCGATGCCGATGAGAGCCGGCTGTTCAGCCGGGCGATGCGGATCGGCCGCGACCACATCGCCTCCTCCACCTACACCATCGCCTTCGCCGCCACCGGCGCTTCCCTGGCGACCTACCTGATGATGATCGTCTACAACCGGCCGCTGCTGGAGGTGATCGGCATGGAGGAGTTCAGCATGGAGATCATCTCCACCCTGGTCGGCGCCCTGGCGGTGATCCTGGCGATGCCGCTGACCACCGCGATCGGGGTGGCCGTCGTCAGCGCCAGTCGGGACCGTCGCGGTGAGCTGGCCCCGGTCGGCACCTCCGACAACGGCCGGGACGAGTTGCTCGATCTGGACACCAACGACCCGAACTGGTCCCCGGCCAGCAGTGGCTCCGGTCGGCGACTGCCGAAGCTGCCCCGTCCCGGCGGCCGGACCACCGAGCCGACCGGTTCCCGGGCGGCCGGGGCCGACGATCCCGGACCGAAGCCGAAGCGACAGGCGTGAACCGTGGCCGATGTCGGGTCCAGGCGGGCGTAGGAACCGACTTACACCTGTGTAGTTTTCCCCGGACTGTGGACTGACCTGTGGAAAACCCTCCGCGGAGCCGGTCGGTCGGGCGGGATCTGCTGGCCCTGGGCCTGCCCGCCTTCGCCACCTTGATCTCCGAACCGCTGATGCTGCTGGCGGATTCGGCCATGATCGGTCACGTCGGCACCACCGAGCTGGCCGGTCTCGGGCTGGCCGGCAGCGTGCTCACGACCATCGTCGGACTGTGCGTCTTCCTTGCCTACGGCACCACCGGTACGGTCGCCCGGCGGCTCGGCGCAGGTGATCGCCGGGCAGCACTGGAGTCCGGCGTGGACGGCCTCGCCCTGGCCTCCCTCATCGGCGTGGCGATCGTCCTCGCCGCCCAGCTCGGAGGCCGCGCGGTGCTCGGCCTCTACGGCGCCTCGGAGGCGGTGACCGACCAGGCCGTCCGCTACTTCTCGATCGCCTCGATCGGCATCCTGCCGCTGTTGCTGATCCTGGCCAGCACCGGAGTCCTGCGGGGACTGCAGGACACCCGTACCCCGTTGTACGTGGCGATCACGGTCAATCTGTCGAACATCGCCCTCAACTTCGCCCTGATCTACGGTGCCGGCCTGGGCATCACCGGGGCCGCCATCGGCACCCTGGTCTCGCAGTCGGTCGGCGCCGGGATCCTGTTGGTGGTGGTGCTGCGCGGTGCCCGGAAGTATCAGGCGCGGTTGCGGCCGCAGCCGGGTCGGGTACTGGTCGCGGCGCGTACCGGGTCGTGGCTGTTCCTGCGTACCCTCAGCCTGCAGGCCGGGGTCCTGTTCGCGACGGTGATCGCCACCCGGTTCGGCGCCGTCGGCCTGGGCGCCCACCAGGTGACCGCCGCCATCTTCAGCTTCCTGGCCTTCGCCCTCGACGCCCTGGCGATCGCTGCGCAGGCCATCGTCGGCAAGGCCCTGGGTGCCGGTGACGCCCGGCAGGGTCGCGAGCTGGTACGGATCGGCATGGGGTGGGGGTTGGTCGCCGGTGTCGGCTTCGGTCTGTTGCTGTTCCTCGGCCGCGGGGTGATCCCCCCCTTGTTCACCCCCGACCCGCAGGTCCAGGCCGTGCTCGCGCAGACCTTGTTGATGTTGGCCCTGGCCCAGCCGATCGCCGGGGTGGTGTTCCTGCTCGACGGGGTGCTGATCGGCGCCGGGGATGCCCGCTACCTGGCCCTGGCCGGTGTGATCGCACTGATCTGTTACCTGCCGCTGGCCGCGCTGGTGGCGGTGACCGATGCCGGTGTCGGGTGGCTCTGGGCGGCCTGGGGCGGCTACCTGCTGGCCCGCCTGATCACCTTGTGGGTACGCGCCCGTGGTGACGCCTGGCTGCGGCTGGGAGTCTGATCATGCCAGGGTCGCACGTGGCGGAGTTCACCGACCAGATGGCGACCCCCGACTTCACCATCGGCGGCCGAGGTGCTGGAATGAACCGGTGACCAATCTCCGCTCCCTGCCCTGGATCGAACGTCTCGTCGGGATCGACACGACGAGCCGCAACTCCAACCTCGAACTGATCGAACTCGTGGCGGCCGCCTTCCGTGAGCACGGCATCGAACCGCACACCTTCCCCACCCCGGACGGCAAGAAGGCCAACCTGATCGCCACCGTCCCCGCCGCCGACGGCACCATCTCCGGCGGTGTGGTCCTGTCCGGGCACACCGATGTGGTTCCGGTCGACGGTCAGGACTGGGACTCCGACCCGTTCTCGGTGAAGATCACCGAGGACAAGTTGTTCGGCCGTGGCGTGGCCGACATGAAGTCGTTCATCGCCGTCGCCCTCACCTGGCTGCCGGAGATCGTGGCGGCCGAGTTGAGCGAACCGATCCACTTCGCGTTCACCTACGACGAGGAACTCGGTTGCCTGGGCGGTGAGGAGATCGTCAAGCAGATCGCCGATCTCGGACTCTCCCCGCGGATCGCGTTCATCGGTGAGCCCACGAGTATGCAGGTGGTACGCGGGCACAAGTCGGTGAACCTGATCAAGGCCACCTTCACCGGTGTGACCGCCCACTCCTCCTTGACCAGCGCCGGGGTGAACGCCATCGAGTACGCGGCGAAGTTGATCACCTACTTCCGTGACTACACCCAGAAGTGGAAGACCGAGGGGCCCTTCGACGAGGAGTTCCTGCTGCCCTACTCGACCGGTGGGTCGAATGTGATCAACGGTGGTACGGCCTCCAACATCATTCCCGCCGAGGCGGTGGTCGAGCTCGACTTCCGTACCATCGGCGCGGTCGACCCGGATACGGTGATCGGCGACGTCTTCGCCAAGATCGCCGAACTCGACGAGCAGATGAAGGCCGAGAACCCGGCTGCCGGAGCGACCGCGGTGGTGCCGTCGAAGGTTCCCGGTCTGGACACCGGCACCGACTCCGACGCGGTTGCCTTCGGCGCCCTGTTGGGAGTCGACTCCAGTGAGGTGAAGGTCACCTACGGCACCGAGGCCGGGCAGTTCGCCGGCACCGGGATCGCCGCGGTGGTCGTCGGGCCGGGTGACATCGCCCAGGCACACACGGCGAACGAATGGATCGCCGTCGACCAGATCGAGAAATGCGAGAAGTTCATCGGCGAGCTGATCCACGAACTGTCCCGCCCGAGCTGAGCCCGGGGCCAGAACCGAAAGGCCCGCCCTTGTCCTCCCCCTCCACCACATCGATCCAGCACGATCCGCGGCGCGCCCGGAAGGCCGTCATCTCCGCCTCCATGGGCAACATCCTGGAGTGGTACGACATCATCGTCTACTCCTTCATGGCGCCGGTGATCAGTGGGTTGTTCTTCCCCAACGAGGATCCCGCCGTTGCCCTGATCACCACCTACCTCGGTGTGGGGGTCAGCTATCTGATCCGACCCGTGGGCGCGGTGGTGCTCGGCTCCTACAGCGATCGCCACGGTCGCAAGGCTGCACTCACCCTGACCATCGGGCTGATGACCGTGGGTGTGGCCGTCATCGCCTTCAGCCCCACCTACGCCACGATCGGCATCTTCGCACCCGTGCTGTTGATGCTGGGCCGCTTGATCCAGGGCTTCTCCGCCGGTGGTGAGTTCGGTACGGCGACCACGTTCATGACCGAGAACGCCCAGGAACGCAAGGCCTATTACGCCAGCTGGCAGGTGGCCACCCAGGGTGGTGCGATGATGCTGGCCGGGTTGACCGGCTGGATCATCTTCGGCCTGGTGGACACCGCACTGATCGAGGCCTGGGTCTGGCGGGTGCCGTTCATCCTCGGCATCCTGATCGGGCCGATCGGCCTGTGGATCCGGGCCCACATGGACGACACCCCGGAGTTCGCCGCCGCCACCGAACGCGAGCACAGCCCCGTCCGGGCTGTCTTCGGCCAGCACTTCGGCCGGGTGCTGACCGCGGCGATGTGCGTCGGCCTGGCCACCATGAGTGTCTACCTGATCACCTACCTGCCCTCCTTCGCCATGAAGCTCGGGCTGCCCGACTGGTCCGGTTACGTCGGCGCTCTGCTCGCCGGCATCGTGGCGCTGACGCTGTCACCGGTGATCGGTAGCTGGGCCGACCGGGTCGGCCAGACCAGGATCATGCTGGGGGCCGCGGTGATCGGCATCGTGGTGATCATTCCGCTGCTGCTGTTGATCATCCACACCCGCTCGACCGTCGTACTGCTCCTGACCGAGGTGGTGGTGGGGACCTTGATGGCCAGCTATTTCGCTCCCCTGCCGTCGCTGATGACCCAGATGTTCCCGGTGCAGGTACGTACCTCCGGAATGGCGCTGTCCTACAACATCGGGGTCACCGCCATGGGCAGCTTCGCACCCGCCATCCTGGCCGCCTGGGTGTCGGTCACCCTGCTGGCGCCGGCGTTGTACTACATCCTGATCGGGGTGATCTCGATCATCGGCCTGCTGATCGCCCGACGGGTCTACGACCAGCCCTGAGCAAAGAACGGTACGACGGCCCCGGAACGCAGGTTCCGGGGCCGTCGTGTCCCTGTCCCCGAAAAGCAGCTGTGCATGCCGGCGACACCCGGAGTGCCGGCCGTCCGGCTCCTTCCGATCGCGCAGCCGCTATATTCGGCGACCATGAGCAGCACCGCATTCGACTTCGGCGACGGTTGGTTCGATCCCGATGAGTTCGCCCGCCTCCGCCGACGGATGCCGATCACCTATGTCAACGCCGTACCGGTCCGGCTCGGCGCCGACGGTGCGGTGCAGCAGATCGGCCTGCTGCTCCGCTCCGACTCCCGCGGCAACCTCACCCGGGAGCTGGTCAGCGGCAGGGTCCGCTATCACGAGAGCCTGCGGGAGGCCCTGATCCGGCACGCAGAGAACGACCTCGGCCCGATGGCGCTGCCGCAGGTGCCGCCGTCGCTGCAGCCGTTCACCGTGGCCGAGTACTTCCCGACCCCGGGCACCGGCCGCTTGCACGACCCGCGACAGCATGCGATCGCGCTGTGCTACGTACTGCCGGTCCGCGGTGAGTGCAGCCCGCGGCAGGACGCACTCAGCCTCGACTGGCTGACCCCGACCGAGGCGCTGATGCCCGACATCGTCTCGGAGATGAGCCTGGGCCAGGTGCACCTGCTGAAGCAGGCCCTGGCGCACCTGGGCCAGCTTCCCTGAGCCGGTTCCCGGCTCCCACACATCCCTCGCACGCGCTGCCGCATGGAGGCCGCACCGATTACGGTTCAGCCATGGCCCATTTCCGCCGTCTGATCCGAAGCGACCTGCCCCCGGCGACGGTCTTCGCCGCGGTTCTCGACCTGCAGGGGCATACCGAGGTCGTCCCGTTCACCCAGTCCTCGACCACCGACGGCCGCCCGGTCGGTGAGAACAGCGAGTTGCTGGGCCTGACCCGGATCGGCCCACTCACCGTGCGGGACACGATGACGGTGATCGAATTCCGGCCGCCGGGCGACGGCCGGGCCGGTTACTGCCTACTGGTGAAGACCGGCCGGGTGGTCCTGGGTTGGATCGAGCTCAGCGTCTCCGACAGCGGCCTCGGCGGTTCGGTGCTGCGCTGGGAACAGGAGATCTCGATCTCCCACCTCCCCCGACTGTTCGACCCGCTGCTCGGTCCGGTCGCCGGCCTGGGGTACGGCTTCGCGCTGCACCGATTGCTGCGCCGGGCGCGCTGAACCCCGAGGTACGTCGACCCGTCGTGCGGACAGGCACCGGGCTGGCTGAGGCGGCGTCGGCGCCGATCAGTCGTCCTCGACGAACACCTTGTCCCGGCGCTTGCGGATCATCGGCAACATCGCCACCAGCAGGGCGATCAGCGCCAACACCAGCATCACCGCCGAGATCGGTCGGGTGAAGAAGACCGACGGATCCCCGTGGCTGATCAACAGCGCCCGCCGCATGTTGGACTCCAGCAGTGGCCCGAGCACGAAACCGAGCAACAGCGGCGCGGGCTCGGAACCACACTTGACCAGGATGTAGCCGAGGACGCCGAAGACCGCGACCGCGAGCACGTGGAACGGGTTCAGTTCCAAGGAGTAGGTGCCGATACCGGCGAAGACGATGATCGCCGGGAAGAGCACCCGCTGGGGCACCTTCAACAGCCGCACCCACAGCCCGATCAGCGGCAGGTTCAGCACCACCAGCAGCAGGTTGCCGATCCACATCGACGCGATCAGCGCCCAGAACAGTGTCGGTTCGTCGGTCATCAGCGTCGGCCCCGGGGTGATGCCCTGGATGATGAAGGCACCAACTATCAGCGCCATCACCGGATGGGCCGGGATGCCCAGGGTCAGCAGCGGGATGAAGGAGGTCTGGGCGGCGGCATTGTTGGCCGCCTCCGGACCGGCCACGCCCTCGATCGCACCCTTGCCGAACTCCGCCTTGCGAGGTGACAGCTGCTTCTCCACCGAGTAGGAGGCGAACGACGACAGGATGTGCCCACCACCGGGCAGGATGCCGAGCACCGACCCCAGTCCGGTGGCCCGCAGGATCGGTCCCACCGAGCGGCGGACGTCCTCCTTGGTCGGCAGCAGGGAACTGACCTTGCTGACGGTGGCGTTGCGGGTCTCCGGATCCAACAGATTCCGCAGGATCTCGGCGATGCCGAAGATGCCGACCGCGACGGAGACGAAGTTCAGCCCGCCGTACAGTTCGGACAGGCCGAAGGTGAAGCGCGGCTGCCCGGTGAAGGCGTCCTGGCCGACCGTACCGAGCAACAGCCCGAGGAAGATCATCGCCAGCGCGTTCAGCACCGATCCCCGGGCGAGGGCGATGGAGATGACCAGCCCCAGCAGCATCAACGAGAAGTAGTCGGCCGGCCCGAACTGCAGCGCCACCCGTGCCAGGGGCGGGGCCGCCACGGCCAGCACCAAGGTGGCGACCGTACCGGCGAAGAAGGAGCCCACGGCCGCGGTGGCCAGGGCGACTCCGGCCCTGCCCATCTTCGCCATCTGGTGCCCGTCGATCGCCGTCACCGCCGAGGACGACTCCCCCGGCATGTTCAACAGGATCGCGGTGGTCGACCCGCCGTACTGGGCGCCGTAGTAGATACCGGCCAGCATGATCAACGCCGACACCGGTTCGCCGAAGCTGAAGGTCAGTGGCAGCAGCATGGCGATGGCCGCCGTCGGGCCGATCCCGGGCAGCACGCCCACGGCCGTACCGATCGCCACCCCGAGCAGGCACCACAAGATGTTCTGCCATTGGAACGCCGTCTCGAAACCGAGTGCGAGATTGCTGAAGAGGTCCATGATCAGTTTCCCCTCTCAGCCGAAGAGATCGAGGTTGAGCTGCAGCGCGAAGTAGAAGACCAGTACGCAGAGCACGGTGATCCCCGCTGCGGTGAGCAGTGGGGACAGCAGTTTGCGGAGGGTCAGCGGTCGTTCGATCGTCGTCAGGCCGGCGATGAACGCTGCCACGAAGGTGGCCGGGACCAGTCCGGCCTCGAAGGTGTCGATCAGCAGCACGAATGCCACCAGGGCCGCCGAGACCAATCCCATCAGTCCCCACGGGAGCCTGCCGACCGCTCCGGCGTCACCCCGCAGCAGCCCGCGGACCGCGATCGCGAGGCCGAGCAGCAGCAGTACCGATCCCGTCATCACCGGGAACAGTGCCGCGCCGATCTGCCCTCCCTCCCCGAATCCGTAGGGCAGTGCGGCGATGACGAATGCGGCACCGATGGTGCCGAAGATCACCCCGCTGCAGATGTCTGCCGACGAGCGGCGTTGCTTCGTCTCGGCCACATCGATCTCCTCACTCTTCTGACTCACGGGTGCGGCTGACTCACGGGTACCTCACCGGTACGGGTGGCCCGATCGGCCGCAGCGAACGACCGACCGGGCCGGTTGATCAACCGACGGGCTCGCTGATGACCTCGCCCCACAAGGCGGTCTGCTCGGCCAACCGGGCGGCCAGCCCCTCCGGTGTCTGATCCTCCGCAGCCGGCACCGTGGCGCCCAGATCGCTGAAGCTGTTGGCCACCGCCTCATCGGCCAGCGCCGTCTGCAGTGCACCCTCGAGTTTGCTGATCACGGCCTCCGGGGTCTCGGCCGGCGCGTACAGTCCGTGCCAGATGCTCAGCTCCAGGTCGGGCAACCCCGCCTCGGCCGTGGTCTGCAGATCGGGCAGGCTCTCCAACCGCTCCGGAGTGGTGACGGCATAGGCGGTCACCTCACCACCACGGATCTGTCCGGAGGTGTTGGTGGTCTGGTCGCACATGAAATCGACCTGACCGCCGACGACGTCGGCGATCGCCGGACCCGCGCCGTCATAGGGAACTTCCTGGAAGTCGACTCCGAGCGCCCGTTCGAGCAACAGCCCGCACAGCTGGGAGGCCGAACCGACACCGGCATTGGCGTAGGTGATGGTGGACTGGTTCTGCTGGATGTAGGTGGCCAGTTCGTCCATCGTGGTCGGCCCCAGATCGTTGCGGGAGATGATCGTCATCGGCACCTCTGCCACCAACCCGACCGGGGCGAAATCGGCCTGCGGGTCATAGGGCAGGTTCTCGTACAGCGCCGGCGCAGTGGACATGCCGATGTGGTGCAGCAGCAGGGTGTAGCCGTCCGGACGGGCGCGCGAAGCCTCGCCGGCGCCGATCGTCCCGCCGGCACCCTCGACGTTCTGCACCACCATCTGTTGCCCGAGTTCGGCACCCATCGGGTCGGCCACCAAACGGGTGACGGTGTCGGTCGGTCCGCCGGCCGAGAACGGAACGATCACCTCGATGTTCTCCGTCGGGTAGTCGGCGCCGTCATCGGCACCACCCCCGCTGCAGGCGGTCACACTCACGCAGGCGATCGCAGCCACGACCGCGGCGCCGGTACGGCGCGTCCTCGAAATGGGCAAGGCTCCCCCTCATCGTCGTTGATGTCGGCTCGCCGGGTTCGGAGGTCTCGGCCTCTCGTCCAGCGAACTCACCGGAAAACTAGGCCGTGAGCCATCTCACAAGCCAGCCGAGCGCCGCATCTTTGCATCGCCTTAACGTCGCTGCCGGCGAGCCAGCACTCACCCGTACCGGACCCGATAGCGCCGCACGGCGTCGAAGTGCAGTTCCACACCGGCGGTGTCGATCAGGTTGGCCGGGCTCAGGTACTGCAGGCCGTAGGTCGAGGCGGGCACCAGCTCCTCGGCCCGGTCGAGCAGCAGATCGACCACCGTGCTGGCGACCCCGTGCGGGAGGTTGCCATGGCAGACCAGCAGCGTCGGGATCGCGATCGTCGCCACCTCCGTCGACTGGTGGTAGATCGCGGCCGGGAGGCGGGCAGCCTGGTACGTACCGTTGGCCGGCCGCAACCGCGTCAGGGCAGCCGACAGGTCGAGGGCCCGCAGGGCGGTGACCGCCTCCACTGCGGCTACATCGGCAGGCGGCAGGGCCCCGGCCCAGATCATCGCCTCGACCCGCCGCCCGGCCACCGCCCGGGCGGCAGCCCCGTCCTCCATCGGCATCCACTTGCCGTCCAGGTCGTCGACGGATCCGGCCCCGACGGCGGCCAGGACCCGAACCGCCGCCTCGTGACCGGCCACACCGCGCGGGGGTACGGCGATCCGGCGGTCCCGCAACTCCTCGGCGGCGGTGATCCCGCTGTCCCCGCGGGTCACCAGGTGCAGATGGCGCTGGTGGAGCTGCGCCAGGGCGACCAGGGGCCCTCGGCGCTCGATCGTGTCCGCGGTGCAGATGCCGAGGTGGGCCTGGGATTCGCCGACGGCCTGCACATTCTCCAGGTTGCCGCTGGTGATCAGCGCCGTCGCCGGGTGCCCGGCCCGGTCGAGTGCGGCGGCCAGCAGGCGGGCGAAGGCCAGATCGGGGGTGTCGGTGGGCCCGGCAGCGATCACCACCGGGTGGGCGGGCCGGCTGCAACCACCGAGCAGACCGGCACCGAGGAGGCCTCCGACTGCTCCCAGCAGGGCGCGCCTGCCGATTGCCCGGCTGCCCCCGGTCATCGTTCCACCGCCGGCAGGGTGAGCCGGATCGCCAACCCACCATGGTCCGAACGCGTCACCTCGGCGGTTCCACCACTGGCCCGGGCGAGGGTGATCACCAGCGAGAGCCCGAGGCCGGTGCCGGCCCGGTCGGTGTGCCTGGACGAGCGCCAGAACCGGTGGCCGACGTAGCGCAGCTCGGTCTCCGCCAGCCCGCTGCCGGAGTCCTCCACCATGATCAACACCTGGTCCGCCTCACGCCGGGCGCGCAACCACACGGTGGCGCCCTCGCCGGCGTACTTGCAGGCATTGTCCAGCAGGTTGTCGATCATCTCCTCGGCGCCTCGGGCGCGGGTCTGCACCGGCTCGCCCACGGCCCGCAACCGCACTCCGGCAGCTGTTGCCCGGGCCTGCCAATGATGCACGATCACCTCGGGTTCGATCAGCGAGATCTCCTTGCTGACCGCACTTCCCAAGGGTTCAGCATTGATCTGATGATCGAGTTCGGCCAGCACGAGCAGTCGGTCCACCGTGTCCTCCAAGCGGTCGAGATCGGCCTGCACCTGATGCAGCGAAGGTTCCTGTTGGGTCGTGGCCGACTGTTGCAACAGGTCGACCCGCAGACGTACCGCAGCGATCGGATTGCGCAGCTGATGGGAGGTGTCGGCGATCAGTGCCTGTTGCTGTTCGACGGTGGAGGTGAGTGCCTGTGCCATCGAGTCGAAGGATCGAGCCAGCCGCCGCAGCTCCGGCGGGCCGGCCGTCTGCACCGGTTCGGGGCGCTGGCCGGTACTGAGACGGTTGGCCGCCTCGTCCAGTCGGAGCACCGGCCGTACCACCCATCGGGACCAGGCAGATGTCACCATCACCAACACCCCGGCGAGCAGCAGCACCATGCCCAGCGCGAACAGCCAGGCCAGTCGGATGTCGCGGCGCGCGCCGGTCAGATCGGCCTGCAGCACCACCACTCCCCCGCTGAGGTCGTTGCCCATCTCGATCGGCACCGCCATCAGGGCCCGGTCCGGGCTCCACGGCTGAATGGTGGCCACCTGGACCCGTGGCGGGGTGAAACCGTAGGTGCGCAACAGGGTGCTGACCTGGGGTGAGTCCTTGTCGAGACCACCGGTGGAATGGACCGTCTGTCCCGTCGAGTCGAGGATCAGAAGGTGCTCTCGATGGATCTGTCGGTGGCGTTCGACATAGGTCTCCAAGGCCGAACCGCTGGTCGCCCGGTCCGGTTCCACGCTGCGGGCAAGTTCGGCCACCCGCTCCAGCACCTGTGTCCGGTTGCTGATCATCTGTTCGGTACGGCGCTGCGCCATCAGGCCCAGTGAGGGGACGGCAGCGGCTATCAGCGCCAGCAGGGCACAGCTGAGCAGCGGGACCAGGATCCGATTGCGCACAGTCAGTCCACGAGTTTGTAGCCGAAACCGCGGACGGTGCTGATCAAACCGGGACGTTTCAGCTTCGCCCGCAGCTGCGCCATGTGCGCGTCGAGGCTGCGTGAACTGGTACCGAGCTGGTCGTCCCAGACCTCGGAGAGGATCAGCTCCCGGCGTACCGGTCGGCCCGTGTTCCGCGCGAGCAGGGCGAGCAGGTCGAACTCGGTCTGGGTCAGGTGCACCGGATCGGAGCCCACCCGCACCTCCCGGCTGTCCAATGCGATCTCCACGTCCTGGGCCAGCACCCGCTGCGGGCTCGACGTGACCCGGGACCGGCGGGCGACCAGGTCGATCCGGGCCAGCAGTTCCTGGATCCGCACCGGCTTCACCAGGTAGTCGTCGGCGCCGGAGCGAAGCCCGGTGACGGTGGAGCGCTCATCGCCGCGGGCGGTGATCACGATGGTCGGTATCGGACTGACCCGCCGGATACGCTGCAGCACGGTCAGACCGTCGAGATCACCGAGCCCCAGGTCGAGCAGCATCAGATCTGCGTCGCGGTGGCGGCGCAGGGCATCCTCGCCCCGGGAGACCACTTCGGGCTGATGGAAGTGGGCGGCAAGGACCTCGGCCAGTGCGCCACTGACCGAGCGATCGTCCTCCACGATGAGGATGTGCATCCGGAGATGATAAACGTGTTCTCGTGCAGGGGAGCAGCCGATGAGCCGGGCGGGTGCCGCCGAGGACGCCGATGCGGTCCTGGTCGGCGGCGGGATCATGTCGGTCACCCTCGGCTTGTTGTTGGCCCGATTGCAACCGGACTGGCGAATCGTGCTGCTGGAGACCCGGTCCGAGCCGGCGACCGAGAGCAGCGCAGCGTGGAACAACGCCGGCACCGGACATGCCGGGTACTGCGAACTGAACTACATGCCCGATCCCGAGGACCCGTCGAAGGCCCACGGGGTCGCCTCGCAGTTCATGCTCAGTCGCGAGTGGTGGGCGGGGCTGGCGGCCGAAGGGGTCCTGTCACCGGCGGCCTTCATCCATCGAGCACCGCATCTGGCACTGGTCTTCGGTGAGCGGAATGCCGCCTACCTGCGGCGCCGCTGGGAGGTCATGCGCAGCGACCCGCTGTTCGCGGCGATGGAGTTCACCACGGCGGCCGACGAGATCGCCCAGTGGGCGCCGTTGACCATGCGGGGACGTCACCGGACCGTTGTCGCGGCCACCCGCCACACCGCAGGCACCGATCTGGACTACGGCGCCCTGACGCGTCAGCTGGCCGCCGCCTTCGCCGCGCGGGGTGGTGAGCTGAGGACCGGTCACCGGGTGCGCGGAATTCGACGGCTGGCGCCCCGTCGATGGTCGGTGACGGCTCGTACCCCCGAACGGGACGTCACTTTCCGTACCCGATTCGTCTTCGTCGGTGCCGGAGGTGCCACGCTGCCGCTGCTGCAGACCGCCCGGATACCGGAGATCGACGGCTTCGGGGTGCTCCCGGTCGGCGCTGCCTTCTACCGCTGTGCTGTATCGGAGGTGGTGGCCGAGCATGCGGTGAAGGTCTACGGGCAGGCCGCCCCCGGCGCACCGCCGATGTCGATCCCGCATCTCGACCGGCGAACCGTCGACGGTGCGGCGCAGCTGATGTTCGGCCCCTATGCGACCTTCAGCACGAAGCTGCTGAAACACGGGCGGTTGACCGATGCTCCGGCGACCCTGCGGCCCGACAATGCCTCGGTGGTGGCCTCGGCCGTCGCCCGCAACCTGCCCGTGGTCGGTTACCTGGTACGTCAACTGCTGGCCTCCGATGCCGCCCGCTTCGGCCAACTGCAGCAGCTGTATCCGGGCGCCGAGCGACGCCAATGGGAGCTGATCCATGCCGGTCAGCGGGCGCAGATCGTGGCACCCGACGCGGGCAGGGGTCTGCGCGGCGGGCGCCTGCAGTTCTGGGGTACGCGCAGGGTGATCACCGCCGACCGGAGCCTGGCCGGGCTGCTCGGCGCCTCCCCCGGGGCCTCCACCTCGGTGGCGGCGATGATCGAACTGCTGAGTCGGTGCTTCCCCGAGCACTGGCCGCGCTGGCAGGCAGAACTTCAGCAGGCGATTCCGGGACTGGGCCGCGACCGCTGGACCCACCGGCAGGTCGAGCAGTCGCTGGCCGCCACCGATGCAGCGCTGGCGCTCTGAACCGAACCAGGCCCGGCAGGTCGACCGCACCTCCATCGTCGCACCGGCTCCGGGGCTGGTCACCGTCGGCTCGGCCGTACGACACCAGGAACGACAGATCACAGTAGCGTCGGCATCGGACGCCGCCTGGGTAGATCGGAGTCGCGAAACCTTCTTTACTCGTTCAAGGCTTGCCTGACGGACGGCCGCGCCGCCTGCGGTGCGTCCGGTCCGCTCCGCTGCGGTCCGGGCGTTCCTCGGCAGCGCACCCCGTAGACCGTAGCTCACGATGTGAAGTAGAGTGTGAAGCGTGACCGACTCAGAAGCTGCACTCGCCGAAACCCGGGAACTTCTTTCCAACGCGCCGCTCGCCCGGGTCCTAGTCCAGGTCCGTTGGCCTGAACTCACTAACTTCAGGTTTGACGACCTCGTCACCGCCATGGCACGCACACTCAGCGATCAGTATCCCCTGAAGCGTCGAGACGCCGAGCTTCAAATAGTATTTACTCCTGCTGGACCTCAGCAGGAGGCGAACGGCTTTGTTCATCGGTTCACGTCGGCCATGGAAGACTGGTCTGTCTCCGTTGGTGAGGCTTTCCTGGCAATCGAAACCAGTAACTACAAGGGCCACGGTGACCTTGTATCGCGCCTGCGAACCGCGCTGTCAGCGCTCGCAGAATCCTCGCAGATCCCAGTTATCAATCGAATCGGCTATAGGTACACGAACCGGATTACCGGCGCGGAAGACCTTACCAAGCTCGGCGAGCGCTTTGCTCCGTCTGTTCTAGGCGGTGTCGGCGATGCCCCAACAGGTTCTGAGCTTGTCCACAGCATCACCGAGTCGGTTTATCGCCTCGACTCAGCGCACCTGCTCGTTCGCTCAGCCCAGGTGGGTCCAAACGAGTCCATCGACCCAACCCTGCCGCCCGTTTCTGAAAAGAGCTGGATCCTCGATCTGGACGCCTACGATGAGGGACGCAGAAAGTTCGACGTGAACGAAATCTCGTCGCTAGCCACGCATCTCTCATCCATTGCAAGTACTCAGTTCAACACCGTCACAACGGATAAGTTCTCCGAAAGGTACGCATGACCGTCGACACTCGGATCGATCCGCGGGCGTACTCACTGTCCGCGATCGGCCTCGTGACTCTGGCCGCCTTGTTCGGCACTTCAGTACCAGTCGTTCGCGAGGCTGAAACCGTTATCGTGCGGCCGTTCTACGCATCGTCTAGCTCAGCGACTGGCGCACAAAGCACCGAGACCAAGACGGTGAGTACCGCTGAGGCTGATGCATCTTCTACGGGCGGTCTGATTGCCGAGCTTCGAGCAGCCACTTCATTCACCTGGGATCAGACATCGAAGCTGCTTGGAGTGTCCCGGAGAACTGTTCACCTTTGGGCCGCGGGCGGCAATATCTCCGCCCACAACGAGGAACGCCTCGCCAGCTTGGTGCGTGAAGTCCGTTCGATTCAAGCGGCCGACGCAGGGGAGGCACGGATGCGGATCCTCGCGCTTCTCGATCGGAAGCGTGCCGGCTTCGCGTCGGCTAACAATGACATCAACCGCGCTGCGCCCGTCTACGCAGCAGATGCCTGACGCTCGGAATGGACGAGTACTTCAGACTTCTCCGCCAAGGTCACGTACTCGAGCTGACAGTCGATGCTCAGCTTGGCGACCTCAGCGTCATAGTGTCGCAAAGTTGTGACGTCGTCCAACCGAAGCGTGAGTTCCTTCAGGTTGCACCTCTGGTCGAGATCAATAATAAAGCCGTCCGCCGCGGGGCGATGAAGAAGGAGAACCCTCGCTTCCCTGTTGTCACCACCGAAGAGCGGATCCTGTTTGCCGATCTTGCCCAGATTCGCTCGCTACCCAAGACCGAGGTCGAAGATGTCCGAGTGCTCCACGACCTCAGCATCACGGACACTAGGGACGCACGTGACTTCGGGCTCGCGGTCGGACGCTGGTTCGGGCGATTTGCAGTGCCAGACAAAGTGCAACCATGGCTCGCGCCGGTCCAAACTCTGATCAGGGAGAAACACGACAGTCCTGATAGTCCCCTTGGGAAGATTCTTCAAAGGGTTGCCGAGGTGAGGATAGAAGCCGTCGATTGGGACACTACTCCCGTAGAACTCACGTTGCATGTCATCGCCAAAGCGGGGTCGGTGCCGACAATCCCTGACGACGCTGACCTATCAAGAATCGGCTCGATGCCGTCCGACCTCACCAAGGTGTGCGAAGCGATCCTCAGTGAGCGCGATCCGATCAGGCAGGCCATGCTGTGGGGTACCTTTGCGGAATCGCTCGCCGACAAGTGTGCCCCCAAGGGACAATACAAGGGAGACCCTGAGGTAACTGGTGCGGTTTTGTCGGTATCGGGCGAGCTGAGTTCCGACGACGAGTTTCCGCTCTCCCGAGCTCGCCGTTCGGAGCAACTCGACGTGGATTTCCTTTCCGACCCAACCCCATACTGACGACCCGGACCCATGCCGGTTCTGTGCCGCCAGCTCCGCTGAAACCACCCTCAACCGGCCACGACCAACCATGACGACTTCCGCAGAAATCGCGTGGCAAACGGCGGCCGACAGGCACCCGCCACCCCAAGGAATCTAACTGAGAATCGTGCAGTGAGCAGCTGTTCGACGACGATCTTGACCAGGTGACCGGTCGCCTCGACGACGAGGCTGTGAGCGAAGGTGTGGCCAAAATGTAGGCAAGTTCTGCGGCGGAGCAAAGCAAACCGCCAACATGTAGAAGCTTGGCGAGGGTTTCTGGAACCGTTGTCACGACGGTCCGTGTGGCTCCGACGGGCGTCGATCCCGTGACCTCACGATCTTCAGTGCCCGACCCCAGAACGGGGTCGGGCATCTGTTCGATCGGTGGATCACCGCTCACTGAGCGGCAACGACCTCCAGCGGCAGGTGCGCGGTCACCGAGTCGTGCAACTTCACGCCGACGGTGTGCGAACCGGTCTTCTTGATCGGCTTGGCGATCTCGACGGCGCGCTTGTCGACGGCCGGTCCACCCGACTTCTTGATCGCGGTGGCGATCGAGGCCGGGGTCACCGAACCGAACAACTTGCCCGACTCGTCGGCCCGAACCGGGATCGAGACCTGCAGGGCCTCGATCTGGGTACGGATCTCCTGGGCGTGATCGGCATTGCGGACCTCACGGGCGTCACGCGCCCGCTTGATGCCCTCGATCTGCTTCTCCGCGCCACGGGTCCACGAAATCGCGTACCCCTGCGGCAGCAGGAAGTTGCGGCCGTAACCGGGCTTGACGTCGACGACGTCACCGGCGATGCCGAGGTTCTCGACAGCTGCGGTCAGGATGAGCTTCATCGTTGTTCCTCCCTGACTCAGCGAGTGGTCGTGGCGTAGGGCAGCAGGGCCATCTCACGGGCGTTCTTGATCGCCATGGCGACCTTGCTCTGATCCTGCACGGACAGACCGGTCACCCGGCGTGCACGGATCTTGCCCCGCTCGGAGATGAACTTCCGCAGCAACTGGGTGTCCTTGTAGTCGACCTGACCGATCCGAACGGTCTTGGTCGGCGCTACCTTCTTCTTCTGTACTGGCTTACGTGCGGCCATTGTGGTGCTTCCTCCTCATGAAGCCCGGCTCTCGCCGGAATGTGCCTGTGTCTTGCTTGGGTACGACCCCGCAGGGCCTTCTGGCCGTCACCGGTGAACCGGCTCGGGCCTCAACGCTTGTCCGATCAGAACGGGGGTTCGTCGTTCTGCCCGGCAGCCCACGGGTCGTTGCCCGCAGCCTGCTGGTAGTTGCCCCCGCCGGAGTTGCCACCGCCGCCGGAATTGCCACCCCACGGATCCTGGCCACCACCGGAGTTCCCTCCGCCGTAGTTGCCACCTCCGTAGTTGCCTCCGCCGCGCTGGCCACCGCCACCGCCGCCGCTGGTCCGGGTCACCTCGGCGGTGGCGTACCGCAGCGAGGGACCGATCTCGTCGACGTCGAGCTCGAACACGGTCCGCTTCTCACCCTCACGGGTCTCGAAGCTGCGTGCCTTCAGGCGCCCCTGGACGACCACCCGCATGCCCTTCTGCAACGAGGACGCGACATTCTCCGCGGCCTGACGCCAGACGGAGCAGTCGAGGAACATCGCCTCGCCGTCCTTCCATTCCTGGGTCTGCCGGTCGAAGTTCCGCGGGGTCGAGGCAACGGTGAAGTTGGCCACGGCCGCACCGGAGGGGATGAATCGCAACTCGGGGTCGGCCGTCAGGTTGCCGACGACGGTGATGATCGTTTCGCCTGCCATGTCTCGTCTTTCGCCATCGCCGCTGACCGTGGGTCAGGGGCTGGGTGGTTGGGGTTGATCGGATCCCAGCCTGCCACTGAGAGCCGACAAGGTGTCGCTCCGGTGACAGATCTGTGGATGGATCAGCTGACCTTCTTCTTGGCGTGCAGCTCCGGCCGCAACACCTTGGTCCGCATTACCTGCTCGTTGATGCTGAACTGACGGTCCAGTTCCTTGACGTCCTCGGGCTTGGCGGTCAGATCGATGACCGCGTAGATCCCCTCGGACTTCTTCTGGATCTCGTAGGCGAAACGGCGACGGCCCCAGATGTCGACATTGTCGACGGTGCCACCGCCCTTGGTGATGACGGACAGGAACTTCTCCAAGATGGGAGTGACCTGACGATCGTCGGTCTCCGGCTGCAGGATGACCATGACTTCGTACTTGCGCATGCGCGAACTCCACCTCCTCTGGTCTCGAGCGGCCACGGGAATCTCCCGTGACAGGAGGGCGAATGCCTGGCCCGGCGACTCCGACGCCGCTGGGCCACCGGACAGTCTACGGCCAGCCGGCCGATTCGGCCCAATCGCCGACCGGGGCGCGGTACGGGCGCGCGGCGCCGGTCCTCATCCCTCGGCGCCCACCCGGGCGGATGCGGTACCGAACTGCACCACGTCACCGGCCACCAGGTGGCGACCACGGCGGTCCTCGGGTTCGCCGTTGACCTGCACCAACCCGTCGGCGAGCACCTGTTTGGCCTCTCCGCCGGACTCGACCAGGTTGGCCAGTTTCAGGAACTGGCCGAGCTTGATTCCCTCACCGGAGACGGGCACGTCGTCGATCGCCATGACCCCAGTCTCCCCCGTACCGCCGCGATCCGCTCGCCGTGGGCGAAGGTCAGGTCGAGACCCTCGACCGGCAGACATCGAAGCGGTGGGCGGCGGTATCCTAGTTCCACGTCCATCGATCGGAGAGCGCTCATGTATTCACCCGAAGACGAGGCGGTCGAGCCTCTGACCACAGAGACCTGCTGGGAGCTGCTGAGCACCGCCCAGGTCGGTCGGCTCGCCCTGGCCGCCGGGGGCGACATCGACATCTTCCCGATCAACTTCGTCGCCCACGAGGGCGCGCTGTACTTCCGTACCGCACCGGGTACCAAACTGGTCGAGCTGACCGCGAACCCGCGGGTTGCCCTGGAGATCGACGAATGGGACGACGATCAGGCCCTGAGCGTCGTCGCGAAGGGAATCGCCGAGCGGCTTGAGAAGACCGCCGAGATCGACGCCGCCGAGCAACTGCCACTGAAGCCGTGGATCCCGACGCTGAAGTACCGGTGGGTCAAGATCACCCCCGAGACCGTCAGCGGGCTACGATTCCGGCGGGCTGCCGAACCCGAACGGTTCTGACCTGCCGGACATCCCAGGTCAGTGGTTGACCAGCGACGGCTCGGGCAGTTCGGCCTGCCGCGGCTCCCGGAAGAGCACGAACACCAGCACCAATCCGATCATCGTCATGCCGAGTGCCACCCAGACCGGCGACACCAGGCCGCCGCCGGAGGCGATCGCGTACCCGCCGAGGAACGCGCCGAGGCTGTTGCCGACGTTCAGCGCCGAGTGGTTCAGCGCCGCCGCGATCGACTGGTTGTCCTCGGCGACATCCATCAACCGGGTCTGGATGGCCGGGCCGAGGATCGAGGATCCGACGCCGACGCCGAAACCGAGGATGGCCAAGGGCACGATCCGGTCCGCGGTCAGCGCCATCGACAACAGCACCCAGGCCAGCAGCAGGAAGCCGCAAAGCAGGGTCAGACGCAGATGGGCATCGGCCAGTCGTCCACCGAGAAGGTTGCCGACGGTCATACCGACCCCCATCAGCACCAGCACCACCGGCACCACCCATTGCGGCGAGCCCGCGACATCGGTGACGATCGGGGAGATGTAGGAGTAGATGGCGAAGAAACCGCCGAAGCCGATCGCCCCGGTGATGATCGTCGCCCACACCTGGCCGATCTTGAACACTCCGAGCTCCGACCACACGCTGCGGCCCGCCTCACCCGGCTGCTCCGGTACGAAACGGGCGATGCAGACGGCGGCCACCGCGAAGATCGCCACCACCATCAGGTACGCCGCCCGCCAGCCGAAGACCTGGCCCAGATACGTACCCAGCGGTACCCCGACGATGTTGGCGACGGTCAGGCCGGTGAGGACGAAGGCGACACCCTGGGCACGTTTGCCCGGGCCGAGGACACGGGCCGCGACCAGCGCACCGATGCCGAAGTAGGCACCATGGGGCAGACCGGCCAGGAACCGGGAGACCGCCACCAGCTCGTAGTTCGGTGCGAGCAGGGTCAGGCCGTTGAACAGCAGAAGCGCACCGGCCAGTCCGACCATCACCCGATGGCGCGGGTACTTCGACAGGGCACCGGCGATGGTCGGGGCGCCGACCACCACACCGAGGGCATAGAAGGACACGAGGTGCCCGGCATTGGCCAGTGCCTGATCGGGGTTCGTGGCCCACAGGTCGGGCAACAGGTCCTGGGCGATGTTGGGTAGCAGGCCCATGATGACGAATTCGGTCATCCCGATGCCGAAGCTACCGATGGCGAGTGAGAGGAGCGCCGTCGTTGCCGTCCTCCGTTGTGAGTTCACGGAGGTCATGGGAGCAGCCTACGCCCACTCCCCCACGTCGAAGCCAATTCGCCGAACGGTCGTCGGAGCGGGGATCCCGGCGGGTTGCGGCCCTCAGTTGGTCGGCGACTCCGCCAAGGTGATCTCGGCCGAGTGGCTCTCCCCGGAGGCATCGGTCCACCTGACCCTGACCTGTTCACCGGGTTCGGTCTCGCCGAGCACGACGCCGATCGAGTTCTCGGAGTCGATGCTGGTGCCGTTGACGCTGGTGATCTCCGAACCGACCTCGATGCCGGCGTCCTCGGCGGGTGAGTCCTCGACGATCTCGGCGACCTGCCCGGAGGTGTCCACGGCGATGCCGAGGAAGCCCGACGGGCCGATGGTCACACCATTGCCCTCCTCACCGGCGAGGATCTGATCGGCGATCTCGGTCGCCTCATCGATCGGTACGGCGTAGCTGTCGCTGCCGGTACGCATCGAGACCTGGCTGTTGGTGGCCGAGCCGGCGGTACTGATGCCGATCACCTCCCCCTCGTCGTCGAACATCGGGCCCCCCGAGTAGCCGGAGACGACGGCCGCGTCGGTCTCCAACAACCCGGTGAGCTGTTTGGTACCACCGGTCGCCTCGTCGCTGACCTGGATGCTCTCGTCGGTACCGGTCAGCTCGCCGCTGACCTGCAGCAGTTCACCGCCACCCAGGGCATTGCCGACCGCGGTCAGTTCCTCCCCGAGAGTGGTGCCGTCGTCGTCGACGGTGATCGGGGTGAGACCGGTGGCATCGATCTTCACCACTGCCACATCGGCCGACTCGTCGGATCCGAGCACGGTTCCCTCGTAGGTCTGGCCGGTGTCGGCCACGGTCACCTGGACCTCGGTGGACCCGTCGACCACGTGATAGTTGGTGAGGATCGTGCCGTCGGAGCTGAGCACCATGCCGGTACCGGCCCCGGTGCCACTCTCCAGCTCGGTCTCGATCAGCACCACCGAGGTGGTCAGGTCCTCATCGGCCTCGGTGCCGCCGGAACTGTCGCTCGACCCCTGCCCGGGCGAGGTCTGACCCGGCCCCTGGCCGGCGCCGGGCATGCCCTGACCACCTTGACCCTGGCCACCTTGACCCTGGCCCGGCATGCCCTGCCCGGGGACACCGCTACCGGAATCCCCCGTGCCCGAGCCGCTGCTGCCGCCCGTACCGGAGTCCTCGGTGCCCTGTCCGGTGCCGGAGTCCTGTCCGGACGCCGGTGCGTCTGCCTGTTCCTGGCCGTTGCCCAGCCCGAAGTAGCTCAGCGCGGTTCCGCTCAACCCCAGACCGCCGATCAGCAGGACGAAGGCACAGACCAGGGCGACCCCGATCCGGCGTGCCCGGCGGGATCGATCGGGACGCCCGGTGGGGCCGGGTTGCGCGGTGGCCGTGGCCCGGGGGTCGGTGTCGGCCGTCCAGCCCGATGCGAGGTACGGGCCCGACTGCCCGGCCGAGGCGCCCTGCCCCATCGGGGGCTGCTGCTGACCGGAGCCGCCCGCAGGTCGGCCGGGGAAACCGTCGGTCGCGGCGTACCCCAGATTTTTGTAACCCGAGTTGGGGTACCCGGTGTTGGTGTACCCCGGGTTGGCGTATCCGCTGGGTCCGTTGGCCCAGCCGCTGGCGGCATAGGCTCCGGCTGCCGAGGACGGATCATCGGCGCCCGCACCAGCACCAGCGGAGTGCCCGTGTCCCGCCGATCGGCTGCCGGACGCGGGCGGCATCGATGCCGCCTGCCACTGCGGGCCGGGGTAGGCCGAGCCGTGACCGGCAGCGGACGCGCCCTGGGCGGGGTGGTGCGGGAACTCCGAGCCGGCTGCGGAGTTCGAACCCTGGTTCGCGGGGTCACGAGGCGCGGAGGCGTTCTGATCGTTCACAGCTGCCATTGCAGCCAGCGAAGGTTCAGGCCAGCTACCGGCCAACTGTCGGCCGGCTGTGAAGCCACCGGCCACCTGTCGGCCACTTGTGAATCGGCCGATCGGCTGTGCGCCGGCTGTGCGAGCCGGCGGGTGTCAGCGCTTCTGCGGGATGAAGGACGTCGAGCACTTCCAGGTGGTCTTGCCCTTCTTGGCCGTCACCGACACCACCACCTTGTACTTCGGCTTGGCGCCGGAGATGTTGTAGCGCAGGCTGGCCGTACCCTTCGACCCGGCGGTCGCGGTCTTCTTCGTCTGGGTCGTGCTGTACTTCGCCACGGTGGTGACCTTGGCGCCCGAACCGACCTTGCTCACCAGCACATCGGTCTTCGAGTACTGCTTGGGCTTGCTGACCGACATCTTCGCCACGCACTTCTTCGTCGGGGCGGCATCGGCGGTCGGCGCACCGGCTACCAGACCGGTCCCGGTCAGCGCGAGAGTGATCATCAGCGCAGCGAAGTGCTTGCGCACACGGGTACCCACAACCTGCTCCTCAAGGTGTCACCGCAGTCGCATCCTGCGCTGCAGGGCCGGTCGACGGCGAGTTCGAACGCCGGCCCGGGACCCGGCGGCGAGGTGATCAGACCAGCTCGGCGAGCACGGTGTCAACCCTGCGGCAGAATCGACCGCAACCAGCTGCACCCCGACGGGGCCGCGTTCCGCGTAAGGCCTAACCGGCCCAGAATCCCCGCTCACCGAAGAGATCACGGAACGACGCAGATCTGCCACCGCCGCGGGCGCCGAGGTAGGAACCGACGACCGCCGCACCAAGATCATCCAGCTCCGGTGAGACCACCCGGCCGTCGACCCGGTCGGCCATCTGCTGGATGAATCTGGCCAGCCCCGGATCCTCACCGAGCCGGAAGAAGGTGGTCTGTGCACCGAAACGGGTGACCGCATCGAGCTCGGTGACCGTCCGGGCGATGGTCAGCGGATGCGGCGGGTAGTCGAAGAAGGTCTGCCCGTCGCGTTCGAGATGGGCGGTCGGTTCGCCGTCGGTGACCACCAGCAGGACCGGTTGGGCATTCGGGTGTCTGCGGAAGAACCGCTCGGCCAGCAACAGCCCGTGGTGCAGATTCGTCCCTTTGTCGTACTTCGCATCCATCGCGGTGAGTTCTTCGATGGACAGCTTCTGGGCGTACCGGCCGAAGCCGATCAGTTCGAGTTGATCACCGCGGAAGCGGGTGGACACCAGATGGTGCAGGGCGAGCGCGGTGCGTTTCATCGGCACCCACCGGCCGTCCATGGCCATCGAGAAACTGGTGTCGACCAGCAGTGCGACAGCCGATTGGGTACGCGCCTCGGTCTCGGAGACCTCGATGTCGTCGAGCTGCAGCCGTACCCCGCGCTTGGCATCGCCACCCTCGGAGACCGTCCGCAGCACCGCATTGGTGACCGTCCGGGTGACATCCCAGGGTTCGGTGTCACCGAACCGCCATTCCCGGGTGGCGCCACTCAACTCCCCTGCCGCACCGGCCTGCCGGGTCTCTCGCTGGCCGGAACGTCCCGACAGCTTCTGCGCCACATCCCGCAGCAACGCCCGGCCGAGTTGCCGCATCGCCTTCGGCGACAGTTTCAACCCGCCGTCGGCGGAGCGGGACAGCATCCCGGTCTGCCGCAGCTCATCGGCGATCTGCTGCAGGGTACGCGCGTCGACCGCAGCATCCTCACCGAGCTGACGGGTCAGCGCATCAAGATCGATGTCGTCCATCCGTGCACCCGGGTAGGACTGCGACAACTGTTCGGACAACCGGTCGAGTTCGGCCAGATCCTGCAGCGCCTGTGCCCCCTCACCCATGCCGAGTCCCTGGTCGCCCTCGAACTCCTCCGCACCGTTCCAGTCCTCGGCCGGCCGGAGTCCCTGCAGGTTCTGGCTCAACCGGGCCAACTGGTCGGCCAGCTCCGGGGAGCCGAATGCCTGCTGGGCAAGGGAATCCAGCTCGGCACGCTGCTCGGGGCTGAGCGACTTGCGGAACCGCTGGGCGGCCGCCGAACGCGCGGCCAGGGTGTCGATCAACTCCTCGACGCTCTGCGGGTTTTCCGGAAAATACTGACCGTGCCGGGCCATGAACTGGTCGAACTGGGCGGTGGTGTCCTCACCTCGGGCATGAGCGGCGAGCAGGTCGTTCAGGTCCGCGACCATCTCGGCGACCGCTTGTCGATCTTCGTCGGTGGCGTTCTCCAGCGCCTGTTTCATCCCCGCGAAATGCTGGTCGAGCGCCTCCCGGCCGAGCAGGTCCTTGATCTTGTCGAACGACTCCCTGGCCTCGGGGCTGCGCCAGTCGTAGTCGGCCAACTCGTTCACCGCGGCCGCCGGGGAATCCGGCAGGTTCTCGATCTGCAGCTCGGCGAACCGGGCATCATCGTCGAGGTCGCGTGCAAGCTGTTTGCGTTCGGCGAGGACAGCGGCGTCCAGCAGTTCCTTGATCTCGGTCAGGGTCCCGTCGAGCCGGCTGTTCCGCAGCAGCTGCTGACGCCGTCGTGCCACCTCGGCAGCGATCTCGTCCAGGCCACGTTGCTGATCACCGCCCCGGCGCAGGTACTCCCGCAACGCCTGCTCCGGGGAGTATCCGGCCATCACGTCCTCACCGACGGCATCCAGCGCCTCGGCGAGGTCGACCGGCGGGGCCAGCGGGTCGGGGCCACCGTCGTACCGGCCGTAGCTGGACCGGCGAGGATCGGATCGACCGGCCATCAGGAACGCCCGTAGAGCGTGGTCGTGGCGTCGCTGTCCTTGGACAGTCGACGGGCCAGGTACAGACCCTCCAGCGCCAGTTCGATCGCCGAGGCCCGTTCTCCCTCGCTGCTCGCACCGGCACGCTCGGCGATCTGGTCGTAGAGCTCGGATTCGCCCAGCACCGGCAGCCCGGACAGGAAGTCGGCGGCCGAGACCCGCTCACCGGTGGTGATGGTGGCGCCGTCCTCCACCGCCTCCACCAGCAGCCGGAAGTCCAGGCCGCGGTAGAGTTCGCGTACCGTCGCCGCCGTCGCGGTCCGCAGCAGATGTTCCAGGATGGTCCGCTCCCGGCCCTCCTCCCCGGATTCGAACTCGACCTTGCCGCCGAGCACATCGATCACTGTCGCCAGATCGACCGGCCGCGCCACCGGATCGGCCTCGCCGAGCACCGTGGAGCGGTGCAGCGCGGAGGCGGCGACGGTCTCGGCGGCGGCGATCGAGAACCGGGCCGAGACACCCGAGCGCTGATCGACCGAGGCGGACTCGCGCAGTTCGCGGGTGAACCGGGCGATCACCTCCAGCAGCGGGTCGGTCACCTCGGCGGTGAGCTCGGCCTCCTGGTTGATCACGGCCACCTCGGCCTCCAGCTCGACCGGGTAGTGGGTACGGATCTCCGCGCCGAAGCGGTCCTTCAGCGGGGTGATGATCCGGCCCCGGTTGGTGTAGTCCTCGGGGTTGGCGCTGGCGACCACCAGCACGTCCAGCGGCAGCCGAACCAGATAGCCGCGGATCTGGATGTCGCGTTCCTCCATCACGTTCAGCATCGCCACCTGGATCCGTTCGGCCAGGTCGGGCAACTCGTTGATCGCGACGATGCCGCGGTGCGAGCGCGGGATCAGCCCGAAGTGGATCGTCTCCGGATCACCCAGGGAACGCCCTTCGGCGACCTTCATCGGGTCCACGTCACCGACCAGGTCGGCGACCGAGGTGTCGGGGGTGGCGAGTTTCTCGGCGTACCGCTCCGAGCGATGGCGCCATTCGATGCCGAGCAGGTCGCCCTGTTCGGTGGCCAGCCGGATCGACCCGGCGGTGATCGGCTCGTACGGGTGCTCACCCAACTCGGAACCGGAGATCACCGGGGTCCACTCGTCGAGCAAACCGACGAGTGTGCGCAGCAGCCGGGTCTTGCCCTGGCCGCGTTCACCGAGCAGGACGATGTCGTGGCCGGCGATGATCGCCCGCTCGACCTGCGGGATGACGGTGTCCTCCAAACCGTGCAGCCCGGGCCAGGGATTCACCCCGGAGGCAAGTTTGGCGAGCAGATTGTCACGAAGTTCTTGACGCAGTGATTTCTGGGTGTGACCCGAGGCGCGCAACTCACCGACCGTGGTGGGCGCGGGCCGGGGGCCGGTCTGGGAATCGGCCATGGGAACACGCTAACCCTCCTGCCCAAGAGGCGGGGCACTGCTGGCGAATCGGGACAGCACTGACGAGGGGGCGGCGCCAGCGGAGCGGCAACCGCAGCGCAGCAGCACCAACGAGCGGGGCGGCGCGAACAACCAGCGGGGCACCAACGAGCGGGGCACCAGCCAACAGCACAGCAGCAACAACAACCAGCGCGGCACCAACGAGCGGGCACCAAACAACCAACACAGCACTGATGATCGAACCGAACGGCGTGCTGCATCTGCGTGACTGAGCTGCAGATGTCGCTGCGCCGGAGGGCCCCCACCGGTGCCACGCCACGAGCGGATGGTCGCACACGGTGGCGGATTGGCCGTCGGGTACTGGTCACTTCGTGTGAACAGTCGCTCCCGAAGTGACCAGAACCCGCTGAGATAATCGCTGGCGGGGGTCCGTCCCAGCTTCTAACCTGCCTCACATGGGAACTCTGATCTCCGCGCCCATGACGGCGCGCACCCTGATCGCCCGGGATCGCCGCGCCTGACGGCGCATCCGATTCTGAGCTGTTGGTCCCGTTGGGTCCTCGAGCCGGTCGGTCCTCGGAGCCCTAAGACCGTCGAGTCTTCGGGCCAGTCGGTCCTCGGTCCCCCGAACGAGTTGTCAGTCGAGTCCTCGCGCGAACTGGTCCTCGAGTCTTCGGGTCAGTTGCCTACGGGTCCTCCGGCTCTCGGGTCAGCTCAGCTCCAGGCCAGTTGTCTCTGCGTGACCCCTGCCTGCGCGATCCCTGAATCCACTCCGTGCGCCGTCTTTCCGAGTTGTCCTCGCACCTCGGCCGGCGCTGTCCACTCGATGATCGGTTGACCTGTCGCGACCGGGGTCCTCCACGAACTCAGATTCCGGAGCACACCATGTCCCGATCCTCCCGTCGTCCCTCACGACCCTCATCGCGTCGTCCCTCCCGATCCTCAGGAACCCGCTCCCAACGAGCCGCGCCCGTCGATCAGCGCCCCACCGGCGCCGGGCCCGTACCCACCCCCACACGGCATCCGGGAGATACCGACGGTGGCCGACACGAACTGGGCCAGAACTTCCTCACCCATCGCCCGACCATCCGGCAGATCTCTGCCCTGGTCTCCGACCACGACGGTTCCATCCTGGAACTCGGCGCCGGCGACGGTGCACTCACCCGACCGCTGTCGCAGCTCGGGAGACCAGTGACCGCCATCGACATCGACCCCCGCCGGGTCCAGCAGCTGCGTCGGTCGCTCCCTGGGGTACGGGTCGAGCACGCCGATGCCCTGCACCACCCACTGGCCGCGGACGGGATCGTCGGGAACGTACCGTTCGGCCTGACCACACCGATTCTGCGCCGACTCCTGGCAACCGGTGGATGGCGGTACGCGGTGCTGCTCGTGCAATGGGAGGTGGCACGCAAACGCGCCGGGGTCGGTGGTGGCACGATGCTCACCGCGCAGAGCGCACCGTGGTACGAGTTCTCCTTGATCACCCGGGTACCCGCGCGACACTTCACCCCGCAACCGAGTGTCGACGGCGGGATCCTGATGATCACCCGACGCCGCCGACCCCTCGTACCGGCCGCCGATCGCCGCGCCTACGAACGCTTCGTGAAGGCCGTGTTCACCGGCCGCGGAGGTTCATTGCCCAAGATCATCGCCAATGCCACGGGCGCCGGCAGCCGCCGCACGCGGCACGTGCTGCGAGAAACCAACATCGTGCCTACTGACCTGCCCCGCGACCTCACACCCCGGCAGTGGAGACAGCTGTGGCACCAGCTGGCTGACCCTCGTACCGGCTGAGCGGCCAGGTCACCCACGACCCGCGAACGTGCTCGTCGAGGGCGCGCACCCCGACCCGCGTTCCTCCCGCGAGAATCGCCCCCTGATCGGCGATCAGGGGGCCATAACGGCTGACAAGAACGGTCACTCGCCGTTCTTGATCATCTCCGCGCACTTCTCGCCCATCATCATCACCGTGATGTTGGGATTGACCGTGGTGATCTCCGGCATCGCCGAGGCGTCGACCACCCGCAGACCCTGCACCCCCTTCACCCGCAGTTGCGGGTCCAGCGGCGACATCGGATCGTCGACCGGGCCCATCCGGCAGGTACCGACCGGGTGATAGACGGTGTTGTGGCAGTGCACGATGTAGTCCTCGAGCTGCTCATCGGTCTGCACCTCGACGCCGGGGAACAGTTCCTCCCCCGCCCAGTCGGCCATCGCCGGCTGGGCGACGATCTCCCGAGCCTTGCGGATACCGGCGATCATCACCCGCAGGTCGTGACCCTCGGGATCGGTGAAGTAGCGCGGATCGACCTTCGGCTTGTCCCGGTAGTCCCGGCTGCGCAACCGTACCGTCCCCCGCGACTTGGCGTGGGTGACGTTCGGCGTCAGACAGAAGGTGTTCTCCGAGGTCGGGTACCCCTGCCGCAGGGTGTGCATGTCGAACGGTACGGAGCCGTAGTGCATCATCAGGTCCGGCCGGTCCAGACCCTCGGTGGTGGTGGTGAAGATGCCGATCTCCCACCACTGGTAGGAATCGGTGACCATCGGCTGCTTCGCCTCCCAGGCGATCACGCCCTCGGGATGATCGGCCAGGTTCGCCCCGACACCGGGGGAGTCGACCCGGGCCTCGATACCGACCTCGGCCAGATGATCTGCCGGACCGATGCCGGAGAGCATCAACAACTGCGGGGTGTTGATCGCCCCGGCGGAGACGATCACCTCGGAGTTGGCGCCGATCCGCTTCGTCTTGCCGAAGGCATTGTTCACCACCAGCACCCCGGTACACCGACCCGTTTCGTCGATCTCCAGCTCGCGGGCCCAGGTGTCGGTCAGCACGCTCAGGTTCGGCCGGTCCAGGATCGGATGCAGGTACGAGACCGAGGAGGAAGCGCGGGTGCCGTCGGCCTGCCGGTTCACCTGGAAGAAGTTGGCGCCGTTGATCACCGTGGAGCCGGAGTTGAACTCCACCCGCGGGATCCCGTCCTGCTCACAGGCATCCAGGATCGCAACCCCGCAGGGATCGATCGGCGGGATGCTCATCAGGTGCACCGGGCCGTCGGTGCCGTGATGATCACCGGCAGTGTCGTTGGTCTCCAACTTGGTGAACAGCGGCAGCGTCCGTTCCGAGCTCCAACCGGTGGCGCCGTGAACCGAATCCCACTCGTCCAGATCCTCGGCCGGCGCCCAGAAGGCGATGCAGGAGTTGTGTGAGGAGCAACCACCCAGCACCTTGGCCCGGGCATGGCGCATGAACGAGTTGCCGTGCTCCTGCGGCTCGATCGGATAGTCCCAGTCATAGCCGGACTCCAGCAGTTCCATCCACCGGTTCAACTGCAGGATCACCGGCGCATCCACGTCGGTGGGCCCGGCCTCCAACAACCCGACCGTGACCTCGGGATCCTCCGACAGCCGGGCAGCCACGGCAGCACCGGCCGAACCGCCACCGACGATCACATAATCAAAGGTGTGGGTGGTCTCCATGATCATTCTCCTTCGATCCGACCGGATTGCCCGGTCTCGCCCAGCGTCCTGCTCAGGATGCGTTGGGGTTGAACCAGCCGGTCACCGCCGGTTCGAGGTTGTGGTAGATGTGCTTGGTCTCGACGTACTCGGCAAGTCCGGTCGGACCCAGCTCACGGCCGAACCCGGACTGTTTGTAGCCGCCCCACTCCGCCTGGGGCAGGTACGGGTGGTAGTCGTTGATCCAGATGGTGCCGTGCCGCAACTTGCCCGCAACTCGCTGCGAACGTCCGGCATCACCGCTCCAGACCGCACCGGCCAGACCGTAGAAGGTGTCATTGGCGATGGCGATCGCCTCCTCCTCGGTGGTGAAGGTCTCGACGGTGACCACCGGTCCGAAGGCCTCGTCGGTGACCACCGACATGCCACGCTTCACTTGGTCCAGGACCGTCGGCAGGTAGTAGTAGCCCTTGGCGAGTTCGCCCTCACCCCACGTGCCACCGCAACGCAGGCGCGCCCCCTCGGCGACACCGGCGTCGACATAGGCCGTCACCTTGTCCCGGTGGGCGGCCGAGATCAACGGTCCGGTCTCGGCGTCGGGATCGAACGGCCCGCCGAGGCGGATCTGTTCGGTACGGGCGACCAGGTCGTCGACGAAGCGCTCGGCGATCGAGGACTCCACGATCAGCCGGGCGCCGGCCGAGCACACCTGCCCCGAATGGACGAAGGCAGCGTTCAGTGCGTTGTCCAACGCGGCGTCGTAGTCGGCATCGGCGAAGATCACGTTCGGGTTCTTGCCACCCAGTTCCAGGGCCACCTTCTTCACCGTCGCCGCGGCATTGGCGCCGATGATCCGACCGGTGACCAGGCCACCGGTGAACGACACCAGGTCCACATCGGGATGTTCCGACAGCGGACCGCCGGCGCTGGCCCCGGCACCGGTGATCAGGTTCCCGACTCCGGCAGGCAGCCCGAGTTCGTCGAACAGCTTCAGGGTGAGGATGGCGGTGTGCGGGGTCAGCTCGGCAGGCTTGAGCACGAAGCTGTTGCCGGCAGCGAGACAGGGCGCGAGTTTCCAGGCCGCCTGCAGCAGCGGATAGTTCCAGGGGGTGATCAGCGTGCAGACACCGACGGGTTCGTGGACGATCCGGCTGACCACCGATGCGCTGCCGGCATCGACCATCCGGCCGGCCTCGTTGGCCGCCAGTTTGCCGAAGTAGTCGAAGCAGTTGGCGATGTCGTCCATGTCGATCTCGGACTCGACGATCCGCTTACCGGTGTCCAGCGATTCGGCGCGAGCGAACTCGTCCTTGCGGTCGCGGATACCGGCGGCGACCCGGAGCAGGAAGTCGCCCCGCTCCGCCGCCGGCACCGAGGACCAGACACCGGCGTCGAACGACGCCCGGGCGGCCTCGATCGCCGCCACCGTGTCCTCCTCGGTGGCCTCGTCGACCACGCCGACCAGGGAGCCATCGGCGGGACAACGGATCTCCCGGGTGCCACCCGCACGGGCCGCCACCCACTTCCCGCCGATGAACAAGGTGTTGGGTGCGTCGCTGGACACGGTCTCCCTCTCGTCAGGTGCTGCCGTCACCGGGCCATGATCACTCGGTGGAACTGAAGTCGTCCTTCCAGTCCATCGTCTTGTGCTCGTCGGCGTCAACCGGCGAACGCTGGGCCAACCGCAGGTACTCCAGATGCGATTCGTAGTGGGCGATCACATCGGCGATCAACTGCTCGGCGGTGTAGCCGTAGACGTCGTACCCGCGGGAACCGTTGGCGGTGAATACCTCCAGCCGATAGTACCGGTCGGCCTCACTGGCCACCCGGAACGCGAACGACGGCGTCGGACCGGAGACCGGCCAGATCTGGTAGTTGAACGGCTCGGCCTCGGGCATCTCGACATGCAGTTCCGCCTGCATGACACCGGCATCGGGGACCTCGGAGACATCGACGCTGACCTCGGCACCGGAGGCCCGGAACTCCGCGGCCACCTCCTTGAGTGAGGGCACGGCAGTCTCGGTCATGTACTTCGACACCTGGTTGCGGCTGGGGAACCCGGTCGCCCGCCGCAAACGCTGCCGCCAGGAGAACTCGCGACCGGCGACCGCACCGATGGTGCCCGACAGGGCTTGGCGGTAACCGTCGGCATGCTGCACCTCGCGCCGCAGAGCCCGGTAGAGGGAGAACATCACCAGGTACATGACCACCGAGAACGGCAACCCGATGATCAAGGTCGCCCCCTGCAGGGTGCTCACCCCGCCGACGATCAGCATGCCGAGAGTCAGCAGACCCGTGGCCACGGACCAGAAGATCCGCAACCGGGTGTCACCGTCGGACTTGGCGTCGGGGATGTCGGAGGTGAAGTTCGCCAGCACGAGCGCGCCGGAGTCGGCCGAGGTGACGTAGAACAGCAGTCCGACCAGGGTCGCGATGCCGATCACCAGCGGCGCCGCGGGGTAGGCCTCGAGCAGAGAGTAGAAGGCGCGCTCGGGGGTGTTCATCGCCACCTCGCCGAAGGCGGCGTCACCACCGGCGACCAGGCCCAGGGAGGCATTGCCGAAGATGGAGATGAAGATCAGGATGAACATGAACGGCACCACTAGGACACCGGTCACGAACTGCCGGATCGTCCGGCCGCGGGAGATCCGGGCCAGGAACAGTCCGACGAACGGCGCCCAGGCGATCCACCAGGCCCAGAAGAACAGCGTCCAACCGCCCATCCAGCCGGTCATGAAGCCGGTGTCGAACGGCAGTGGGAGACCGGCGAACTCGGCCTGCTCGAAGGCGAAGGTCTCCATCATCATCGCCGGGTAGCGGGAGACGAAGTCACCGATGTTCATCACCAGCGCGTTCATCAGGAACTGCGTCTTGTCCATGAACAGGACGTAGAGCAACAAGATGATCGCCATGATCACGTTCAGCTCCGACAGTCGCCGGATCCCCTTCTCCACACCGGACACGCTGGAGATGGTGGCCATCACCACCGAGAGCACGATCAGCGCGATCTGCGCGGCCGTACCCTCCGGGATGCCGAACATCAGGTACAGGCCGTAGTTCAACTGGACCACGCCGATGCCCAGCGAGGTGGCGATACCGAAGACGGCACCGAGGACGGCGGCGATGTCGACACTGTGCCCGACCCAGCCGTCCATCCGGCGGCCGAAGATCGGTCGCAGCATCGAGCGCAGGCTCAACGGCCAGCCCTTGCGGTAGGCGAAGTAGGCGAAGCCCACACCGAGCAGGGCATACATCGCCCAGCCGGTGATGCCGTAGTGGAAGAGGGTCCAGACGACCGCCTGCCGGGCCGCGGCGATGCTTTCGGGCTGGGCGCCGGTGGAGTCGTAGGCGGTCGGCGGCTGGATGTACTGGGTGACCGGTTCGGCGACCGAGAAGAACATCAGGTCGATGCCGATCCCGGCAGCGAAGAGCATCGCCGTCCAGGTGAAGAGATTGAACACCGGACGGGAGTGGTCCGGCCCCAGTCGTACCCGACCGAATCGGCTGAGCGCCATGTAGAGCACGAATCCGACGATCACGGTGGCGGTGAGTACGTAGTACCAACCGAAGTTGGTCGACACCCAGTCGACGATCGCGTAGATCACGGTCTGGGTGGTCTCCGGTGCGATGATCGCCAGGATCGCGATCAGCAGGATGATCGCCGCGCTGACGATCAGCACCGGCCAGTTGATCTCCACCCCGGGCGCGGTGCCTCCGGCCGGTGGGTTAATGGTCGCAGGTGCGGACATGACTTCCCATCCAGCCACCGGTTCCGAGACTTCGGCGCCGGCAGCTGTTCTCTCAGCGGCGTGGACAGACTGAAACTAACAGTCCGTCGGCCTCGAGGTGGGGCGAAAGCCGAAGCCCGCAGCGACCGGCCAGGCTCGGGGAGCAACCCGAGCGGCATCACCACCGACGTGGCGCCGATCATGGTCGGCATCGCCCGCTCGGGCGTGTCGCCCGAGCGGTGCCACATCGGTGGCGTGTGCGGAAGTCGGCTCAGGAGGCGACCGAGGCGGTCACATCGATGTTGCCGCGGGTGGCCTTGGAGTAAGGGCAGAACTGATGCGCCTTCTCCACCAGCTCGGCGGCCTTGTCGGCGTCCACCCCGGGGATGTCGGCGGTCAGGGCCACGGCCAGACCGAAGCCGGTGTCGGTCTTGCCGAAGGTGACCTCGGCGGTGACGGTCGAATCGCTGGTGTCCAGCCCCTCCTGTGCTGCCATGGCGTTCAGTGCGCCGGAGAAGCAGGCGGCGTAACCGGCGGCGAACAGGGTCTCCGGGTTGGCCTTCGGATTGGTCTTGCTGCCCGGTTTGCCCAGCGGCAGATCGATCACTCCGTCCGCGCTCTTGACTGTGCCCTCACGCCCGCCCTTGGCGGTGGCAGCGGTGGTGTAGGCAACTTCCTTGACGGCCTCGTACGGCATGTTCGGACCTTTCCTCACCCGGGAACCGTGTGCTCCCGGTCTCCCACCAACGCTACCCACCCGCGCGAGAGCCGACGACCCCCGATCAGCCACCCACGCCCGATCAGCCACCCACGCCCGATCAGAGCTACCGATGCGGGCGGTGCCCGCTCGGACCGCCGCCCGCGGGCAGGTCAGCGCGAGCTGACCGTACCCAGCAACCGGGCCACCGGGGCCAGCAGCATCGGTCGGGCGAGCAACCAGGCGGCGACGATCACCACCAGGGAGGCGAAGAAGAACCAGAAACCGGTCCAGTTCTGCGCATAGGCATTGGGATCGGTGGAGCCCTGGGCGGCGTACATGTGGTTCAGGTTCCGCAGTGCCCCGGTCGCGAACACCAAGAAGACGTGGATGATGATGAACACGACGAAGTAGAGCATCACCGGGAAGTGCACCTTCCGCGCCCATTCCACCTTGTAGAGCGCGTTCAGCCGGGCATTCTGCTTCGGCCAGAACCCGCTCATCCGTACCCCGGTGATCACCGCCAGCGGTGCGGCGACGAAGACGGTGGTGAAGTAGGCCAACTGCTGCAACGAGTTGTAGTTGACCCAGCCGTTCTCCGTCGGCCAGTCCAACGAGACGTACTGCAACAGTGCGCTCAAAGCGTTCGGGAAGACCTCCCAGCTGGTCGGTACGATCCGCATCCACTGACCGGTGACGAACAGCAGCACGACGAAGATCGCACCGTTCAGCACCCACAACACGTCGAGCGTCTGGTGGAACCAGAGGTTGATGCTGATCTTGTCGCCGCCCCAGCGGGACTTCCAGTACGCCGGTGGTTTGCGCTGGTAGCGCACCTGCAGTCCGGACCGGATGATCAGCACGATCAGGAAGACGTTGAAGGCATGCTGCCAGCCGAGCCAGGCCGGCAGGCCGACCGGTGCGGACTCGGGCAGGTGGTACTCACCGGGGTATAGCTGGACGAAGGCGGCCACCGACTCGCTGCTCAGCAGGGCGCGTACCCCGAGCACGGCGAGTGCGGCGATCACCAGCAGCGCGAGCAGCCCGACGGGGCCCACGACCAGCCACTGCTTCGGTGTGAACGGGCCGATCTTCTCGATCTTCTTCTTTTTCTTCTTCTTCTTTTTCTTCTTGCGCGGATCGGCCTTGGTCGTCTTGGCCGAGCCGGAACGGGTCGAGGAGGTACGGGTCGTCGAGGTACGGGTCGACCTCACCCCCTTGCCGGCGGTCGTCTTCGACGCGGCGGCTTTCTCGGCCGTGGGCTGTTCGGTCTTCGGTTCCGGCTGGTCACCGGTGGGATTGTCGTTGGACACGTTCACTTCTCATGTTCGGCAGACAGGACATTCATCACAGCGGCACAGTAACCCAGCAGCTCACCGACGCATGAACCCGAACAGCGGACTGTCGGGATCCACCTTCTCCACCCGCAGGTGGGAGTCGCGCATCCGCTGCTGCAGGGACGACAGATCCGCCGCCCGTCCCAGTTCGATCCCGACCAGCGCCGGACCGGTCTCCCGGTTGTTGCTCTTGGTGTACTCGAAGTGGGTGATGTCGTCATCGGGACCGAGCACCTCGTCGAGGAAACCGCGCAGGGCGCCCGGCTTCTGCGGGAACTCGACCAGGAAGTAGTGCTTCAATCCCTCGAACACCAGCGCCCGCTCGACGATGTCGGCATAGCGGGAGACATCGTTGTTGCCCCCGGAGACGACGCAGACGACGCTGGAGCCCGGCGCCGCGTCCAGCGACGCGGTCCACCGCAGACCGGCCGCGGCGAGCGCCCCGGCGGGTTCGGCGATGATGCCCTCCGCCTGGTACAGATCCAGCATCTCCACACAGATCAGACCCTCGGGGACCGCCACGGTACGCAGGGTGAGCGTCTGTGCCGCGGCCTCGACCGCTGCGTGGGTCCAGCGACCGATCGTGCGTACCGCGGCGCCGTCGACGAACGGATCGACCTCGGCCAGCGGCTGCGGTTCACCGGCGCGCAGCGCCAGCGCCAGCGACGCCGCCCCTTCGGGCTCGGCTGCCAGCACCTCGGTCTGCGGCGCCTTCGCAGCCAGGACGGTGCTCATACCGGCCAGCAGACCACCACCGCCGACCGGTACGACCACGGCGGCGGGCTCGATCCCCTGGGCCGCTGCCTGCTGCAGCAGCTCGGTCGCCACGGTGCCCTGGCCGGTGATGATCGAGGGATGGTCGAAGGCGGGCACGATGGTCGCCCCGGAGCTCTCGGCGAACCCGGCCGCGGCGGCCGCGGCCTCGTCGTAGGTCTGGCCGGCGATCACCACCGTGACCGCGTCGCCACCCAGCGACGCCACCCGGTCGCGCTTCTGTCGCGGGGTGGTCCGAGGCAGGAAGATGGTCGCCCGTACCCCGGCCTGGGCGCAGGCGAAGGCCACCCCCTGGGCGTGGTTGCCCGCGCTGGCGGTGGTCACCCCGCGGCTGCGCTCGGTCGCGGACAGCCCGGCGATCATCGTGTAGGCGCCGCGGACCTTGTAGGACCGGACGGTGGTCAGATCCTCCCGCTTCAACCAGACGTCGTAGCCGGTGAGTTCACTCAGCCGGCGGCTGTGCTGCAGCGGTGTCGGACCGATCACCGGCGCGATCAGCTCGGCTGCCGCCTCGGTCGCGGCAGCCGTCGGGAGTGCGGAACCCAGCCTCTGGTCGGTCGTCGTCACAGCCCCAGATTAGGCGTTCGGGGCCGTTCGGGCCGAGAGGACCAGGTACGGCACTGCGACGCCCGAGTCGGGCCATCCCGAACCGCACTCCCGGCTCGAGCCGCCCGAGGTTGAACCACCCAGGGTCGAACTCCCAGACCCAGCCACCCAGGGTCGAACTCCCAGACCCAGCCACCCAGGGTCGAACTCCCAGACCGAGCCACCCCGAGGCGAACCAAACAAACGTCACACTCGATCGACACGCACCACGGAGATGACCTGCGATTCACCAGCGCAAACACCGAGCGCGGGTGACCGAGGGCCGATCGAGTGTGACGTTTGTTCGGTTCGAACGGCGCCAGTGTCGTGCGTGCAGCCCTCGCCGGGGCCGGCGGTCCTCGACGGGATGGTGCCGTGCAACCTCGACGGGCCGGGCTCGTGCAACCCTCGACGGCACGGCAGCCTCGACGGGACGATGTCGTGCAACCTCGACGGGCCGGCATCGTGCAACCCTCGACGGCACGGCCTTGTACGGCGCGCGGCTGCGCCGGTGACCGCAACGCGATCCTGACCCCAACACGATGCCGACTGCCCGAAGGGGCGCTCTGCGGGATCGGCAACTAGGTTGGGCCCATGAGCAGTATGGGAGCCCACGTCGACCAGACCGATCCGGTGGCCGAGGCCCAGGCACGCGATGCCCAGTTGTCGCAGTTCTTCCTCGGGGATCCGCAGTCCTACAAGAAGCCCGAGGTGCGCTATGCCGGTGGCGCCGAGGCGCTGAAGACCGCAGCCGAGGCTGCGGGGGTCGCACTGTACGTCCATGCGCCGTACCGGATCAACGTCGCCTCGACCAACAACCGGATCCGGATCCCGAGCCGCAAACTGCTGGAGCAGACGATGCAGGCAGCAGCCGGGATCGGTGCCGCCGGGGTGATCGTGCACGGCGGCCATGTCACCGAGGCCGACGACCCGCAGGTCGGTTTCGACAACTGGCGCAAGGCGGTCGAACGGATCGAAATGCCGGTGCCGATGCTGATCGAGAACACCGCCGGTGGTGAGAACGCGATGGCCAGGCGTCTGGATCGGATCGCCATGCTCTGGGAACACGTCGGCGGGATCAACGACAACCTCGGTTTCTGCCTGGACACCTGCCACGCCCATGCCGGTGGTCTGGAGCTGACCGGTCTGGTGGACAAGATCCTCGGCATCACCGGTCGGATCGACCTGATCCACGCCAACGACTCCCGCGACGCCTTCGACTCCGGAGCCGACCGGCACACCAACCTGGGCAAGGGGCACTGCGATCCCGTAGGGCTGGCCGAGGCAGCGCTCAGCTCCGGTGCGCCGATCGTGGTCGAGACCCCGGGTGGCCTGGAGGGTCAGGTCGCCGATCTGGAATGGCTGCGTAGCCGCGAGTGAGTGTGGAGCCCAATACCGCCGCGATCCTGCGTCTGGCCTGGGCACGCACCCTGGGGTTGACCGATGAGGCCTTCGACCCGGCCGTCCCCGGTGCCGCTCAACACCTGCAGAAGGTGGTGCCCGACCGGATCACCGTGGTCGAACTGTTCGGTCAACAGGCCGTCCTCGCACCGACCTGGTTCCACGCCGCGATCGCTGACCCGCAGGTCCGCGACGAGATCGGTCCGCTGACCGAACCGGCCAACCTGCTGGCGCTGTCGGGTCGGCGGATGATGCGGGTCGTGTTCGATCAGGTGATCACCGCGACCGACCGCTATGTCGAGGACCCCTCGGTGCCGATCAGCCTCGATCCGGCCGCGGTGAACGATGTCGAGCATGTCTGTCCGCCCGATGACATCAGCCAGGCGGATCTGGCGGCCAGCAGCAGCACCTTCGTCGCCCTCGACGATGCCGATCTGCCCGCCGCCGCAGCCGGCTACCGCGAGCAGGCCGGTTTCCTGGCCGAGTTGAGTGTGCTCACCGCCCCTACCCACCGACTTCGCGGATGGGGTACGAAGGCCGCGTCCGTGGCGCTCAACGACGCCCTCGACGGCGGGCTGATCCCCCAGCTCCGGCGGACGACCGGCAGTCTCGCGGCGGCAGCCCTGGGCAGCCGGCTGGGTCTGCAACCGATCGGCCGCTTCACCGAGCTGCAGGCCATCGAGCGGATTCCCCCGCACTGATCAACCCGCACTGACCAACCCGCACTGATCAACCCGCGTTCATCTCCCCGGGCCGATCGCCCCGCGCTGATCTTCCGCGCTGCTCCCTCACGCCGATCTCCCCGGCTGAGATGCGCCGAGGTCTGCTGAGCCGTGCGCACTGATCATGCCGGGAAGATGATTCCCCCTTGGCCGGTCAACCAGTAGTTTTCGGCCATGGCGAATCGCAGCTACCTCTATGCCGTCAGCGCCGTACCCTCGACCCCCGGTGCGCCCGGCCGGGCGCGCAGTGTCTCGGAGTGGAACTGGGAGATCCCGGCATTCCATCTGGTGCTGATGACCGGATCGCCGCGGTTGTGTCCTTCCCGGGTCTTCGACGTCGAAGGTGAGCCGGCGGCGGCGCTGGTCGCCGATTTCGCCACCGGGGTGGCGAACTTCCGCCGCTACCTGGCGGCCCTGCCGCAGACCGAGGAGGTACGTCGAGACGCCGCTGACGCCCTCGCGGCACTGGAGCAGATCGCCGCCGATCAACCCTCCCACCTGCTGCTGGAGACCGCCGAGATCGCCGCCCTGGTCCTGGACGACCTCGAGGGTGAGGAGCTCGCAGCAGCACTCCAGCTCGAGGCCGAGGTGGTACGCCGGGAGATCGGCGAGATCGATCGGTGGCTCCGCTCCGCCCCGACCGTCGAGGTCAGCGAGGAGGAACGGCCGGCGCACACCGGCGGCGGTCACTGGCCCTCGGTGCTGTACTACCAACTACCTTCCGAACCACCGGGCGGAACCAGCACCCCAGCCACCGACCCGACGGGTCCCAGCCCGACCGGGACCGATCCGACCGGAACCTACGCACCCGACACGACCCCCACCACCAACCCGACAGGAACCAGCACCCCCGCCGGCCCCACCGTGCCCAGCCCGACCGGTACTCCCCGACCCGGGCCGGATTACCGACCGGGTGCGGGCAGCGCGCCGGGCGCACCGGTCGGTGTCGGACATCCGGGCCCCCCGACCCAGCCCGGGCCCGCTGCGGCCCACCCACCGGGTGCACCGGCAGCGACCCAACTCACGCCGATCAACACCCCGACCGGGGAGCTGAGCTGGGCGCTCGGGCTGGTGACCCTGATTTTCATCCCGTTCCTGTCCTCGATCCTGGCCGGGCTGGGGATGGTCCTGGCCGGACGAGGCCAGCGCAGGTACGGCGGTACGGCTGCGGCGAACGGTCGCAATGCCGCCAACTGGGGCCTGACCTACCTGTTGTTGACCGTGCTGTTGATCGGCGGCCACTTCGTCCTGCTGGCCGTGCTCAGCCGGGACGCGCCGATCCAGGACTTCTACCCGATGGGGATCCCGATCACCGTCTGGCTGGTGGTCACCCTTGCCCACCTGGTGATCTCCATCCTCGGCTGGGTACGCGCCCACCAGCACCGGGTGCTGTGGGTGCCGGCGATCCCCTTCCTGCGCTGAGACCGCCGCCACACCACGTACCGCGGATGATCACCCCTGCGGGGCGACCTCCCGCCGGACGAAGCTCAGCAGATCGTCGAGCACCTCGTTCTTGTTGGTCTCGTTGAAGATCTCGTGCCGGGCACCCGGGTAGAGCTTCTCCTCCGAGCGGCGCCCGCCCAGGCGCGCCCAGGCCTCCACCGACGGGCCGGCGGGTACGAGTTGATCATCCTCGCCGTGCAGGTGCAGGGCGGGGACGCTGATCGGCTGGGAGCGGTTGATCGTTTCCAAGCAGGTCGCCAGCGCCCGTACCGTCGGCCGCTTGAACGGTCCGTGCCAGACCAGTTCGTCGTTCACATAGGCCTCGCCGACCGCCGGATCCCTGGACAGGGTCTGCGGGTCGATCGGATCGTCGGGGATCTCCGCCACCCCCAGCAGGGCGTCCACTGCCGCCCAGCTTCCGAGGACCGGCCCGCTGAGCACCACCGCAGCCAGTTCGTCGGGATGCCGCTGGGCGTACCGGGCGGCGATCATGCCGCCCATCGAATGCCCGATCAGCACCACCGGCAGCCCGGGATGCTCCGCGCGGGCGGTCCATTCCAGTCGCGCGAAATCGTCGACGACATCCTCGAAATCGGTGATCAGGACGCGTTCGCCGTCGCTGCGGCCGTGTCCGGCATGGTCCAGGGCATAGACCGCCGCACCGTCGGCGGCCAACCTCTCGGCGACCGCGTCGTAGCGTCCGGAGTGCTCGCCGTAGCCGTGGCAGAGCAAGGCGATCCAGGTCGGGTTCACACTCGGCCAGCGACGTCCTGCGAGCTTGCCCGCATGGCCGGTGAACTCGAGTGCGGAGGGCTGGGACTGAACATCATTGGTCATTGCCGAAGTGTATGCCCGGCAGCCGCCGAGATCGACGATGCAGGCGAGCCAATCTTGACTGAGTACAGAAAACTGGCAGGCTGGTGCCGATGATCGATCACGAGCACCGATTGCGAGCGGCGGGCCTGCGGGTCACCCGCCCTCGTACCGCCGTGCTCGAGGCGGTGTCCACCCGTCCCCACGCCGACAGCGCGACGATCGTCGCGCTGGTGGGTGAGCTGGCGCCGACGGTGTCCCGGCAGGCGGTCTTCGACTGCTTGAACGCCTGCACCGCCGCCGGGTTGCTGCGGCGGATCGAACCGGCGGGAATGACCGCCCGGTACGAGTTGCGGGTCGGGGACAACCACCACCATCTGGTCTGCCGCAGCTGCGGCACCGTGGTCGACATCGAATGCGCCCTCGGCGCGGCTCCCTGTCTCGCCCCGGCCGACGACCACGGCTTCGTCATCGACGAGGCCGAGGTCACCCACTGGGGCATGTGTCCGGCTTGTTCAGCCCGTACCGAGGCGATGCCCGGTACGGAACCAGCGAAAGGAATGCGATGAGCTCCCACGAGGGCGAGACGACAACGATCGAGGAGATCAACTCCGACAACGAGGGCACCTGTCCGGTCGCACACGGCCGGATCCAGCCGACCCAGGGCGATGCCAACCAGCAGTGGTGGCCGCAGCGGCTGAACTTGAAGATCCTGGCCAAGAACCCGGTGGAGGCGAACCCGCTGGGCGGGGACTTCGACTACGCCGAGGCGTTCTCCACCCTCGACCTGGATGCGGTGAAGGCCGACATCGAGAAGGTGCTCACCACCTCCCAGGACTGGTGGCCGGCCGACTTCGGGCACTACGGCCCGCTGATGATCCGGATGGCCTGGCACAGCGCCGGCACCTACCGGGTGCAGGACGGACGCGGCGGCGCCGGCACCGGGCAGCAGCGCTTCGCCCCCCTGAACAGCTGGCCGGACAATGCCAGCCTGGACAAGGCCCGCCGGCTGCTCTGGCCGGTGAAGGCCAAGTACGGCAATGCGCTGTCCTGGGCCGACCTGATGATCCTGACCGGCAACGTCGCCTTGGAGTCGATGGGCTTCAAGACCTTCGGTTTCGCCGGTGGCCGGGTGGATGCCTGGGAGCCCGATGACGACGTCTACTGGGGCCCGGAGACCAAGTGGCTCGGTGGCGACCACGGAGGCCAGGAGCGCTACTCCGGTGATCGCAAGCTCGAGAACCCGCTGGCCGCGGTGCAGATGGGCCTGATCTATGTGAACCCGGAGGGCCCGGAGGGCAACCCCGATCCGCTGGCCTCGGCCCGCGACATCCGCGACACCTTCGGCCGGATGGCGATGAACGACGAGGAGACCGTCGCCCTGATCGCCGGTGGCCACACCTTCGGCAAGACCCACGGCGCCGGCCCGGCCGACACCGTCGGTCCCGAGCCGGAGGCCGCACCGATCGAGCAGGCAGGGCTCGGCTGGAAGGGCAACTACAAGTCAGGCAAGGGCATCGACGCCATCACCTCCGGCCTGGAGGTCACCTGGACCTACCACCCGACCCGGTGGGACAACGAGTTCTTCCACATCCTGTTCGCCTACGACTGGGAGCTGTTCTCCTCCCCCGCCGGAGCACATCAGTGGCGGCCGAAGCACGGTGCCGGTGCCGACCTGGTCCCGGAGTCCTTCGGTGACGGCAAGCGCGAGCCGCGGATGCTCACCTCCGACCTCGCCCTGCGGTTCGACCCGGAGTACGCGAAGATCTCCCGGCGTTTCGCCGAGAACCCCGAGGAGTTCGCCGATGCCTTCGCCCGCGCCTGGTTCAAGCTGACCCACCGCGACATGGGCCCGATCAGCCGCTACCTCGGTCCGGAGGTCCCCCAGGAGGTGCTGATCTGGCAGGATCCCGTACCGGCAGTTGATCATGAACTGATCGACGAGGCGCAGATCGCCGAGCTGAAGACCAAGATCGCCGAATCCGGCCTCGGGGTCTCCCAGCTGGTGAAGGCGGCCTGGGCCTCGGCATCGACCTTCCGCGGCAACGACAAGCGCGGCGGCGCGAACGGTGCCCGGGTACGGCTGGCCCCGCAGAACGGCTGGGAGGTCAACGACCCGGCCGAACTGGCCACCACCTTGTCCACGCTGCAAAGCATCGCCGACGAGTTCAACGCCGGTTCCGGCACCGTCTCCCTGGCCGATCTGATCGTGCTGGCCGGTGGTGTCGGTGTGGAGCAGGCGGCGAAGGCCGCCGGCTTCGAGGTGACGGTGCCGTTCCACCCCGGACGTACCGATGCCAGCCAGGAGCTGACCGATGTCGAGTCGTTCTCCTACCTCGAGCCGAAGGTCGACGGTTTCCGCAACTACGAACAAGCCGGTGCCAGCAAGCTGCCGGCGGAGTACTCGCTGCTGGACCGGGCGAACCAGCTCACGCTGACCGCACCGCAGCTGACCGTGCTGATCGGTGGCCTGCGGGTCCTCGGTGCCAACGCGCAGGGCTCGACCGCGGGTGTCTTCACCGACAACGTCGGTGTGCTCAGCAACGACTTCTTCACCGCGCTGCTGGACATCAACACCTTGTGGAGCCCCGACGGTTCCGGTGGTTACACCGCGACCACGCCGGCGGGCCGGGAGCTGACCGCCACCCGGGCCGACCTGGTGTTCAGCGCCAACGCCGAACTGCGGGCAGTTGCCGAGATCTATGCCCAGAACGGTTCGGAGGCCAAGTTCGTCGACGACTTCGTCGCCGCCTGGGTGAAGGTGATGGAACTGGATCGGTTCGATCTGCACCGTTGATCAACTGCGGCCTCGGCCGCATCGATGAGTCCACCGAGGGCCCCGCGTTCACGTGGGGCCCTCGGTGCTTCCGCGACACCTGTGACCCCGGCCGACACCCCGTCCGACCACGGCCGACCGGCACCTGCCGCGGCCCGGTGTCCATCTCCTGCCGGTGAGCCCACCGGGTCGGCGCCGAGTCCTACAGTGGACCCCGGTGGCCACCCGGTCACCCCGATGTCGAGCAGGAGAACCATGGCGAACCCAGCCGCAGAACCGACCACATCCCCGGCCGATCAGGACCGGGTGGACCTGGTGATCATCGGCGGTGGCGTGATGGGTCTGTTCACCGCCTGGAACGCTGCCCGGGAGGGACGCTCGGTCGTGGTGCTGGAGGCCGGTACGGTCGGCGACCCGGCAACCGCGTCCTTCGGCCGTACCCGTTCCTACCGCCGCGACTACCTCGACCCCCTCTACGTCGGACTGGCCGAGCGGGCGATCGACCTGTGGGCCGACTTCGAGGCCGCCACCGGCACCCGCGCCCTGGTCCGCTGCGGCTGCATGAACATCGCCTCCGCACAGGTGACACCGGACCTGCCGGCCACCTACGGCCACCGGACCCAGCAGGTGATGACCGAGCTGGGCATCGCCGCCGAGGAACTGGACACCGCGCAGCTGAGCGAGCGGTTCCCCTACCTGCGCGCCGACGAGGGTTTCCTCGATCCCGCCGGCGGACTGGCCGATCTGGCCTCGGTCACCACCGCGCTGCTGAGCGACCTGCGAGCCGCCGGTGTGCCGGTGCTCGAGCACACCGTACCGACCAAGATCATTCCCGGACCGGACGGTGTGCAGGTGGTCGGCACCGACACCTCGGCTGCGGCAGAACAGGTCTGGCACACCGGCTCGGTGGTGATCACCGCCGGCCACGGCAGCAATGACGTACTCGACCTGCTGCCGGACAATCGGCTGCGGGTACCGATCACCAAGGACCGTCCCAGCGAAGCCTTCTACTACACCCCGGCGCCGGCCGAACGCGCGCAGTACACCGCCGAACGGATGCCGGTGATCGCCTACCTGGACACCGGTATCTACCTGCACCCGATCGTCGACGGGGTGATCGACGCGGTGAAGATCGGCTACTACAACCCGCCGGATCTGGACACCGCCGAAACCTCGATCAACAGCGTCGGAGATTTCGTCGAGCAGGTGATGCCCGGACTGGCCGGTGCCGAACGCACCCCGGTGACGGTGGTCGACCAGTGCGACTACGACCTGGTCGCCGACGACGACTTCGTGCTCGGACCGGTACCCGGTCAACCCGGGGTCTGGATCGGCGTCGGCTGGCGCGGCACCGGCTACAAGTTCTCCCCGTGGGTCGGACGTACCCTGGCCCGGCTGGCCGCCGGGGACCGGGCCGAGGACGACCTCACCCGCTTCGACCCGGCACGATTCCGCTAACGGTCGCCGTACCTGCGAAAGGCACCACCATGAACCGCCCGTCCCCGACCAGCTTCCTCGACCGGCTCGAGGCCGGCATCGTGCTCGGCGCCGAAGGCTACGTCTTCGAACTCGAACGCCGGGGTTACATCAAGGCCGGCCCCTACGTACCCGAGGTCGTCCTGGACGCCCCGGAGGCGGTGCGGCAGTTGCACCGCGAGTTCCTCCGGGCCGGTTCGGAGGTAATGGTCGCGCTGACCTACTACGCCCACCGGGAGAAGTTGAAGGATGTCGGCCGCGACGGCCAGCTGGAGGAGATGAACCGGCAAGCGGTCCGGCTGGCCAATGAGGTCGCCGCCGAAGGCGGCGCGCTGGTCGCCGGCAACATCTGCAACACCTGGTCCTACGACCCGGCCGATCCGGTCCGTACCGGTGAGCTGGTCCGTGCCCAGTACCGCGAGCAGCTCTCCTGGGCCGTCGAGGAGGGAATCGACCTGGTGATCGCCGAGACCAACGACTTCGTCGGCGAGGCCGAGATCGCCCTGCAGGTCTGCCAAGAGTTCTCCCTGCCGGCGGTGGTGAACTTCGCCAGCGTGCGGCCCGAGGAGACCTATGACGGGTACGGCTATGTCGAGGCCGTGCAACGGCTGGCCGATGCCGGTGCTGCCGTGGTCGGGCTGAACTGCAGCCGAGGACCGGTGACGATGCTGCCGCTGCTGGAACGGATCCGGGCGGCCACCGACACCCCGATCGCGGCGCTGCCGGTGCCGTACCGGACGACCGAGGCGGTGCCGGCCTTCGAATCGCTGACCCTGCCCAATGGTGATCGCGCCTTCCCGATCCAACTCGAGTCGGTCTCGCTGAGCCGGTTCGAGCTGGCCGATTTCGCCCGCCGGGCCGCCGAGATCGGCGTCAACTACCTCGGCGTCTGCTGCGGCGGCGGACCGCACCACGTGCGGGCGATGGCCGAGGCCCTGGGCCGACAGACCCCGGCCAGCCGGTACAGCCCGGCCATGGAGTTGCACCCGGTCCTCGGCAGCGAGGAGCAGCGGATGGACAACTGGCAGAACTGACCCCGCCGATCGCCCGGACGGACCCGACCGGGCCGGTCAGGCCTCGGGGAAGGTGAAGGACTCCAAGGTGACCTCGACCGCGGGAGTGCCGTCACCGCTGCCGTCGGTGGTGCCCTGCTCGGCGAAGCCCTGCAACTCCTCCAGGCCCTCGGTGATCTGTCCGAAGACGGTGTACTGCGGCGGCAGCTGGGAGTCCTCACCGGCGTAGACGATGAAGAACTGGGAGCCGCCGGAATCGGCATGACCGGTGTTGGCCATGGCCAGGGTGCCCGGGCCGTAGGTCATGTCGTCGCGGAACTCGTCGGGGATGGTGTACCCCGGCCCGCCGGTGCCGGTGCCGGTGGGGTCGCCGCACTGCAGGACGAAGATCCCCTGGGTGGTGAGCCGGTGACAGCTCGTACCGTCGTAGTAGCCCTGTTCGGCCAGGGAGACGAAGGAGTTGACCGTGCAGGGGGCCGCGGCGGCATCCAGCTCCAGGCCGAGCTCGTGATCGGAGCCGTCAGCACCGATGGTCAGCGTCGCCGGCACCTCGCCGGAGACGGTCGGATCGGCCGGGGGCAGTTCGACCGTGCTCGGCTGCCCGCTCGGTGTGTACGCGCAGGCGCCGGCCGCCGCGGAGGTGGACCCGTCGGCCGTGGCCGGGCCGCCGGCCGTCGTCTCCGTACCTCCACCGCCGCAGGCGGTCAGGGCGAAAAGGGGTACGGCAACGAGCGGGAGCAACTTCTTCATGGGGTGCATCGTATTCGGCTGCCGCGGGTGCGGCGATTCCGCCGCTCAGCGCACGGTGACGCGGTCGCCGAGCGCGATCCGGCCGGCCGCGGCCGGTACCAGGTTGATCGCGAAGAGGGTCCCGCCGAGTCCGCGTCGATGCCGGGCGAGGGTACGGATCGGCTCCGGTCCGCGTTCCAGGCTGAGCGGGTCGACGGTGGTCATCACACATCGCTTGCAGGGGCTGTTGCTGCGCAGGACCAGCGCGTCCGGCCCCTCGCCGATGATCACCTGCGACCAGTCGTCCTCGGCGAAGGGCACCTCCCCGTCGATCACGATGTTCGGCCGGAAGCGCGCCATCGGTACCTCGGTCGGCTGCTGCCCACGTTCGCGGGCGGTCTCGGCCACCCAGGCGTTCAGTTGCCGCAAGGACGCCTCGGTCGCCAGCAGTACCGGGAACCCGTCGGCGTAGGCGGTCGCATCACCGGGCTCACTGTGTTCGGGATCCAGGGTCCGAACGGTCGGGTCGGGGCACCAGACGAGCGAGACGTCCTCGCGCCCCAGGACGGCACCGATCCAAGCATCGGCCCGGGCACCGGCATGGATCGCCGGTGCCGGAGAACCGTGGATGGTGACCTCGACGACCGGGCCCTGCGGGGTGTCCAGCAGCAGGTCGGGGTGTCCGTCGGCGCTCAGTCGAAGGGCGTCGTCGAGGTCGTCGAACTCCGAGGTCTCGGCATCGATCAGGAACAGTCGAGGATCGGTCCGGGCGGAGACCTTCTCCCCGTCGGCATCGATCACCGTCCACCGGCGATCACCCCGCAGGCCCCAGGGCTCGACCTGCGCCGCCGGCAACGGGCGCGCACGTCCCGATTTCAGGGGATAGGCGTGGATCCCGGTCACCTGCATGGTTCGAGCCTAGCCCTCCCGCCCGGCATTGATCTCCCGCTGCCGGCCGGTGCCTCCGGGATCACAGCTCGGGTTCCTCGATCCTCTTTGCAATCCCCGCAACGGGTCCTATCGTGGAAGTAGAGGGCAACACCTCGAACCCCATGGCGCAGACCACACCATGGATCGTCCTACGGAGGGTTCGACATGGCCACCATCATCGATCCGAACGATGCGCAGCAGGTTCCGGCATCCACCGATTCAGGAACCGAACGGCAGGAGAAGAAGCCCCATCCGCTGGCGCTGTGGCTCGTCGGTATCGGCGCGCTGGCGCCGATCGCCTTCGTCATCTCGATCATCGGACTGGCGATGACCAGCACCGGCAGCATCGACCCCGGCCCGGTACCGGTGGCATTCATGGTCGTCGGGATGATGTCGGGGCTCGGCAGCCTGGCCTGGATCTTCGCCGTCAGCGCCCTGCGTACCTGAGGCCTTGTGTACATGAGGTCCCTGCGTACCTGAGCTTGCCCGCGTACCCCTCGAATCCGTTCCGCAGCAAACGCAGCCAAACCGGACTCTTGGGTACGGATCCTGCGGAACGGACTGGTAGAGCGGCCTCCCCTCACGACCTCCCGAGCGCTCCGGCTATCGTCGTGTGGTGCCATTGCCGACCGCCGAGACCGCCCTGTCCGAGGTTCGTGCCGGAAGGCCGGTGATTCGCACCGTCGGGCGCGCTCGCCCGCTCCTGTTCCTGGTCGTCGGACTGTTCCTGCTCGTCTGCGTGCTCGCCATGGGTTCGGCGATGGCCGAGGGCCGCGCCACCGGCGCGATGACCCTCGGCGAAGTGGTCGCCACCGGCGCCATGGCCCTGCTGATCCTCACCGCCTCGCTGTTCTGTCTGGCCGGCGCCGCGCGCCTCCTGCACAGACCGATCCGACTCCGGCTGGACCGCAGCGGGATCTCCGAACAGGTACGTCGGCGCGGTGAATGGCAGACCACGACGAGTCTCGGCTGGCCGGATTACGAGGAGTTCACCGAGGTCACCTACCAACCCCGCTGGCCGGGCCCGCGTTACCGCCGGGTGCTCTTCCGGCTCACCCCGCAGGCGTGGCAAGCCGTCCAGCAGGCGGGGCCGGACAACCGGTTCTCCCGGTGGCTCCGCGACACCGATCGGACGCTGTTGGGTGAGCGGACGCTGATGCTGAATCCGCTCTACGGTCCGGCACCACGCCTGCTGCCGGTGTTGCAGGCGCTGCACCGGGAGTACGCCGGCCCGAACCGATCCCGGTGACGGGTCGGCCGGGTTCGGGTCACACCGACGCGGTTCCGGCCCCGGTTGCTCGAGCGGTTACGGTGACGCAGTGGAGCAGACCAACCGCCCGACCGTGATCCGCACGGTCGATGCCCTGCGCGAGGCACTGGCGCCGACCCGGCGGGCCGGGCAGCGAATCGGCCTGGTGCCGACCATGGGCGCGCTGCACCAGGGTCATCGGTCGCTGATGGATCGGGCACGCGCCGAATGTGACCTGGTCGTGGTCTCGATCTTCGTCAACCCCCGACAGTTCGACCGGGCGAGCGATCTGCAGGCGTACCCGCGCACCGAGGAGGCGGATCTGCAACTGGTCGCCGACGCCGGCGCCGACCTCGTCTTCGCCCCAGCCACCGACGAGGTCTATCCCGCCGGTTTCGGTGCCGAGGTACGCCTGCGCGGCCCGCTGGTGGAGACCCTGGAGGGTGCCCACCGGGGCTCCGGGCATTTCCACGGGGTGACCACCGTGGTCAGCAAACTGTTCAACATGTGCCGGCCCGATGTGGCCTACTTCGGGCGCAAGGACGCCCAGCAGGCGCTGGTGATCGCCCAACTGGTCCGCGATCTCGACTTCGGCATCCGGATCGAAACCTGTCCGACGATCCGTGATCCCGACGGCCTTGCCCTGTCCAGTCGCAACAGCAGGCTCAGTCCCAGCGAGCGGCAGCGGGCACTGACGCTCAAACAGTCGCTGGACATCGCCGCCGAACTGGTGGCCGGTGGCACCACCGATCCGGAAACGATCATCGCCGCGGCCACCACGGTGCTGTCCGGGGTGTCCCTGGAGTACTTCGCGCTGGTCGATCCCCGGACCCTCGAACCGGTGAGCAGCATCGACCGCCCGGTGCTGGCCGCGATCGCCGCCGAGGTCGGTGAGGTGCGGTTGATCGACAACCTCACCCTTCTCCCCTGAGCCGGGTCCCCTGAGCCGACCCAGCTCACCGGACAACACCAGTCAGCGGGTCACAGGCCGAGGCCGCGGCCGACGATTTCCTTCATGATCTCGGTGGTACCGCCGTAGATCGTGGTGATCCGGGCATCCTCGTAGTCGCGGGCGATCCGGTACTCGCGCATGTAGCCGTACCCTCCGTGCAGTTGCAGACAGCGACCGACCACGTTGTTCAGCTGCTCGGTGGCGAGGAACTTCACCCCGGCGGCATCCTCCGGACTCAGGTCATGCGCGACCTGCCTGCGGACGCAATTGTCGACATGGGCCCGGGTCGCCCGCACGGCGGTGACCATCTCGGCCAGCTCGAACCGGGTGTTCTGGAAACTGCCGATCGGCTGGCCGAAGGCCTTGCGCTCCTTTACGTACTCCAGGGTGCGCATCAGCACACCTTCGGAGGCCGCCACCGCTGCCACCGCGATCGACAGCCGCTCCTGCGGCAGGTTCCGCATCAGACCGAGGAAACCCTCGCCCTCGGCTCCGAGGAGGTTCGCGGCCGGCACCCGTACCCGGTCGAAGATCAACTCACTGGTGTCCTGGGCGTGCAAGCCGATCTTGGCCAACTGCCGCCCGCGGGAGAAACCCTCGGCATCGGCCTCCACGACCAACAGGCTGATCCCCCGGTGGGGATGCTCTCCGGTACGGACGGCGGTGACGACCAGATCGGCGTTCTGGCCGTTGGAGATGAAGGTCTTCGCCCCGTCGACGATGTAGTGATCACCGTCGCGGGCCGCCTTGGTCCGGATTCCGGAGAGGTCGCTGCCGGTGCCGGGTTCGGTCATGGCCACCGCCACGATCGTCTCCCCGGCGGCGATCCCGGGCAGCCAGCGCTGCTTCTGTTCCTCGGTGGTCAACCCGGTGAAGTACGGGATCACGATGTCGTTCTCCAAGGCGATCCCGCCCATCCCGGAGGACACCGGGTGGTGCCCGAGCTCATCGGCCATGGCGGCGTTGAAACGGAAGTCATCCAGGCCGAGACCGCCGTACTCCTGCGGGATCGACATCCCGAGGATCCCGGCCTCCGCGGCGCGGGCGAACAACTCGCGATCGACCCGGCCGGCACCATCCCACCGCTCGGCGTGGGGCGCGACCTGTCTGTCCACGAATGCCCGGACCGTGGCGGCGAAGTCCCGATGATCTTCGTCGTACAGATCGCGTGGGCCGATGACGTCGCCCATTGTCTGTTCCGAGCCCATCGTCTGTTCCGAGCCCATCGTCTGTTCCGAGCCCATCGTCTGTTCCGAGCTCATGCGCCTGCTCCGAATCCTCATTGATCATCGACCGACACGTTCTATCACACCCCTGCCGCCGTCTTGACGCGACCAACCTCGCCCACGGCCGCGAGGAGGCACAGGTCACGTCCGGTCTCGGCATGTCGACCCGGTCGGCCGAGCAGACTAACGTCATGGCCGAACCGATCACCGTCGCCATCGAGCGGACCGTGGACCCTGTGATGGAGCGTTACGCGCTCAGTTGGGTACGCCAGGGCATCGACCTGGCCACCCACTATCCGGGTTTCCTCGGTTCGGGCTGGGTGCAGGCGGCTCCGGGCAGTGAGACCTGGTACATGCTCTACCGGTTCGCCGACGCCGACACCCTGCACGCCTGGGAGGCCAGCGAGGAACGCCGGATCTGGGTGGAGGCCGGGGCCAACTTCGCCCAGGAGTCCAAGATCGAACGGCGGACCGGGATCGAGGGATGGTTCGACTCGATCGACGGTGTGGTGCTGCCGGGTGAACACGTGCAGATGATGCAGGCCGAGCCGGTGCCTCCGCGCTGGAAGCAGGCGGTGGTGGTCTGGCTCGGCTTCTTCCCGATGAACCTGCTCTTCACCTTCGTGCTCGGTTTCGTACCCGGGTACGCGACGTTGCCGCTGTTCCCCCGGCTGCTGCTGACCACTGCGCTGTTGACGCCGATCATGGTCTTCTGGATCCTGCCGTTCGTCACCCGCGCCTTCCGGCCGTGGCTGCTGCGTGGCCGGGAGCCGTCGATGTGATCAGGCCGGCCGGGGCACCGACGACGGTGCTCCGGTGCCACCCAGCACGGCCTCCACGTGATAACCGGTGTCCAGGTCGGTGACCCGGATCTCGACCACCCGATTGGCGTCGATCCGGTACCGCTCCTCCACCTGCGGGCCCCCGCTGGTCCGCGAAGGCTGATGTTCGGCAAGATCCCGGCCGTCACGCAGCCGCGGATCGAAGGGCACGGTGAGCTCGGCCAGCGGTGAGAGGTCGCCGACCGGTTCACCGGCACCGTCCACACCGGCGACCTCCACGAACCGGAAGTGGCCGAGGTCGTGGGCCGCCCGGTAGCGCCGGGTGATCACCAACTCGTCCCCGGGTTCGGGCAGTTCGGTCGAACCGGCCACGACCAGGTCGAAGGCGATCGCCTTGCCCCCCTCGGCCTCGCGGAAGACGCCGATCCCGCGAGTCAGCTTGTCGAACAGCCGATATCCGGAGTCCGGGTCCGCAGCGATCGCCAACCCGATCGCGGTGGAGCCGCTGGCATGCGGTGAGCGGTGCACCCGGCGGCCGAACCGTTCCCGCAGGGTGCGCGGAACCAGCGGCAGCCCCGATGCCCCACCGACCAGGTAGATCCCGGCCAGTTCGGTCTCCTCGGTGCTCACCGGGCCGGACCCACCGAGCAGTGGTTCCATCACCTGCACGGCCCGCTCCACCAGCGGACCGGCCGCCCGGTAGAAGTCGTCGACCGCCACGGTGACCGGCTGCTCGGCCACCTCCAGGGTCACCCGCTTGGTCTGCGGTGCGATCTGTTCCTTGGCCGCCCGCGCATCGTCGAGCAACTCCGCTTCCGAACCGGGGCCGACCTGCGTACCGCCGGCCTCCGCGGCGAGCCCGGCCAGCACCTGATCGAAGTCGTCCCCGCCCAACCGGGGATCGCCGACCGAGGCGAGGATCCGGTGGTCCCGGCCCTCCACCCGGACCAGGGAGGCGTCGAAGGTGCCCCCGCCGAGGTCGAAGACGATCACATCGCTGCGCCGCGAGGTGAGCGTACGGGGATAGCGGTGGCTGTACTCGAAGGCGGCAGCACTCGGCTCGTTGATCATGCCCTCGACGGTGAACCCGGCGCGGGTGAGGGCTTCCAGGGTGATCATCCGCTGTGCCGTGGAGGCCTGGGCCGGGACACCCAGCATCACCTGCAGGGGTTCGGATTCCTCGATCGGGGACAGGCTCGACGAGACCCGCAACGACCGGTTGAGCACGGCGGCGAAACCGGTGATCAACTCGACCAGCCGGATCCGTCGGTGACCGAACGCGACCTCGGAATCGAAGCCCAGCTCGGGATCGGTCAGCAGTCGTTTGAACGAGCGCACCTGCGGCGCGCCGGTACGCGCTGCGGCAAGTGCGGCGAACCCGAAGACCGGGCCGTGCTCGGTCCAGGCGGCGACGGTCGGGAGGTGATCGACGGCGTCACCGAATGCGTCGTCGAACTCGACCACCGGGTAGTTTCCCCGGTCGGCCCAGGCCACGACGGTGCGAGTGGTACCGAAGTCGATGCCGAGGCGCATCTCGATCTCCTGCGTCAGCTGTGAGGTGGGCAGCGGGTTACCGTCCGGCTCCGACGCTAGCAACACTCCTGTGCGGTGCACGGCGAGTTCACCGGACCGTTGTGCCCCCGAAACCCCGCGGTCGGTGCGGATCCAGGGCCCGGGCACCGTCGGCCACCGCGATCGGGGGTCATGCGGTCTCGACCACCTTGCCCGGGTTGAAGATCCCCTGCGGATCCAGCGCAGTCTTCACCGCACGATGCATCGCGAGCACCGGATCGGACAGCTCGGCGACCAGGCCGTCACGCTTCAGCAAACCGACACCGTGCTCGCCGGTGACCGTGCCGCCGGCAGCCAGGGCGGCGTCGATGATGTCGGCGAAGGCCAGCTGTGCCCGTTCCCGGGCAGCGTCATCACCAGCCGGGACGATCAACAACGGATGCAGATTGCCGTCGCCGGCGTGGGCGATGTTGGCGATCACCACATCGCGTTCCCGGCCGATCCGTTCGATCCGGGACAGCATCGACGGCACCGCGGCCTTCGGTACGCAGACGTCCTCGGTGAGCACCGGGCCCAGGCGTTCGAGAGCCGGGTAGGCCAGCCGCCGGGCAGCGAAGAGCGCATCTCCCTCCGCGGTGTCGGAGCTGCGGGCTGCCCAGGTGGCTCCGCCGCGTTCGAAGGCGTCGAGCAGTTCGGCCGCCTCCCGGTCCCCGGCCGGACCGGGGGTGTCGACGCGGCCGAGCAGGACCACCGCCGCTTCGGCCGCCAATCCCATGTTCTTCCAGTCATCGACCGCCTGCAGACAGGTACGGTCCACCAGTTCCAGGGCCGACGGGGTGAGCCCGGCAGCGGCCACTTCGCGCACGGCTTCCCCGGCGGCGGTCAGGGAGTCGAAATGTCCGGCCACGGTCTGTTCGGCGGGCCGCTCGGGCCGCAGCCGCAGGGTGACCTCGGTGACGATGCCGAGCGTGCCCTCGGAGCCGACGATCAACCCGGCCAGGTCGTACCCGGCGACTCCCTTGGCGGTACGCCGGCCCAACCGGACCAGTTCACCGGTACCGGTCACCAGTTGCACCTCCAGGACGTAGTCCCGGGTCACGCCGTACTTCACACAGCACACACCACCGGCATTGGTGGCGACATTGCCGCCGATGGTCGACCACGGCGAACTGGCCGGATCCGGCGGGTACCACAGGCCGTGTTCGGCGACCGCGGCCCGCAGATCGTCGTTGATCACACCGGGCTGGACCACCGCGTACCGCTCGAGTTCGTTGATCTCCAGCACCCGATTCAGCTGCTCCAGCAGGACGACCACCGAACCGGCCATCGCATTCGCCCCGCCGGAAAGACCGGTACCGGCTCCGCGGGCGACCACCGGCACCCCATGTCGGAGACAGACCCGTACCACGGCCTGGACATCCTCGGCGCTGCGCGCACGGACGAAACAGACCGGCAGCTCCCACGGCGCCCACTCGGCGTCGTCATGGGCATACCCGTCCAACCCGTCGAGATCGGTGAGCAATTTCTCAGCGGGGAGAACGGCCAGCAGGTCCTCGATCAACGTGTCCATCCCTCGACCGTATGCCGCCGGCGAAGTCACCCGAAAGCGGCTTCGGTTTCCGCCTGCGGGGTGATCACTGGCTACGGTGGACCGGTGAGCCTGCCCATCCGACGCGCCCTGATCACCGGTGGTACCTCCGGCATCGGGGCCGCCTTCGCCCGAGCCCTCGCCGCCCGCGGAGTCGACCTGGTCCTGGTCGCCCGCGACTCCTCCCGGTTGGCCCGGGCCCAACAGGAACTGAGCTCGGCCTACGGCGTCCGGGTTGAGACCCTGCCTGCCGATCTGGCCGACCGGGACCAGGTCGAGACCGTGGCTGCCCGGATCGAGGACACCGGCACGAGCGGTGTCGACATGGTCATCAACAACGCCGGATTCGGGCTGCCGGGTGAGCTGGTCACCCCCGACCAGGCGCTGCACGATCGTGCCTTCGAGGTGATGATCCGCAGCGTCATGGTGCTCAGCGCCGCAGCCGCCCGGCAACTGCGGGCCAACGGCGGCGGGATCATCATCAACGTCTCCTCCACCGCCGGTTGGATCACCACCGGCAACTACTCCGCGATCAAGTCCTGGACCACCGTCTACAGCGAGGCATTGGCGAACCAGTTGCGCGGTACGGGGGTCACGGTCACCGCACTGGCGCCCGGCTGGGTGCACACCGAGTTCCACGACCGGGCAGGTGTGGATGCCTCCAAACTGCCCGAGGCGGTCTTCGTCGACGCCGACCGGCTGGTCGCCGAATGCCTCCGTGACGCCGCCGCCGGGAAGATCATCTCCGTACCCACACCGCAGTGGGCCGCCGCGATCCAGATCGCCCGGCACGCACCACGGGCCGGGATCCGCTGGCTGTCACGCAAACTCAGCTCCGCTCGCGAGTGATCTGCACAGCCCTCGGTCTGTCAGTTGTCGCCAATCGGTCACCGGCACTCGCCGCCGGGATCCGACCACAGCTGTGGGAACCCCACAAAATGTCGCGCCGATGTCGGTGTTCACCGCTTCGAACCACGATCGATACGTCGCTATGGTGAGTCCGTGAAGAGACGCAAGCGGTATACCTCGCCAGCGCTGGCGACCGCTCGTTTCGTGACCCAGCAAATACTGCTGCGGACCGTTCTCCGCTCGGTCACCAAGGTCAAGATCCACGACCGCAAACGTCTGGACCTGCTGCACGGGGCATTCATCCTGGTCTCCAACCACAGCAGCCACCTCGATGCGCCGCTGCTGATCACCAGCCTGCCCCGGCGACTGTCCCGGCTGTTGGCCACCGGGGTCGCGATGGACTACTTCTACTCCTCCCGGAGCAGGTCCCTGCCCACCGCGCTCTTCTTCAACTCCTATCCGATCGACCGTTCGGGCTCGGGGAAGCACCGCGGCCTCTCCTCGCAGTTGCTGAACGACGACGTCCCCCTGCTGATCTTCCCCGAGGGCACGCGCTCGAAGACCGGGAAGATGGGTCGGTTCCTGCCCGGGGCGGCCAGCCTGGCGATCTCGAACAATGTCCCCATCGTGCCCACCGCACTGGTCGGCGCCGGTGCGGCGATGCCCCGGGGCACCAACTGGCCGAAGCGCGGTCGGCCCCGGATCGACGTCGTCTTCGGCGCCCCGCTGTGGCCCCGACCGGGGGAGAACGCACGCCAGTTCAGCAACCGGATCCGGGCCTCGGTGCAGACCATGCACGATGCAATGGCACTCAAGGTCGGCAAGCCGACACTGGGGGCGTACGCTCGCGGCGAGGTTTCCCTGCAGGATCCCGCCGGAGCACCCGTACCCTCGGCCGGTACGGACCGCACCGACCAGAAGTCAGACTCAGGAGAGGTTGCATGACCGGCGTCAAGCACATGAAGTGGTGGGGTTGGGGCGTCGACGGCGTCGCCTTCCACTACGAGGACAAGCCCCGCTTCGCCCCGTTCGTGTTGGAGAAGGTGGGCCTCGACATCACCACCCCGGGTCGGCAACCGTTGCAGTTCGACGAATTGACCGTCCCGGCCAGCCAACTCACCGAGGACCTTCGCGGCCAGCTCCGCGAGATCGTCGGTGAGGACCAGGTGGTCACCGAGGATCTCGAGCGAGTGGTGCACGCCAAGGGCAAGAGCGTCCGCGATCTGGTACGGATCCGGGCCGGGAAGCTGGGCCGGGTGCCGGATGTCGTGGTCTATCCCGGCAGCCATGAGGAGGTCCAGTCGCTGGTCAAGTTCGCCGTGGACAACGACCTGGTGCTGATCCCCTTCGGTGGTGGCTCGAACATCGCCGGCTCGCTGGAGGCACCGCTGAACGAACAGCGGACGATCATCTCGGTCGATCTCGGACGTCTGGACCAGGTACTCAGCCTGGATGACGACGCGGGTCTGGCCACCATCCAGGCCGGTGCCCAGGGGCCCGATCTGGAAGAACAGCTGAACCGCCGGGGCTGGACCCTGGGCCACTTTCCGGACTCGTTCACCCATTCGACCCTCGGTGGCTGGGTGGCGACCCGATCCTCGGGGATGCAGTCCGACAAGTACGGCGACATCGCCGACATCACCCGCGGCCTGCGGATGGCGACACCGGAGGGGACGCTGGAGTTGCGCCCGCTGCCGTCGACCTCGACCGGTCCGAGCGTGCGGGAGATGGTGCTCGGTTCCGAGGGCCGTCTGGGAATCATCACCGAGGTGACCGTGCAGGTCCACCGGGTGCCCGAGGTACGCGAGATCCAGGCCTACTTCTTCCCCAGCTTCGCCGCCGGTATTCGGGCGATGCACGACATCGCCCGATCCGAAGCCCAGGTGACGGTCTCCCGGGTCTCCGACGACCGCGAGACGGCGTTCTCGTTCGCCACGCAGAAGCAGTCGAAGGGCATGTCCAAGTACGTCACCGCCGGACTGATGAAGTTCCTCGAGGCGCGCGGCTGGGACATCGATCAACTGGCGATGTCCTTCATCGGATTCGAGGGCTCGAAGAGTCACGTCACCCGGCAGAAGGCGATGGTGAAGGCACTGATCGCTCCCCACGGCGGGTTCGGCGTGGGCCAGGGCCCGGGTGCGTTGTACGACCAGAAGAAGTTCGACACCCCCTACATCCGCGACTTCCTGCTGGACCGCGGGGCGGCAGCCGATGTCTCCGAGACCGCAGCCCCGTGGTCGAAGCTGAAGCCGCTCTACGACGGTGTGATCGCGGCCGCGGAGAAGGCGATGGCCGAGGTCGAGCGGGAGGGCTACATCATGTGCCACCTCTCCCACTCCTACCATTCCGGCGCCTGTCTCTACTTCACCTTCGCGATCGCCGACGACTCCCCCGATGTGTTGCAGCGTTACGACGTGCTGAAGCGCGCGGTGCAGGAGGCGTTCATCGCCGGTGGCGGCACCTTGTCCCACCACCATGCGGTCGGCGTCGAGCACTCACCGTGGATGGAGGCCGACATCTCCCCCGTCGGGGTGCAGATGATCAGTTCCCTGTTCAACGGGGTCGATCCGAAGCAGAACCTGAATCCGGGCAAGGTCGTCCACACCGGCCAACCGGGGATCTCGGTGCTGTCCGACGAGCAGTGAGGTCGGTTTCACCGACGATCTCCTGCAGCTGATCATGCCTGCAGTTGATCATGGACGGACGGTGGTTCGATGGACCTCGCGACGGTGATCGATCAGGTCTATGCCGCACCGCTGGAGGAGTTCACCGGGCTTCGCGACGACCTGGCCAAGCAGGCGCGCAGCGGCGGGGACCGGGAGCTGGCGAAGACGATCAAGTCACTGCGGAAGCCGACGACCTCTGCTTGGCTGGTCAACCGGTGGGCGCGGGCGAATCGCGAGGATGTCGATCAACTACTCGAATTGGCGGAGCTGCTGGCCCAGGCCCATCGAACCCTCTCGGCAGATGATCTTCGCACCCTGAGCCGCCAACGTACCCGCTTGATCAACTCCCTGACCCGGGCCGTGGTGGCTTCCTCGCCGGGTGCGGTGAGTGCGGCCACCGGCAATGAGGTGGGACAGATCCTCACCGGCGCACTCACCGATCAGGCGCTGGCCCAGCGTCTGCGTACCGGCACGGTGACCCAGGCGGTGGCCGCTTCCGGATTCGGCACGCTGGACCTGGGAGCCGGCGCCGAGGTGATCTCCCTGGCTGCCCGCCAGCGGATGGCGAAACCGGGCACCCCCAAGGAGGGCCGGCCGGCACAGCCCCCCGCGAACCGGGCGGACGAGGCCAGGCCGGGCCCCGACGCCGAGGCACAGGCCCGGGCGGAGGCGGCAGAGCGCGAACGGGCCGAACGGGAGGCCGAGGAGGCACGCCGGGCCGCCCGGAACCAGGCCCGGGAACTGGCCGAGACGGCTGCGAGCGCGGTGGCCGAGGCCCGGGCGGCGGTCTCGGCGACCGAACAGGCACTGCTGCGGGCCGAATCCGACCTGCAGGCTGCTCAGGAGCGACTCGCCGAGGCACAGGCCGCACTGGAGTCGGCCGAGGCCACCCATACGGCGCTGACGGCCCAGCGGGATCGGCGCCGCGAATCGTTGGCTGTCGCCGAGCAGGCCCAGGCCGATGCCGAACGCACGCTCGATGACCTCACCGGAGTGGACGACCTCACCTGAGGCATCGAGGTGTGGAGCCAGCCGACTCGACCTACGTCGCTGGAATGTGGGACCAGGTTCTCCGAGCCCCTCGCGAAGGCCTGCTCTCAGGCGACGAGTATCAGTTGCTCTCCGAACTCATCGAGCCGTCCAAGCCTGATGCCTGACTCCCCTGCCAGGGGGACTCGACTGGCCCAGCCCCCACCCATGCGCGGCACGCTGTCGAGAAGTCACTACAGGAGAGGACCGCGCAAACGGCGATCCTCATACCCACGACTCATATGCCACGGACCAACGTTTCCCTGACGCTGCACAACGCCGAACCATCGACGACCTAATCGCGGCCTACCTCGACAACACCGATACCGCCACGATCGAGGTGGGCGGCAAGACGCCTACGTGACAGCAAGCCCACCTGGGGTGGGCAAATCGACCGCGGCCGAAAAGTTTGTCGACGAGGTGCAGTATCGGCGACCACCGCCCCATCGACCGCACCGGCAACGATCGAGGTCAGCACAACTAACACGCGCTCTCGTTGAGAAGTCTGCCGATGCGAGCCAGGGCCCCAGGACTGACGGCGTAGTAGCCCCATTTGCCTCGCTGCGTGCGAGTAAGCAGACCCGCCTCGACCAAGATCTTGAGATGGTGACTCACCGTCGACTGCGCTAGACCTACGGGCTCGGTCAGATCACACACGCACGCTTCGCCACCCTCGTGAGCCGCGACCAAGGACAGCAAGCGCACTCGAGTCGCATCACCGAGAGCTTTGAACGCCCTCGCCAACACCTCCGCGGAACGGGGGTCAGCAACTTCGCGGACGAGGCCAGCACAGCACACATCCCCTCGCCCTTTGCCGCCGGCCTGTTCCGCAACGCTCATGCCAACATCTTGCCACACATCGACATAGGTCGATACCATCTACATAGTTCGATGTATCGATGCGTCCACGGCTACGAGCCGAGTCACGGAAGGATTTTGGATTGCGTACGTGGGTTGAGACTCTCCAGTTCTTCGGCTTGCTCCTTCTCGAGCTGGTAGCGCTGTTCACGGTGATCACGTTCGCCGTGGTGCTCATCGATCGCAGGATCGGCGCCGAAACCCTGAAGAGATGGTTGTCCGGCAATCGTATTACTGCCCCCCTCAAGGGGGTGGCGGTTGGGATCATCACGCCGTTCTGCTCTTGCTCAACAGTTCCAATGCTGATGGGCATGCTCCGGGCCGGCGCACCGTTTACTGCCGCGGCAGCCTTCCTGATCAGCTCACCCCTAATCGACCCAGTCATTCTCGCGATGCTTGCGGTGATGATCAGTTGGCAGTTCATGTTGGCATATACGGTTGTCATCACGATCAGTTCCATAGCGATCGCCCTCGTCTGGGATCGATTGGGACTGGCGAACCAGGTCAGGAAAGTGATAGTCACCGGGGGCGCTGTTGATGCGGGCCCTTGGCGGGGCCTGGCATCCGAGGCCAAGCCTGCCATCGTCGAGACCCTGAGAACGCTGAAGAAGCTCTCTATTCCGCTCGCCATTGGAGTTGCAGTCGGCGCAGTCATTCATGGCGCAGTGCCTTCCTCCGTCCTAGCTGGTCTGGGTAACGCGGCCTGGGCAATACCTGTAGCAGCCCTGATTGCGATCCCGTTGTACATCCGCGGAACCGCAGCTATCCCAATTGGACTATCTTTGGTTGGCGCCGGGGTCGGTATCGGCCCAATCTTCGCCATGATTATTAGCGGGACTGGCGCCAGCCTCCCGGAGGCCACCATGCTCAGCGGCATCTTCAAACCACGCCTTCTGGCAGCCTTCCTGTTTTCGATATTTGCCATCGCCGTGGCTGGGGGGTTCATACTCCCTATTTTCACTTAAACTGCCCGACCCGTAAATAGATCAGTCTATCTGCAGGAGGAATTGATGACTAGCGAAGGATTCTTCTCGAAGCTGTTTGGGCGCCCAAGTCCATCGAACAAGGATTGTTGCAGCCTGGAGATCATCCCTGATGACGAAACGGTAAGCGATGCAAGCGCAAGAGAGCGCTTCGAGCCTTCGGCCAGCGGCAGGGATGTCGTGCTACTAACGGGATGCTGTGACGCGGCAGAGGTGGATCGCAGCGACCGCGTGTACCAGCTCGCAACAAAGATACTTGAAGACTCGGGTTCCCCAGACCGACTGATTGTCATCTCAGGGGAGGATGCCTTGCGGTCCACACTACCCGCTGAAGTCGCACAGGATGTTCTGCAGAGCGTGAACATCGACCAGACTATGAGACTTCCTGTGCTATTCATCAGGGGCGCCATTGCCGCCTCCGGCGACATCTCCTTTGGCGAACTTACTTCACACATCAACTAGCCCCAGCCCCCATACCGTCCCCTTCATGGCCCGGATTCAGTGAATCGCCGGACCACAGTTCGGCCTGCCCTATAATTGACGTAAACGATTTTTTTTGAAAGAGTTCCGGAAATCCTCTACACGCAGCTTGGTGTATCAATTACGGTTCCGGTATGACCCCTCCAAGAATCACTGTCGTATCCGCCTTTGAGGCTGAGCTTCAGCCTGTTGCCGCCGCTACTGCCGCCGCAGCACTACGTGACCATGGAGCCGACATCGCAGGCTGGGACGCGCACCAGTTCCCTGAAGACGAGCCGGTAGGCACACCAGACTTGTTCGTGCTCTCGGTCCAACAGTTCGAGGGCCTGGAGCGCGCGCTCGACCTGGCCGCCAGTCTTGTGCGCACCCACTCAGCGCCGATCGTGGCGTTCGGTCAGTACGCGCAGATGAACGCCCGAGAGTTGGGTCTGCTGCACGGATAGGTGACAACTGATCTGCCTAGCGTTCGGGCTTGGGCTGGGAGGATGTCCACCGTGTCGAAGAAGCCGTATCCGAAGGAGTTCCGTGACGATGTGGTTCGCGTCGCCAGGAACCGTGAGCCCGGTGTCGGGCTGGATCAGATCGCGAAGGACTTCGGGATCCACTTCACCACGTTGTACGACTGATTGAAGAAGGCCGACATCGAGGACGGTGAGCGGCCCGGCGCGACTCAGGTTGCCTCGGCGGAGTTGCGGGAGGCGAAGCGGCGGATCCGGCTGCTCGAGCAGGAGAACGAAGTCCTCCGCAGGGCGGCGGCGTACCTGTCGCAGGCGAACTTGCCGGGAAGATGATGTACCCGCTCGTCAAAGAGCTGGCCGCGGACGGGATCCCTGTCACGGTCGCGTGCGGGGTGTTGAAGCTCGCCAGGGCGCCCTACTACCGCTGGCTCGCCGATCCGGTGACTGATGCCGAGTGGGTGGAGGCGCATCGGGCCAACGCGCTGTTCGACGCCCACGCCGATGATCCGGAGTTCGGCTACCGGTTCCTGGCTGATGAGGCCCGCCAGGCCGGGCAGGTGATGGCTGAACGCACCGCGTGGCGGATCTGTGCTGACAACGGCTGGTGGTCAGCGTTCGGGAAGAAGCGCGGCCGCAACGGCAAGAAGCCTGGTCCGCCGGTCCACGACGACCTGTGCGCCATCACTGATGAGAAGGGCCGGACCCGGCACGAGTTCACCGCACAGAACCCGAACGAGTTGTGGATCGGTGACATCACCGAGCACTGGACTGGTGAGGGCAAGCTGTACCTGTGCGCGTTCAAGGACGTGTACTCCAACCGGATCGTGGGCTACTCCATCGACAGTCGAATGAAGTCCCGCCTCGCCGTCACCGCCCTCAACAACGCCGTCGCCCGCCGCGGTGACGTTGCCGGTTGTGTGGTTCACACCGACAGAGGATCGCAATTTCGAAGCCGGAAATTCGTCGGTGCGCTCAACCGGCACCACATGGTCGGATCCATGGGCCGGGTCGGTGCCTGCGGCGACAACGCCGCCATGGAGTCGTTCTTCTCCCTGCTTCAGAAGAATGTCCTGAACCGGCGCACCTGGGCCACCCGTGACGAGCTCCGGATCGCGATCGTGACCTGGATCGAACGCACCTACCACCGCCGCCGGCGCCAGGACGGGTTGGGCCGGTTGACCCCCATTGAGTACGAGACCATCATGACCACGACAGCCACTCAGGCTGCGTGACTAACCACTGTCACCTGATCGTGCAGCAGACCCTCCATTACCCCCGGCGCCGGCTGGTGATCGGGCCCGAAGTGTGGCGGTGACCCAGCTGCCAGGACCGGCCCACGGGCGACGGCTGATCCGAGCGTAGGCTGCGGCAGTGATCGAACTGGCCGAACGGGCACTACCGGTGCTCGGGTTCCTGCTGGCCATGACGATCATCGCCGAGCTGGCCGAGCGCTGCGGGCTCTTCGCTCTGATCGCCGACCGCTTGGGCCGCTGGTCGCGAGGCTCGGTGCCCGTGCTCTGGGCCGGGCTGGTCGTCGTCGCCCTGGCGGCGACCATCTTCCTCTCCTTGGACACGACAGCCGTGCTGTTGACACCGGTGGTGCTGGCACTGGCCCAGCGGATGTCCGTCGATCCCCGGCTGTTCGCCTACACCTGCGTCTGGCTGGCCAACACCGGCTCACTGCTGCTGCCGGTCTCCAACCTGACCAATCTGTTGTCGCTGTCGTCGACGAACTCCTCGACCCTCGATTTCCTCTCCCGGATCTGGCCGGCGGCCCTCACCGCGGCAGTGATCACCGTCGGCGTCCTGGCGATCATGTTCCGCCGTACCCTGGCTGTCCGCGGCGTCGTCGACGATCGGCCGGTCGCGCCGGCGAACCGCGGATTGCTGATCGGTCAGGCCATGATCATCATCGCCCTGGCCGTCGCAATCGTGGTCGGTGCCGAGATCAGCCTCGCATCCCTGATCGCGGCAGCGCTGTCGATCGTCCTGACCGCGATCGTCGATCGCAGTCTGCTCCGGCGGCTCCCACTGCCGTGGCGGATGATGCTCGGGGTCGGCCTGCTGCTGGTGGTGGTCGAGATCGCCCGTCAGCTGGTCCTGGACGCCTGGTTCGCCCGGTTCGAGCTCCCCGACTCGTTGTCGGGATCGTTGCTGCTCGCGGGGCTGGGCGCCGGGTTGTCGAACCTGATCAACAATCTGCCCGCGTACCTCACCCTGGAGCCGCTGGCGCAGACCCCGGCGCTGTCGGCCTCACTGCTGGTCGGCGTGAACGCCGGCCCCTTGATCACCCCTTGGGCCAGTCTGGCCACCTTGTTGTGGGCGGGCCGCTGCCGCGCTGCCGGGGTACGGATCGGCTGGGGCGACTTCGCCCTCCGCGGACTGCTGTTGACGGCGTTGGTTGTCCCGCTGGCGACGGCGTCGCTGTTCCTGACCGGTTGATCCCGGCCTCGAGGTGCCCGGCGTTGCCCGATCCCCTGCCGCCGTTCGATGCTCCCGGCGTCACCGCCGACCCACAACAGTTCCGCAGGAAACGCAGCCAAACCGGAGGTTTGGGTGCGTTTGCTGCGGAACAGACACAAGGGCGCGCCTAATCGATGACTCCCGGGATCCCGGCTGCCCGGGCGGCCTGCGCGTAGGCGGCGGCCAGGGATTGCACGGTTTCGTGGGCATTCAGCCCGCTCGGATTCGGTACCACCCAGACCCGGGTCCGTCCCCACGACTCGGGTTGTTCACCGGTCCTCGCCTTCGGTTTCCCCATGGCGGTGCGGTAGGCCCCGATCCCGGCGAAGGCGATCACCGCCGGGTGGTGCCGGGTGACGAACCGTCGCAGCCGCTCCCCACCGGCGCGGAACTCCGCGGTGCTCAGCTCATCGGCCCGGGCACTCGGCCGCCGGACCACATTGGTGATCCCGATCCCGCGGGAGATGAGATAGTCCCGGTCGACGGCCGACTCGCCCTCGGACATGTCCAGCAACCGGTCGGTGATCCCGGCGGCATACAGCGCCGGCCAGAAGCGATTGCCCGGTCGGGCGAAATGGGCACCGGTACGGGCCGACCACAGACCGGGGTTGATCCCGGCGAACAGCAATCGACATCCCGGGCCGATCAGATCGGGTACGGCCAGTCGCGGCACCTGCCTCACCGCCACCGACATCGCGGCGAACCGTGCACCGGCCGGTCTTCGGTCGCATCACCCCGGACTACCATGACTGCATCCTCGCGGGTCGGGTCTGCAGCCACAAGCACAGGCTCCGGTGGTTGCCCTACCCCGGAGAGAACACCGAGGTCGCCCCAGCCAGCTCACCCCGGTCCGCACAGCCCGGTCCACCCACCGACCGCCGAGCCGGCCGCGTGGCGATGAACTGAGTCGACCAGGGAGGAGCAGACGCCATGATCGCTCGCGCCAGGACCTCGAGCGTCCGTCCCTACCGCGTACTGGCTGCGGTCGGACTCTTCACCGCCCTGTTCGCCTTCACCGCCGCGACCGCCTGGGCTCTGGCATCGCCCGAACTGATCTACCACTGGCCGCTGAGCATGATCAGCGACCTGGGCGCGGGCAGTTGCTTCACCACCGACGGGCGCTGGATCTGCTCCCCGCGGGCAGCCTGGTTCAACGCCGGCCTGCTGGCCGCCGGGGCCTTGTTGATCATCACCTCCCTGATCCCCCATCTGGGCTGGGGGCCGTTCCTGCGGCTGGCGGTGGCAGCCGCCGGTGGCGGGCTGATCATGGTCGCGGCCTTCCCCTCCGACAGTGCACCCGGACTGCACATGGCCGGTGCGGTGCTGGCTCTGCCGGTCGCTGCCGGGTCGATGATGATCAGCGGGATCCGCGGTGAAGCCACCCCTCCCACGACCGCGTCGCACCGATTCTCCGCTGCCCGGCTCCGGGCCCTGTTGTCCGCCACGGCGCTGCTGGTGAGCGTGGTCCACCTGTTCCCGCAGTGGCGACTGCGGGGCGCTGCCGAGCTGGCCTCGTTGTCGCTGTTGTTCCTGGTGATCGTGCTCGAGGCCTGGTCGTTGCTGGTCCGTTCAGGCGCCGAGGTGACGAAAGGCCGGCCAGATCGCCGCCCAGCCGCCGATCGGTCCGCTGCACCACAGCATCGGTGACCCGGCGACACCGAAGGAGTCGCGGTGCAGGTCGCTGAGCCGCCCCGCCGCCCGGCACTCGGTGAAGTCCGCGGAACGGGCGACCGCCCGCGGACCGACCAGCAGCACCTGTTCGGCCGCCGGCGGACCCAGATCCCACAGGGCGTTGTGGCCGGAGGCGACCTCGATCGGTTCACCGGCGGACGAGCCGTAGAAATGAATCGCTCCGGCCAGGGCGTAGGCATCGGTGACCACCGCGGCCGGCGTACCACCACGGGCGCGGTCAGCCTGCGCGACCCAGTCGGCCCAGCCGACCTGATCACGCGCAACCGGGTTGACCGCGGCGACGACCCCGTGGACCGCCGAGGGTACGGGCAGCACTGGCAGTGCGATCACGGCGCCAATCACCGCATTCGCAGCGATCACCGACCGGGCATGGCGCCAGATCACCCCGGCGCCCTCACTCACCGGCCCCCAGCCGATCGCCAGTGCACACAGGAACAGGCCGACCGCGTAGTACGGCTGCGCCGGAGCGACCAGATTCCACCCCACCAGCACGATCGCCGCCGGTGCCAGCAGACCGATCGGCGACGGGTACGTCGAGCAGCGGAGCCCGCGCAGGCACACCCCGAACAGCGGTGGACCGACGAAGGCCACCAGCAGCGGTAGCACCAGCCATCGGTTGACCCCGGCATTGGCCGCCACCAGATCACCCGAGACCGCCCGCATCGGCCAACCGTGCATGGCTTGGGCCAGGACCTGCGGGCCACCCACCAGTGTCGCGACCGCTGCGCCGACGGCACCGGCCCGGGAGAACAGCAGATCCCGTCGCATGATCAACAACGAGATCACCAACGCACCCAGCAGGGGGATGATCAACAACTTGTTCCAGCAGGCGATGCCGGCGACCGCCCCTGCCCAGGCCAGTGACCAGACCCGGCCCCTGGCCGCCATCACCACCAGCAACACGATTCCCTGCCAGGCCAGCAGGTCGAGTGAGGAGGTGAGGAAGACATGACCGACGATCAGCGGGTAGACGGTGCTCGCGTGTGCCCAGGCGGCCACCGACTGCACCTGGGAGCCGTAGCCGAGCACCCGCGGAAATGCTGCGGTCAGCAAGGCACCCCCGGCCGCGGCCAGCGCCGCCGGCACCCGCTGCACCCAGAAGGCATCGCTGATCGAAGCCGCCGCCCGGCTCAGCCACACCGTCAGCGGCGGCTGGTCGACGTACCACCAGTCCAGCGGCAGCATCCGGAAGTACAACTCGTCGCCGTGCGGTCCGTACCTACCGGCGAGCAACAACAGCACCACGAACACCGTCAACGCGGCAGCCGCACCGGCGGGCCTCCGGGACCAGCAACCGGCGACCGTCGCGCCGAGCCGTCCGGCAGCCAGGCTGCTCATCGGCGCCCACCGTCCGCGACCGCGCACTCGACGAAGCGCACCGCCGCGCCGGTACCGTCCTCGGCCCGTACCCGCTCACCGATCTCGGCACAGCGGCGCCGGACCGCCGCTCGCAGAGCGACCTCGATCCGGCGGGCCAGCCGGTCCGGGCTCAGCAACGGTCGCGGCAGCAGCGGTGGAGCCAGACCGAGCGCCTGCAGCCGATGGCCCCACCAGAACTGATCTGCCAGATGCGGTACGACCACCGACGCGATCCCGGCACCGACCGCCACGCCAGTGGTGCCCGAGCCGCCGTGGTGGACCGAGAGCGCGACCCGGTCGAACAGCGCGGCATGGGGTTCGGTGCCGATCCCGCACACCGTGCCGTCGTCCAATCCCTCGGCGCCGGGCAGTTGCACCACGGCCCGCACCCCGACCCGCCGGGCCGCGGCGGAGACGAGCTCGAGCACCTGTTCGGGAAGGGTCTGCGGCATCGACCCGAAGCCGATGTGCAGCCAGGTACCCGGGCGGGACAGCAGGTCGACGGTGGCAGCGCTCAGCCCGCCCTCCGGTGGGCCGGTCCACCACCCCGTGGCGTACCCGCCGACCGGTTCGGCACCCAGCAGCAGCGGGCTGAGCGCGAACATCGTGCCATGGGTGTGGGTGGTCAGTCCGGCCCGATGATGCGGCCGCAGCCGCAACCGGCCGCGCACCCAACCGCCGTCGAAACCGGCCAGGTACGGCTCCACCCGCCGCAACCCGGCCCGCATCCCGCGGCGCAACGGAGCGGGGATCCGCCAGCCGTACGGCAGCAACGGCATCGGACCGGTCAGTGCGGTGTTCTCCGGCCACAGATGGGCCCGGATCACCGGTACGCCACGCTCGAGCGCTGCGTCGACCGCCGCGATCGCCATCGTGGAGGCGATCAGCAGTCCCGCCCCCGCGAGTTCGCGCTGCGCCGGGTCGTGGAAGGCGGCCAGGAAGGCAGCGAACTCACCGCGGGTACGGTTCAACCCCCGCAGGTCGCCCCGGCGCAGCGCCGCGGCGGCCGGTCCGGTCAGCAACTGCGCGGGATCGCTGGCCACCCCGATCGTCGGCACACCGTCGGCAACCAGATCGCGCAACGATTCGTGGGTGAGCAGCCGGACCCGGTGGCCGGCCTCCTGCAACCGGGCCGCGAGCGCGCCGAACGGTACGGCATCACCGCGGCTGCCGGCGGCCGCGACGACGATCCTCATGCCCGGCCGATCCTCGGCTGCCGGCCGGGTCCGTCGCAGACACGGTCGATCCCGATGACCGAGGGGGCCGGAAGGTGAGTCCGGTCGGGCCTCGAGCGGCTCAGCCGACCCGTCCCAGCTCGGCGATCCGCTCCATCTCGGCGAGCACCGCGGCGCTGCCGTCCTCCTGCCGTACCTGACCGGCCAGCAACCGGGCCCGGGCGCTGTACCCCGGATCGGTGACGGCCTCCGAGACCAGTGCGGCCAGGATCTCGGCATCCACCCGTTTGACTCCGACCGAACCCGGGGAGACTCCCAGCTTGATCAGCCGATTGGCCCAGAACGGCTGGTCGGAGGCGAACGGCACCGTCACGGTCGGCACCCCGGCGCGCAGGCCGGCTGCGGTCGTACCCGCTCCGCCGTGGTGGACCACCGCGGCCATCCTCGGGAACAACCAGTCGTGCGGGGTGGGGCCGATCGTCAGCATGTCATCGCCCTTGACCTGCAGATTCGACCAGCCGCCCTGGATCACCCCGCGCCGACCGGCCCGGCGCAGCGCCTTGGCGACCGTCTCGGCCAGACGCTGTCCGTCGACGGCCGGCATCGAGCCGAAGCCGACGAAGACGGGTTTGTCCCCGTCGTCGAGGAAGTCGACCACCTCGGCCGGCGGTCGCCAGTCCGCAGCCAGCGGCGGCGCCCACCAGTAACCCACCGGCCGGCGAAAATGCGGCCAGTCCGCGGGTTTCGGCACGATCGTCGGGCTGTAGCCGTAGAGGATCGGCCAGCCCCGCTTGTTCAACCCGCGGTACCAACGGTCCGGATTGGTACGGGGCAGTCCGAGTCGGCCGCGCAACTGGTTCATCTTCCGGTAGACCGGCGCCTGACCCAGCCCGTTGAAGGCCCGCCCGGCGTACCGGTTGCCCCGGCGGCCGAAGGAGGTCGTGGTGACGATCGGCGGGGCGAAATCGCCGGTCGGGTCCAGCGGCTGCAGGAACAGGCCGATGCTCGGGGTGTCCAGTGCCTCGGCGATGTGCACCCCGTGCAGCCCGAGCGCCGAGACCGCCACCAGATCGGCGTCGGCACAGGCTTCGAGGGAGGCGTCGCACAGCTCGTCCCAGTGCTCGCGGTAGATCGACCACATCCGGTAGATCTTCATCCCCGAACGGCCGTGGCGCGGGGCGAGCTCCTCCTTCATGTCGATCGGCAGCCGCCGGAACTCCAGGCCGGCATTGCGTACCACCTGCTCGGAGGAGACGTGGGTGGCGATCGCCACGTCGTGACCCTGCGCGGCCAGGCGGGCGCCCAGACCGGCGTACGGTACGACGTCTCCGTCGGTACCGACAGTCAGCACTACGATCTTCATCGGACCTCATCCTGCCGTACGCGGGTATCGGAGTCGATTGGACCGTGGTCGCTGGTCGGCGCCGGCGCGGCTCGCAATCGGGTGGTCCGGGCAACTACATTCACCGTGTGATCACCGTCAGACCGATCGACTACGCCCAGCATCTCGCCTTCCTGACCGCCGACGGCGGACGTGCGGACGCGAGTTTCCTGCAGACCCCGGCGTGGGGCCGGGTGAAGGCGGAATGGCGCAGTGAGTCCATCGGCTTCTTCGACGGCGAGGAGCTGATCGGAGTCGGGCTGGTGCTGCTGCGGAAGGTGCCGAAGCTGAACCGCTGGTTCGCGTACCTGCCGGAAGGGCCGGTGCTCGACTGGGGAGGCGATCACGTTGAACAAGCATTGCAGGCTTTGGCCCGATACCTGAAGAAGCGCGGAGCTTTCGCCATCCGGATCGGCCCGACGACGGTCTCCCGGCGCTGGCACACCGCGACGGTGAAGGCGGCCATCGCCGAGGAGAGCGTGCGCTCATTGGAGGAGGTGCCCGCCGATGAGCACGGCCCGGCGGCCGCCCGCCTGCGGCACACCCTGCGGCACCTGAAGTGGCAGCCGCCGAAGCATGCCGACGGTTTTGCCGCCGGACAGCCGAAGTTCAACTTCTGGCTGCCCCTGGCCGGCAAGACCGAGGACGAAGTGCTGAAGGGCATGAACCAGCTCTGGCGCCGCAACATCAAGAAGGCCGCGAAGCTCGGTGTGGAGGTGACCACCGGCACCGCGGCCGATCTGCCGGCCTTCCACCGGATCTATGTCGAGACCGCCGAGCGGGACGGATTCACCCCCCGCGCACTCAGCTACTTCGAGAACATGGTCTCCGTCATGAGTGCCGAGGACCCCGACCGGATCCGGATCTACCTGGCCCACCACGAGGGTGATCTGGTGGCGGCCACGCTGGCGGTACGGGTCGGCCGCCATGCCTGGTACTCCTACGGCGCCTCCACCGGTGAGAAGCGGGAGGTACGCGGGTCGAATGCCGTGCAGTGGCAGATGATCCGCGACGCGCTGGCCGCCGGTTGTGCGGTCTACGACCTGCGCGGGATCACCGACTCGGTGGCCAATGACGATCCGCACCTGGGCCTGATCCAGTTCAAGGTGGGCACCGGCGGCGAGGCCGTGGAGTACCCCGGGGAGTGGGATCTGCCGATCAACCCGGTGCTGCACAAGGCGTTCAACTGGTACCTGAACCGCAAGTGAGCCCGCAGATCCGGGTCAGCCCCGGGTCCCCGGGATGATCCGCCGCGGCTCGGCGAAGGCGCGCAATGCCGGGGCCACCGGCGGGCCGGTGAGGACGGTGTCCTCGCCGTCCTCGACCGCCCTCCGGTAGACCGTCATCGCGCCCTCGAAAGCGGCGACGGTGTGGTCGATCAGCATCGGGCAGTCGTGCGAGGTGCTGGTCACCAGCGACTGGCCGAGCACACCGCGCGACATCAGTTCCGACATCAGCACGGTACGCAGGGACTGTGACGGTATGCCGAGATGGTCGCGGGTCCAGTAGATCAGGCAGGCAGGATTGCCCTCCACACCGACGAACTCGCGCAGATCGGCGGCGGTGACGACCTCGTCTATCCGGGTCTTCAACTGTTGACCTGCGTTGCGCATCCGGCCGATCGGATCCTCCTCGCGATAGATCTTCATCACCGCTTCCAATGCGGCCAGTCCGACGGTCTCCGGGCCGTAGGTGGTGGAGACCGAGAACACCCGGCGCCGTTCGGTGCGCAGCCCGCCCAGGTCCATCACCGATGCCTTGCCGGTGAGGGCGGCGATCGGGTACCCGTTGCCGATGCCCTTCGCCCAGCAGGCCAGGTCGGGCACCACCCCGACCAGGCCCTGCACCCCGGCCGGTGACCACCGGAATCCGGTGACGATCTCGTCGAAGATCAGGACCACATCGTGCCGATCGCACAGGCCGCGGATGCTCTCCAGGTATCCCGGGGCCGGTTCCTCGGTCGGTGTCGCCGGTTGGATGATCACCGCCGCGAGCTCCTCGTGATGTTCGGCGAAGATCCGTTCCAGGGCAGCGATGTCGTTGAACGGGAACCGGATCCCCTCGCGCTGCACCGCCGCCGGGATCCCGGCGTCCATCGCGGTGTGGGCGATGAACCAGTCGTCGACGGAGAACAAGGACTGGTCGCAGATCGCGATCTTGTCCTTGCCGGTGGCCGCCCGGGCCAACTTGATCGCCGCGGTGGTCACATCGGAGCCGTTCTTGGCGAACTTCACCATCTCGGCACCGGGGATCAGTTCGAGGAACGTTTCGGCGACCCGGAGCTCACGGGCTGTGGGACGGGAGAAGTTGATCCCGTCACCGATCGCCTTCCGTACCGCCGCGTCGACCCGCGGTTCGGTGTGCCCGAGGGTCACCGAGCGCAGGCCACTGCCGTACTCGACGTAGCAGTTGTTGTCCAGGTCCCAGACGAGAGCACCGCGACCGCGGACCAGTACCGACGGTTTGTCCGCCGGGTACTGGTCGGAACCGCGGGCGTAGGTATGTGCTCCACCGGGCACGATGTCGTGCAAGGCGGCCTGTGCGGCGATCGACCGATCGAACCGGTCGACCCGGGCGTCGGGATGCAGGACCTGCGGACTCCCCGGGTCATAGGCGACGAACCGGCCGACCAGCTCGGGATAGGTCTCGACCAGCTCGGGGACCAGATCCGGCAGCAGGACCAGGATCTCGTGCGGTTGGTCCCGCACCATGTCCGACGGTGGAACGATCGGGATCCTGCTGCCCGGTGTCACCCGTCCCTGTTTGGCCGGGGAGGCATCGACGATCGCCGGCAACAGCTCGGGTCCGACCCCGGCTCGGGTGAACACGGTCAGCGCCCGGGAGGCGGCACCGTACCCGTACACGACCAGACCGCAGCGATGGGCCTGGACCAGATACGAGCGCAGCGCCCCGGCGGTCTGCACGACCATCCCGGACAGCGCCTCGCGGATCACCGCGGGGTCGTTCAACCCGGCCTGGCGCTCCACCTCGAGCAGGGTGCTCAGCAGTTCACTGCGTTCGCCGGCGCGGGGATCATCGCCATGCCGCAGCACCAGCAGCAGGGACTGCCCGTACAGATCGCTGCTCAACACGTCCACCGCCACCATCCCGCTGCGCGCGAACACCGAACTCAGCGTGGTCAAGGAGTAGTAGGCGTAATGACCGTGTCGCAGGTCGTTCCACTGCCGCTTGGCGACGATCGAGCCGAGACTGTGGAAGAACACCGCCAGCACCCCACCGGGAGCGACGGCGGCGACCCGTTCGCGGACCGCGGACGCCTGGTCGGGCTCGTGCATCAGGCCCAGGGAGTCGATCACCACCTCGGCACGCCCCTCGGTGGCCTGCAGGCCGAGAGCGGTCAGCGGCGGCAGCCAGGACCCGCCGTGAGGGGAGCTGAACTCGGTCACCGAACTGCCGGGACCGATCAGCCCCTCGGTCACCAGCTCGGCACTGAGCCGGCTGGCCTCGGCGACCAGCGCCTCCGGCTCGACACCGATGACTTCGGGCGCGGGTGGGGCGTCGGTCGCCAACTGGGCCAGCCCGCAGTGGGGACAGCACCACATGGCGAGCCAGCTGAGTTCCTCGGAGTGATCATTCGGCAGTGGCCAGTCCTTGGCCGAGGGTTGCGCACCCAGGTCGAGCACGACATCGGTCGCACCTCCGGCCGTACCGCAGACCCGGCAGTCGTAGGTGACACCTGCTCCGGTACGTGCATGTTTGACGGACTCGACCATCGTTTCCCCCCGAATTGTCTGTACGTCGACCGTGGGCCGAACCACCTGGATTCGGCCGTGGTTGGATCAAACACACTAATGCGCCACGTCGACACTCCATCCTCTTCCCGGCCGGCCGTCTCGGCCACTACCCCGACGCAGGGGTGAAGGGCTCCACAACGAGCCGTCAGCGGTTGCCGAAAGTTCGCTATCCGCTGGTGAAAGCGCGCTTGTCGCTGTGTGCAGCGCGCCTTATTTGCCTTTGCCTGCTCACCAGTTTCCCTTCAGTGCCGCGTTCTGCCGGCAGCGGCAGTTCAGGGTGGGCAACCGGGCGAAACACCGCCCGCGCATGTGGGCTCGTCCGGGACCGTCGGTTGCTCCGCGCCACCCGGAAGAGGAGGCGGCAGCTCCCACGCGATGTCGGGTACGGTGCTCGACGTGACCGGAACCATGTTGCGTGTTGACCGCGCCGGCTGGGAGGCCGGCATCGATGCCGTCGCCGGGGCCACCCCCGGGTTGGTGCCGGTGGCGAAGGGCAATGGGTACGGCTTCGGGCTGACCAACTTGGCCGAACAGACCACCCGGATGGGCGCCGACACGATCGCGGTCGGGACTGTCTTCGAGATCGATCCGGTACGCGAGGCCTTCGACGGTGACATCGTCGTACTGACCCCGTGGTCGGAGGATTTCCCCGCCACCGACCCGCGGGTGATCCCGACGGTCTCCCGGCTCGGGGATCTGGCCCGGCTGGCTGCGGCCGGTGAGCGTCGACGGGTGCTGGTGGAGGTGCAGACCTCGATGCGGCGCCACGGCATCCTCCCGGCGGAGTTGAACGTCGCTGCCGGGTATCTGCGCGCACTCGATTTCGCCGGCTGGGTGATCCATCTGCCGCTGAGCGGAGCCGCCGCCGATGAGGCACTCGGGCTGGCCGGCACCGCGACGAACGCCCATCCCGGGCCGCTGTGGCTGTCCCATGTCACGGCTGCCGAGGCCGAGCGGATCGGAGAACGGACCGGGCAGCCGACCCGGCTGCGTCTGGGTACGAAACTCTGGCTCGGCGCACCGACCACCTACGGGGCGACCTCGGTGGTGCTCGACGTACATCGGGTAGGCAAGGGCGAGCGCGTCGGGTACCGCCAGAAGAAGGCACCCGGCAACGGTCACCTGGTGGTCGTGGCCGGTGGCACCGCCCATGGGATCGCGCTGGAGGCTCCGACCCCGGCTGCGACCTGGCGGCAACGGGCCACCGCCGTGGCGACCGGGGTGACCGCGGCCAGCGGCCGGGCGCTGTCCCCGTTCTCCATCGGCGGTGCAAAGCGCCGGTTCATCGAGCCGCCGCACATGCAGTCGTCACTGGTGTTCGTACCGGCCGAGGTGCGACCACCGCAGGTCGGTGACGAGATCGGTGTCACCGTACGCAACACCACGTACCTGCCCGATGAGATCGTCTTCGACTGAGGTCCTGACGGACGAACTCGCCTCCGACCGATACCGGCCACCCTGGGTCAGCGCCCGGCCAGTTCCTCGGCCGAGGCCAGGGCCAGCCGGCCCAGGTCGTCGAACCTGTCCTCGGTCAACCGACCGGCCGGACCCCAGACACTGATCACCGCCACCGGCCGACCGGAGTCGTCCAACACCGGCGCCGACACACCCCAGGCCGAACTCTCGAACTCTCCCCGGCACACCCCGTAGCGACGGGCGCGGGTCCGTTCCAGTTCGCGCTGCAGCGCCGAACGCGAGGTGATGGTGGTGTCGGTGAAGCGGGTCAGGCGCCCCGGGCCGAGCAGTGCGCTGAGCTCGTCACCGTCGACGAAGGCCAGATACGCCTTCCCGGTCGAGGTCGCGTGCAGTGCCACCGAGCGACCCTCCCAGGCCGCGGCGACGACGGAGCCGGCCGAAGCCTCGGTGATGTAGGTGAGGCGGTCATCACGCATGGTGGCCAAGGCCGCGGTCTCCCCCGACTGCTGAGCGAGGCGACGCAGTATCCGCTGGGTCGCCTGGAGCAGATTGGCGCCGCCGGGGCCGCTGGTCAGGCCGAGCAGACCAAAGCCCAGACAGTAGCGTCCCGTCTGCCGGTCGACGCTCACCAGCCCCTGTCGCTCCAGCGTGGACAGGATCCGCCAGGTCGTCGTGCGGTTCAGCCCCACGGTCTGCGCCAGAGCCGATGCGGTACTGGCAGCACCGCTCGCCGACGCCACCGCCTGCAACAGCCGCGCCGCCCGCTCCACGGACTGGATCTGGGCCGGGCGGACGGCGGGCCGCTCCCCGACGGCCGCTTCCCGGTTAGGTGACATCTGTGTAACCGTCCTTCGCAGTACGTTGCTTCTCCCCGGCGACCTCCTTAGTTTCTCACGCAACACCGAAATGCTCGTATCGTGAACCAGGGGAGTCACAAAGTGAACAATCGCCCAGGCCTGACCCGGGAACTCTCCCGACGCCAGCTCCTCAAGTACTCAGGCATGGCCGGTGCCGCAATCGCCGGCAGCAGCTTCCTCTCCGCCTGTGGGGACGACTCCGGCGGGGGCACCCAGTCGGCGGGCGGGACCCTGATCCACGGCGCCACCGGTGGTGGCCCTCAGGACACCCTGGACGCCCACCAGCCGGTGACCAACCCCGACATCGCCCGAGTCTGCAACCTCTACGAACCGTTGCTGTTCTGGAACAACGACTACGAGATCGAACCGGCTCTGGCCGAATCGATCGAAGCCGACAGCGAGGGCACCACCTGGACGATCAAACTCCGTCCCGGAGTCACCTTCCACAACGGGAAGAGCGTCACCGCCGAGGACGCCTGGTTCAGCATCTCCCGGGTCGCCGATCCCGATGCGCCGCTGTCGGCCGGTGGGCAGTTGTCCCAGATCATCGATTTCGAGTCGACCAAGGTGGTGGACGAGCAGACTCTGCAGCTGGTCCTGAACACGCCCTATGCAGTGCTCGACATGTTGCTGGCCGAGTACACCCTGGGCATCGTTCCCACCGACTACGACCCGGCGAACCCGGTCGGCACCGGCCCCTTCGCGTACTCGTCGTTCACCCCCGGTTCGACCAGCACCTTCACCAAGTACGCCGATTACTGGGGCAACGCAGCTCTCGTCGACGAGTTGATCATCCAGGACTTCCCCGACGACAACGCGAAGGTGAATGCACTGCAGGCCGGCCAGGTGCACACCGTCGACAACCTGCCCTACAACCTGATCCCGACGATCGAGGCCGCCGGCGGTGGCGCATTGGTCTCCGACACCGGCGCCTGGGTGCCCTTCACCATGCGGGTCGATCAGGACGCCTTCGCCGACAACCGGGTACGCCAGGCATTCCGACTGATCGTCGACCGGAACCAGATGATCGAACAGACCCTCAGCGGCTACGGCCAACTGGGCAATGACATGTACGCCCCCTTCGACCCGGCCTATGCCAGCGACTTCCCGCAGCGCGAGCAGGACATCGAACAGGCCATGTCGTTGTTGCGGGAGGCCGGCCAGGAGGGTCTGCAGGTGGAGTTGTTCACCGGTGACGACATCGGTTCGGTCGCCCCCGCCTCGGCCAATCTCTTCGCCGAACAGGCCAAGGCGGCCGGGGTCGACGTCCGGGTGACCAAGAAGCCCACCTTCTACGACGACGAGTACCTGAACTACACCTTCGCCCAGGACTTCTGGAACACCCGCAACTACATCCCGCAGGCCGCGGTCTGCGCACTCCCGACCGGGACCTACAACGAGACTCACTTCGACAACGACAGCTTCACCGATCTGATCAACACCGCCGCCTCCACGTTGGACGAGGAGAAGCGGAACACCTTGTTGCAGGATGCCCAGCAGATCGAGTACGACGAGGGCGGCTACATCATCTGGGGCTTCCGGCAACAGGTCGACGGCTACTCCGCCGCCGTGCAGGGGCTCGAGCCCAGCAGGTACCTGCCGCTCGGCTCGTACAACTTCTCGAAGCTCTCGCTGGAATGAGCACGACAACCCCGCTGGCCGATCCCGTGCAGGAATCGGCCACCCCCCGACGCCTTCCCGGTGCCGTGGCCTGGCTGCTCTGGCTCGCCCGCCGCCTGGGGCTCGCGCTGCTCACCCTGTGGCTGGTCTCGGTCCTGGTCTTCGTCGCCACCTCGGCCCTGGGCGACCCGGTGCGGGCGATCCTCGGCCGGGAGTACAACTCCAATCCCGGCCGGGTCGCCGAGTTGGAAGCACTCCTGAACACCGATCAGCCACTGCCGATGCGTTACCTCAGCTGGTTGGGGAACCTGCTTACCGGTGATGCCGGGATCTCCCTGGCCAACCAGCAGCCGGTGGCCTCGTTGATCTCGTCGAATGTGCTGAACACCTTCGTCCTGGTGCTGCTGTCGGCGATCGTGATGATCCCGCTCGCCTTCGGTGTGGCCATGATCTCTGCCGGATTCCGGAGGCGCCGGCCGGACTCGATCATCCAGACGATCCTGCTGACCCTGGCCGGGCTGCCCGAGTTCGTGATCGGCATCCTGCTGGTCGCCCTGTTCTCGACCACGGTGTTCACGATCCTGCCCGCGGTGACGATCAACATCCCGGGCAGATCGCCGTGGAGCAAACCGGAGGCGATGATCCTGCCGGTGGCCACGCTCGCCCTCGCGGTCGCCCCCTACGTCTCCCGGATCGTCCGTGCCTCACTGCTGGAGGTGATCGACTCCGACTACGTCGAGCTGGCGCGGCTGAAGGGGGTGCCGGAGAACGTCGTCATGCGCAAACACGCACTGTTGAACGCCATCGTCCCCGGAGTCCAGGTGATCGCCCTGCAGTTGGCCTGGCTGGCCGGTGGCGTGGTGGTCGTCGAGACCCTCTTCTCCTATCCCGGGATCGGACTGCAACTGGTCGATTCGGTACGCAACCACGACGTACCGATGGTGCAGGCACTGAGCATGATCATCGCCGCGGTCTACGTGGTGGTGAACCTGATCGCCGACGTCGTCTCGATCCTGCTCACCCCTCGCGCGAGGACGGCGATCGCAGCATGACCACGACGAACACCTCCGGTACCGATTCGCTGACCGAACCCTCGCTGCTCGGCCGGGCGCTACGTCAGCGGCGCTTCGTCGTCGGTGGCCTGATCACCCTGCTGATCGTGCTCTTCGCGATCTTCGCGCCCTACTTCGCTCCCTATGGTGAGAATGAGGTGGCCGGGCCGCCGTTCAGTGCGGTCGGCATCCTGGGGACCGACTACCTCGGACAGGATGTGTTGACCCGCTTGATGTACGGCGGTCGGACGATCCTCGTGATCGCCCTTCTCGGCACCCTGCTGGGAATGGTCCTCGGGGTCCTGATCGGCGTCATCGCCGCCTACTCCGGCGGCTGGTGGGACGAAGTGATCATGCGGTTGAACGACGTCACTCTGGCGTTTCCGCAGATCCTGCTGGCCCTGTTGGTGCTGACCGCGGTGGATCAGCCGACCGTCTGGCTGATCATCCTGCTGGTCGGAGTCTCCCATGCGCCACGGGTGGCCCGGGTCGCCCGGGGCGTCGCCCTGGGCATCGTCTCCCGCGATTTCGTCATCGCCGCCGAGGCTCTCGGTGAGCGACGCTCCCGGGTGATCCTGGCCGAGGTGCTGCCGAACATGACCGCACCGCTGCTGGCCGAGGCCGGCCTGAGGTTGACCTATTCGATCGGGCTCGTCGCCTCTCTCGGTTTCCTCGGGTTCTCCGCCGACCCGGGTGTGGCCAACTGGGGCCAGATGATCCAGGAGAACCGGCTGGCACTGGCGACTCAACCGTGGTCGGTGCTCGGACCGGTGTTCCTGATCGCACTGTTCACCGTCGGCACGAACCTGTTGGCCGACGGCATCGCGCAGGTCTCGCAGACGGAGAGCAACTGATGACTGCAACAGCCCATGAGTTCGAGACTGCCGACGAACTGCAGGTCACCGATCTCGGCGTCACCCTGACCCGACGCCCCGGTGTCGACGTCGTCGACGACATCGACCTCACCCTGCACCCCGGGGAGGTGGTCGGACTGGTCGGCGAATCCGGATCGGGCAAGACCACCGTCGGCACCTCGCTGCTGGCCTACGCGCGCGCCGGAGCGACGATCTCGTCCGGCTCGGTGGAGCTTGGTGGCCGCGACGTACTGCAGATGTCACCCCAGGAGGTCCGTCGCGTACGCGGTGAGGAGATCGCCTACGTGCCGCAGGACCCGGCTTCGGCACTGAACCCGGCGATCCGGATCGGCCGGCAGATCGTCGAACTGCAGGAACTCCGCGGGATCGGCACCAAAGCCTCCCGTGACGAGGCTGCCCGCGCCATGCTGGCCGAGGTCGGCCTGCCCAATGACGACGAGTTCCTGCGCCGCTATGCCCATCAGCTGTCCGGCGGGCAGGTCCAACGGGTGGCACTGGCCATGGCATTCCTGCCGCGGCCGAAGGTGCTGGTGCTGGACGAACCGACCACCGGTCTGGACGTGACCACCCAGGCCATGGTGCTGCGAACCCTGGCCGAACTGTGTCGCCGGTACGGCGTCAGCGCGCTGTACGTCACTCATGACCTTGCCGTGGTGGCCAACATCGCCGACCGGGTGGCTGTCATGTATGCCGGCCAGATCGTCGAGCTCGGGGAGAAGGAGACGATCTTCGACAGCCCGTCCCATCCCTACACCAGGGCGTTGCTGGACTCCATTCCCCACCTGAGTCAGGCCCGTGCCCTGACCGGCATCCCGGGCCGTACCCCGGCGCCCGGGGCACGCCCTTCAGGATGTCGGTTCAATGACCGGTGCAGCGAACGGGAGGACAGCTGCGCGGAGTCCGTACCCGCCCTGGAGCCGGTCGCAGACGATCACTCGGTGCGCTGCTTCCGGGTCGGTGAGATCGGCACCTGGGACATCAACCGCGGCAATGTACGCGACGCCGACCCGGACTCGACCCGGGAGGTGATCATGGACGTCTCCGAGCTGAACGTGTTCTATGGACGCAAGCAGGTGGTTCACGATGTGAACTTCGACCTGGCCCGGGCCGAGGTGGTCGCGTTGGTCGGCGAATCCGGATCCGGCAAGACCACCATCTCCCGGGCGATCGGCGGTCTGCACCGGGAATGGACCGGCACCGTCACCTTCGACGGGGTCGATCTTGCCCGCAGCGCCCGCCGACGAACTGCGGCTGAACGCAAGAGGATCCAGTACATCTTCCAGAACCCGTACCTGTCACTGAATCCGCGGCTGACCATCGAACAGATCGTCCGCCGGCCGATGGAGTTGTTCGGCCTCGCCTCCGGACGGGCCGCCACCGACCGCGTCGTGGAACTGCTCGATCAGGTCGCCCTGGGGCCGGCCGTACTCAAGTATCAGGCAAGCCGGCTCTCCGGCGGTGAGCGGCAACGGGTGGCGATCGCCCGGGCGTTGGCCGCGGAACCGGATGTGTTGATCTGTGACGAGATCACCTCCGCGCTCGACGTCTCCGTCCAGGGATCGATCGTCTCGCTCCTGGAGCGGCTGCGGCAGGAACGCGGTATCGCGATGATCTTCGTCACCCACAATCTGGCACTGGTGCGCTCGATCGCCTCCCGGGTGGAGATCCTGCGCGCCGGGCAAGTCGTCGAAGCCGGTCCCGTGGTCACGGTGATGGAGAGTCCGAAGCAGGAGTACACCCGGAAACTGTTGGCCAACAGCCCACGGATCGAATGATCCGGTGACGGACGACATCTCGGTTCTGTCCGGCCTGGGATTCGTGGATCCGCAGGCGGATCCTCACCACCGGGTGGACATGCTGCGGGCCTCACAGTCCCCGCTGCCCTGGCCGGAGGATCTGCAGTCGCTCGAGGTGCGCATCGACGGTGCCGGCACGACCTGGGACCTCGACGCGTGGCGGGATCACACCCACACCACATCGTTGCTGTTGATCATCGACGACACCATCGTCCACGAGTGGTACGCACCGGGGTTCGGGCCATGGACGCGGTTCCTCGGCGCATCGATGACCAAGTCGGCGCTCTCCCACCTGGTGGGGGAGGCGGTCGATTCCGGGGTCCTGGACCTGCAGAGCCTGGTCGTCGACCTGGTCCCCGAGCTCAGTGGTTCAGGTTACAGCTGGGTCAGGGTGATCGATCTGTTGACGATGACCAGCGGCGTCGGCTGGGACGAGGACTACTGGGACGAGAACTCCGCAGCCTCCCGGCTGATCGGCAGTTTTCACCAGGGAACCGATTCCCGAAGGCAGCTGAGCGCGATACCGGGTGCCGTGGAGCCCGGGCGTCGGTACGCCTACTGCACCCCGGATTCGCAGGTTCTCGACTGGGTGCGGGAGCGGGCGACCGGAACCGGCTACGCCGAGGAGCTCGGCCGGCTGTGGGATCTGCTCGGGGCCACCGACACCGCCTCTGTGTCGGTCGACGGAGAAGGTGTCGCACTGGCCGGCGGGGGCCTGGCGGCCTGTACCCGCGACTGGGCGAGGATCGCGGCCCTCCTGCGTGACGGCTCGAACCTGGCGGGTCGAAGGGTGTTGTCGACCGACTGGGTGGAACAGGCGGTCAGCCCGCCGCTGCCCTACCTCGGCGTCGGACGACTGCCGAGTTCGCTGACCACCCATGCGGGTTTCGGACTGCACTGGTGGCCCATGGACGATGCCGGCCGACGGGTCACCGCCGACGGCAGCCGCGGGCAGTTCGCCGCGATCGATCGCGAAACCGGTGCGGTGGTGGTGAAGACGTCATTGTGGCCCTACTCGGAGTTCCTGGTCGATCGCGCGTTCCGTGATCTTTCCTACCTGGGCATCCATGCCCTGCTCAATGTCGTGGCATCGATGAAATGAGAAGACCGTCGATGAAGGAGGTTCACCGTCATGAATCGTAATGTGATCATCACCTGTGCCCTGACCGGCGCCGGTGAGACACCGGGCCGCTCCGAACACGTACCGGTGACTCCGGAACAGATTGCTGCAGCCGGGATCGAGGCGGCCCGGGCAGGTGCCGCGATCGTGCATGTCCACGTCCGCGATCCCGAGACCGCCAAGGGATCGCGGGAGGTGGGGCTCTACCGCGAGGCGGTCGATCTGATCCGGGCCGCGGATGTGGACGTGGTGATCAACACCACGGCGGGAATGGGCGGGGACCTGATGCTCGACCCGTCGGAGCCGACCACCTTCGTCGAGGGAACGGACCTGGTGAACGGGGTGGAGCGGCTGGCGCATGTCGAGGAACTGCTGCCCGACATCTGCACCCTCGACTGCGGTAGCCTGAACTTCGGTGACGGCTCACTGGTCTATGTCAGTACGCCCGACATCCTTCGCGACGGCGCCAAGCGGATCCAGGAGCTCGGGGTCCGGGTGGAGATGGAGATCTTCGACACCGGTCACCTGTGGTTCGCCAAGGAACTCGTGAGCGAGGGTTTGATCGACTCACCGGCGATGTTCCAGCTCTGCATGGGCGTCCCGTACGGCATGCCCGCGGATCCGCAGCTGCTCGCCACGATCGTCAACCAGCTGCCGCCGGAGGCCGTGTGGGCCTCCTTCGCCCTCGGCCCGATGCAGTTGCCGTGGGTCGCGCAGTCGATCCTGCTCGGCGGTCATGTCCGGGTGGGCCTGGAGGACAACCTCTACCTCAGACGCGGGGTGAAGGCGACCAATGCCGACCTGGTGACCGCCGCCCGGACGATCATCGAGACCATGGGCGCCAAGGTGGCCACCGCCGACGAGGCACGGGAGATCCTCGCCCTGTCCTCGAGGACCACGCGATGACCGGGCGGGTCGGGCCGGACCAGGTACGGACGATCACCTGTGTCGGGACCGGGGTGATCGGTGCCGGCTGGGGTGCCTACTTCCTGGCCCGCGGGTTCGACGTGATCGCCTGGGACCCTGCGCCGGGCGCGGAGGGTCGGCTGCGCCATCTGATCGATGCGGCATGGCCGGCGTTGACCGACCTGGGGTTGGCCGACAGCGCGGACCGGGCCCGGCTGACCTTCGAGCCCGATCTGGCACGTGCCTGCTCGGAGACGGATTTCATCCAGGAGAGCGCACCGGAGGACCTGGAACTGAAACAGGACCTGCTGGCGCGGATCGACGCCGTGACGGCACCGGAGGTGGTGATCTCCTCCTCCACCTCCGGATATCCGATGAGTGACATGCAGACCCGATGCGCACATCCCGAGCGGACCGTGGTCGGCCACCCGTTCAATCCGCCGTACCTGATCCCGTTGGTGGAGGTGGTCGGGGGAAAGCTGACCAGCGAGGACACGGTGACCTGGGCCTCGGACTTCTTCCGGTACGCCGGCAAGTCGGTGATCACGATGCAGTCGGAGGTGCCGGGATTCATCGCCAACCGGTTGCAGGAGGCGTTGTGGCGAGAGGCCCTGCACATGGTGAACGCCGGTGAGGCGACGGTCGAACAGATCGACCTGTCGATCACCGACGGCCCCGGGCTCCGGTGGCCGATCCAAGGTCCGCTGCTGACCTTCCACCTGGCGGGTGGACAGGGCGGCATGGCGCACATGCTGGATCACTTCGGGCCGTCGCTGAAGTCACCGTGGACCAGGTTGGAGGCTCCCGAGCTGACCGCCGAGCTGCGCGATGCGGTGGTCGACGGTTGTGCCGAGGAGGCCGGCGATCGGAGCATCGACGAGTTGGTCGCCGAGCGGGACGCCGGTGTGATCGCGATCCTGCGAGCATTGGGCCGGGTATGAGCGAACCAATGATCTGGAGCGAACCGATCCGGCCGGATTGGATCGACTACAACGGCCACCTGTCGGAGGCCTTCTACGTGCTGATCATGGGCAATGCCACCGACTCGGTGCTCAGTCGTTTCGGCATGGGGCCGCAGTATCCCGGCCGGACCGGTTCCTCGGTCTACACCGTGGAGAATCATGTGCGCTATCTGGCCGAGGTACGGGGGGCCGATGCCGTCGAGGTCCGGTCCTCGGTGATCGGTGCGAACCGGAAACTGATCTGGCTGTGGCACGAGCTGTGGGCCGGCGAGCGCCTCCGGGCGACCATGGAGACGCTAGGGGTCCATGTCACCGACGGGGCCTCCTCGGCGTTCCCGCCGGAGATCGCCGAACAGTTGCGCGCTGCGGTGGTGCCACCGCCGGCCGAGGCCTCGGGACGGATCCGCCCCATCGGCTGAGAGCCTGAGCCTGGGTGGGTCGGGCGGTGTGCGAGCACCTGCGCTGCCCCGCCACCCGGATCCGCCGACCCGACGGACCGTTGGAGCAGACTGACCCCATGGCCTTCGACACCCATCCGCTGGTCCGCGTCTCGGCCCGGGGCGGTCATGGTCTGGACACCGACCGTTACCCGGCGTCGATCCCGGCCGTCGCGCAGTTGCTGGCCGAGGGTCTGGACTTCTCGCCCGGAGTCACCTTCCTGGTCGGCGAGAACGGCTCGGGCAAGTCGACCCTGGTCGAGGCGATCGCGATCGCCTACGGTCTGTCCCCCGAGGGCGGCACCACCAGTGCGACCCACAGCACCCGGTCGAGCGAGTCCGGGCTGGCCGAGGCGCTGACCCTGCAGCGCGGCCTCGGCTCACAACGGAGCAACGGGTTCTTCCTCCGGGCCGAGACCATGCACGGCTGGTTCAGCTGGATCGAGTCGCTCCCCGGCGGTTCCCATGCCGACTACCACTCGATGAGCCACGGTCAGTCCTTCAACGCGCTGATCGACTGGGCCATCAACCCACGGTTCCCCCAAGGGCTGCTGGTCCTGGACGAGCCCGAGGCAGCCCTGTCCTTCTCCTCCACCCTGCGGCTGATCGGGGTATTGCGCCAGGCCACCGAACTGGGCAATCAGGTCATCTGTGCGACCCACTCCCCCGTCCTGGCCTCCTCGCCCGGCGCCGAGATCCTGGAGATCGGCGACTGGGGCATCCGTCACACCGCCTGGCAGGACCTCGAGCTCGTCGAGCACTGGCGCCGCTACCTCGACGCCCCGGACCGCTACCTTCGCCAACTGCTCGACTGATCGGCCGATCAGGCCTGGAGGTCGACCTTCGGTTCCTCCGGCAGGTCGATGGTGCTGCGCAGTCGGGTCTCCTTGGCGAAGATCACCGCCGCGAGCACGACCACCGAGATCACACCGGCGATCTGGAAGAGCAGACCGAAGGAGTCACCGTAGGCCTGGTGGACGATCGTCTGCACGGCCGCAGGCAGCGCCCCGATGTCCAGGTTGCCGCCCGAGGAGCCCAGCACCGAGGGATCGACACCGGCCTGGACGAGGCTGGTAGACACATGCCCTTGGACCTGCGAGGCCAGCACCGCGCCGAGGGCGGAAACGCCCACTGCGCCACCCAGGGAGCGGAAGAAGGAGACCGTTGCCGAGGCCGATCCGACATCCTTCAATGCCACCGAGTTCTGCACGGCCAGCACCGTGTTCTGGACCATGGTGCCGATTCCCAGACCCATCACGAACATCGAGATCGCGACGAAGGCGTACGGCGTGGTGTGGTCCACCGTGCCGAGCATGAACAGCCCGATCACCAGCAGCACGCTGCCGCCGATCATCAACGGCTTCCAACGTCCGGTACGGCTGACGATCTGTCCACCGATGGTGGTGGACAGCATCTGCGCGATGATCAACGGGATGGTCATCAAACCGGCGATGGTCGGCTCGTACCCGCCGGCGAGCTGGAAGAACTGGGTCATGAACACACCGGAGGCGAACATCGAGACACCGGCACCCATACCGGCGACGATCATCAGGATGCTGGTGCGGTTCGCCAGCACTCGCAGCGGGACGATCGGTTCGGGCGAACGCAACTCGACGAAGACGGCCAGTCCGGCGGCGACGCCGAAACCGACGGCGAAGGCCAGGGTCTGCCAGGACAGCCAGGCGTAGTCCTCACCGGCGAAGGTGACCCAGAGCATCGGCAGCGCGGCGGCGATGGTGAACAGCAGTGCGCCGGCGTAGTCGAAGTGGACCTTCCGCGGGTGGTGTTCGAGCTGCAGGGTCCGCTGCAGCAGGATCGAGGCGGCGACCGCGATCGGCACCACGATCAGGAAGCACCAGCGCCAACCGAGGGTGTCGGTGATGACACCGCCGATCACCGGGCCGGCGACCGTGCTGACCGTCATCACCGCAGCCATGTAGCCGCTGTAGCGGCCACGGTCACGCGGGCTGATGATCGATCCCATGATCGACTGGGTGAGTGCGGTCAGACCACCCATGGCCAGGCCCTGGACGGCGCGGAAGATCATCAGCGGCGCGATGGCCGTGGACAGGCCGGCACCGATGGAACCGAGCACGAACAACAGGATCGACAGCTGCACCAGCAACTTCTTGCTGAAGACGTCGGACAGCTTGCCCCAGATCGGGGTGGACACCGTCATCGCCAGCAGCGAGGCGGTGATCACCCAGGTGTACTGCCGTTGGGTGCCGTTCAGGTCGGCCATGATCGTCGGCAGCGCGGTGGAGACGATGGTGGTGGCCAGCATGGCAGTGAACAGGACCCCGAGGAGTCCGGTCATCACCTTCAGGATCTCGTTGTGGCTCAGGGGTTCTGCCGGTGCATCACCACCGGGCGGCGCGGTGGTGACGGGTGTCGGGTCGCCGTCCGGCTGATTGTGGTTGTCGGTGGTCGCGCTCGGCCACGGTCGTTCATTGCTCATGTGATCGATGTCGCTTTCACTCAGTGGTTGGCCGGCTCGACGGTCGGCGCTGACTGATCGAAGTCCTGGATCGCGACCTGCAGTCGGGCCACGATCGCGGTGGCGGTAGCGGCATCCTCGTCGCTCCAATCGGCAAACAGTTCCCGGGTACGGGCGACCGCCCAGTCGTCCCGGCGGGCGAGGGCCCGGCGGCCGGCCTCGGTGATGCTGATCAAGGACGCCCGTCGATCGGCCGGATCCGCGGTCCGCGTGACCAGGCCGTCGGTCTCCAGCGACTGCACGATCCGGGTCGTCACCGAGGTGTCGACGCAAAGTCGGTGGGCCAGCTCACTGACCCGCAGATCGTCGGTCTGCAGTTGTCGCAGGGTGTACACCCTGGACGTGGCGATGCTGTTCTCCTTGTTCCGGCCGATCGCCTTCAAGGTGCGTGACATCGACCCCAGTGACTGGATCAACTCGCGAGCCTGCTGCTCACTCATCGTCATCCGACGCCACCCTCTCCCATTAGTTGCTTACCGCAAACATATAACTGGAGGCAGGGTTCGTCCATTCCCGTTCTTCCGGCTTTTTTCTCCCTACCGTCGCCGGGCGGGCAGGAGGAAGAGCTCAGTCGAGCAGCTTGGCCCGCAGCCGCTCGGTGTCGGCGTCGGTCCAGCCGATCCGCTGCAGCGCCTGCTGCACACTGCCGTACTCCTCGACCAGGTGGTCGATGAAGGCGCGCATGGTGTCCGGCCGGGTCATGTGCGAGCTCAGCGGCCGGCCTGCCAGGTTCTCCCGGTAGGTGGTGGAGGCCGACAGCCGGTCGATGATCAACTGCATCCGTTCCGAGGACAGTGCGTAGTCGTCGATCACCGCGTCCTCCTCGGCACCGACAAGCATCAGGGCCAGCGCGATGGTGGTCCCGGTGCGGTCCTTGCCGGCGGCACAGTGCACCAGCACCGCACCCTCGGCTTCGGCGATGGTACGCAGGGCGCCGGCGACCTGGGCCGGCTTGTCGGCGAGGTAGGACAGGTAGTGCGAGGCATAGGGATTGTCATGCTTGACCGTCGCCTCGAGCCCGACCCAGGGCAGTGCACGGGCGGCGACCTCGGCCACATCCTCCTCATCGTCGGTCGGCAACGGGGTGTGGTCGGCCTCGGGCAGGAAGGTGTAGCGATGCACCCTCACCGAGGGTTCGGAGTTCATCGGTCCGGGGCCTTCCCGGGTGACCTCGAAGTCGCTGCGCAGGTCGATCACATCGGTCAGGCCCAGCTCGAGGAGTTGCCCGACATCGGCCGGGGTCAGGTCCTGCAGATTGTCCGAGCGGAGCAGCCGGCCCGGCTGCACCGACCTGCCGTCGGCGGTGGGCGTACCTCCCAGATCACGCGCGTTCACCAGGGACTCGAAGCTCAACCACGCCATGGCGCCGAGCCTATCCGGACCGGCCCGTCGGCAGCGGGCCGGTCCGGCATCAGGCGTGCACCGGTCGGGCGAAGGTACGCGGGTCGGCGGTCCGGCTGCGGACCACCGCGGCGATCGCGGCGACGGTGCTGAGCAACAGCCAGAGCAGACAGCCGATGACGGCGTCGGTCAGCCCGGCACCATCCATCACCACCGCCCGGATCCCGGTCAGGGCCGGCGTCAACGGGGAGAACGGCAGCAGCGCGGAGAACCACCCCGGTACGGCCGAGAGGATCCCCGAACCGGCGGTCAGCACCACCATCGCCACCGAGATCAGCCGGCCGAAGCCGCCGAGCCAGGCGACGAGCGCATGGTTCACCGCGAGGAAGGTCCAGCCGGCGAAGACCAGGAAGGCGAAGACGCCGATCACCTTGCCGAAGCTCAGGTCCAGCACGATCTGGCCGACGATGGTCAGCGCCAACGCCTGGACGGCAGCGATCACAGCGCCCGGGGTCAGTGCCCTCGCCACCAACCGTGCGGAGGACTCCCGGGACCGCAGCACACCGGACGGTACGGCCGAGAGCACCAGGAAGGTCGCAAGGCCGCCCAGCCAGAGGGCCAGGATCATCAACAAGGTCGTGGCCGTCGATTCCGGCAGCAGCGCACCGCCGCCGCTGTCGACCGTGGTGACGGGCTCCGAGACCATGGTCGAGAGCCGATTGCGCTCGGCACTGCTGTAGCTCGGCAGGTCGTCCAACGAGTCGTCGATGTTGGTTGCCAGCTCGTCGGTTCCGTCGGCCAACTGTGAGGAACCGTCCGTCAGCTGCGACCCGGCCTCGTCCAGCTGGGTCATTCCGTCGGCCGCCTGCCCGGCACCGACGGCGACCTGGTCGACGCCGTCGACGTACTGGCCGACCCCGTCGGACAGCTGGGCGGCTCCGGTGGCGAGCTGATCTGCCCCGTCGGCCGCCTGCCCGAGCTGCTCGGGCAGGGCGCCCAGACCGGTGGCCAACTGCTGGGTACCGTCGGCCAACTGGGTCGAACCGGTGGCTGCCTCGCCGACGCCGTCGGCGAGATCCTGCACCCCGGGGGCCAACTGCTCCAACCCGGTCGCGGCCTGGTCCAGGCCGGTGGACAGCTCGGCCGCACCGGGAGTCAACTGCTCCAACCCAGTCGCGGCCTGGTCCAGGCCGGTGGACAGCTCGGCCGCACCCGGGGTCAACTGCTCCAACCCAGTCGCCGCCTGATCCAAACCGGTCGACAACTCAACCGCACCCGGAGTCAACTGCTCCAACCCAGTCGCCGCCTGATCGAGGCCGTCCGCCAACGGGGCGGCTCCCTCTTCGTTCAACTGGTCGAGGCCATCAGCAAGGGCCGCGTTGCCGGTGGCCAGTTCGTCACTACCCGCCGCCAACTGCTGCAGACCACCGTTGAGCTGTGAGGCGAAGTCAACCGCACCGTCGGCCCATTGGACCGCTCCATCGGCGAACTCGGTGGCTCCCGTGGCGAAACCGCTGATCGCGGCGGTGATCTGCGCTCCTCCGTCCCGCAGCTGCGGGGCGGCTGCGGCCAGCTGATCGGCATTGGCAGACACTTCCTCGGCGCCGTTGATCAGCTCGGGCAGCTCCTCGGCGAAAGCGGTCAGCTCGTCGGCCAACTGCTGCACACCGGAGTCGAGCGCGGAGGTGCCGTCGGCCAGGGACGCCGCGGCATCAACCAGCGAGCCGTCCTCGGAGTCGAGCGCCGCATCAGCGGCCTGTGCGCTGTCGGCGGCACCGGCGAGGTAGGCCTCGCACAACTCGTCACCGTTCTCCTCCCCGTCGTAGGGGCAGTCCAGCCCGGCTCCCTGCTCGAGCTGCCCGAGGTACTGCTGGTACTCGTTCAACCCACCGCTCAGTGCAGACGCACCGGAATCGACTTGGCTGGAGGCATCCGAGAGCTGCTCCAGGTCGTCTGGATCGACCGCGTCCAGTTGCTCCACGCCGTCGGTCAGGGGCTGGATGCCTTCGCTGTTGAGCTGCTCGAAGCCTTCGGTGAAGTCCTCCAAGCCTTCTTGCTGTTGCTCGGCGCCTTCACTCAGTTGCGCGAGTCCAGTTGGGAGAACTTGTAAGCCATCGGCACCCTGCCGCAAGCGAGTAGCTCCATCCATCAGCTTGTCGGAGCCGTCCGCAAACTCTCGCAGCCCCGCGGCCAACTCCGTGTTGCCCTGACTCAGTTCGCGCGCGCCAGCGGCCGATTCGGTCAGCGCCCCACCGACCTGCTCGGCACCATCGGCCGACTGCCGAACGCCCGGCGTGATCTGCCCCAGACCACCAGCGATCTCCGCAGAACCATCCGCCGACTGCCGAATCCCCGGCGTGATCTGCTCCAAACCACCAGCAATCTCCGCAGAACCATCCGCCGACTGCCGAATCCCCGGCGTGATCTGCCCCAAACCACCAGCAATCTCCGCAGAACCATCCGCGGCACCGCGGACGCCGGGGGCCAACTGGTTCAGCCCGGTGGCCGCCTGCTGGCCGCCGGCCGCTGCCTCACCGAGACCGGTGGACAGATCACTCATACCGTCGGCCAGTTGCTGGGTCTGCGCGGGCAGCTCGGCGGTGCCGTCGGCAGCCGTCTGCAGGCCGGTGGCGAGTTCACCTGCGCCGGACGCCAGCCCGGCGGTACCACTGGTCAGTTCGCCACCATTGGCCGACAGTTGATCGAGGCCGTCGGCGAGTTCGCCGATCCCGTCACCGGCCTGGGAGACGCCGTCGGTGTACTCGTCCAGACCGTCGTCGAGTTGGGAGGCACCGTCGGCGAGCTGGGACGTACCGTCGGCCAGCTCGTGCATACCGTCACCGGTGTCGTTGAACCCGACGTAGACGTTGTCCAGATAGTTCTCGGTCAGCTCCCGGCCCGTGGTCGCCGCAGCCACATTCGCGATCTGCTGACCGATCACCGAATCGGCGACGCCGGAGACCGTCGAGGTCTCGACATGGACGATCGCCTGCGTGGCATCGGCCGCGTCGGAGAAGCTGGTGGCATCCCTGGAGAAGTCCTCGGGGATGGTCACCACCGCCGCGAACTTGCCCGAGGCCAGGCCCTGCTCGGCATTCTCCTGATCGGCCAGCGACCAGGCGAAGTTGTCGTCGTCCTCGGTGATCAGACCGGCAGCGAGCTGCCGTCCGAGCGGTACGAACTCACCGTCGATGTGGGTTCCCTCGTCGAGGTTCACCACTGCCGCCTGCACCCGGTCGAGCCGGTCGCCGGCCCCCCAGGTGGCAGCCAGGAACCCACCGGCCACGATCACCGGGATCAGGAACAACCCGAGCAGGGTCAGCCAGCTCACCGGTTTCCCGGTACGCGCGCGCTCCAACTTCATCGCACCACTCCTGCACCGCCGGCCAGTGCCGGCTCATTGTCACCGGCAGCAGCCGGTGTGGGGGCTTGTTCGGGCTGCGGCCCACGCAACGCGAGATGGTGATACCCACCGGCCAGCAGATGGTCGACCAGGGCGGCATCGGCCACCCCGAGGACCAGCGATCGAGGTGAATCGGCGGCGCCGACGGTGGCGATCAGTTCGGCCAAGAGTTCGCGCTCACCATGGGAGTGCAAGGCGTCGGCACCGTCGACGAAGATCACCGCCGCATCGGAGCGGATGCTGTCGAGCAACTCGTCGGTGACGCTGCGATTGTTCACCGCATCGACGAACTCGGTCCGGCGGCGGACATCGCTGGCCTCGTCCGGCAGCAGGGCACCGGCCACCCGGGCCTGTCCGCCGATGATCTTCATCCGTCCCGACAGCGCCAGCATCATCGGCGCGCGCAGCCCGCTGTCGGCCTCGATCACCAACACCTGTCGCTTCTCCAGCTGCAGATCGACCGGCTGGGTCAGTGGTGTCCCACCGACACCGGGCAGCAGCTCCTCGGTGTAGAGATTCCACCGGTCGGCATCGGCCGGCCATCCGCTCAGCTTCAGCAGATGCGCCAGCCGCTCACCCTCGACATCCATCGACGGAAGCGCCTTGTCCAGCCAGCGCGGCAGCCACCACGCCTTGTCACCGAGCATCGCCAGCACCGCCGGGACCAAGATCATCCGGACGATGAAGGCGTCGATGAAGACACCGACGGCCAGGCCGAAGGCGATCGGCTTGATCGCTCCCTCGCCCTCGGGCACGAAGACGGCGAAGACCGAGAACATGATCACCGCGGCCGCGACCACGACCGGAGCGGAGGCGACGAAGCCGTCCTCGATCGCCTGCCTGGCGGGCTTGCCGTGGGCGTAGTCCTCCCGCATCCGGGAGACCAGGAAGACCTCGTAGTCCATGGCCAGGCCGAACAGGATGCCCATCAACAGGATCGGGAAGAAGGAAATCACCGGCCCGGCCTGCTCCAGATGGATCAGCTCCTTGCCGTACCCCTGGTTGAAGACCAAGGTGGTCGCGCCCATCGCCGCACCGACGCTCAGCAGGTACCCGACGGCTGCCTTGATCGGTACGACCAGCGAACGGAAGACCATCATCAACAAGATCACCGACAGACCGACGACGAAGATGCCGAACGGAACCAGGGCTGCGCCCAGCCGGTCGGTGACATCGATCTGCACGGCGGTGTTTCCGGTGACGGCGGTCTGCACGTCGTACTCGTCCAGCCACTCCGGTTCCATCGCCCGCAGCCGTTCGACCAGCTCGCCGGTCGCCGGGTCGGCCGGACCGGTGGTGGGTACGACCTGGACGATGCCGGTGTCGGCATTTTCGTTCGGTGTGGCCAGCGGCACCTCGGCGACTCCCGGCAGGTCCTCGATGTCGTCGGCGATGCCGTCCATCACGTCCAGCGGATCGTCGGTGCCGATGATGTCGGCGGTCACGATCAGCGGCCCGTTGTATCCGGGTCCGTAGTACTCGGTCACCAGATCGTAGGTGATCCGGTCGGGCTGGTCCGACGGGTTCTCACCACTGTTCGGCAGGGCCAGGGTCAGTCCGGCGGCGGGCAGCGACAGGGCCCCCAGGGCGGCAACCACCACCACGACGGTCAGGATCGGCACCTTCGTCACCGCCCGGACCCACAGCAGGAAGAAGCCCTTCCGTGGCTTCTTCGCCGCCCGGTCCGGCGCCGCTGCCGGGAAGGAGCCGTTGACCGAAGCTCCATTCGCCCCAGCTCCATTGGCCGACACCCCGTCGACCGACGAGCCGTTGGTCAGGGCGGTCGGCGTGGTGACCTGCTGTCGGCCCCCGCCGGCGCCGTTCCTCCGCGCGACCCGTTCATGCTTCTTCGGCCGCGGCCGCAACCGTTCACCGGCGAAACCGAGAAGCGCCGGCAGCAGCGTGAGCGCGATCAGCACCGCCAGGGCGACGGTCAACGCCGCGAATCCGCCCATCACGGTGAGGAACGGGATGTTCGCCACCGCCAACCCGCACAGGGCGATGATCACGGTCAGACCGGCGAAGACGACCGCCGAGCCGGCGGTGGCGACCGCCCTGGCCGCCGACTCCTCCACCGGCATCCCGGCCCGCAGCTGGTCGCGGTGGCGGGAGATGATGAACAGCGCGTAGTCGATCCCGACCGCCAGACCGAGCATCATCGCCAGCATCGGGGTGGTCGAACTGATGCTGGACAGACTGGTGGACAGCAGCAACAAGGACATCGAGACCGCGACACCGATAATCGCGGTGATCAGCGGCATACCGGCGGCAATGATCGACCCGAGGGTGATCGTCAGCACCACCAGGGCGATCGCCACGCCGAGCAGTTCGACGACGCTCAGCCCGGGGATGCTGACGTTGTAGACCTCACCGCCGAGATCGGCAGTCGACCCCGCGGGCAGCTCCTGTCGGAGCTGCTCGGTCACCTCCTGCAGTTGGGCATCGTCGGCGTCGCTGAAGTCGGTCTGTTCGATGTCCAGCTGCAGTTGCAGCAGGGCTGCCCGGTGGTCGGAGTTGATCAGTCCTTCGACCTGGTCGTCATAGGGATCGGCCACACTGTCGACGAAGTCCAGGTCCTCGGCGTCGTCGCGGAAGTCCTCGATCGCCTCCTTGTAATCGGCTTCCTCGATGTCTCCGCCCTCGGGGGTGACCACGACCACCAGCGCCGAGGTCCCCGCCACCTGCGGGAAGGTCTGCTCGAGCTGGTCCAGGGCCGCCATCGATTCCGCGCCCGGGATCTCGAAGTCGTCGTTGAACGGCTGCATGACGACGGCACCGATCCCACCGAAGGCGAGCAGGGCCAGCAGCCAGGCGGCCAGCACCCGACCGCGCCGGCGGAATGCCAGCCGTCCAAGTGCATACAGGTATCTCGACATCACGGTCCTCAACTGGGGGATCGAACTCGATACATCGATGTATCCGATACGGTACTGTATCCAGTAGATGTCGATGTCCCAACCCTGAAGGTTCGTAGATTCCGATGACGCAGATCAGCGAGCGCCGCGCGCAGACCCGGGAGAAGCTGGCCGACGCCGCGACCGAGGTCTTCGCCGAGCGGGGGATCCTTGCCGCGACCGTGGAGGAGATCTGCGAGAGCGCCGGATTCACCCGGGGTGCGTTCTACTCCAATTTCGGCTCCAAGGACGACCTGGTCATCGCCTTGGTCGAGCGCTGGAAGCGCGTGAACCTCGACCACACCATCGAGATCCTCGGCCTGCTGGCCGAGACCGATGCCGAAGTCAGCTTCGACCGGCTGACCGACGGGGTGGCCGACCTGATGCTGCGGTTGCAACCGCCGACCCGTACCGATGCGTTGCTGCAGGCCGAGATCGAGCTCTATGCCGCCCGCTCACCGCGCTTCGCCCAGCAGCACCGGGTGCTGCTGGACGGCCTGCTGCGCTCGGTCGCCGAACTGATGCGCAAGGCGGTGCTGAGTGTCGACTTCGTCTGGGTGATCGAGGAGACCGAAGCGGCCGAGCTGTTCTTCATGCTGCACACCTACATCGCCTCGGAGCTGTTGCTGACCGGCAGTTTCGACCGGGCCAAGTTGGTCCGGATCCTCAAACCGCTGCTGCAGTCACTGTTGCTGCCGCGGCACCCCCAGGAAGACTGACTTCCGGCGCCACCGCGGACGGGTCGGTGCTCAGCTGGCCCATTCACCGGTGAAGTACAGCCACGCCCAGAGCACCATCATCAGCGGACTGATCACCATCCAGCCGACCCGGAACACCGTCTGCGCACGAGCACCCAGCGTGGTCTTCGGCTCGACCAGCAACAGATGGGCGAGCATCACCCACAACGGGAACCAGATCAGGATCGCCCGGTTCACCGACTGCAACCAGTAGGAGGTGGAGAAGGCCAGCAGTTGCACCGCCACATAGGCGGCCTCGGCCCACAGCTTCTTCCGGACGCACCAGCCGACCACGACGAAACCGAGGAACCAGGCGACCGCCTCCAGGACGAAGATCAACATGATGAACGGCTGGTCGACATAGGAACCGTTCGGGTCGAGCACCTTCAAGGTGTTCTCCACCGAGGTCCAGGGCATGGTGAACGATCGCGCCCAGCCCTCCTCCTGGGCCTGTGACCAGGCCGACCAGTTTCCGGTCAGCAGATACAGGTAGACGGTGTAGGCGCCGAGCAGGGCGACCGAGACGACCAGCCAGGCGAGTCGACGCAACCGTCCGCGCCAGTCGATCCCGGCCCAGACCAGGATCATCACCACCAGGGCGCCGATCAGGAACAGCCCCGACACCCGGACGGTGCTGGCCAATCCGGCCAGCAGGGCGGCCTGCCACCAGCGATCGGCCCGGGCGCGCTGCCAGGCCCAGAAGGCGAAGGCACAGAACAGTGATTCGGAGTACGGCATCATCGTGAACACCGCCATCGGGGCGAAGATCCAGCCGAATGCCGCCCAGCGCCCGCCGAGCTTCACCAGCGCAGCAGCAGCCACCAGCGAACAGGCGGTGGCGATCAGCACACCCCAGACGGCGATGCTGAGCCGGATCGTCTCCGGATCGCTGCTGAGACCGAACAACTGCACCGGGTTCAGCTGCAGCACCATCGGCCAGCCGGGGTAGAACGCGCGATAGGTGGTGTCGATCGAGGGGTACCAGTACTGGGCGATGGTCATGAAGCGTTCGGTGTCCCAACGCCAGATGATCTCGAAGAAGGACAGTCCGAGGACCATCATCACCATCGCACCGGTGAGCACGATCGAGGCCCGGCCGATCAACCAGACGCCGACGATCTCCCGGAATCCGCCCGGCCCCTCCTTCATCGGCGGGGCCAGCGGCGCCAGCGCGGGCGTACCCGGCTCGGCCTCGCCACGCCAGAAGCGGCCCCACAGCACCGGCCACGGGATCAGGTACGCCCGCCAGCGCGCCACCCACTCCGCATCGGCGGCACCGCGCAGGACTCCGGCGCCCGGGTCCTCCCCGCCGCGGGTCCGTGCCGGATCGCGAGCCGGTCGCCAGATGTCGACCACCACCATCGCCGCCACCCAGGTCTGGGTGGCCATCCGCAGCACGACCGCCAGATCGTAGGCCGGGGCCCCGTCACCGGCAGAGCTGTCCAGGGAACCGCCCAGGTAGGCCCAGACGGCGAAGACGTAGAAGACCTCGCCGAAGCTGAAGATCGCCCAGTCCCGCCAGTTCGGCCGGGCGATCACCATCAGCGCGGCCAGCAGCAGCGCGTACTGCGGGCGGTAGTCGGCATTGGTGACGAACATCGCCCAGACCACCAGGTAGCTGACCTGGGCGACCCGCGGGCGGCGTTCGGCGAGGAAGGCCACCGCGGCGATCCCGATACAGGCGAGGATGAACAGCACGGTCGACAGGTCGCCGACCTCCGGCACCTCGGTACCGGCCTGACCGAGCACGTACCAGATCGATCCGAGGCTGGTGTTGGCCGTCCAGGACTCCGTCCAGGCTGCCGGGGCGAGCAGCATCACCGGCAGGTTCACCAGGGCCCAGGTCAGCAGGAAGGCACCGAGCAGGTTCAGCCACTCGGGGACCCGACGGCCCCGGATGCAGACGATCAGCAGCGCGATCAGCAGCACCGCCGGGTAGATCCGGGCCGCCATCGCCAGGCCGAGGAAAGCACCGGCGGCGACCGGGTTGCGGCGCGACCACAGGGCCAGGGCGACCATGGTGAGGGCGACGGCGAAGAGGTCGAAGTTGATCAGGCCGGTCATCACCACCGCCGGGGAGACGGCGAGCATCACGCCTTCACGCCAGCGTCGCTGGATCCGGGCGGTGGCGAAGACCGCGACCAGGAAGCAGCCGAAGAGGACGACCGTGGCGAATCCGATGAAGGTCGAGGCATCGGCATCGGTGACGGCACCGGTTTCGGCGCCGAAGGCGCCCATGACGAACCGGATCACCTCGATCAGGTAGCCGGTCAGCACCGGCTGATCGATCGCGGAGTCGAAGTAGACCTGATTGCCCGCGCCACCGAGCGCGGTGTAGATCGGCGACAGGTCGGAGTAGCAGAAGTTGGCGAACCCGTCACCGCCACCGGGCAGACATGCCTGCTGCCGGATGGTGGTGACCAACCAGGTGAGCGTCGCCAACAGGGCGAGCAGCACCGGCATGTTCACCCAATTGCCGACGCCCGTGGCATGCTGCCCCGGCGGCCCGCCGAAGGCATCGCGTACCCGCTCGGCGAAGCCCCGCGATGGGGTGGACGGGTTCGCCGGTACGACCGGCGGGCGGGTCTGGGTAGCACTCATCGAATGCCTCCAGCGGGGACGGTCAGCCGATCAGTTGTCGTCGGAGTCGGAGTCGGAACCGGAGTTCGAGTTGCCCGAATTGCTGCCGGTGTCACCTCCCGATCCGGAACCGGATCCGGAGCCTGAACCACTGCCACCCGAGCCGCTGCCCGAGTCCTCACCTTCTTGTTCGCCGCCGCCACCGGAACTGTCGTCACCATCGCCCGACTCGCCACCGTCACCGTTGCCAGATTCCTCATCACCGCCGGAACCCTCGTTGTCACCACCGTTGCCGGAGCCGCCGCCGCCATTGTCGGACTCGTCATCATCATCGGAGCCAGAGCCACCGGTCGGCCTACTGCTCGGCTCCGAGCTCTGCTCGTCACCGCCGGAATCACTGGGTTCCGGAGCACTGGTCCGCTCCGAGGAGCTGTCGTCGTCGTTCGATCCGCCGCCGGAGTTCGAGCTGCCCGTGTTCGGCGGCTGCTGCCGGGGTTCGGTCGTGCCGTCGGTCTTCTCCTTGTCGACGAAGGCCGGCTCCGGGAAGTCCTCCACCGCCATGTCGGCGACGGCGACCTCCATGTACTGCTCCCAGGCCTGCGCGGGGTAGGTACCGCCGAAGAACGTCGAATCACCCGGACGAGCATAGGGGTCGAGGTCGCCATTGCCGTCGTCCCCGGCAACGAACATCACCGCGGTCGAGACCTGCTTGGTGGTGCCGACGAACCAGGACGAGGTGACGTCGTTGCTCTCCACCCCGTCGACCTCACGCCGGACACCGTTCGTTCCGGTCTTGCCGGCAACCGGACGGTTCAGGGTTCCGACCGCGGAGCCGGTGCCGTCGTCGACCACCTGCTGCATGGCGTAGGTGACATCCGACATCACATCGGCGTCGAAGGCCCGCTCACCCTCCGAATCGTCCTCGTAGAGCACCCGGCCGGACGGGTCGGTCACCTTGCTGACGATGTGCACGTCGTTGCGTACCCCTTCGTTGGCGAAGGTCGCATAGGCGTTGGCCATGTTCATCGGACTCACCTCGGCGATACCGAGCGCGACCACCGGTACGGCATCCCAGCCGCTGCCTTCCGGCGCCCCGGCAGCCACGGCCGCGTCGATCACCTTCTGCGGACCGTTGGGGTTCATCGCCATCGTCAGATCGACGAACGCCGTGTTGATCGACTGGGCGGTGGCCTGGATCAGGTTCACCGTGCCGTAGGTCCAGCCGTTCTCGTTGCTGACCGGCCGGTCGGCACCCTCGGGCAGGTAGGAGTTGCCCTCGAAGTAGTCGTTCAGGCTGTAGCCGTCCTCCAGTCCGGCAGCCAGGGCGAACGGCTTGAAGGTGGAACCGGTCGGGCGTGCCGTACCGGCCCAGTTGCGCTGGCTCTCCACGTAGTCCTCGCCGCCGTAGAGCGCGCGCAGCCCACCGTTCTCGGTGTCGACCGAGGCCATACCGATGTGCAGACCACTGCCGTCGTCGTCCTCGGGGTTGTTCGCCGCGGCCTCCTTCTGCTTGGCCTCGGCCGCCTTCACCATCGCGTCCTGACTGTCCTTGTCGACGGTGGTGGTGATGGTCAGCCCGCCGCCCTGGATCTTCGCCTCGTCCAGACCGGCCGCCACCAGTTCGTCCTGCACCATCTTCAGCAGGAAGCCGTTCGGGCCGCCGAAACGTTCGTTCTTCTTGATCTCGGGGAAGTCGGGGAGTTCGGCCTGCAGCGGTGCGGCGTCGGCAGCCGAGAGGGTCCCCATCTCGACCATGCCGTCGAGGACGTACCGGTAGCGGTCGAGCAGCCGGTCGGCATTCTCGTCGCCCTCGGCGGGATCGTTGCTGCCGGGGTTGTTCAGGATCGCGGCCAGCGCCGCCGACTCGGCGACGTCGAGGTCCTTGGCGTCCTTCTCGAAGTAAGCCTGTGCGGCGGCCTGCACTCCGTAGGCGCCACGGCCGAAGTAGATCGTGTTCAGGTAGCCGGCCAGGACATCTTCCTTGCTGACCTCGCGGTTCAGCTTGTAGGCGAGCAGCAGTTCGGTGAACTTGCGCTGCATCGTCTGCTCGGGCGAGAGGTACATGATCTTGATGTACTGCTGGGTGATGGTCGAGCCACCCTGGATGTCGCCACCGGTGAGGATGGTGAAGGCCGCCCGGGTCATACCGGAGACAGAGAATCCGGGGTCGGTCCAGAAGGTACGGTTCTCGGCCGCGATCGCGGCGTCCTTCATCGACTGCGGGATCTCGTCGTAGGAGATGGTCTGCCGATTCTGGACCTGGAACCGGCCCATCTCGGTCTCGCCGTCGGCGAAGTAGACCTCGGTGGTGTTGGTCTGGAAATCCGCATTCGGGTCGGGGATGTCGGTACGCGCGTAGGCAACGCCCACCCCGGCCACACCCAACAGCACCACGACCACAGCAGCAATCAGGATTCCGCCGAACACCTTGCGGAGCTTGGAGCCCTTCGCCGGCCCGTCCGATCGAGCCCGTGCTCCCACTGCCTTGCCGTCACTCGCAGCGGACTTGCGTCCGTTCCGCTTGCCCGGTTCAGCCATAGATGTCCTCAACTGTCTTCTGTCGTCGTGGCGGGCGCCGCTTCTTGCCGTCACCCATCAGCCACGAACTGGTCATGAAATTCCATCCGCACTCGGTGCAGACCTCCACCTGGCAGACCTTGAACTCACCGAACTCATGAGCCATCGGCTCGAGTTCGACGGTCGCCTTGATCCGCCCGGAATACTGCCCCAACTGCTTACCGAAGACGTAATGCAGGACCTGCAGGGTCGACGACGCGCAGACCGGACAGGGCGCCTCGGCGGGCTCCCCGTGGTGCAGCGCCGAACGAACCAGCATCGGATCGGCATCACAGACCTCGGCGCGGCTCAGCGTGTTGCTGCGTTGTCGCATGGAGGCAAGGGTTCGCCGCCGCTGCAACGAGAAATCCACCACCTCACGCTGAGACCACATGGACCAAGGGTACGAGTCGATCAACCCGCTGGTCAGCGGTTGTGCACAGTTGCGGGAGACGGGTGCGCCCAGGCAGTCGATGCGGCCGGTTGGCGCTGGCTCCCGCTCGCGAGGGTGACCTCCCGGTTCGTGAGCCGAATCCGCCACTCGATCACCGAATCGACCCGTTGACGACCGATACGGCGATCGAGTGGCGGATTTTGCTCAACAACTCAGCCCAAGCCGCTCTTCGGCGACTTTGCCGTATGTCCTGCCCGGGTCGCGCCACGGTGATCGACAGCTTTGCTCAGTGCCTCAGGTCAGGCGGGTCTTCGGCGACTTCTCGTATGTCCTGCCCGGGTCGCGCTCGACGGCATCACCGAGCACCTCGTCGATCCGGGCGAGCAGTGTGGCGGGCAGTTCGACACCGCTGGCCTGCACATTGTCGGTGACCTGCTCGGGGCGGGAGGCGCCGACGATGGCGGCGGCGACGTTCTTGTTCTGCAGGACCCAGGCGATCGCGAGCTGGGCCATGGTCAGCCCGGCCTCGTCGGCGATCGGCCGCAGCTCCTGCACGCGGGCGAGCACCTCGTCCTTCGACAGCCAGCTGGCGATCATGTCGGAGCCGCCCTTGCTGTCGGTGGCCCGGGAGCCGGCCGGCGGCTGCTCACCCGGTTTGTACTTGCCGGTCAGCACACCCTGGGCGACCGGGGACCAGACGATCTGGGAGATGCCGAGCTGTTCGGAGGCCGGGACGACCTCACCCTCGATCGCCCGCTGCAGCATCGAGTACTCCGGCTGGTTCGAGATCAGCTGGATCTTCAGTTCCTTGGCCAGTGCGGCAGCCTGCTTGAGCTGGTCGGCGGTCCACTCCGAGACCCCGATGTAGAGCGCCTTGCCGGCCCGGACGACATCGGCGAAGGCGACCATCGTCTCCTCCAGCGGTGTCTCGTAGTCGAAACGGTGGGCCTGGTAGAGGTCGACGTAGTCGGTCTGCAACCGCTTCAACGAGGCGTTGATCGACTCCGAGATGTGCTTGCGGGACAGGCCGGTGTCGTTCGGGCCCTTCGGACCGGTCGGGAAGTAGACCTTGGTGAAGATCTCCAGCGATTCGCGACGTTCGTTCTTCAGCGCCTCACCCAGCACCGTCTCGGCGGCGGTGTTGGCGTAGGTGTCGGCGGTGTCGTAACTGGTGATACCGGCGTCAAGGGCCGCCCGGACGCAGGCAGTGGCGACATCTGCCTCCACCTGCGAGCCGTGGGTCAGCCAGTTTCCGTAGGTGATCTCACTGATCTTCAGTCCACTGTTGCCGAGGTAGCGATGCTCCATGGCTCGAACGTACCCCGCGGTCGAGTGGCAGCCCCGGCCGGGGGCACGCCCAGAGCCTCAGCCGTCCAGGAGGCGCCGCCGCCGCGACGACGCCCGGCAAGCGAACGCCTGCAGGGTGGTGGCCGTGCCGGATCAGGCCAGGCTGGCGGTGTAACCGGCCTCGGTGACCGCGGCCAGCACCGCGGCCTCGTCCACGCCCTCACCGGTGACCACGAGCACGCCGTTGTCGGCGCTGACCTGGATGTCGCTGACGCCGGGGATCTCCGAGACCTCCTCGCGGACCGAGGCCTCGCAGTGCTCACAGGTCATTCCGGTGACGGCGAAAGTGGTGGTGGTCATCTCTGCTCCCCTGGGTCTGCCCGCGTCGGTGAGGCGGTACGCGCGGATCGGTTGTCGGCGGGACGATGAAACCACAGCCGGTTCCCCGACAGCGCACCGCCCGCCGGCGGTTCACCCTCCAGCCTACATACCCCTGCGGGGTATCCCAACGAGTGTTCGCGGGAGCGGATCGCAGCCCCGGATCGAGCGCGACTCGCGATGGGTCACGCAGCCCATCGCCGGGGCATGCCGGGCGGTGAAGGACCTGATCCCACAGGGTCAGGAGGCCGAGATCACCGCCGGCACGATCATCGCTGAGACCGCCGGGTAATGCGGCTCCCGCCGCCGGTGGATGATGTACCCGGAGGCGGCCGTGCACCGGGCGAGTCTCAGGCGCGCCGCCGGGGACGACCCTCCAGCACCTTCTGGATCGTGGTCACCGTCTCGTCCATCAGGTCCACTCCGAGGGTCCGGGCCTGCCGACTGATCCGCATCGCCAGCCGCTCGGCGTCCAACAGGTTGCCGAGTTCGGCGTGCACCTGCAGTTGCAGGCAGAGCAACTGTTCGTCGTCCTCGGCCGCCAGTGTGCCCTTGCCGATCGCCCAGCCGGCCAGGTCGTACTCCCCGAGCTCTACCGAGCGTTGGGCCAGCACCAGGGCCACGTCGCGGATGACAGAGCCGATCTCCAGTCGCAGTTCCTCCGCCCACGCCCATTGACCCGGAGCCGCATCGGCCAGCGGTGCTCCACGAACCAGTTCGAGGGCGGTGATCAGCGACCCGGTCCCGGACCGATTCACCCCGCCGATGATCAGTGCCTGGAAACGCAGCCAGTCCGAGCTCACGTCGGGGTGCAGTTCGATCCTGCCCGAGTAGGCCTCCGGCAGGTACGGTTCGCCGCCCGGGTCGGTACCGAGCCACAGTCGCAGCCGGGACATGTTGGAGCGCCGCGTGCTCTCGGCCACCATCAGCCCTCGCGCCATCTGCTGTCCGGTCGCACCGGGATTCTCCAGCAACCATGCCGCGTACTCGATGCACTGACGCCGGGCCCGGGGCGGAGCCTGACCTGCGGTCGCACGCAGCCGTACCGGTCCGAGGATCTCGACCGTTGGCCCACCGGTCATGTTCCCCACCACCTCCGATGCCGCCGATCGATCGCCTTCGGGAACCGCCGATGCCGGCGCCGCTGCCCGTCTGCCGACCGGCGCCGGTCCGCGCTCGTCGTGAGATCGGTCGAGGTGTTCAGCGGCGGTCGGTTCATGATCGGATTCCTCGAGATCGTGCGGTCGCGGGTCGACGGCGACGAGATTGGGTGAGTGTGTCGGAGTGCGTTCGTGGTTCCACCACCAGGCCGGGGTGGACGGTTCGGTCCCGGTGGCGGACACCAGCTCCGTCACGCCTTCGCGGACGGCGGCGGGCACCAGTTGGGGCTGGAACTCCACGCCGAAGACGGTCGCCGGCTCCGCGGTGAGGTCGAGCACCGGCAAGGACGGTTCACCGGTGAGCACCGCGACGATCCCGGTGTCGCCGTCGCAGACCGTCGCCAGCTGCCCCAGTCCCTCGCCGACCGGCTCGGCGCAGAGCAGGACGACCGGGCGACGGGCCTCGATGGTGGCAGGTTCGAACGGGTGCGGCGGGGTGTTCCGTCGTTCGAAGGCACGTCGGCGCAGTTCCGGGAGGATCTCGGTCAGGTGGTCGACCATGCGTACCTGCGGCTCGGCCAGGGCCTCGGCGAAACGCTTGTCCCCACCGACCATGATCACCTCCACCTGGTTCGCCGAGGCGCCGGTGATGAGTTCCAGCAGCAGTGCCGAGCGGAACGCCTCGGCCCGGTTGTCGTCGTCTGCGGCCCGTCGCGCGCTGCCGAGGTTGAGCAGCCCGAAACGGTTCAGGTCGATCATCATCAGCCGCCCGTCGGTCTGCCACCCGACGCAGACCAGTGCCGGCCAGAGCAGCGGACCATCGCCGGCCTGGGGCTCGGCCGGTGTCTTCGGACGGATCCAGGAGTTCGGCCCGGTATGCCAGTGGGCCGGTGGCCGTGGTGGCGCCTGGTCGAAGATCAACTCCACATCGTCCTCACCGACCGACACCCGTTGCAGGTCGGGCACCGGGGCACCCAGTTGGCAGAATCGGTCCGAGGCCTCGAGCATGGCCGTCTCCGCGAGCTCGACCGCGGTCGGTGCCGATCGGTGGATCAGCCCGGTCTCGACCAACCGGGCGTGCAGCGGCGGCGAGTTCAGTCGGACCCCTGCACTGCGGGAGCCGAGCAGCCGTCGCCGACGCAGCGCCAGAACCGCGGACACGCCACCGGCTGTCGTACCGGCGAGCGCCGACATCGCGGTCAACCACCCAGGGGTCGCCTCGTCGAGGCTCGGCCCCAGTCGTCGAATCGTCTCCTCCGACTGACCGGCTGCCCCGGTGGTGTCCTCGCCGGATGCGGCGCCCGGCTGCCCGCCCGATCCGGCATCGGTGTCGGGTCCGTTGCGGGTGTCCGCTTCGGCGCCCGGCTCCCCCTCGGCGCCGGAGCCGGTTTCGGATCGGGTGCCGGTCCCGGAGCCAGTTTCGCGCCGGGCGCCGGCCTCAGCGCTCGGTTCCGTCTCGATCCCGGAGCCGGCTCCGGTCCCGGAGCTCCCGGAATCGGTGGAGTGATCCGGTGTCCGGTCGGCCGCTGTGCCGGCGCTGCGTTCGGAATGCACCGGTGGTCGATCGATCTCGGTTCCGTCGGTTTCGGACCGGGACTCCTCGGAGCGTCCCGTACCCGTGTCGCGGTCGGGTACGCCGGGAATGATCAACTCCCACCCGACCTCCAGCTCATCGGGGTCCTCGATCAGCGCCGCATTGGCGACGGCGATGTCGCGCCAGCGCATCCCGTCCCCGTAGTAGTGCTCGGCCAGATCCCAGAGATTGTCGCCCCGGTCGACGAAGTGCCGAATCCCGGCAGCCGGCTCACCCTCACTCCCCGCTCGCTTCCGCCCATCCGCCCGGTTCTGGTCATCCGCCCGCCCCTGACCATCCGACCACCTCTGACCATCCGACCGCCCTTGACCATCCGACCGCGCCGGTTCGGCATCGTGCTCGGCCGTCTCCTGCACCGGTCCTGCGGAGGCTGAGTCCGCGGGAGCCGAGTACGCACTCGGGGTGACCACAGCCATGGAAGCCACTGCCAACACCAGCCCGGCAACCCAACGCTGCGGCAGGGCCAGACCGGGCAGCCGGAGTCGTCGACCCGACAGGGTGTTCCCGACCTCGACCAAGGTCGTGACAACGAACACCAGCCAGGCACCCCAGGCGATCAGGGTCAGCAGTCCGAGGAGCAGGCTGCCGTCGTCGGGGCGCAGCAACGAGCCGAGGGTCAGCTTCGGCAACGTGCCGATGGTCCACAGCAGCACGGGGACGCCGATCGACAACAGCAGCAGGACGAGCAGTGCACCGATCCCCCGCAGCACCCGCCTCATCCCGAATCCGCGCGTTCGGTCAGACGGTCAGCCATGATCATCGCCTCACTTGGGCAGGTTGCCCTGGACGTAGACGAAGATGACCGTCGTCACCAAGGTGGCGACGGTGACCGCACCGGCCAGCAGGATCGCATTCTCCGTCGACTGCGACAGCCCACGCTCATCGCGACGCGGCGGTCCGGCCAGCAGCCAGATCAACGCCACACCGAGTAGTTGCTTCGTCCTGGTCATGGTTCTCTCCCTTGTCTCCATCGTGTTGTCTCCATCGCTTCTTGTTCACGTCGTCGGATCGGTTCAGGCAACGCCCATCAGCCGCAGCATCGGCGGGGTGAGGAAGATCAGCCCGAAGATCATCGCGGGGATCACCATGTAGATGGTCATCCGTTCGGAGACCTCGTGGGCCGCGATCCGGGTGGCGGTGAGGTGGGAGTCCCGCAGTTCGCGGACCCGCGCGCGCAGGGCATCGTTGAGGGTCGCCCCGGTCTCGTCCAGGCTCATCACGTCGGCGACGTCGGCCAGTTCGGGCAGCTGCAACCGATCGGCGAGCCGTCGGATCTCGTTCCACGGCGCCTGCTGTTGCAGCCGGGCCCGGGTGAGTGCTCCCCGCAGCTGGGTGAACAGTGGCGCATCCGACAGGTTCGCTGCCGACTCCAGCGACTGGGCGGCAGACAGGTTCGCCATGCGTTCGAGCACGATCAGGTCGAAGTAGAGGAACAGGGCCTCACCTGCCGCGCTGCGTCCGGCCTCGGCGCCTCGGCGCAACAACAGGTCGGGAGCGAACCAGCCCGCCACCGCACCCACCACAGCGACGCCTGCCGGCAGGGCGGGTGGGACGCCGACGACGAAGGAGAAGACGCCGAGAACCACCACCGGGGTGATCAACCCGAGAAGGGCCATGATCAGCTTGTCGGCGGCGAACTCGCTGAGCGGCTTGCCCTGGAGTTCCAGCAGTCGGCGCTGGGCCGCGGTGACCGGTACGGCACCCCGCAGGTGCAACCACTGGCCCAGCCGTTCGGAACGGTTCCGGGCCGGGACCTGGGCCTGTGGCGGCGGACCTGCCTGGACATCGAGCCGGGCCAATGCGTCGGCGAGTACCGGTGCACCCGGCCGCAACCCGCGGACCACCAGCACCAGTCCGAGCGCGATCACCGCACCGGTGACGACGGCCGGCCCGATCCCGGTCACAGCGAGCTTCCAGACGTCCATCCGTCCCGACCCCCGATCAGCAGACGTTCCCGACGTGGTGGATTGGTCAGTCGCCGGAGCATGATCAACGACCCGAGATAGGCCGCCACCAGACAGGCCAGGATGGCCTGCCCGACCACCGTCGTGTAGGGGCCGAGGAAACCTTGTCCGAGCAGAACCGACGAACCGAGGACCACCATCGTGATCACGGTGATCTGCCGCACCACCACCCGCGGTTTGGCCCGTTCGGCCTCGATCTCGCGCCGCGCCCGGAGTCTGTCCTGGATGCCGTCGGACAACGCCTTCAGCACCGCGGCAGAACCGGTCCCCCCACGTCGCACCGAGAGGATCAGGGCACCGATCACTGCGTCGGCATCGGCACTGTCGATCTCATCGGCCAGCGCCCGCAGGGCCGCATCCGGTGGCCATCGTTCATCCAGGCGGGCCACCAGGCGGGTGACGTCGGTGGCGATCGCGGCCGGCGCCTGCCGACAGGTGATACGGATCGCATCGACCACCGACTTCCCGGTCGGCAGGACGGTGGCCAGACCCCGTACCCAACGGTCCAACGCCTCCATCACCTCGATGTCACGATGCCGCGGCGTACCCAACAGGTACGGCAGGATCAGCGCCAGGGCGGGCAACAGGACGATCGCCAGTACCCACCCGGTGAGCGCGAAGATGATCATGCCGAGGGTCGCGGTGACGCCCAGGGTGAGATCGCGTCGTCGACCCGCGGGACCGGCCGGCCGGCGGGTGGCGACTGCCCACCAGTCGGCCGCGGAGCGATGGTTCCGCGCCTCCCCGCGTTCGGTGCGGCGCAGCCCGAGCACACAACCGGTGATTCCCAGGCCGATCAGGGCACCACAGGCCCCGGCCAGTGCCGCATTCATGTCGGCCCCCTTCGGAAACGGGCGAGTTCACCCAGCAAGGTGACATCCGGGGTGAACCCGGCCGGGGCAGCACTTGTACTGCGCGCCTGCCAGGTCAGGTGGGTGGAGGGCCGGTCACCGTCGACACCGCCGGTGAGCTGACGGATCTCGGAGATCCGCCGCTGCCGCAGGCCTCCGCGCCAGGTGTCATCGGTCAGTTCCACATGGACCAGCAGGCTGATGTTGTGCGCGATCTGCCGATACGCCTCTTCGATCGTCACCACGCCGCCCTGCGCAACCCGCGACGCCAGGCGGTCCATCGTCGAGGATGCCGAATGGGAGTGAGTGGTGGACATGGTCCCGGCGCCCACCGCTATCGGAACCTATCGACTCTTTCGAGCGAGGGTCTATGCCCTGCCGAGCGACCTCGCCCTGCGAATCCGCGCCCGCAGCCGCGCTACCTCGCCCGGGTAGACCAATGCCACCTGCGGATCCTTCGCCAACCGGACCATCCGCTGATGCAGTGCCGGCGAGGTGAGACCGAGATCGACGGCGAGACGGGTGCGGTCCGCGGGCGGCAGGTCGATGGCCTCGACGATGCGGCGATCGGTCGGACTCATCCGCCGACGACCGTTCCGCCGAGCTTCTCGTGCAGCTCGTGTACAGCCTCGTCGGGCGCATTGATCGTCCAGTTCGGGCCAGCCAGCACGGTGACAGGCATGTCATCGAAGTCGGCAGCGAACGCCTTGAGGTTGTTCACCGCCTCATCCCGCGCCGCCTCCGACAGGTACGTCGCGAACACGTCAGCGGTCGAGCACGACCCGGACTGTGCGGCTGCGGTGACCTGGTTTCGCTGCTCCCAGTTGGGACACTCGTAGCCTGCTTCGATGGCTGCATCACGCAACGCCTCGACACTGTCGTAGGTGGCGTCCTTCTCCGGCCCGCCACAAGCGGCCAGCAGGAACAGCGCCGCAACCAGTCCACCGGTCTTCTTCATGCCCAACTCGCTTCCTCGATGTCCGCCAGCCGGCGGGCCAGGTACGCCTTCTCAGCCGGGTGCATTTCCCTCGGCGTAGTGGCGCCCCGCGGTGCCTTTATCCGCCGAACAGGATCCTGATGATGACCAGGCCGATGACCACAACCACCACGGCAATGCCGATCCTCGTCAGCAGCGATGGAGGCGGGTTTCCCGCCTCTTTGAGTAGGTCTTGCTTCATGACCTCGTACCTACCCTGGCTGATCTGCCCTGCCGAGTATCGCCGCTCCAACTCATCGAGCGCCGCGGCGTACTCTTCGACCCGGCTCCGCGCCTTCTTGTTCACAGTCCCCTCGACTCAGTTGATGATGCCGTTGGCGATCATGAACACAACATAGACCGCCACGATCGCGATCACGACGGCGAGGATGGACCTGAGCGGCGAGTTCTGCTTCCGGTCGTCCTGCAACAACCGGTCACGGCGTACCTCGTACTCGGCTTCACTAATCTCCCCGGCATCACGCCGGCGCACCAGGTCATCGAGCCGCTTCACTGATTCGTCGTTGTTGGGCATGAGTGTCTCCTCTATGCGGTTTGTCCTAGCCGGTGGTTGGCCAGGTGTCGTTTGATCGCGTGTCGTTCAGACGGGTGCAGGTGGTCACACCGGTGCCGCAGCAGCCGCAGGTCCACAGTCAGCTGGTCGGCGACCTCTGCCCAGCACTCCCCTGCCCACAAGACCGCATCCACCAGATGGTCGAGAGGGATCAGTCGGCGTGCGGCGAGCAGTTCCGCTTCGTGCTCGTTCAGGTCGTCAAGCGCGTGGTGGCCGGTGTGGCCGAGGTCCAAGTGCGCGAGGGCGTGGGCGAGCGCGGATCGCTTAGCCGGCCATCCTTGCGCACGGTCGATGAGGATCACCTTCCGTCGCCGGCACAGCACTTCGGGGATGCCGCCGAGGGGGCGGTGCCGGATCACCCAGTCGGGGTAGCGTTCGGCTGCGTCTCGGCCGGGGTCGTAGGTCAGCGCTCGGTCGCCGCCTGGTCGATCTGCCACTGGATGAACCTTTCTGACTCGGCCCGTATGCGTTGCCATTCGTCTTTGCTGATGCCGTCTGGTTTGCGGAACTGCAAGTCGTCATCGTGATGGTCGCCACTGACATCGGTCCCCGGCAGCGGCGGTGGCGGATCACCTTCTGCGATGGCCGAAATTGTTCCCGCCGACCACCCAAGGGCGTCCTCGATCTTCCCTTGCGTTGCCAGCTTCGGCCACCGGTTGCCGGCAAGGAACTCGTTGAGTGTGCCGGTGTCGACCTTCGCTGCTGTGCGCAGCCACGCCTGTGACTTCTTGTGGTGAGCCAGCCATGCCTTGATCGCTCGGCGTGCGGCTTGCTCGCCCTCTGTCCTGTTCACCATGCGTCTCCATGTCGTTGAGAGTGACCGAGAACACGAGGGAACCGCAATCAGGCGGGTTTGACCATGTGGGCACTTCATCGCGGAAATACGAGGTTGAAAGTACGCGGTTGTAAGATGCTCTGGCTAGGTGATTCGTACTTGTTCGGACTTTTCCTGCGTTCCCGCTTGACTTGTTCCCACAGGTTCCTACATACTCTTAGGCATGACACCGAACCTCACCGAAGCCGAGATGGCTGAACGTCGGAGGGTCGGCGCGACCATCACAGAACTTCGCAAGAAGGCCGGTTGGCGCGCTGACCAGTTCGCCAACCACATCGGGATCAGCCGGCCGTACCTGTCGAACATCGAGGCGGGCCGGAAGCCGATCACCAAGGTTCTGCTTGCACGGATCGCTGACGCGCTCGACGTGCCGCAGATCGCGATTGCCCGCCCGGAGTTGTTCGACCAGGCGGCATGAAGGAAGCCCTCACCCGCTGCAACGGATGAGGGCCAGAGAACCGAAGTTCAAACTCACAGGAAGCATAGCAAATGACGGACACACAGGTCAGCATCAACCGGATCGAAACGGAGACGATGCTCGTCCCGATCAAGGGCACGACTCCCCTGATCGTTCACAAGTTCAGCGAGAAGGCGAAGCGCCAGATGTTGGACGCTCAGCAGGGCCGCAAGACTCCGAAGGAGAAGCGTGACCCGCAGGCCGACTATGAGGCGTCGTTCTACCGGACCGAGAACGGGTACGGCTTCCCGGCGGTGGCGTTCAAGGCAGCCACGATCGGGGCGGCCAGGTTCTACGGCAAGTCGGTGAAGATGACCGAACTCCGCCAGTTCTTGTTCTTCAAGGGCGTGCTGAGTGACGCGGACCCGCAGCCATTGATCCCGATCGAAGGTACGCCGCGCATGCGGGAGGACGTTGTTCGGCTGGGGATCAGTGGAACGGACCTTCGGTATCGACCGGAGTTCCCGGAGTGGTCGGCACTTCTCGAAGTGATCTACGTGGCGTCGGCGCTGACGAGGGAGTCGGTGCTGTCGCTGATCGATGCCGGCGGGATGGGTGTGGGTGTTGGTGAGTGGCGCCCGGAGAAGAAGGGCGAGTTCGGCACGTATCAGATCGACACGGATCGTGAGGTGACGTTCGCATGATCATCACGGCAGGCATGGCACGGCAAGGTCAGGCGCGTTGCGGCAGGGCTCGACATGGTTTGGCAGGCGCGGTCAGGCAGGGCGCGGCAGGGCAGGGCTCGGTAGGGCGCGGCCGGGCTCGGTGCGGCACGGCTCGGCAGGCAGGGCAGGGCTTGGTGCGGCGCGGCATGGCTTGGCGCGGCAGGCAGCGCACGGCAAGGCTGGGTCCGGTAGGGCTCGGCTGGGCGCGGCACTGCGTGGCAGGTGTGGCATGACCAACCTCCGCGAAGCGCTCCAATCCATCTACGACCAGCGCGGACAACTCACACCCGCGCTGGTCGTAGAGACCGCCAAGAACACCGACCACCCACTCCACCATCGGTTCGAGTGGAACGACGAAATCGCCGGACCCAAGTACCGGGAAGTCCAAGCACGCGAACTGATCCGCTCAGTGAAGATCACCTACGCCGAGACCAAAGGTGGCGTACCGAAACAGGTTCGGGCATTCGTGCCACCGCGGCAGGCGTCCGCGCCGAACGTGTACATCCCCACCGGCGAGGCGCTCAGTGACGACTTCACCAGGGCTCTCGTGCTCCGTGAGTTTGAACGCGCACTGATCGCGCTGAAACGGCAGTACGGGCACCTCAGAGAGTTCGACCAGATGGTTCGGGCCCAACTGGACGAGGGGGACGCGGCATGACCGGCATCGAGCTACGCGCCGAAGGCACAGACGCGGTCATTACTGCTGATGTTGCGCCGCACCGCATGGCCGGACCGCACATCAAAGCGGCCATCGCCGAACTCGCACAGTCCGGCCGCACATTCGATGCAGACGACGTGCGGGCGCTGCTACCGGAGGACGTGGTGCCGCATTCACCGAACCTGCTGCCGGCGCACATGGGTGCCGCTGCGGCGAAGGGGCTGATTGTGCCGGTCGGTTTGACCCGGCCGCGGCGTGCGTCACGCAGGTCGTCTCGGAATCTGTTGTGGGTGGGGGTGGCGGCATGAACAGACAGACACCACCGTCACAGGCGGCGCTGGATGCCGGATGGCAGCCGTGGATGCGGTCCACGGATCCGCGCACGATCGCCGCGGCGCTTCGCACGGCCAGGTCGAACATCAAGCGGTTGAGCGATCGGCAGCAGCAGACGCTCGCCATTCATTTCCAGCCGGTGCCGGACCGGTACCGCAAGGAGGCGTCATGAGCAAGGTCATTGAGTGGGATGAAATCAAGGTCGGGCAGGTCGTGAAGATCACCCTCGAGAAGGCCACACCGCAGGCGTTCAACTGCCGGGTGAGGTCGATCTACGAGGGGATGGTTGATCACATCTATCCCGGCGGATCGGTATCGCTCAGGGGTGCTGGACCTTTGACCAGTTCCGGAGGCTTCTGGGATATCTCGGTCGAGCTGATCAAGGACGTGGAACCGGAGCTGCCCGAGGTGCCGGACGGCTACCTGATCATCAAGAATCCTGACGGTTACGCCAGTTACGGCGCGCTCCGCACATACGCGAAGTATGTCCGGGGTGCCGAGTATCCGGCTGCTGCATCGATTGTCGATGCATACGCGGATGCGTTGGAGCGGGAGGCGAACCGATGAGCGACTACAGCAACCTGCTCGACGTGATCACCAAGGACCGCGAACTGCCTGACGGGTGGGACACGTGGGGGATTAAATCCACCCGACCTGATCTGACCACACGCAACGGGTTCCAGTGGCCGTTCCCCGGCGGTGTGGCTGAGGCGCCGAACATGCTGGACCACAACGGCAGCTGCCCCCGGGAGGAAGGGGATGGGTTGTGTGTGGCGACGACTTGGGCGGGTATGGCGTCTGGTGGTTTCCCGGCGCGCACCTTGTTGCTGGTTGCGTACAACATGGCTGATGCTCGCGGTGATCAGGTCGGGAAGTGCCGGGTTCCTCGGGTTGCGGTTGTTGATCTTGTTGATGGTGAGCGGCTGGTGCGGGATCACGGCGCAAACTCCTACCTGCGCGGGGCGAACCTGTCCGGGGCGAACCTGCGCGGGGCGGACCTGTCCGAGGCGGACCTGCGCGGGGCGGACCTGTCCGGGGCGGACCTGTCCGGGGCGGACCTGTCCGAGGCGGACCTGCGCGGGGCGTACCTGTCCGGGGCGGACCTGTCCGATGCGAACCTGTCCCGGGCGAACCTGTCCCGGGCGAACCTGTCCGGGGCGGACCTGTCCGGGGCGAACCTGTCCGATGCGAACCTGTCCCGGGCGAACCTGTCCCGGGCGAACCTGTCCGATGCGAACCTGTCCCGGGCGAACCTGTCCCGGGCGAACCTGTCCGAGGCGAACCTGTCCCGGGCGAACCTGTCCCGGGCGAACCTGTCCGAGGCGTACCTGTCCGGGGCGTACCTGTCCGGGCATGACGTGGATGATCTTCGCTCCCGTGGGGCGGTGATCGTATGAACCCTTCCCCTGCCCTGGACGTGATCGGCCTGATCGGCCTCACCGCGCTGTTCGTCCTGTTCTACCTGCTCGTGGCGGCGATCTGATGACCACCACCCGCAAGATCACCCGCCGCCCGATGATCAACGCCGACGCCACGATCGAGAACGTCGAGTTCCTACTCGCCGACAGCGTCCACCCCACGCAGATCGCCGCCCGTACCGGGTACAAGCATGTCGATCACCTGATCCGCATGCTCCGCCGGAAACAGCGCGACGACCTCGCCACCCAGTTGTTCGCCGACCGTGACGAACTGCGCGTCGGCGCCGGAGCCCGGAAAGGACGGATCGCGGCATGACCAGGATCGTGCAGCACTTCTCCGGCGACTGGATGCTGATCAGCCCATCCGGGCAGATCGGGGGCCGGTTCGCCAGCCGAGAGACCGCCGAGGCGTGGCTCGCACTGGTCGAATCCGCGCCCGTCCAATGCCCCGCTGACTGCATCGCGGGCGAGGTCGACCACAACCCTGAAGGTGTCGCCCGCTGGGGCCAATGCCACCTGTGCGGCGGCGACGGATGGGTCGCGACCTGCCCCCGATGCCACGGCGCCGGCTGCAGCACCTGCAGTAACGGGCTGATCCCCGCCGACCGGTACGACGACCTGGCGGCGTCATGATCTTCTGCCGCCGCTGCGACCGCACGTTCGTCACCCGGACCGCCCGCACCTACCACCGGTGCGGCACCGACGAATACGACACCGACCGGTACGAAACCGACCACGAACACGACCCCGAACCGTGGGAATCCGACCTCGCCGAGGACCGGATGCTCCAACAGATGGAAGGCGGCTGATGATGGACACCCGACGGATCCCAACGCATGCGCCGGGCTCGGACGGCTGGGCGCAGCAGCGCGCCACCGGTCTGGGCGGCTCCGAAGTCGCCGCGGTACTCGGCCTGTCGCCGTGGGAGTCCCGGTTCTCACTGTGGCATCGCAAGTCCGGGCTGATCGGGCCGTCACCAGACATGCCGGCAACCGAATGGGGTCGGCGGCTCGAAGCGGTCATCTTGGCCAAGTGGGCCGAAGACCGGCCCCTGGCGAACCTGCAAACCGGGCTGACGTACCTCCGCGACGGCTGGCAGATCGCGTCACCGGATGCTGTCGCCACGTTCGCCGACGGTGCTGTCGAGCCGGTCGAGATCAAAGCGCCGCAGTACGACGACGAGTGGGGCACCCCCGGCACGGATGAGATCCCGCCCTACTACCTGACCCAAACCCGCTGGTACCTCCACATCGGCGGCTGGAAACGGATCCATGTTGCTGCGCTGTTCCGCGGCATCGATTACCGCGAGTACGTCGTCGAGCAGGACGCCGATGATATCAACCTGATGGTCGCCGAGGGGCGCCGGTTCCTTGACTCGATCGCCGCCGGTGAACGGCCAGACATCGATGCCCACTCGGCCACCTATCAGGCGGTGAAGCAGCTACATCCGCTGATCGAGCCTGTCCGCGTCGACGTACCGGACGATGTCGCGTTGGCGTATGTGGAGGCGGTCGCGGCCGCAAAGTCTGCGGACACGGCGAAGACGGAGGAGACAGCCCGATTGGCCGACCACATGGGCAACGCGAAGGCCGCGGTGTGGGACGGACACACGATCGCGACCAGGCAAGCCCGCGGCGACGGCACACCGTATGTCGTCGCTTCCAGGAATCTCACCCGATATGCGAAGGAGATCGCAGCATGACGAGCATCAGCAATGCAATGGCACAGAGAGACAACAGTCCGGCCGGGCTGGTCGGGCAGTACAAGAACGACTTCGCGACGATGCTGCCGTCGCATGTGAACGCCGACCAGTGGGCGCGGGTCGCGATTGGTGCGCTTCGGCGTGATCAGAAGCTGGCCGAGGCTGCGGCGAGTGATCCCGGCGCGTTCCTGGCTGCGCTGTCGAACGCGGCACGGCTCGGACTGGATGCCGGCAGCGAACAGTTCTATCTGACCCCGCGGAAGGAGAAGGGTCGCCCGACGGTCCTCGGGATCGTTGGTTACCAGGGGCTTGTTGACCTGATGTACAGGGCCGGTGCGGTGTCGTCGGTGATCGCCGAGGTCGTGTACGAGCATGACGAGTTCGCCTACCAGCCTGGCCGAGACGAGCGGCCGGACCACAAGATCAACTGGGATTCCGATGACCGCGGGAAGCTGCGTCTGGTGTACGCGTACGCGGTGATGAAGGACGGTGCGACGTCGAAGGTGATCGTGCTGAACCGGGCTGAGATCAACCGGATCAAGAAGTCGTCGCAGGGTGCTGATTCGTCGTACTCGCCGTGGCAGAACCATGAGGCGGCGATGTGGTTGAAGAGTGCTGTGCGGCAGTTGGCGAAGTGGGTGCCGACATCGGCGGAGTACCGCAAGGAGCAGTTGCGGGCGGCGCAGGAGGTTGCGGCGGAGCGTGCGGCCCGGGAGGCCGGCCCGACTGTGATCTCGGCGGCGGTACAGCCGGGGCAGGGCGAGTACGTGGACGAGGTGACCGGTGAGGTGCTTCAGGCGACAGCGGCCGGTGACGAGCCGGTCGAGGGTGAGCTCGTTGATGGTGCTGGTGAGGATCCGTGGAAGGACGCGGTGAAGCCATGAACCAGGATGCGAGGCCGCTGCCGGCGGCTGAATGGCAGGCACCGCTGTGTGGTGTTTGCGCGGGTGACACCGACGACGGGGGCGGCCACTTCGTCTGCTATGACTGCGGTCTGAGTTTCGACCCGGAGCGTGATCTCGCTGCCGAGTTCATCGACCCGGAGACGGCTGTGTGCGCGGCGCCGTGCGACAACAAGTGGCACGGCGACAACAAGATCACGTTCGGGCGCGGCTGGCAGTGTTTCCCGTGTGCGCTCCCGGCCGGTCATTCAGGTGTCCACTGGTCCGGGTGTACCCCCATCGCGCTGGAGCTCGGCGCACACGTCTGCGTGGCCTGCCCGGTGTGCGGACGCTTCGGCCCGTGCGACTGCCCGGAGGTCAAGCCGTGATCGTCACAGAGTTCACCGTCCACGGTCTCCCAGCCCCGCAAGGCAGCAAACGTCACGTCGGCCGCGGAATCATGATCGAGTCCTCGAAGAACGTGAAGCCGTGGCGGGAGGCAGTGAAACACGCAGCCCTGGACGCGATCGACGGCAACTCCCCTGTTGAGGGACAGATCCGCCTATCCATCGTGTTCTGGATGCCTCGCCCGAAGTCGCATTACGGCACCGGCCGCAACGCTTCGGTGTTGAAGTCTTCGGCCCCGTTCTGGTGCGCCAGGACGCCGGATTTGTCGAAGCTCGTTCGTTCCACGGAGGACGCGTTGACTGATGCGGGTGTGTGGCGTGATGACGCGCAGGTGGTGCACCTGAACGTGTCGAAGGTCTACACCGAGGGAGCGCCAGCGGCAGTGATCACGGTCGAGCTACACCTCAACGACCATCCCCTCGGCGGTGCAGCGTGAGGAACCGCTTCCACCCCGACAACCCAAACGGCTGCGACATGACGAAGGCCATGCCCATCCTCGCCGCCACCATCGCGGCCGCAGCTCTCACGGCCGCCGGTCTGGTGGTGCTGGTGATGGCTGTGATCAACACCCAGGACGACTACACCGACATCGACGAACAGGACGACTGATGCACGACTTCAACAGGATGGATGACGAGTTCCGCAAGGGATTCCGCGCCATGATCGCCATTTGGCTGATCGCACTGGCCGCTGCGCTTGGTGTGGTGGCGGCGCTGATCTGGGCTGCGATCCACATCGTCGGGGCGGTTACGGCATGAGCGATCAGAGCTATTTGGACTATCTCCGAGAAGAGGCGGACGGTGCCGAGGGCAAGCTGTTCCTCGAAACGGATCGGGTGTGCCCCGGCGCACATGACGCCACGCAGCATCGGGACGGCAAGCCGCCGTGGTGCAAGGCGTGCGGCCGCACCAATCGTGGCGTCTTGATCAAGGACGTGACCGCATGACCGCCCGCGAGTTCGTCGTGTTCAACGCCGCAGGCCGCGAAGTCGACTGGGTTGTCCCGTACATCAGTCACGGCACGATCGCGCCGGGCCGCTACTCGGTCCACAACGGCCACCACGACTACGAGGTGCGTGTGCCGGAGGGTGGCCGGTTCGAAATCCGCGACAGGAGGGCAGCATGAGTGATCTTGTACGGGACCTGCGGGCCAAACTGGCAGCCGCCAGCCCGGGGCCGTGGGAGTTCTACGAGAAACACACCCCGGAAGGTGCGGGAAGTATCCATGCACCCCGATTAGGGGATGAGCAGGACGATACGATTGCGACGCTCATTCTTGACCGGGAGGACGCCGACCTGATCGTGGCGCTGGTGAACAACGCGCCCGAGCTACTGGATGAGTTGGAGCGGGTCACCACTGAGCGGGACGAGGCACGGGCCGCGCTGGGCCGGGTGTGGACACTGGCGGACTCGTTGATCAGTGGGCGCGACCCGGAAACCGACACGCGAATCTTCGACCCGTGGGACGTGGACGAGATGCTCCGCGTCGCCATCGACAGGACAGGCGGTGCCGAATGAGCATCCTCACCGTCACCCAAACCAACCGATTCCACGACAACCCGACCGACCCCACCGTGCACATCCACACCTACCAGTGGACCGGCACGGCCACCGAAGCCTGCAGCCGGAAGTGGGCGCTGCTCGAAACGTCACGGGCCGACATCAAACTCGAGGACTGCTACTTCCGGATGCTCGCCGCGCACGATCGGCCGCGGTTGCGGCTTCGACGTCACCTTCGCCGACCAGCCCGACATGCAACCGTGAATCTGCCCGCCGCCGGCGCCAGAACGGCCGCCCGGTGAAGCTGACCGTGACGGTGCCGGACCTGCCGAACGCCGCCTGCCGCAACGATCCGCTGTTCGACCGGCGCGACGAAATGCAGCAGCTCGCGATCTGCCGGTCGTGTGCCGAGATCTTCGCCTGCTACCACCATGCCCGCAAGAACCGTGAGGTCGGCACGTGGGGTGGGCACGTGTTTCCTGAGCGTGGGCAGACGGGCCCGATCCGTCTGCTCGGGAAGGGGGCGGCGTGATCGGCACACCTCACCTGTTGAGGGTTGCGGCGTTCGATCGGACCCTGTCGTCGTCGGCGCGGATGAATGCGGTTCGGGCGGCGTTCCGGCTCGAGTTGGCCGGCCCAACCAGTGCGGGCGCCGATGTGGAGCCGGCGATGCGGGTGCTGCGGAAGGTCGTGTCGCTGCATGAGGACGGCCAGCGGTCCGCGTCGTCACTGCTACTTGATCAACTCGTCGCCGGCGGGATGCCGTTCGCCGACTCGTGGAAGGAGAACTGATGCTGAGAAGCGGAGACCTGCCGAACTTCGACGGGCGGCCTACGGTGCGGTTGCACCAGGGGATGCCGGAGAAGGGGTCTGTTGCTGCCCTGTCCGACTCGGCGTTCCGTCTGCTGATCGAAGCGATCTGCTACTGCGGTCGTGAGGAATCCAACGGCCGTGTTCCGAGCGTGATCTTGAACCGGTTGGCGACGAAGCGCACTGCGATCAAGGAGCTCGTCGACCGGGGGCACATGGAGTCTGTCGATGCCGATACGTGGTTCCTGACGGACTACCTGCGATGGAACCGGTCAGATGCGGAGATCCAGGCGTTCCGGGAGTCCAAGGCGCAGAGCGGGGTGCTCGGCGCGCACAACAGATGGCATGTGCCGAGACGTCAGAGAGTGAAGGACTGCCCACACTGCTACCCGGTGAAAGGGGTCGAAAGTGCATGACATTCGCTATGGCAACTCGATGGCACCTGCCATGGCGGGGCCTATGGCAAACCGATGGCAAAGCGATGGCAACGTGATGGCTAAGTCAGACTCAGACTCAGACTCAGACCTAACTACTCCTGTTACGTCTCTCTCCGAGACCAAGATCGCCGCCGCGAACGTCGACGAGACGACTCATCCCTCCGAACTGCGGACTGCCCTCGGTTCAGTGCTCGTGGTTGCTTCAAATTCCGCCCTGCAGTCTGTAACGCGCGAGGATTTCAAGCAGCGGCAGCAACAAATCGGGCACCTCGACTTCGACCCGATCTGTGAGTGCACCGAAACCGACTACGACGACCTCGGATGCAGCCGCGTCGCCGCCTGGCTCGGCTGCCCACCCTGCGGCCACACGTTCTGGGCATGCGACCCCTGCAGGGCCGAGATGCCCACCTCCCCGTTCCGCGGCTCCTGCGGCGACTGCGGGCACACCAGCCATGCACGAGCCGTCCGATGGGAGCCGCTTCGATGATCACCGTCACCCGCCATCAAGCCACCGCCCTCGTCACCCTCCTGCGCACCATCCGCAGCGACTGGGACGAACGCACCACCCTCGACGCGCTCGCTGTCGCCGCCCACAACCGCAACCTCCCCGACCTCGCCTACGGCGCCATCGCCACCGCCCTCGACCCCGCATCCCGCACACCCAGGGCACTCACTTTCACCGACCACGAGCACTGGCGCCGCACCATCCGCACCGACACCTGGGCGCCCCCGACCCGCGACCAGGAATGCGCCACCCACCCCGGCGGCTGGGCAGACCACTGCGCAGGCTGCAGGGCCGACCGTCTGGCCGCCCACTGATGCCCGCCTACACCGACACCGAACGCGGCCTCATCCGCGCCTGCGCCGCGATCGTCGAAACCTCCGGACGCACAGCACTCGCCCTGCGGCTCCTGGCGCTGCTCCCAGACGATCCCAGCCCCCAACCCGACCCCGAGGTCACAGACCAGCCCCCGAACCCGCCAGAACGCCACACAGCCCCGAAGACACCCGCTTGCGACCAAGGAGACCATCAATGAGTGAGCTCACCCCACTGCAGCGCCTCGCGCAGATCGTTGAACTGGCCACCGAAGTCGAGATGACCCTCGCTATAGGAGCACCCAACCCCGGACTGCACACCGACCATGTCCGCCGGTCCGTACCCGGATCCCGGCCCCCGACCGACGTGGCTGCACTGCACGCCTCCATGCCGGGCGAACGCAACGGGCTCCGGGCCGAACTCGTCACCAGCGTGCAGATGATCATCGAGGAGATGGCCGACGAACCCGGGCGCACCGCCGACATTCCCGACTGGCCGAGCGACACCTGGTCCGGTATCTGCGAATGGCTGCGACTCACATCGGCGTGGTGGATGAGGCAGCCGTGGAGCGTCGACGTGGAAGCCGGGATCCAGCGGGTGCACGCCGAACTGCGACACATGGCCAGGGTCCCGAAGCCCTTGCGGGTCGACTGCACAACCCATGGGTGCCACGGTTCGATCTTCCCGGAACTCAGGGAGACTGCCGAGGGACCAAGGTTCTATGCCGAGCAATGCGAGAACGGGCACCTGGTGGACAGACATGAGGCCGTCAGGCGAGCGTACCGGCTATCCGACTATCCGCTCTCCGAGATCGCGGGCATGATCGACATACCCGTGAAGACCCTTCACCGATGGGCGAAGAGCGGGGCCATCACCCCGGTTCGACGGGCAAGGAATGCCGCGCTCTACAACTTGGAGGCGGTGCGCCTGGCTGCGACACGATTGCGACGCGCAGGGTGATGCTTGCGAAGGTCGCACCCCCATGTGAGAATGTCCGCAGGAGAACTCTGTTCTGAACATGAGCGTCCCGGCGGTGCTACCAACACCCCGGGACTTGGCCCACTTCTATTGGAGAGAAGATGAGCGATACAGATACTAGCACTAGCGTCTATCGCTACTACGACAGGCACAAGGTCTTGCTGTACGTCGGCGTCACGGCACGAGGCGTGAGTCGCAACAACGAGCACAACTCTAAGCCGTGGTGGGGGTTCGTCTCATCGCAGAAGATCGAGCACTACCAGACGCGCAAGGAAGCACTGAGCCGGGAGTCCTTGCTCATCACAGAGTTCCAGCCTCCCTTCAATGTGCAACAGAATCCCGCATCAGAACTGGCGCGTCGCGCATACATGCAGCATGTGGCAACCGCCGCACCTGACGCACCCGCAGCACACGAAATGCCGAAGTGGCTGACCGCTGGTATCACCAAGCAGGGTCGCATTGTGATCGTGTCTGCGACTGGCGGCGGCGTGCTGAAGTTCGTTCGCAACGAAGGTAAGCCGTCGGTCACCGGCAAGGGTTCAGTGATCGAGCATGTAGGGCACGACGGGACGGCACTCAACATCCGCGTCAGAGGTAATGGATGGGAGTCTGCGACCGGCGCCCGCATCATGCTGGGATATCCGACAGGGAAGGTTGTCATCAAGCGCATCGAGGCAATCACCACCTGAACGTCATTCCCTGAAACAGCCTCGGCTCAAGCTCGACACCTTGATCGCTGAGGCCCGGGCCATGTTCGGCAACCCACGGCCTTACGCAGGGTCTTGGACTGAGGCCGACCTTTAACTGGTAGTCATCCCCCGGGATTGACTGCCCCCCACCATCTTCGGCCCGGCCGGTTTCCCCCGCCACAATGGCGCAACACCCGTCGACCACCGGGCCGAACCAAACGTTCGGCCAGCCGCGACCACCCGAACCACAACGCACCAAGGCCACATCGGGGCGAGCAAGCTGGCCGGCACTACCCCGACCGGGAGCCAAGCGATGCCAACCCGCGCACCAACACGCTGCTCCACACACCGCCAACTCAACTGCCCCCACTGCACCAAACCCTGGGCGCGCAAACCCAAGACATGGACAGGCGGAAGCACCAGAGCCTGGCGCAAAGTCCGAGCCCAACGCCTCACCATCGAACCCCTGTGTCGACAATGCGGCCAACCCGCTACACAGGTCGACCACATCGACGGCACCAACTACGCAACACAGCGATACGACATCAACATGACTCGCAGCCTCTGCGAACCGTGCCACCGAACCCGCACCGCCCACCAAGGACGCAACAGCCAGGGGTGACCCCAAGGGGGTTCAGATCACAAACACCAACCGCCCCGGACACCGCCGGTCGGTCCGCCGCATACCGACAATCATTTTCATCTTTTGTGAGGGGGCGTCATGGGTGCTCGTGGGAAGTTGAAGATCGCTTCGCATTTGTCGGCTGTTCCGGTGGGTTCTGCTGCTGCGGATGTGCCGCCTACGGCTCCTGTGAAGCCGGAGGATGTGGAGATTGACCCGGGTTTGTCGGAGTTGTGGGATGAGGTTGTCCCCGAGCTTGACAAGGCGGGGCTGGTCACGTCTTCGGATGGGCCGGCGATCGAGATGTGTTTGCGGCACATGATCATGGCGCGTCGGGCGTTTCGTCAGGTCGATGACGTGATGGTTGATGATCCTGCGCATGGTGGTCAGAAGAAGCATCCTGCTGAGGCTGTGTTCCGGTTGGAGTCGGCCGCGTTCTTGGAGTACGCGAAGCAGCTGGGGATGACTTTCATGTCGCGGGCGCGGACGCCGAGCCAGAGGGGCGACGCTGATGGCGAGAACCCGTTCGCGTCGGCCGCTGGCGGCTGATCTCAGACCCTACTCTGTGTCCTCGGTGTAATGCCGGGATCGGATTCTTTCTCAACAATCCTGACATCTTGGTTGCGGCTGCCGAGTACGCAAGGAGAACGCGAGCGAGGTAGCCATGTCCCGACAGCGCCCTTTAGCTAGCCCGCTGTCGGGAGAAGTGCTCGCGTATCTGGAGGCTCGCGGGTACCCGATTCCGACGATTGTTCCTCGTGTGCGGACTCCGGAGCCTCGGAATGTGAAGGGCGCCGTGTTCAGTTTTGATGCTGTGGATCGGCGGATCGCGGCTTTGCGGCACTTGAAGCATACGAAAGGTAAGTGGGCTGGCCGGCCGTTGGAGCCGAACGCGGTGCAGGTGGCTTTCATCATTGCCCCGGTGTTTGGCTGGTTGCGGCCTGATGATGACGGGAATCTTGTCCGGATCATCCGTGACGTGTATGTGGAGATGCCCCGCAAGGGCGGCAAGGCGCTCGCGCTCGACACGGAGATCTTGACTCCGGGCGGCTGGTCCACGATGGGCGAGTTGATGCCAGGGGATCATGTGTTCGGCGCGGACGGCCGACCAACGCGGGTGACACACACCAGTGAAGTGTTCACTGGCCGCGATTGCTATCGGGTGACGACGACTGATGGTCGGACTGTCGTTGCTGATGCTGAGCATCTATGGACCGTCAAGGATCGACAGCATAAAGCGAGCCGGGGTGGTGAGCGCTGGCTGACGCTCACCACGCAAGAGCTTGTTGATCGGGGCGTCACGCGCGGTGTGGCACGGCCGGAGTACCGGTGGTCGCTTCCACGGCAGCATGCGCTGGTGACGGGTGAGGCTAGCCTCCCAGTTGATCCGTACCGGCTCGGCGTCTGGCTTGGCGATGGCACAACGGCGAGTGGCGCAATTTCGGTCGGCTTCGACGACATTGATGCCATGAGTGAACTGTTGGGCGGCGAGGTGTCGGCGCGCCGGCACCGGACGTGCTGGACTGTCACTGTTCCGGGCTTACGAACTTCGCTACGGGTGGCGGGATTGCTCGGGAACAAACACATTCCGAGTGAGTACATGACGGCATCGTTCGAGCAGCGGTTGGCGCTGCTGCAGGGCCTGATGGACACAGATGGAACCATCGACGCGGACCGGGGCAAGGCGTCCTTCTCGGGAGTCAACGAGGATCTAGTCCGGAGTGTGGCGACGCTGGCGCGAACGCTGGGTTTCCGTTCCACCGTGAGCAGCGGGCCGGCTGTCATTGACGGACGCCAGGTCGGTACCCACTACCGGGCATGCTTCCATGTTGCCGAAGGTGACCCGCCTGTTTTTCGACTGACACGGAAGATGGAACGGTGCGGTCGCCCGTCCATGAAGGGCAACCGGTTCGTAGTCAGTATCAAATCGATTGAGCCGGTCGATTCGGTCCCGACTCGGTGTATCAAGGTCGACCGCGAAGACGGGCTGTTCCTCGCCGGCCGCGAACTGATGGTCACGCACAACACGAGTCTGGTGTCTGGCTTGGCGATGATTATGGGCTTCGCTGATGGTGAGGCTGGGTCTGAGGTGCTGCTGGGTGCGGCATCGAAGGATCAGGCGGGGGCGGCGTTCTTCCCGCTGGCGCAGGTTGCGCGTGGTTCGAAGGTGCTGGCGGATGCGGGTGTTCGCGCTTTGCAGGGCAAGATTGTGCGCGACGCGGATGGGTCTGTCGTGAAAGCCGTGTCGTCTCGCGGTGACTTGGCCCATGGCGCGAACGTGCACTGCGGCCTGATTGACGAGCTGCACGTTCACAAGTCACCTGACCTGCTGGAGGCGATCGAGTCCGGTACGGGTGCGAGGTCGCAGCCGTTGGTGTTCATCATCACCACTGCTGATGACGGTCAGACCACTAGCGTTTATGCGCAGCGCCGCGACATGGTTGAGAAGGTCGCGAAGCGGACTATTAAGGCCCCTGCGATGTATGGGGTGGTGTTCGCCGCCGATGATGACGATGATCCGTTTGCGGAGTCGACGTGGATCAAGGCGAACCCGTTGTATCCGGTTACGCCGTCTAAGTCGTCGTTGGAGTCGGCTGCGGCTAAGGCTCAGTCATCGAGTGCTGGCAAGGCGTCGTTCATGCGGCTGCATTGCGGGATTCGTGCCCGTTTGGATGCTGCGTTCATCGACTTGGCGAAGTGGGACGCGAATCGCGGCATTGTTGACGAGAAGGAGCTTGCCGGCCGGCGGGCGATCGGCGGCCTGGACTTGGCGTCGGTGTCTGATGTGACGGCGTTGGCTTGGCTGTTCCCGGACGACAGTGGCGGATATGACGCGCTGTGGCGGTTCTGGATTCCTGAGGCGTCGCTGGATGCGTTGGATGGCCGCACTGCCCGTACCGCGTCGTCTTGGGTTGCTGACGGTTGGTTGACGCTCACGCCGGGTGATGTGACGGACTACAACTTCATCCGGACCCAGATCAACACCGACATGGATGTGTTCGATGTGGAGGGTTTGGGCGCTGACCCGTGGAACGCGACTCAGCTGCTGAATGATCTGCAAGAGGACGGCGCCCCGGTCGAAACAGTCCGCCAGGGTGTGCAGAGCCTGTCCGCGCCGATGAAGGAACTGGATCGGCTGATCCGGGCTGGCACGTCGAGGCGGCCACTGTTCCGGCACGGGGGTAACCCGGTGGCGCGGTGGATGGCTGACAATCTGCGCGCCCAGGTGGACAGTAACGGGAATGTGAAGCCGGACAAGGCGAAATCAATGGACAAGATCGACGGCATGTCGGCGGCGATTACGGCGTTGCATGTGGTGCTCGCTTCGGAGCAGGCGAGGTCGGCGTACGACAATCATGACGACCTGATCGTCTTCTGAGCCGGGAGGGGCGCATATGGGCTGGTTTCAGCGTGTCTTCGGCGGGGAGATTGATTCGTACGACCCTGCGCAGCGGGTGTTGCCGGAGCCGTACAACCCGTACATGGGTGTGGCCGTGGCGGACCCTGGGACGCCGTTGCTGCCGGCGTTGGAGATGCATGCTGCCGAGGCGTTCTGGGCTTCACAGCCAAACTTGCGGAAGGTGGTCGGGTACATCGCCCGGAATGTGTCCACGATCCCCCTGCACATGTATGAGCGGGTGTCGGACACTGACCGACGGCGGGTGCATGATGATCCGGTCGCGGTCGCGCTGCGGTCCCCGCAGAAGCGTCTGTCGCCGTCCCGGTTCTGGGAGGCGATCATTGCTGACGGTTGCCTGTATGACAGGTGGGCGTTTCTGGTCGTCCCGGGCACGGATGGCCGCGCCACTGACTTTGTGCACGTCCCGGCGTGGCGGTTGAAGTTCAAGACTGACGAGTTGGGCCGCGTCACAGAGGTCGCCTACTGGGTGGGCGACAAGAACCTGGACGAGTCATTGCAGTGGAAGATCATCCCGCTGGAGGCGGTGGTGTTCGACCACGGTTACGCGCCGCGCACTGCCGGGTTGTCGCCTGTGTACACATTGCGTGACGTGCTGGATGAGGCGTCGGAGGCGGTGAAGTGGCGCAGGCAGGTGTGGGACAACGGAACCCGCGCACCCGGTTATCTGACTGGTGGGGACAAGATGATGAAGGACCCCGACAAGATCGAACGTCTGCGGAACCAGTTGGCCGCATCGCATGGACGTGACGGGAACCGTTCCGGCGGGTTGCCGTATCTGGGCGATCTGCAGATTCACGAGACGAAGATCTTTAGCCCGCAGGAGTTGCAGGACATTCAGGGTCGCCAGTTGACGGGTGTGGAGGTTGCAACTGCGTTCCACATTGCGCCGGAGTTGATCGGTGCACGTGAGGGCACGTACAGCAACGTGCAGGCGTTCCGGCAGATGGCTTATCGGGACAACCTGGGCCCTTACATCAAGAACTTGGAGGATGCGTTGAATGCGCAGCTTCTGCCGCCGGACAGTGACCGGTACATCGAAGCGAACGTGGATGTGAAGTTGCGGGGATCGTTCGAGGAACAGGCGAAGGTCAAGCAGGCAGCTGTAGGTGGCCCGTGGCTGACCCGGAACGAGGCTCGGGCGATGGAGAACCGCCCCCCGATTGAAGGTGGAGACGAGTTGATCACGCCTCTGAACGTGGTCGAGGGCGGCCAGGCGAACCCGCAAGACAGCGGAACCCAGAACGAACAGTGAGGGACTGATGGATACCAAGAACTATGCCGTCGAGGTGAAGGCGGTCGGAGAAGCAGACGGCCTTTCCGATGGCGAGTTTGAGGCGATCGTCGCCGCGTGGAACGTCGATTCGTACGGCGATCGGATCGTGAAGGGCGCTTTCGCTGAGGACATCACGAGTTGGTCGGGCGATTCTCCCATGCCGATCGTGTGGTCCCATCGTTGGGATGACCCGTTCGCGCACATCGGCCGCGTGTTGGCCGTTGAGGAACGCGACGACGGATTGTGGATTCGCGGTGTGATCGAAGACATTGCCGAGAACAAGACCGCGGCGCAAGTGCACCGGCTGTTGAAGGGCCGCCGTATCCGCCAGTTTTCGTTCGCGTTCGACGTGCTGGAGTCTGCTGAGCAGAAACAGGACGGTGAGACCATCAACGAGCTGCGGAAGTTGAAGGTGTACGAAGTCGGCCCGTGCCTGGTCGGTGTGAACCAGGAGACTGCACTGTTGTCCGCGAAGGCGGCGCACATGGCAAAGGCGGCGAGGGTGCTGTCGGACGCCGACTATGACGAGTTGGTCGCCGCCCGGGACTCGTTGTCCGCGGCGATCGGTGCGGCTGCCGGGGACGACGAGTCGGATGACTCCCCCACTGAGGAAGCTCACGACGGTGGGCACACGCAGAAGACTTCCGGCCTGTCTGGGCCGGCAGAGACCGATGAGGCAAGCCAGCCCGCCGAACTTGAAGCCAGCGCGTCCCCCACAGGCGAGGCGTCCGCGATCAAGTCCGGCATGGGGTCCGCGATGGCTCAGGCGGTCGTCACCATCAACACGCTCGAAAGGAGCGCATCATGAGCGTTACTGCTCAACTTGATCAGCTGAAAGCTGATATGCAGTCCCTCGTGGATGGGGCGAAGGCTGAGGGCCGAGACCTCACCCCGCAGGAGGCTGACACCGTTCAGGAGAAGGCTACCGAGTACAACACCATCCTCGACAACTGGGAGAAGCACACCAAGGCCACCGCCCTGGTCTCCGAGCTCGCTGGTGTTCCTTCTGTGAAGGCGGACGTGCCGGCGGATGAGAAGTCCGGGTCGCTGGGTGACCGGTTCATCAAGTCCGAAGGCTACAAGTCGTTCGTTCAGTCCGGTTCCACCACTGGCGCGATCAACATTGAGGCGAAGGGCATCGGCGGCCTGGGGGATCTGGGCATCGGCCGGAAGGCGACCCTGACCACCGATCTTGGCCAGGCCACGTCGAACCCGGCCGTGATCCCGGGATACCGGACGGACCTACTCGATGAGCCGTTCACGTTCCTCGATCTGGTCACGACCGGCCGCACCAACACCTCGTACATGAAGTACAGCCGGATCGTGTCCGAGACCGACAACGCCGCCATCGTCCCTGAGGGCCAGTTGAAGCCCCTGTCGGACCTGGCGACCGATGCCGGTGAGGCCAAGTCGTACGTGTACGCCGATGGTTTCGACGTGACGAACCAGACCCTGTTGAACGACGGTGCCCTTGCCGCGTACATGCAGACCCGGATCGTCCAGCACGTCCGGAACAAGGTTGAGGACGTGCTGCTGAACGGTGACGCCACCGCCGGCATCGAGGGCATCCTCACCACCACTGGTGTTCAGCAGCAGGCGTTCGACACCGACGTGATCACCACCATCGCTGGTGCGCTGGCGAAGATCGAGACCGTGCAGGCTGCCCCGCAGGCTCTGGTGATGAATCCGGCCGATGCGTGGAAGCTGGCTCTGCTCAAGGAGGCCGGTGTCGGGTATCTGCTCGGGAACCCTCTGGCTCAGTCGCTGAACCCGACCCCGTTCGGTGTGCGTCTGGTCAAGTCGAACCGGATCGCGGCCGGCACTGCCTTGGTCGGCAACTTCGGCTCGGTGCAACTGCTGGAGCAGACCCCGCTGTCGGTGCTGGCTTTCAATCAGCACAAGGACTACGCACAGCGGAACATGGCGTACGTGCGTGCAGAGTTGACCGCGATGCAGGTGTTCTACAGCCCGCGTGAAGTCGCGGTCGTGGAACTCACTGCCTGATCGGAGGCTGTCATGGCTGACCACAAGATGGTCGTGATCAACGGTGTGCGTTACCGACCGGAACACGCGCCGAAGCCGAAGAAGGAATCGAACGATCAGCCGGTGGAGCACCGCAAGCGGTCTCCGCGGCAGTCCAACAAGGAAGGCTGATCATGGCTGAGTTGCCCGAACTGGCCCCTGGGGTTGATCCCAGTGTGGAGGCCGCGATCCGCGCCTACTGCGGATGGCACATCGCCCCCGAAATCACTGAGACGATCGTCTTGGACGGTTCGGGCAACTCAGTCCTATCACTGCCAACACTGCGGGTTGTTTCTGTTGGCGAGGTTGTCAACGACGGGCGGGAAGTGCTGAACCCGGAATGGTCATCTGCGGGGTTCATCCGCGGCTGTTGGACGAACAAGCTGCGCGGGGTTTCGGTGACATTCACTCACGGGTATTCCGAATGCCCCGCGGGGATTGCCCGTTTGGCGGCGGTACTGACGGAGCTCGACAAGGTGCCTGCTGGTGCGCAATCCCAGGCTGCTGGCCCGATCAATGTCAGCTACGGTTCGCCACTTGCCGTGAATCTTGGGTCGCATGACCTGATGGAACGGGTGTTGGGTGCGTATGTGCTTCCCGTGAGGCCCTGATGGATTTCGTGTTCGGTGAGACCGTCACTATCCGCCGCGCCGCTCAGCCCACAGATCCGGACAACCCGAACCGGACTGTTCTGGACTGGGCCAACGCCACAGACATTCCGGTCGAGGGTTGTGCGGTGTGGCTGTCCGGCACCGACGACCTGTCTGATGCCGAACACAGCAAGGGAACGTTCGACTACACGATCATCATGCCGACCGGCACTGATGTGACCCAGCTCGACAGGCTTGTCGTTCGGGGTGTGGAGATGATCGTCGCGGCGCGCCCGTTCCCGTGGCGGTCACCATTCACCGGATGGGCCCCCGGTATTGAGGTGCGGGCGAACACCCGGCTGCCGCACAACTTCGTGGTCGACATTCACACCGGGCCGAGAGAACGACGCACCAACGAGCTCGGCGAGTTCGTGTACATGAATGGGCCGGTGTTCCGGCCGGGTGTGCCGGTGTCGATCACCGCTGTCGGTGTCGGTCGGGGAACTGTGACCGCCGGCGGTCAGGACGTGACGCTGCGGTCTTACACGGTCCGCATGGCCGGCGATGTGACCGGTGTCGAAACGTCCATGTTCCTCGTCGTTACCGGCGCCGTTGGGATGGGCGATCCGGACATGGTCGGCCGGGTGCTCGAGGTGTTGAACCTGGGCGACGGTAACCCGAATTGGGCGATGGAGCGCGAACTGATCTGTCACGTCGTCTTGGACTAGGAGGCGGTATGGCACGTCAGGACGGGCTTCGGCGTTTGGCCGAGGCGCTGCGGAAAGACCCTGAACGGCTCGGCGCTGATGTTGCTGTCGCTGTCCGGTCGGCCGGGGATGGCTTGCGAGACGGCGCCCGCCGCCTTGCGCCGCGCGACAGTGGACGGCTGGCCAGGTCGATCGAGTCGACGGTGACGGTGACCCGGGACAGTGTGACCGTCGAGGTCGGCCCCACCGCGTTCTACGGTGCGATGGTCGAAGCGGGCACTGCACGGTCGGCGCCGCACCCGTTTCTGGAGCCGGCGTCGGTGCCAGTGGAGAAGGCGTTGGACCGGGCGTTGCAGCGGGCTGTGGACAGGATTCTGCGGTGACCGCCCAGGCGGTGAGCACGGGTGTGCTCGGGCTGTTGGAGCCGACGCCGTTGCTGATCTTCGACGGCACCCCGCCGGCCACGACTCCGACGCGTGTGTATGCGTGCGTGTACGGCGACACCGGCCTTGCGACACCGGTCACCTACGAGCAGTTGTCGCGGCGGGTGTCGTTCGCGGTGCGGGTGGTTGTTGCTGCTGTTGATGCTGCCGGGGTGCGGTTCGGTGTTGATCATGTGCGCGCCGCGTTGACGGACCGGTCCCCGGTCGTGTCGGGCGGCGCTGGCCGTTTGCGTGAGGTTTCGTCCGGCCCGCTGTTGTGGGACGGGCCGGAGGGTGATCGGCGGGCGTCGATGACTCTCACCTATCGAGTAACGATCCCAAGGAGCTACCCATCATGACTGAGTTTGTGCGTGTGTCCGACAAGACGACCGGGCACCACTACTCCACCACCAAGCAGATCGCTGAACGGTCCGACCATCTGACTGTTCTTCCCGATCACCCGGCGGTGAACAACCACGGCGAGCTGCTGCCGCCGAAGTTCAAGACCACCCCGAACAAGTCGGGGAAGGCCGAGACGCCCAAGTCGGAGCCGAAGGACACACCGACCCCAACGAAGAAGGACTGACCATGACCCTCACCACGATTCCCGAAGGCTTCTCCGCTGCCGGCAATGGGTCGGTGTTCGCTGCACCGGCCGTCGCTGATCATTCCAAGCCGTCGGTTGCCGAGTTCGCGCCGCCGACCGGGTTCAACCTGTCGTGCGACCTGATGAACTGGTCGTACAGCATCGAACGTTCCACCGTGACCCAGACCCGGTACTGCCTGGCGCAGACCATCCAGGGCGCCGGACGGAAGGAACCGTCGGCCAACCCGATCACCGTCGTGTACAACCCGCAGGATCCCGACGACGAAAACTACGTCGCCTACCGGAACCTGAAGGAAGGCACTAAGTGGGTGCTGTTCGACCGTCGCGGCCTGGACTCGCGGAAGTCGCTCGCCGCGGCTGAGGTTGGTGACCTGATCCCCGTCGAGGTGATCCTCGTGACCCGTGAGGAGATCGACGACACCGAGGGTGCGCTGATCCGGTCGACCATCTCGTTCCGGGTGACCGGCGAGATCAAGCAGGACGTTGCACTCGTCGCCTGATCCCTTCTACTCCTGGCCCCGCGCATCCCGAGACGTGCGCGGGGCCAGGTCTGTCTCGGCGTCTCGGGAGTCTCGAAAGGAAACGCATGTCTGAGTTCTTGAAGCTGGTGAAGTCGGGCGAGTTCTCGCCCACCTACCGGCACCTGTTGTGCATGGCTGATGATCGGCTGCTCAGCGAGCGTGCCGAACTGGACGCGGAGCGGCAGCAGAAGATCGCTGATGGGGAGAAGAAGGTGCTCCGGTACGGCGGCCAGTCCGTGGTCGACACGAAAGACCTGGACGATCGGATCGACCAGCTGGATGTGCAGATCGCGGATGCCACGTTCGAGGCGGTGTTCCGCGCTCTGGACGCCGCCCGCTACGACAAGATCGTCGAGGACTTCGGCGGCCGGGAACGCACCCTGCCCGACGATGCCGATGATGCGGTGGTCAAGAAGGCCCGCGCTGAGGACTACGAGGCTGTCGGTCTGGAGTTGGCGAAGCAGTCGTATGTCGAGTTGTTGAAGTACGGCGAGGACACCGGCACCAGCAGAAACGACTGGGCCGAGGCACTCGATCACCTGTCGCCGGCGGACAAGCAGGCCATCGTGTCTGAGATGTGGCCGCTACACCTGCGGCGTGATGATGCCCCAAAAGCCGTGAAGCGATACGCAACAGCCCGGAAGTCCGGCGGCGCCTAGAAATCGCGGACAGGTACGGCATCTCTCCGCTGTACCTGCTCGGGCAAACACCGAAGACGACCACCACCTACCGGTATGACGGCGAGGGCCGGATGGTCGAGTCCGTTGCGGAAACCGAAACGATGTGGACCCCGCAGGCGATCTTGCTGATGGATGAGTGGAACAACTACAAGGCCGAGGTTCACCTGTGCGGCCACCACCTGTCCGAGACGCTGCACCGGGTTGACGGTAAGGGCCAGAAGTGGGGCGGCGTGTTCGACGTGTGCGACGCGTGCGCTGCGGTTGAGGTGGAGCAGCAGAAGTGGGCTGAGAAGGACGAGAAGGCCCGCAAGAACAAGCAGTATCCGACACCCGGGGCGCGGGTATGGCGGGCGATGACGTATGAGCAGATCCGCGAACTGAACGAACGGCAGATAGCGGAGTTGCGCGCTGCCGGTGTTGATCTTTCCAAGAGAGGGCGGTGACCTGTGGCTGACAAGTCGATCGCGATCCGGTTCTCTGCTGACACCGGCAGCTACACGTCGCAGATGGAGAAGGCTGCCCGGGCGACTGAGCGGGCCGCGAAGGATCTGGAGAAGGCGCAGGACCGGCAGGAGGCTGCGACCAAGCGGGTTGAGGCTGCTGAGAAGTCGTTGGCTGGGGCGCGGGCGCAGTCGAATGTGCGCGCCACACAGGTCAAGGCCGCCGAAGACAAGCTCGCGCAGGCGAAGGACAGTGTTCGGGCGGCGGCGGAGAAGGTTGGTGCCGCCGAGCTCAGTCTGAATCAGACCCGCGCCAAGGGTGAGGCGTCGGCCAGAGAGGTTCTGGCGGCGGAGAAGAACCTCGCCACCGCGAAGGACGGTTTGGTCAAGGCGTCGGCCGATCAGGTCAACGCGGAGAACAAGCTCGGCACCACCCGGGCACAGGCCGAGCAAACCACTGTCCGGTTGGAGCGGGCCGAGAAGAATCTTGCGGATGCGGCTGGGAAGCAGTCGAAGGCGCAGACGGATCTGGCGTCGGCGTCGGTGCGTGCCGCTGGTGATGTGGACAAGCTCGGCACCGCTGTTCAGGGCGCGGAGAAGTCCGCACTGTCCGCCGCCACCGGGTTGAACAAGGCCGGCAGTTCGATGTCGGGGTTCGGGAAGAACCTGGACAAGACGCTGCGCAGTATCGATGACCAGTCGGCGTCGATTGACCGGTTGTCGAACGCTGCCGGCGGGTTGGGGTTGGCGTTGGCGGTGCCGGTCGGGTTGGCGGTGAAGACGGTCGCCGAGTTCGATCAGCAGATGTCGGCTGTTGCGGCTACCGGTTCGGATGCGCGGGCGAGTTTGGATGGGTTGCGTGAGGCTGCGATCGAGGCTGGCGCGGACACCGCCTACTCGGCCAAAGAGGCCGCGCAGGGCATGGAGGAACTCCTCAAAGCAGGTGTTTCTGCCCAAGATGTGATGGGCGGCGGACTGTCCGGTGCCCTGTCGTTGGCCGCGGCCGGCCAGTTGGAGGTCGGTGAGGCCGCGGAGATTGCTGCTACGGCGATGACGCAGTTCAACCTGTCCGGTCGGGACGTTCCGCACATCGCGGACCTGTTGGCTGCCGGCGCCGGTAAGGCGCAGGGCGAGGTTGCCGACCTGGGTAATGCGCTCACCTATGCGGGTAAGCCGGCTGCCGATCTGGGTGTTTCGATTGAGGAAACGTCGGGCACGTTGGCGTTGTTCGCTAAGAACGGCCTCATTGGCGAGCAGGCCGGAACGAGTTTCCGGTCGATGTTGATGTCGATGACCGCTCCGTCTACGGCGGCGGAGAAGGCGATGGACGCCTACGGCATTTCGGTGTTCAACGCCCAGGGCAAGTTCATCGGCATGTCTGGTGTTGCGGACGTGCTGCAAGAGAAGCTGTCTGGGCTGACGGATGCTGAACGGCAGGCCGCGCTGGGCCGCATCTTCGGGAATGAGGCCATTCAGGCTTCGCTGGTGTTGATGCGTTCTGGCGCTGAGGGCGTGCAGGAGATGACTGACGCCGTGAATGATGCCGGGTATGCGGCGATCACTGCGGCGGAGAAGCAGAACAACCTGGCCGGTGACATCGAGAAGCTCGGCGGGTCGATCGACACCGTGTTCTTGAAGTCCGGGTCTGGCGCGAACGATGTGCTGCGGAGTTTGGCCCAGTCCGCGGAGGGCGCTGTCGACTGGATCGGCACCTTGGATTCGAGTGTGTTGTCGACCGGCCTGTCGGTTGCTGCTCTCGGTTCGGGCGCTCTGCTCGCCGTCGGCGGTCTCGGCAAGCTGGCTGTCGGCGGCGCGGAACTGTACACGTCATGGAAGGACCTGTCCTCGGAGGGGAATGTTCTCGCCGGTCGGATGGGGAAGGTCACAAAGGCCGCTGCTGCCGGGGCGCTCGGTTTGGGCGCGTACAGCATGGCCGTGACCGCGCTGCTGGACGGGTTCCGCGACGACTCCATCGTGGACGGCATGGACTCCATCGTTGCGTCGATGGTCAAGATCTCCAACGTCGGCCCGGACGCCGGCAACGCTCTGGATGACCTTTTCAAGCAGGGCAAGCCGGGTGAAGAAGCACGCGCCATCGCGGGCGGCGTGGATGATCTGGATTCGGCGTTGCGGCGCGCGTTCCGGCCGGTCGCTGCCGAGCAGATCGCGAACGTCGGTGAAGAGTTCGTCACCTTGTTCGGCACGCTTGGCGACACGAACCTGGACCGGGTCAATGAGCAGTTGGACCGGATCGATGACGGCCTGTCGACGTTGGCTGCGTCCGATCCGGAGGCTGCGGGCCGGGTGTTCACCGAGATTGCTCGGCAGGCGAACGAGCTCGGTATCAGTGTTGAGGAAGTCGCGGGTCGGCTCCCGGCTTACCGTGCCCAGTTGGAGCAGGTCGCGGACACGCTCGGCCAGACGGTGTCTGAGGACGAGTATGTGCGTTGGATGGGCGGCGAGGTTCCGGAGTCGATCCGTGTTGCGGGCGCGGCGTCGACTGAGCTGACGGCTGATCAGTCCGCGCTGGCCGGGCAGATGGAGGACACGACCGAAGCAGCGCAGGCGCAGCGTGAAGAGTTCGAGAAGTCCTACACCGGCGCGCTCGCCATGTCGGACGCCATCAGTTCCTACGAGCAGGCGCTTGCCGACGCGTCCGAAACGATCAAGACGAACGGTGAGAACACCAGCCAGTCCACGATCGCGGGCCGGGAGAACATCGGCGCGCTGAACGATCAGGCCCGGGAGGCGCACGGCCTGGCTGAGGCGATGGCCGAAGCCGGCGAGGGCCAGGACGCGGTCCGGGCGAAGATGGAAGCGGCCCGTGAAGAGTTCATCAAGAACGCGGAGGCTGCCGGGTTCAACTCGGATGAGGCTGAGCGTCTCGCTGATTCGTATGGGCTGATCCCGTCCGATATTGCTACGTCGTTGTCGTTGACTGGTGATCAGGCGGCGAAGGACAAGATCAACAGTGTGCTCGACGCAGCACGGGAGAAGATCGTCACCACGGTTGAGGCGAACACCGCTGAGGCGCAGCGGAAGGTTGAGGACTACCACCGGGTCGCCGACGCGCTGAACAAGGTCGTCAAGACGAAGGCGACCGCTGAGACCGGCGAGGCTCAGCAGGCTACGCAGTCGCTGATGGATCAGTATCAGCAGCTCCCGGAGGAAGAGAAGACCGAAATCATCGCCCGCGCCAACGACGCGGACCTGACGATCAGCGAGTACCTCGAGAAGCTGAAAGGCATCCCGGCCGACCAGCCAACCGACATCGTCCTGCGCGGTGTGCCGGAGGCCAAGGAATCGGTGTGGGACTGGGTGAAGAACCTGTTCGGCGCCCGGGACAGTACCCAGACTGCGGCTACGGACATGACGAACGCGCTCACCGGGTCGCTGAACACGACCTCGAGCGCGTTCGCCACGAAGGGTGACCAGATCGGGTCGTCGTGGGCCGGTGACATGCGGTACGTCCGCGATCAGACCGACGACAAGATGACCTCGGCGCGGAACATCAACCGAGACCGTCTTGAGTCGATGTCGGGCAAGTTCGACTCGTCGGGTCGCGGTATCCGGAACTCGTGGTGGGACGATATGAAGTCGGTAGCGGACACCACCTGGTCTCGTACCGAATCGGCCCGCAACGCTGTCCGGGATCGCATGGACCAGATGTCCGACAAGACGGACAAGTCTGGCCGGTCGATGCGGAACTCGTGGTCGGACGACCTCAAGTCGATGCAGGACCGGACGTGGGATCGTACCGCGTCGGCCCGTAACGCTGTCCGCGACCGTATGAATCAGATGTCGGACAAAACTGACTCTGCCGGCCGGTCGATGCGGCAGGGTTGGTCGTCCGATCTGGCCGATATGAGGGACAACACCTCCGGTTATGCGCGGGACATGGAGGACCGGATCGGCGACATGGCGAGTCGGGTCGTCCGTTCGGCCAGGGGCATTCGGGGTGCGATGCGTGCTGTTGGCGGAACCTACAACAACATCGCCGAGGTCGCGAACACCCGCAAGATCAGTATCAGTAAGGCGTCCGGCGGCGGAATCAAGCTCCCCGGATTCTCCCCCGGTGTCGACGACTACCACTTCTACGATCCCGTCAGGAACATCGAACTGAACCTGGGTGGCGGCGAGTTCATCAACCGCCCCGAGGTCGCGGCTGTGCTCGGTCACGACCTGGACCGGCTGAACGCTGCCGCACGGCAGGGCGGTATTGCCGGGGTGAAGAAGGCGCTCGGCGGTTTGGGTTCGTTCACGCAGCGCAACTACGCGACAGGCGGACAGTTCAACCTTGGGACGGAGTCACATTCGTTCGCCCGTGGCGGGCTGGTGTCATTCAAGGGCAAGACGTTCACTGCCCGGTTCGCGCAGGTCTTGGCGATGGCCGAACGCATCGCCGGCACGAACATGCACATCTCGCAAGGCGGGTTCCGGCCAGCGACCTCGTACTCGGGATCGTCCCATGCGGGGGATGCGGTCGACATCACCCGCTCGAACTTCCCGCCGCTGATCAACGCTCTGCGTTCGTTGGGTGTTGCTGCGTGGCTGCGTAACCCCTCGCAGGGCAACTGGCCGTACCACATTCACGGCATCCCCGGCCCCTCGGCTGGCCGCCCGGGCGGTTCTGGTGTGTCGCAGTGGGCGTCGTATGTGAATGGCGGCAACGGTCTCGGCGGCCGGGATGACTGGAACTATCGCGGCCCGAAGGGTGGCGGCAACTTCAACTTCGACAACCTGCCCAGCGTGGGCGACATCGGCAAACTCATGGAGTGGTCGATGAACGGTGTCCGCAAGGAGTTCGACGGCGACATTGCGAAGATCAAAGACCTGCCCGACGACAACCTGTTCGACCGTGCCGGGAAGAAGCTGGCCGAGTCGCTGATCGACGGGCTGATCGACCGGGCAGAGGACGGGCTGAAGGAAGTGATGCCCGGGTTCGCTGCCGGTGGGCGCGTGTGGGGTGCTGGCACGTCCACCTCGGATTCGATCATGGCGAAACTGTCCCGCGGGGAATGGGTGATGCCGACACAATCTGTCGACTACTACGGCGCGCCGGTGATGGAGGCGTTGCAGCTGCGGAAGATCGATCGGCAGGCCATCGCTGAGATCGCGATGCCGCATATGCGGGATGGCGGGATCGTGGAGGGAAGGTATATCCGCGACACCTCGTACATGCGTCCGCAGGTGACGGTCGTGACGCAGGAACCTGCGCCCCGCCCGCCAGCCAACGTCACGATCAACCAGATCAACCCTGTCCAGGAGAAGGATTCGACGCAGCTCAACCGGGCCGCGAACAAGCTCACCACGTTGGGACAGACACTGTGACCGGCTACACGATCCGCGTCGGTTCGGTGACGCTGGTAGACGACAACGACGCGTGCCACGTCAACACGATCACCGGTTTCTCCGGTGTGCCGCGGCGCCGACCGTTGGGTTCGCCGCTGGGCATGTTCGAGCCGATGGAAGGCACGGTCACGTTGACTGTGACCGGCGACGCCCCGGCCGCACCAGGTGTGCCGACAGCAGCGGACCTGCATGTTCAGCTTGAACACAACGTGGCGTACGTGCTGGCTGAGTTGTCGCGGGCGACGGTGCAACTGTCCCGTTCCCATCCGGGCGCTGACACACGCACCCGTTCGGTGAGGCTGTCTGACCCGATCGTGATGGCGGAAGAGTTCGGGTCCCCGATCGGGGCGGTTGTCATTATCCCGGGCAGTGACCCTGGCGGGTTCTGGGTCGGACCTTCGCTGCCGGGGACTTCCCGTTCGATCGGGCAGACGCTCCCGGGCCGTGACACCGAGTACGTATCCCGGGGCGCGCTCGCCCCGAACCTCACCGGCGAGATCGTCATCGTCGGGCCGGTGTCGAACCCGGAAGTGGTGTGGGGCGACGGCTACCTGTGGTACTCGGGAGCGGTCGCTGCCGGTGATGTGTTGCGCATCAACGCCGGAACCCGTCAGGTGTCGCTGAATGGTGCGCCGGTGCCCCCGTCGAGTCTGCGGCAGGTGTCCAACTCGGCGCCGCCAGGGCAACTGTTCGTCCATGATCCGGCGCGTCCACTGACGGTGCGGTCCCGTGACGGCGGTAGTTCCGGCACATGGCAACTCAATGGAAGGTACCGGTACTTCTGATGCGTCTTCGTCTGGTTCTCTACCGGGGCAACACCGAGGTGACGGTGCTCGATGATGCGATCATCGAGCGGTTCGCCGACCCGCTGAACGACCCGTCGACGGTTGCCTTCTCGCTTCCACGGTGGCGCGACGGCGAGCCGAACTCGTACCCGCGATTGTCCAGCCCTGACGTCATCACCGACGGCTACGACGTGGCCGTGCAGGTCGCCACTCCCGGAAAGGGGTGGCGGGAGGTTCGGAACGGGCGCTTGCGGGTGTTGGTTGAGGGCACCCCAGGTCGGGCCGAAGGTGACATGTGGACGTTCTCCGGGATCAACGCCGTGTGGTGGGACATGGGCGGCTGTGTCCTTGCCGATCGGAACCTGAACGAGAACAACGAGCGGGAGTTCCGCAACGCCACCCCGGGCACATACCTGCAGACATTCCTCACCGAGGCGCAGGACGAGGGATGCGGCACGCTGATCACCGAAACCTTCTCCACGTCAGGAGACACCGAGGGTGTGGTGTGGCCGCAGACGATCACATTCGCGGTGCCGCTCACGATGACCATGCAGGAGATGATCAAGACTCTGTCTGATCAGGGGTTGGTGGATTGGTGGACCGAGGGCAACGAGCTGGTCACCGCCACTCCGGGGCGTGGCCGGCGACTCGACGACACGGTGCACCTCAAGCTGGGGCGGGAGATCACCGACACGCCTGGTGCGAGCGACGCGACAGGGGTGGTCAACCATGTTCGGGTGATCGGTGAGAACGGGTTGCGAGCGTGGCATTCGCAGGGCGACGGTGGCCCCCGGGGTAAACGGGCGGTCGTGATGAATCAGTCCGGGGTGACCGACGCCGGCGCCGCGCTGGTGCTGGCGACGCACTTTCTGGCGAAGTCGCAGGTGCGGCGGCAGCAGTACACCCGGGAGTTGAGGTTCGACTTCACCGACGATCCGGCGATGGGTGCGGCGGCGTTCTTCCCGTACGAGGACTACCTCACAGGCGACTGGGTGACAGCGCCTGGCCGTGATGGCGTGGACGAGGCGATGCGGGTCTACCAGATACTGCTGTCGTCGTCGCCGGACGGCATGTCTGGGAATCTGCAGCTGAACGATCGGATCCTGGACGCCGACGTTCGGCGGGACCGGAAGCTCGCGGCACTGTCCCGCGGAACGTCAGGTGGCACTGGGACGTCTCCGTCCCCGACAACCCCGAAGGCGAACGCTCCCGGCAAGGTGCAGGGCATCACCACCGACTCCGACCCGTACATGATTTCGGGCGGGGAGTGGCGGATCGCTACCCGCATCATGTGGTTGGAGCCGTCGAAGGCCACGTCGTCGATCACTTACGACATGGAGTACATGCAGGTCAACCGGTGGTGGTATTACCCGGTGTCCGGGATTGTCGGCACGGACTATTCGGTGTCGAATCTGTTGCCGGAGACCGAGTACCAGGTCCGGGTGCGGGGCGTGAACCCTGCCTCCGATGGTGGGCTGGCTGGCGAGTGGTCGGACTGGGCGTACTTCATGACCGTCCGGGACGAGGTGCCGCCGGAGAAGCCGACTGTGCCGCAGTTGTCGTCCGACCTTGGCACGGTGAAGGTGATGTGGGACGAGAAGCTGGTCGACCCGAACGGCGGGGTGACGGCGCCGCCTCCCGACTTTCTGTACGTGTCGGTGGAGGCCGATGTTGCCGGGGCTGGCTGGGAAGAGGTTGACCAGATCACCGTCGGGTCGCCGTTCACCGTGATCGCGCCTCTCGATCCTGGCACGGTCCTGCAGGTGCGGCTGGTGGCCGTGGATACGTCTGGTAACCGGTCAGAGTATTCCGTGTTGGCGTCGATCACGGTCCGGGGGGTGTTGGATGATCCGGACACGAAGGCGATTTTGGATCAGGCGCAGGCTGACATCGACGAGGCGCAGACAGCGCTGGACGCCCTGAATCAGCAGCTGGCCGATCTCGACATTGCCGAGCTGGCCGCGCTGTCCGAGCGTCTCGACCAGCTGAACGCCGACATCGCGCAGCTCGAGGCGGCTCTCGCGGAGTTGGACGCCGAGAAGATCGCTGAGCTGACCTCCGACCTTGAGCAGCTGCAGACCGACCTCGCGGACCTCGACACGCAGCTGCAGGGTCTCAACGCGGACAACCTGCCGGGTCTCGCGGCGAAGTTCACTCAGCGGGACAATGCCATCGCTGCGGCGAACACGCAGATCAACACGCTCAACAACACGACGATCCCGAACCTGAACACGGCACTGAACAACCTCGACGCGGAGTTGGCTCAGGCGCAGACCGACCTGAACGGTGCGATTGACGCGGCCGAGCAGGCGGCGAAGGACTACGCAGATGTGGTGTCGGTGAACAATGCCGGGAACAAGGTCACTCGTTCCGCGAACCCCGCCCCGAGCGACTACTCGGGTAAGCCGGGTGACTTCTGGATGCAAGTCGACTCCTCGGGCGGAATCATCGCTCAGTGGGGCTGGTCGGGTAGCGTGTGGTACGGCACACCGATCACCGACTCTGTGATCGCCAATCTTGACGCGGGCAAGATCACCTCGGGGATCATCGAGGCCAACCGCATCGGCGCCAACACGATCACGACCGAGAAGTTGGTGATCGGCTTCGGCGGCAACCTCGTCGCGGACCCTGCGTTCCAGTACGACGACATCACGGCGAACCGCGTGTTCCCGGCGGGGTCGCCTACCACGATCTTCGAGGAGACCACTGGTAAGCGACGCCTGCAGTTGTCGCAGAACGATCAGCGCATCTACGCCGGGGGTGTCCGCATGTTCGCCGGACACATTCCGGTGAAGCCGGGACAGGCGTACCGGTTCGAGTGGGCGAGCAATCACGGCGGCGAGGCCGGATCACAGTTGGTCATTGATGATCGTGGACTGTATGGGACAGGGCCGACGCGGTTCTTCACGCTAGCCTCCCGCTCCGGCGGCGGTGCGCAGGCTCAGTCGGTTGAATGGGTAGTCCCCGAAGGTGTCTACAGCATCGGCCCACGGTGGTGCCAGGTCGGTGAAGGCTGGGTCCAGTTCTGGGACATGGCTATGTATGAGATCGGCACCACGACCACCATCATGGACGGTGCGATCACCACTGACAAGATCGTCGCCAACGCTATTGTCGGCTCGAAGATTGCCGCTGACACTCTGACTGCTCGGGAGATTGCGGCGAACGCGATCACCGCATCAGAACTGGCAGCCAACTCGGTCACGGCGAACGCTGTCGCAGCCAACGCGATCACGGCGGGGAAGATCAACGCCGACGCGGTGACGGCGCGCGAACTGGCAGCCAACTCGGTGACCGCTTCGCAGATCGCCGCGAACGCGGTGACGGCCAACGCAATTGCTGCGAACGCGATCACCACGGCGAAGATCTCGGCAGGCGCGGTCGTGGCGAACTCGATTGCCACCGACGCGGTGACTGCGATCAAGATTGCTGCCAACGCGGTGACCACGGCGAAGATCATGGCCGGGGCGGTGACCGCGAATGAGATTGCCGCCAGCACGATCACTGGCGAGAAGATCGCCGCCCGATCCATCGCCGCCGAGAAGCTGATCATTGGTGACGCTACCAACCTTCTCTCTGATGGCTTCTTCAGTAACAGTGGAGCTGGCTGGACCTCAGCAGGGGCAACCCCTCCGGGGACGGTCATGTATCAGGTTGCACCTCAGCCGAGTGGGGCGAACGGTGTGGTCCTGTCCCTCACAGACTTGGCAACCAATGGCGGGTACCTGTTCAATCAGGCGTTCCCATTCGCTGGTGCGACCCGAACCCAGATGGAGCCGGGTAGACAGTTCCGATTCACGGTGACCATGCGGCGACTGTCGGGGGCCGCAGTTTCTGGCGGCGAGATCCGGTTCGGCATCGGAGGGCATGGTCCCGGACTAGGCAACGCATGGATTACCGCCGTAGGGGTACAGGTTGCGTCGGTCGGGACCGCGTGGACCACCTACACAGGTACGGCTACATTCCCCGACAGCCGTAACGAGATGTCGGCGTACATCAACGTCCCAGCAAACTCCGCGAATAAGGGAACCCTGCAGATCGCGTCTGTGATCATGACGCCCATGAGCGGGGCGACCTTGATCGAGGATGGTGCGATCCTCACGGACAAGCTGGGCGCGAACGCAGTCACCGCAGTGAAGATCGCCGCCGGGGCAGTCACCGCATCCAAGCTGACTGTCGGGTTCTCCGAGAACCTGGTCGATGATGCAGGTAACTACGACACTGACATCGTCGCTGCGCGAAATAGTGTCGGGGGTTGGGTAGTCAACGGACGTACGTGGGAAGCGACGAACAACCACTCAATGATCAACAACGTGGGTAATCTACCGCTCACAATCAACCCAGTGTCGGTTTCTGCCGGTGCTGAGTACGTACTCCGTGTGACCATCGCGAGGGCGAGCGGCGACGGTGAGGTTGTTCCTCAGCTCCTGTTCGTTGACAGCAACGGAGACCAAGTGTCTGCCGTAGCTGCGGCTGTGACCAACGCCGGGTCTGATCGCGTGCTCACACTGACGATTCCAAGATCATCGTCGGGCACTGGCAGATTCTACGTGTCGACCAATTCTGCAGGCGCCTACGTTGGACGGTTCTCGAAGGCCACGCTCCGCGCCCGGGTCGACGCGACGGTGATCGAGGACGGAGCGATCACCACCGATAAGCTGACTGCTAACGCGGTCACAGCGGACAAGGTGTCGGCCGGAGCTATCACCGGTGCGAAGATCAGCGGCGACGCCATCGACGGCATGGTGATCACCGGCGCCACCCTGCGAACAAGAACCGCTACGGCGGGCTCGGTGCGGATGAACAGCAACGGCATTCAGGCGTGGAATGCCTCGGGCGCGCAGGTGGTCAACATCGGCACCAACGGGACCGCGTACATCGGCACCTCGGGCAACCGGATGCAGTTCGCAGACGGGAACCTGACTGTCGAGGGAACGATCCGCACATCGCCCAGCGTTCCGCGAGTCGAACTGAACAACGCGCTTTGGGCTGACGGGTTGACCGGCATCCGATTCTACACACGATCCGAATCGGGCAATCGAGGTCACGGCGAGGTGTGGTCCGACACCGATGGTCAGGTACTGATGGTGTCGGGCCGATCTGCCAACGGCAACATGCGTCGAGGCACAGTGCGTGTTCGCTACGACGAGGCTGCACTGTACTCGATCGGGACGAACAACTACGTGGCTGCCGAAGTCAAGACGCGAGCCAACGGCGACATCGCGATGGCGTGCAACGAGCTGTTCTTCTCCGGCATCCCCGCCCGAGGAGGAGGCTCCGGCGCACTTCGTCTGCAGGGCGACTGGTCAATCACCTACGACACCTCGATGCGCCAGTTCAAGGAGAACATCGTCGACCTGCCCATCGAGGCAGAGGGCGTACTCAAGCTGCGACCGCGACTGTTCGACTGGAAGGAAGGCGGGCAGTCCGACGTTGGTGTGATCGTCGAGGAGGTCGAGGAGCTGATCGAGGAGCATCCTGAATTGGCTCCGCTGATCACTCATGGTCCCGAAGGATCGGACGTCCGAGGGTTCGCCTACGACCACCTCGCAGTCCTCCTAGTCCCCATCATTCGCCGAATGGCCGAACGCATCACCCGACTCGAAACACTCCTGGAGGAATCGTGAACCCGCAAGCCGTCGTCGACCACCTGGCCGAACAGATCCGACACCTGTCAGTCGAACTCGCAATCGTGAAAGCCGAACGGGACGAGCTCCGCAACGCGGCCACCACACCTGAACCCGCCCAGGGCAACCAGTAACCACCCCCGCACTCCCCCAGCCCACACAGCACCACGGGCCGGACCCCAACACATCAGAAAGACAGGGTGATCCAACCATGCCCACCCCCGCCCACCGCATGGTGCGAAGACTCACAGGCCACCTCCACACACCCCACCCCGTCTACGCGGTCGTCACCCTCATCCCCGCGCTCATGCTCGCCCCAGCCGTGTTCAAACTGTCACCCATCCCGGCATCCATCCGGGATGCGATGACACCGGCGTGGAGCGTGGTGTGGCTGTGGGGCATGTTCCTGTCACTCCTCCTCGTCGCGGTCATGACCGTGTGGCGCAACACCCGACCCGAAGACGAATGGCCGATCTGGGTCGACATGTCCGCCACCGCCGGCACAGCGATCATGCTCGCCGCCTACGCGGTCGCATTGGATGCAAAGTTCGAAACCCTGTCGATCCTGTGGTCCGTCGCACCATACGTGTCGTTCGGTGTGTTCTTCATGATCCGGTTCGTCGCGTTCATCCGGAAGATCCACTACCTGTCGGAGGTTACGGGGGCCGGGCGGTGACCCTGCCGCTGGACCTGATCCTGCCGGCGCTGATCGCGCTCGCATCAGGCGCCGCCGGTGCCGCGGCGATCAACGCGTGGATGCTGCGGAACAAGACAGCCGCCGAAGCCCGGTCCATGAACAAGCAAACCGATGTGGACGAGTTCAAGTCGCTGCAGTCCGAGATGCGGATGCAGCGCGATGAGTGGAAGCAGCAGAACGCCGACACCCAGGAACAGCTGGACGCTGCGGTGGCCCGGATCAGCGAGTTGGAGAAGGCGCGGGCCCGGGACCATTCCGAGCTCGCCGACACCAGGGCGCAGCTGGTGTTGGCGCACCAGCACATCGACGTGCTGCGGAGCATGGTGCCGCCCCCGCCGCCTGACTTCCCGCCCGGCTGGAAACAACTGACCAAGGAGACCTGATGGCCTACAAGACCCAGCAGGAATGGAACGGCACCTCACCCGAAGACAACTCACAGTGGGCGGACAAGTCGAAACGAAAGCTGTACATCGTCCACTACCTCGGCGACGGCAGCACCAAAACGTCGGAGCTCAGCCGGCTGCGCGGTGCGCAGAACTACCACCGCGACACTCTCGGCTACTCCGACATCGCCTACAACGATGCGGTCGGACAGTCCGGCACCGTCTACGAGGGCCGCGGCATTGATGCGCTCGGCGGCCACACGAAGGGTCACCCGCACGACTACGCCATCGTCGCGTTGCTGTACGACGACGAGGAACCGTCCGAGGCGATGAAGGCGGCGATCCTGGACCGCTACGCCCAGGTCAACGCCCACGAGGGCAAGACGTTGAAGCTCACCCACCATCGCGGCGTGTTGGGAAAGTCCTACACCTCCTGCCCGGGCCCGCACTTGGCGGCGTGGATCGACGCCGGCGCGCCTCTCACGAAGTCCACCGATCCGATCATCGGTGACGTGTCCCGCGGCGCGTTGCTGCCCGCACCCTGACCTCTGCAATCGAAGGAGAAGCCCATGTCCATCACCTCATCGGTCGACAAGAAGAAGACGAACCAGACCAACTTCTGGAACCTCGTCGGCGACACCCTCGCCATCTGGAAGACCATCCGCTTCGGCGTCAAGGGCAAGTTCAGCGACGGGCCGCTCGTGAAGCTGCTGAAGCAGATCAACGCGAAGCTCGACGTCGTCTACAAGGAGGTCCGGCCCGGTGTGGCCGGCAAGTACAGCGATGGGCCGTTGGCCCGCCTGATCCGTTCGTCCCGCAACGACGTGCGCAACGACATCGCCGCCCTGAGCAAGAAGCTCGACGAGCTCAACAACAAGATCGGAGCCTGACCAATGAACGCAGCAACCCTGCTCACCGAAGCCTTGAACGGCATCCCCGCCGCTGTCCGTAAGACCCTGTACTTCGTCATCGCCGGCCTGTCCGGTGTGGCGCTGTTGTGGGTCGGCTATTACGAGTTCGTCGGAGCGGTCGCCCCGGCCGGTCTCGCGTTCGCCGCCGAGAAGGTCGTGCCGGTCCTCACCGTCGCGCTCGGTGTGGTCGCCGGCAGCAACACTGTCACCAAGGCGCAGGCGGAGAAGATCGACCAGACCGCCGCGGGCACCGCCACCGTTGAGCCGGAACCGTTCGACCCGGACGAGTACGACGACCCCGACGCCGACCCGGACGCCGACGACGCCGAACTGGCTGCTGACCCGTTCGGCCACCTGGACGACGCCGAGCCTGTCGGTGAACGCGCCGCACAGTGATGCAGTACGTATAATGGGAGCAGCCCCGGCAGGTGGTGGAACACCATGCCGGGGCCTAACCGCTCACTTGAGATAGCAAGGAGGGCTGACATGCAGCCTACCCAAGAACAATGGCGTCCCGTAGTTGGCTACGAGGGATACTATGAAGTGTCCGATCAGGGCCGGATTCGATCTTTGGATCGCTATGTCAACAGTCGATATGGCACCAGACGGTTGATCCGAGGACGAACACTTAAGCAGGCCACGACCCCGAAAGGGTACAAGACTTTCGGGTTCAATGGCGGGCGGGACACCCGCAGAATCCATCACGTGGTATTAGAAGCGTTTGTCGGCCCGCGCCCCGAGGGGATGGAAGCGTGCCACAATAATGGCAAGCAGGCTGACAACCGCGCCACCAACCTCCGCTGGGACACACACTCCAGCAACATGCACGACTTACGCCAACATGGCACCAATGTCAACGTCAACAAGACCCACTGCCCACAGGGGCATGAGTACACACCTGAGAACACTCGTGTCACCAATGAGCATGGGTGGACGATGCGTGTTTGCCGAGAGTGTCGCAAGCTGCGCGAGCGTGACCGGAGGAAAACGGCTGCAAGACTCCGCCCCCCTAAGACGCATTGCAGCAACGGCCATGAACTCACCGACGAGAACGTCTACGAATACCAAGGCAGGAAGATCTGCAAGCCATGTCGTCGGATTGCAGGCCGCCGACACGATGAGAAACGACGCAAGGAGAAGTGATGGAGTACCGCTATGGGGTCCGATGCTGCTCATGCATGATCGCCACGTTTCCGATGATTGAAGACCGGCTTCGTCAAGCTGGGGTCATCAAGCAAGATCTAGCAGGGCTGTGGTTCCAGGGGGCATATTCGTCCGCTGTCGCCCAGAGCGCGTCGACCCACCGAGGTGGAGGGGTGGCAGACTTCCGCCCCATACTCGCCACGGACAAGGCGACAAAGATCCTTCGGCAGTGCGGGCTTGCTGCGTGGCCGCGCCCGTCGATGCTGCCCTTCCACTCTCATTCAGTGTGGGCGGGTTGCCCCCACGCCCATCCGTCAGCGAAGGCTCAGGTCACCGCCTACCGCAACGGCCGGGACGGGCTGGCGCGCAACGGGCCGGACAACTACCCGCGACCGGGTTACATCACCTGGCAGCAGGCGTTGAAGGCTTGGACGGCCCAGCAGGAGAAGGCCAAGCCGGTTGATCCGATCATCGGTGATACCTCGCGTGGGAGCCTCCTGCCGGCACCCTGACCCTCGTTCTGTATCCTTGTTGCCGCCCGTAGCGGCCCCTACCCGGGGCTGCTGCGGGCGGCCCTCTTTTGCGTTCCCGGTCCGATCGGCCTGATCAGCGCCACTCCATCTGCACATGCTCGTCGGTCACATGCCGGATCCCCTGGCCAGGCGCGTACATGCGAACCGTGCACAGTTCGCCGAGCACTATCCGCTGCTGCGCCAACGTCATTCCGTCCCACACCGACGCCACGTCGTCGGCGGTCAGCAGCCGGATCGATGCCGCCGACCGGCGCCGCACCCGCAACCGTTCCTCGAGGTTGACGATCTTCTCCTTCAACCGGCCCGTCCCGGCGCGCAGCTGCTCCATCGTGATCTGACCCTCGGCGAACGCCTCCGCCAGCGCATCCTGTTTCCGCCGCAACGACGCGGCCTCCGCCCGGACCGCCGGCACATCAACCTCTTCGGTCCGCTGCAACCCCGCCCCCACACCGGGCTCGGACAGACGCGCGATCAGGGTGTCCCGCACGAACACGTCCACTGGGGCGGCGTGCCGGTAGACGTGGCCGCGCATCTTCCCGCACCGATATCGGCGCTGGTGCCCGTTCCGCAGCCCGCCGGAGGCGATGTTCGCGCCACAGTCGCCGCAGACAGCCACCCCGGCCAGCAACAGTTTCGGCCCGGCCACCCATGTCTTCTTCCGCGACGGATCCTGCAGCACCGCCTGCAACGCGGTCCAGGTGTCCTCATCGAGCACCGGTTCCCACTGCCCGCGGATCGGGGCACCGTCGTCGCCGTACAGAACCTGGCCGTGGTACGTGCGCCAGCCGACGAGGCGCGGGTTCGTCAACACCTGCCTGACGATGTCGGTCGTGTACTCGTTGCCCTTCAAGGTGGTGCGCCAGCCGGCGGCGTTCCAGCGGCGGGCGACCTCGGCCATGCTCAGGCCATCGATCATCCACTGGGCGGCGTCCCGGAGGGCGTCTGCCTCGGCCGGGCGAAGGTGTTTGCCGCCGGGCTCCCACCCGAACGGCCGCACCGACGCCTGCACCGCGCCCTGCAGGGCGCGGGAGCGGTTCGCGTCCCGCTGCCGGCGTGCTTTCGCTTCGGACTCGCCACGCGCGACCGCGCCCTTGATGCGGGCGTAGAGGCGGCCGGAGTCGGTGGCCAGGTCGACTTCGCCGGCGACGGAGGCGAGCGCGACCCGGTGTTTGTCGGCGAGGTCGATGAGGTGCTCGAGTTCGATCGGGCGCCGGTACAGCCGGTCGAGGTCGTAGACGGCGATGCCGTTGATTCGGCCTGTGCGGAGGTCGTCGAGCATGCGTTCGTAGGCGGGGCGGGTGACGCCGGAGTAGGCGGAGATGTCGTTGTCGGAGTAGACGTCGACGATGGTCCAACCGAGCTCGGCGGCCTTGGCGCGGCACATCTGTTCTTGCCGTCCGACGCCGGCGGCGTCGCCGGTTCGGTCTTGGCTTATCCGGAGGTAGATGCCCGCCAACACGCTCATGAAGTTAGACCCTAGCCGATAGCTGTACCAACAGCCATCGCCTCGAACATCGCACCCGCTTCGGCCCCGCGTACCTCACCGACGATGATCCTGGACAGGTTCTGCCGCAGGGCCTCCGGCAACAGGTCGGCCACGGTGACCTCTCCCAGCCGATGACCGTCGATCTGCTCCCCCATGCCGCTGCGCGCCTGCAGTGCGACCACGTTCTTCCGGCCGGGTTGCAGATGGGTCAGCAGTTCGTAGTCGGTCTCGATCGTGCCGAACCGTTCGCCCTGCGGGATCGCATCGATCAACGCCCTGAGCAGGGTCGTCTTGCCCGCACCCTGGTCCCCGCTGATGACGATCGACTTCCTGGCCAGCACCGCCAACCGCAGGAACTCGGCGACCTCCGGGGGCATCATGCCCATCGCCGACAGGTCGTCCAGTCCGACCTCGGTGAGGATGTGCTGGCGGATCGTGATCGAGGGCCGGTACGACAGCCCGAAGCCGATCGCATGCAGCCGGTACCGGTCCCCCAGGGCCAGGGTCATCGTCGGGTGGGCGTCGTCGAACGGTCGGCTCGGGGAGGCCTGTTCCCCGAGGAACCGGATGGCGTCGACGAGCTCGGCATCGTCGTCGGCCACCGGCGGATGCGGCACCCGGCGTCCGTCGCCGTACTGCACGGTCACGCTGTCGTGTCCGTTGATCTCGATGTTCTCCGCGGCGGGGATCTCGAACAACGGCTGCAGCCGCCCGTAGCCGAACATCGCATCACCGACCGCGGCGATGTAGGCCTCCTCCTCCGCTGCGGTCCACAACTCCTCACCGCTGAAGGTCCGCGAATTGGCGTGCTCACGGACGACCGACTGGACCACGGAGCCACCGAGCCGCCGGCGGTCCGCGGCCGAGATCGGCCGATCACCATGGGCACTCAGGTTGTCCACCCGGTCCGCCAACTCCCGGGCTGCGCGACGGCGGAGTTCGACCACCAGGGACCAGTCGACGGTGAACGGGGCGTCCGGGATCTCGTGGCGTTCGAACACCGTCGGCAGGTCGGCCAGGCTGTCGTTCCCGCTGCGGAACAGGGCGACCTCGCGCAAGGGTCGGTTCATCGCGCACCCTCCGGTTCGAGCGAACGCCGCTCGTCGACCAGCCGGTCGACCAGATCGCGAAGCGATCGCGCGTACCGGCCGCGGGTGAAACCGCGGGGTGCGTCGGCCCCGTCGGAGAGGACCGCGGCCGCCGGCGGATCGTCGACCAGCCTTCCGAGGACGGGTACGCCGAACTGCCCGCTGATCTCGGCTGCGGTGTAGGGCTGGCCCTCGCCCACCAGCACCAGTCCCAGGCCGGCCGACCCGGCACGTTGGCTGATCACCGGCAGATGCAGCCGCAGCGCCGCCAGCGCCCGCAGACTGGTCCGGGTGAGCACGATCACGGTCGAGGTCAGACCGACCAACCCTGCCGGCGGACCATCGGCACCGAAGCGGCCGGCGTCGATCACGACCTGGATCCCGGCATCGGAGACCGCGTGCAAGGTTTCCAGGATCAGCTCGAAGGCACCCACCAACAGCTGCCCGGCCCCCGAGCGCGGCATCCCGGGCAGGAACAGCCGCTGATGCTGGGTGTCGGTGCTCAGCGGCAGACAGTGGGAAAGCAGATCGACCGGCTCGACACTGCGTCCGCGTTGGCTGCCGGCGAGCGCGGTGACCCCGCGGCCGGCGCCGTCGGTTCCCTGCAGATATCCCGCCAGGACGGCCTGGCTGGGGTGGCCATCGGCATCGATCAGAACGGTGTCGCCGGGCCACAACAGGGCCAGTGCCAGCGCGGTGCTGGTCACTCCGGGCGCACCGGCCGCCGAGGTCAGCATGATCACACCCATCAGCCGCCCTCCCTGACCAGGGCCACCCGATCGGTGGCGGCCAGCTCGGCCACCTGTCCGGCGTACCGCTCGGGAACCTCGACGTCGACCAGCCAGGACGACTGGTCCGGTGCCAGCGTCGGTGCGGAGGCCACGACGGCGGTGATCGGCACACCCGTGGTGGTTGCCTCGGTCTCCCCGCTGGGTGGCGGGACCGGGATCAGCGAGACCCGGTCACCGGGCGTGAGCGGACCGGTCGGCAGTCGTCCGGGCAGCAACCGGAGCCCGAGTCGGCTGTCCCCTGGTGCGAGGTCCTGGGCGCCGATCGCCCCGGCCGGCAACACCGAACCGCCGGCCAGATCGATCAGCGCGGTCTGTCCGATCAGTTGGTCCAGTTCCGCGGCCGGTACGTGGGAGATGGACGCCGTGGAGCCCAGCCCGGTCACGCCGAGGTCCTCGACGCCGATCGTCGCCCCACGGGGCAGGTCGCCGGTGACCACGACCACCTGTTCCTGCTCGGCCACCCGGTCGAAGAGCGCCGCGGCGCCCAACCCGCCGAGGGTGACGGCGAGCACGCCGAGGGCGATCAGCCGGGGGCTGCGGCGGGTCCGCACCGGGGCGGGCTGCAGCGTCTGTTCGTCAGTGGCTCGGGGCGCTGGCGTGACGGTGTTCTCGGGCGCGCGTCGGGGCTTGGCCTGCCTCACCCGCTCCCCGACACTCATGCGCGCCCCTTCGCACCGACTCGTCCGACCTCGATGCAGTCAGTGAACGCGTTCGGCGCGACCCGGGGAAGTGATCAGCCAGGTTGTCCACAGGCTTGTCGGTTCGGATTCATTGCCGGGACGGTATGCGATCGGGCAAGTCGACGGCCGGCGAGACGGGTGGCAGGAAGCTGCCTGACAGGTAATTGACAGTCTGTTCTATCGATGGGCCGGGGAAGCCCAACCGATCAGTAGCCCTTGTGCCGCGGCTTCTTCCCGCCCGACGGGCCCCGGTCGTCGCGGTTGTACTTGTCCCGCTTCTTGCTGACCGAGCCGTACTTCGCCCGCGGCGGTCCACCGTCACGGCCACCGCTGCGCGAGGGATAGGACTTGCGGCCACCGCGACGCTCGTCGTGCCCGGCACCGGAGTCGCGCTGCATCTCGATCAGCCGGCCGCTGATCCGGGTCCGGGCAAGCTTCTCCCAGGCGTCCTTCGGCAACTCGGCCGGCAGTTCCACCAGCGAGTGATCCATCCGGATGGTGATCCGGCCGAAGTCCTTGTGGCTCAAACCGCCCTCATTGGCGATCGCACCGACGATCTGCCGGGGTTCGACCTTGTGTCGACGCCCCACGTTGATCTTGTAGGTGGTACGCGCACCACCCCGCGGATCGGGTTCATGATCACGCTGCTGGCGCGGCGCCCGCTCCTTCTTCGGCGGCACCACCTGGATCTCGTCGGAGGCGTTCAGCAACAACGGATCGTCACCTTGCATGGCGACCGCCAGGGCCGCAGCGACATCGGTCACCGGTACGTCGTGATGGCGTACGTAATGATCGATCACGTCCCGGAAGGTCTCCACCTGCGGATCGGACAGCGCAGCGGTGATCTTGTCGTCGAAACGGGTCAGCCGGGTCTCGTTGACCTGCTCCACATTCGGCAACGTCATCTCGGTCAGCGGCTGCTTGGTGGCCCGCTCGATCTGCCGCAGCAGATAGGTTTCCCGCGGCGTGACGAAGGAGATCGCATCGCCCGAACGACCGGCCCGGCCGGTACGTCCGATCCGGTGCACATACGACTCCGGGTCGGTCGGGATGTCGAAGTTGATCACATGGCTGATCCGGTCCACGTCCAGACCACGTGCGGCCACATCGGTGGCGATCAACAGGTCGAGATCACCACGCTTGAACCGGTTGACCGTCCGTTCCCGCTGCGCCTGGGCGACATCGCCGTTGATCGCCTCGGCGGAGAAGCCGCGGACCCGAAGCCGCTCGGCGACCTCCTCGGTCTGGTGCTTGGTCCGGACGAAGACGATCGCGCCGTCGAAGTTCTCCACCTCCAGGATCCGGGTCAGCGCATCCACCTTCTGCGGGAAGCTGACGACCAGGTAGCGCTGGGCGATGTTGTCGGCGGTCTTGGTCTTCGACTCGACGGTGATCTCCACCGGGTCGTGCAGATAGGACTCGGCGAGTTTGCGGATCTGCCGCGGCATGGTGGCCGAGAACAGCGCCACCTGCTTGTCGCTCGGGGTGTCGGCGAGGATCTTCTCCACATCCTCGGCGAAGCCCATGTTCAGCATCTCGTCGGCCTCGTCCAGCACCAGGTGCCGCAGGTTCGACAGGTCCAGGGTGCCGCGGTCGAGGTGGTCCATCACCCGGCCGGGCGTACCGACCACAACCTGCACTCCGCGGCGCAGTGCCGAGAGCTGCACCCCGTACCCCTGACCGCCGTAGACGGCCAGCAGCTTGATCCCGCGGCTGTGTCCGGCGTAGGACTCGAAGGCCTCGGAGACCTGCAGCGCGAGCTCGCGGGTGGGTGCCAGGACGAGTGCCTGCACGCCCTTGGCCTTGGGGTCGATCCGGTCCAGCAGCGGCAGCGCGAAGGCCGCGGTCTTGCCCGTACCGGTCTGCGCCAGGCCGACCACATCGCGGCCTTCGAGCAGCGGTGGGATGGTCCGGGCCTGGATCGCCGAGGGGGTCTCGTACCCCACATCGGAGAGTGCTTGGAGGACAGATTCACCGAGCCCGAGTTCGGCGAACGTGCTGGCCGAGGATTCGGAATGCTCAGTGTTCACCGGTCAACGGTAGTCGCTGTGCGCCCTCAATGCGATTCCGCGCCGTTTTCCGTCCCGGTGTTCGAGCCCTGCACACCCCGGATCAGGGCCAGCAACTGCTCGCCCAGGGCCGGTTCGAAATCGATCCGGTACGCACACAGGTCCGGGTTGTCGCGATAGACCTGCTCCAGCACGGGCGAGGGATTGCCGGCCGACCAGAGCGCTCCGGCCAGCAATGACGCGCCGACGCTGAATCGTTGCGCCTGCTCCTCGGTGAGCTCGGGTACGTGCCCGCGTACCCAGGCCACCAGCTTGCCGAAGCGCTCGTGCACCCCGCGCTTGAACTCGGTCACCGCCTCCGGTGAGACATTGCGCTCCAGCACCGATGCCTGCACCGCCAGCAGCTCGGCGAACTTCGGCCGGACTGCCAGCTCATGGGCCCAGGTCCGTGCGAGCCGCCGCTCGCGTTCCTCGATCGAGCCGCTGTCAGCCCCGCGGTCGAGGGCGGCGAGCCAGTCGTCCCACAGCCGCAGCATCAACTGCAACAGGACATGTTCACGGGAGTCGAAGTAGCGCAGGACATTCGACTTCGCCAGGCCGGTCCGGGTCGCGAGCAGGTTGAGGCTCAGCTCGGACACCGAGTACTCGTCCAGCAGGTCGTCGGCGGTGGCCAGGATCATCTCCCGCCGCTCGGCACGCTGCTCGGGGCTGCGGGCTCGCTTGAATGTCGTCATCGTCACAAATATTACAGACCGGCGTTCTCTTGATAACAGACCATCGGTCTCTTATCGTTGGGCACATCCACCGAACAGGAGAAACCATGTACCAGCTCCCCGACCAGACCGGCCGACGGATCGTCATCACCGGCTCCAACAGCGGCACCGGCAAGGAAGCGGCACGCGCCCTGGCCGGCGCCCGCGCCGAGGTGGTGCTGGCGGTACGCACCCCGGACAAGGGTGAGGCCGCGGCCGCCGAGATCCGCTCCGATCACCCCGACGCCCGGATCGAGGTACGCCGACTCGACCTCTCCGACCTGGCCTCGGTGAATTCGTTCACGCAGGAGGAGCGGGCCGATTCGCGCGGTCTCGACATCCTGATCAACAACGCCGGGGTGATGACACCGCCGGACCGGTTGCAGACCACCGACGGTTTCGAGGTGCAGTTCGGCGGCAACCACCTCGGTCACTTCGCCCTCACCCTGGGCCTGCTGCCGAAACTGCGGAACTCCGATGCCGCCCGGGTGGTGACCATGTCGAGCCTGGCCGCCAACCGCGGCCGGATCCACTTCGACGATCTGCAGTGGCAGCGGCGTTACCGCCCGACTGCCGCCTACGGGCAGTCGAAGCTGGCGAACCTGCTGATGACCCGCGAACTCGCCCGCTTCAGCGAGTACCGCGACTGGAACCTGTTGGCGCTGGCCGCGCACCCGGGCTTCGCCCGTACCTCGCTGATCCAGAACGGCCCGGGGTCCCGACCGGGAGTGCTGTCCCGACTCGGCAGCCTGAGCGATCTGCTGCCCAGCCAGAGCGCGGCCGAGGGGGCCGAGCCGATGCTGCGGGCCGCGGTCGATCCCGAGGCCTTCAATGGCGCCTACTACGGTCCCTCCGGATTCGGCGAGATGACCGGCGCACCGGTGGTCGTCCGGCCGCCGAAGCAGGCCCTCGACCTCGATGTCGCCCGGCGGCTGTGGAAGGTCTCGGAGGAGCTGACCGGGACCAGCCTGCGCGAGGTGGTTCCCGCCTGATCGGGGCATCCGGCGGCCGGGGATGACCCCGGTCGACCGGCCCAGGGGCGTCCGGACTCCGTTGCGACTTGGCCTTCGCTGCGAGCCTTTGCGGCGACTTGGGTCTTGTCGCGACCCGGCCCTTGTTGCGATCGGGGGCCGGGCCCGCCGGCCGCGTTCAGCCCCGGCTCGCCTTCGGTGACGGCGCCTGCCAGCCACGCCACAGCGAGAGCAGGCGGAGGACGATGATCAAGATGCTGGCGCCGATCATCGCCGCCACCCCCTCGTACCCGGCCGAGCGGACCGCGACCACGATCGCGCAGCCCAGCAGCGCCGGCAGCACGTAGAGCGTGGTGCCCTTCCGCAGTACCGACGGGATCTCACCGGCCAGCACATCGCGGAGGACGCCCCCGGCACAGCCACCGATCGCGCCGATCAACACCGACTCCGCCGGGCCCATACCGACCTGATGGGCGATCGTGGTGGAGGTGGTGCAGAAGACCGCGAGCCCGGCGGCGTCGCAGACCAGCACCGCCCGCCGGAGCCGATCGACCGCGAGGTGGAAGAAGAACACCACCGCCGTGGCCAAGGCGATCAGGATCCACCACCAGGAGGAACGCAGGGCGGCCGGCGGCAACCCCAGAAGCAGGTCCCGCAACGCCCCGCCACCGACGGCGGTGATCGCCGCCAGGACGAACATGCCGACCACATCCATGTCCTTGCGTACCGCCATCAGCGCGCCGGACAGGGCGAAGGCGAAGATCCCGATCGCCGTCAGTGCCGTCTCTGCCGCTTCCACGGCCACCAGTGTGCTGTTCGGGCAGCGGATTGGCCATCCGTCTCGGCACCGCCCGCGAGGCTCGGCCGCTCCGACAGCCGGACACCGCATCCGGGCGCTGTCGCTCCCCCGCCGGGACCCGGTGGGTCGGGCGCCGAGGACTCGGCTAGCGTCAGCGAGGTGGCGCCCACGACCGGTCGACTCCCGCTGCTGCCGGCAGCGGGGTTCGTGCTGATCTGGTCCTCGGGCTACCTCGCCGGACCGATCGGCACCGCTGCGATGTCACCGCTGATGTTGGTGGCCGCACGTTTCGCCGTGGCGGCGGTCCTCGCAGCCGGTCTCGCCCTGGCTCTGCGGCGACCCCGACGGATCAGCCAACGCACCTTGTCGCAGTTGATCTTCGCCGGTGTGATGTTGAACGCGGTCCAGTTCGGCGCGATGTACCTGGCTTTCGACGCCGGTCTCAGCGGCACCCTGGCCTCACTGGCCCACTCCCTCAGCCCGGTGCTGACCGCCGTCCTGGCAGCGTTGCTGCTCGGGGAGCGGCTGTCGAAACTGCAGGTGGTCGGATTCGCCGTCGGAGTGTGCGGGGTGATCGTGGTGCTCGGGCCGGATGTCGGCGCAGTCGGCGGAGTCGCCTCGATCGTCCTGGCCGTGGTCAGCGTGCTCGGGCTCAGCCTGGGCACCTTGGGCCAGCGGTCGAGCGCCGAACCGGTCGATCCCCTGTGGGGCGCCGCGGTGCAGTTCGCCGTGGCCGTACCACCGGTGTTCGTGGTGGCCATGCTGGTGGAGGGCACCGACCCGGCCCGGATCGTCCTCGACCCGACCGTGGCGATTCCGATGGTGCTCTACATCGCGGTGTTCAACTCGATCGTCGGGCTCGGGCTGCTCGGCATCCTGGTCCGCACCCGCGGCCCGGGCGCGGCGGCCAGCATCTTCTTCCTGATGCCGCCGGTGACCGCCCTGCTCTCCTGGATCGTGCTGGGTGAGACCCTGAACGCCCGGGAGTTGATCGGTCTGCTGATCGCCGTGGCCGGAGTCGCCGCGGCGACCCGGAGCAGCGCCGCTGCAACGGCCGCCCGGTCACCCCGTTGATAGTCCTGCCCAAAGTCCAGCGTGTGAGGACAAACCCCTGCGACCACCGAGACACCATCCTGCGACCACCGAGACACCATCCTGCGACCACCGAGCACCACCCTGCGACCGCCGAGACGCCACAGCAGCCGCCGGAACCCGCAGTAGCCTCGAGCTCCACCCTCTGCGAAAGGTACATCGATGACCGCGATCCCGGACTGGACCCGTGCGCTGCTGGATGCACCGACCTATGCCACCTTGGCCACCCTGAACAGCGATGGCTCACCCCAGTTGACCGAGATGTGGGTGGCCCGCGACGAGGAAACGGTGATCTTCTCCAGCGTCGCCGGCCGACAGAAGCCGAAGAACATCGCCCGGGATCCGCGGGTGAGTGTGCTGCTGGTCGACCCGGACAGCCCGTTCCGGTATTCCGAGATCCGCGGCACCGCCGAGGTGGTCGACGACCCCGGCGAGTTGATCCAGGACCTCGCACAGAAGTACACCGGCAAGGCCTGGCCGGCCGACCCGCCCGGCGCCCAGCGGGTGATCATCCGGCTCACCCCGACCCGGGTGCACGAGAAGAAGGGCTGAGGGCTTTCGGCATTTGCGGTCGGAATACGGCCACTGCTGCCGTATATGGCAGCAGTGGCCGAATATCGACCCTTCGTGCCGAAGCCACCCTTTGCGCCGGCCTCAGCTCACCGCCCGACGGTGGCCGACCCACTACCCTGCGAGAGTGATCGTCGAATGCGCCCTGTACCGCAACGGGGAGAAGGTCGCCCTCGACTGCCCGCGCGACGATGTCGCGGCCGTGCGCGCCGCCGGCACCGAATCCGGTGACTTCACCTGGGTGGGGCTGTACGAACCCCCGTCCGAGGAACTGGAGAAGGTCGCCGAGGTGTTCACGCTGCACCCGCTGGCGGTCGAGGACGCGCTGTCGGCCCATCAACGCCCGAAGCTGGAGCAGTTCGGTGACGTATTGCTGCTGTGCCTGAAGACGCTGTGGTACGTCGACGCGGCCGATGCGGTGGAAACCGGCGAGGTCAGCGTCTTCGTCGGCCCCGACTTCGTCTTGTCGGTACGCCACGGCCAGGGTGCGGAACTGCAATCGGCCCGGCACGCCCTGGAGGACCAGGCGAAGGTGCTCGCCCATGGCCCGTTCTCGGTGCTCTACGCGGTGGTCGACCGGATCGTCGACGAGTACAACCAGGTGGCGACCGGTCTGGAGGAGGACGTCACCGAGGTGGAGGCCTCGGTCTTCTCCGACCAACGCAGGGACGACACCAACCGGATCTACGTCCTCAAACGCGAGCTGCAGGAGATGCGGCGCGCGGTCTACCCGTTGCGCGAACCGCTGCGCCGGTTGGCGACGAGTTCGGTGCCGGGGATGTCGGAACGCTCGGCCCCGTTCTTCCGCGATGTCGCCGACAACCTGAACCTGGTGGCCGACACCGTGGAGGGCCTGGAGTCCTTGCTGTCCAGCGCTTTCGACGCCCACCTGGCCAGGATCTCGGTGCAGCAGAACGAGGACATGCGCAAGATCTCGGCCGGTGCGGCGCTGGTGGTCGTACCGACCCTGATCGCCGGGATCTACGGGATGAACTTCACCCACATGCCCGAACTGGAATGGGCCTTCGGCTACCCGATGGCGCTGGGGCTGATGCTGGCCTCCGCACTCGGCCTGATCGTGCTCTTCAAACGCTCCGGGTGGCTGTGATCCTCAACGCCGGGCCGCGGCCAGTTCGGCCGCGGTCAATCGCCGGTCGGAATAGATCAGCCTGATCGCCTCGGGATCGGGATTGCCCTTGTCGGGGCCCCGATGCCGCAGCTGCAGCCCGACCCGCTCCGCGACCCGGGCGGAGGCGACATTGTGTTCGACCAGGTACGCGATCACCGGCAGGTCCGGTCGCAGCTGGTGTGCCCGCTCGATGGCCAGCCGCGCCACCTCGCTGGCGTAGCCGTACCCCTGGGCCGCCGGGGCGAAGCGGTAGCCGAGATTCCAGAACGCGGTCTTGTTGGTGCAGCCGCAGTGGCCGAGCAGTTGCGGATCGTCCAGGGTGCGTACCATCCAGGGCCCCAGTCCGTTGTCCTCCCAGCCGCGGATCCAGTCGACGACCGTCATCTGGGTCTGTTCGACGGCGGTGAAGCGCATGCTCGGCAGATGGGTCCACACCGCCGGATCGCTGTAGATCGCGTGCAGCGCTGCGATGTCATCGACCCGCGGCCGGTTCAACCGCAGCCGCTCGGTCCTCACCTCGGCACCCCAACCCACGGCATCCGAGCCTAACCCCGGTCGGCTGTGCGCCGCGCAGCGCCTCCCGCAGGTCGAGCCCGGCGTCTGCTCGGCGAAGTTGGTCGGCGGCGGTGCGCTCACTCCCAGGTCTGTCCAGCGTTCGGCGACCAGATCCCGCCAACCCGCCCGCGGGCGGAGCTTCTTCGGCAGACTGTGGCCATGACCGACTACGACCTGCTTGTCATCGGATCAGGACCCGGCGGGCAGAAGGCTGCCATCGCCGGGGCGAAACTCGGCAAGTCGGTCGCCATCGTGGAGAAGAAGCACATGGTCGGCGGGGTCTGCATCAACACCGGCACCATCCCCTCCAAGACCATGCGGGAGGCCATCCTCTACCTGACCGGACTGAACCAGCGGGAGTTGTACGGCCACTCCTACCGGTTGAAGCAGGACATCACCGTCAGTGACCTGTCGGCGCGTACCCATCACGTGATCGGCCGGGAGATCGACGTGATCCGCAACCAGCTCTCCCGCAACCACGTGACGATGCTGCCCGGTACGGGACGCTTCATCGATGAACACACCGTCGCGATCAACGACGAGGACGGCACCGACCGGAAGGTGACGGCGACCAAGATCGTGATCGCGGTCGGCACCAAACCCGCGCGGCCGGACAGCGTCGAGTTCGACGGGGAGAAGATCGTCGACTCCGACCAGGTGCTGTCGCTGAACACCATCCCGGGGACCATGGTGGTGGTCGGCGCCGGTGTGATCGGCATCGAGTACGCCTCCATGTTCGCCGCCCTCGGCAGCAAGGTCACCGTCGTCGAGTCCCGTCCCGAGATGCTCGGTTTCGTCGACACCGAGATCGTCGAGGCACTGAAGTACCAGCTGCGCGACCTGGCGGTGACGTTCCGCTTCAACGAGACGGTCGAATCGGTCGAACGATTCAACGGCGGTACGGTCACGAGTCTGGCCAGCGGCAAGCAGATCCCGGCCGACACGGTGATGTACTCGGCGGGCCGTCAGGGTGTGACCGAGTCCCTGGACCTGGACAAGGCCGGCCTCGGCGCCGACAAACGTGGCCGGATCGAAGTCAATGATCATTTCCAGACCGCGGTCGACCACATCTATGCCGTCGGTGATGTGATCGGGTTCCCCGCTCTGGCCGCCACCTCGATGGAGCAGGGGCGGCGGGCGACGTACCACGCCTTCGGCGAACCGGTGCAGGACGAACTGGGTGAGCTGCAGCCGATCGGTATCTACACCATTCCCGAGATCAGCTATGTCGGGGCCACCGAGGAGGAGTTGACCGAGTCCTCGGTCCCCTTCGAGGTCGGCGTGGCCCGCTACCGCGAGCTCGCCCGTGGTGCGATCCTCGGCGACTCCTACGGCTTGCTGAAGATCATCGTCTCCTCCGAGACCCGCAAACTGCTCGGCGTGCATGTCTTCGGCACCAATGCGACCGAGCTGGTGCACATCGGTCAGACCGTGATGGGCCTCGGCGGCACGATCGACTACCTGGTGGACACGGTGTTCAACTACCCGACCCTGGCCGAGTCCTACAAGGTCGCGGCGCTGGACGCGGCGAACAAACTGCGGGCGGTGCAACGCCTCCAGCAGTGAGGCCCGCCACCCTGCATCCGTTCCGCAGCAAACGCAGCTCAGACAACCGTTGAGGTGCGTTTGCTGCGGAACAGATGGGGGAGAGCTCAGCGACGCACCCGTACCGACAGACAGGTGACACAGCCCTCGAGCTTCTCGTACTCGGAGATGCCGACGGTGTTGATCTTGAGGCCGCGGTCGGCCAGCAGCGCCTCGGTACGCGGGGCCTGGTCCGACATCATCACCTCGTCGGGGCCGAGTACCACCACATGCGAACCCGGTTCCTCGGGGACGGCGAGGAAGGAGTCGAACAGGGAGGGGTCGTCGACCACCGGTGCATAACCGATCACGGTGCCGTCGGGCAGGGCGGTGACCGCGCTCTTCAGGTGCAGGGCTTTGGTCACCGGCACCTGACGTACCTCGAAACCGCGGGGTTCGACCGCTGCGCGCAACTGGGCGATGCCCTCGGCGTTGGTGGTGCCGGTGAGCCCGACATAGACGATCCGATCGATCTTCAGGATGTCCCCACCGTCCAGGGTGCCCGGATCGTTGATCTTGGTGTGCTCGATCCCCAGCTCGTCCAGGACAGCGGGGATCGCATCGGTCTCGGGATTGCGGGCCGGCGCACCCGGGTTCGTGATCACGGCGAAGTCGTCGAACATCACGACCACGTCCTCGACGAACACCGAGTCGGGCAGGTCGTCGGCCACCGGTACCTCGACGATCCCCCAACCGTGTTCGGCGAAGATCCCGACATAGGCCTCCCACTGCTTGGCGGCCAGGTCCAGGTCGATCGGCTCCCGATCACGGAAGGTGACGATGCCGTCGTTCAGGCTGGCAGCAGGCCGCCGGACCAGGATGTAGGGGTGATCAGGGGCGGTGGACATGATTCTCCTCGAGTTGCTTGTGATCATGGTAGACAGCAGCCGATCACTGCGCCGCCGTGCTGCAGGCTCGGTCATCGGATCAGCTCCTCGACCTCAGGTGTCCGGGCCTGGTCGAAGTCGACGGCCGCGGCGGTACGCAGATCCGGATCCAGCAGATAGTCCAGGGCGATGTGGGCCAGCGCCCGCCCACCGTCGAGGACCGTCCGTTCCGCCCGGGGTGTCCGCGCGGCGACGGCGAACTCGGCGGTGTGCGGACTGACCTCGGCATCGGCGATGGCCAGCATCGGGTGGATCGTGGGGATCCGCACACTGACATTGCCGGCATCGGTCGAGCCCATCGGCGAACCCGGCGGGCGTTCGCCGACCTGACGGCCGAGCTCGGACAGCCAGTCGGTGAAACGTCCGTTCAGTGCATCGTTGGGCTGCATCGGTACGCACGCGGGGTTGCGGTCCCAGATCACCTCGACCTCGGTGCCGGTCATGATCACCGCACCCCGGGCCACCGCTTCCAGCTTCTTCGAGATGCTCAGCAACTGCTGCACACCGGCCGAACGGACGTAGTAGTGCAGCGCCGCCCGTTCGGGGATGATGTTCGGCCGCAGCCCTCCCTCGGTGATGATCCCGTGCACCCGATCGGTTGCCTGCAGCCCGGGACGCAGGGCGTTGATCCCCTGATACGTCGCCACGGCAGCATCCAGGGCGTTCAGTCCCTGTTCGGGAGCGGCCGCGGCGTGACTCGCCCGTCCGGTGAAGACCAGTTCGACCTCCCGCAGGCCGAGGCTGCTCCCGCCGACGGTGTCCAGTCCCCCGGTCGGGTGGATCATGAAGGCCGCGTCGATCCCGTCGAAGGCACCTTCGCGGGCCATGATCTCCTTGCCGGTCCCGTTCTCCTCGGCCGGGGTTCCCAGCAGTACGGCCGTGCCCACGGGCCCGCCGGCCTGCAGTACCGACGCCGGTGCCAGGTACGCACCGATCGAGCAAGCGGCGATCACATTGTGCCCGCAGGCATGACCGATCCCGGGCAGGGCGTCGTACTCGGCCATCAACGCCACCCGCGGTCCACCCACACCGACCCGGGACTCGACCGCGGTCGGCAATCCGTGGACCCCGATCTCGACCGACAGTCCGTGCCGGTGCAGCAGTTCGGCGACGCCAGCGGCCGAGCGCTGCTCCTCGAACCCGGTCTCGGCCAGGTCGTGGATCCGGGTGCTCAGTCCGATCAGTTCACCACCGAGGGACTCGATCATGGCATCGAGCTGACGGTGGTACGCAGCGGAGTTGATCATGCTGTTGCCCCCTCGGGATCGGTGACCAATTGGGACGGGGTACGCCGGATCGCCACCGCGAACAGGCTGATCGCCGACATCACCACGAAGAGCACCAGCACCAGGGTCCAGCCGTTGCTGCTGGCGATCGACAGCGACTGCGCCGAGGCAGGCACCAGGCCACCCAGCACCCCGGTCAGCTGATAGGTCAGGGAGACGCCGGTCTGCCGGACGCCGGCGGGGTACCAGCCGGCGACCAGCGTACCGATGGTGGCGTAGGCGATGGTGCTGACGAACATGCCCAGGCTGCAGGCCAGGTAGAAGGTCAGGGCAGTCCCGTGCGACAGCAGCAGGAAGATCGGCACCGCCACCACCAGGTGCAGCACGAGGCCGACCAGGGTGACCGCACGTACCCCGTACCGATCGGCGACGATCGCGGCGATCGGCGTGCAGACGACGGCGATCACCGAAGCCCCCATACCGGCATTGGCGATCGTGGTGGTGCTCAACTGCAGGGCGTCGGCGCCATAGGCGGAGAAGAAGGTGGCGACCTCCTCGGTGAACGCCTCGGTCTCCGGCAGCTGGTGACGGATCAGCAGACCGACCACGATCAGCACCGCGGAGGCGAGGAACGGTACCCGCCAGGCCCAGGCCATGACTGCCTCGTCACCGAGCAGACCGAGCAGGCTGAACGCACCGGAGGTCATGAATGCGCCGAGTCCGCTGCCCATCTGGGTGAAGGAACCGAACAGGGCACGTCGGCGGGGCGGGGCGCTCTCGACGGCGAAGATCCAAATCCGATGGGAGTCAACCTACGCCCGAGGTACGGCCTGCTGGCAAGGGTTCGCCGAAGCTGTTACCTGTTGGAAATCAGTAGGCTGAGGCCCATGGACTCCGAACTGCTGCCGCTGGGCGTCCGGGCCCGGTCCGGACCCTCGCACCAGGAGGTGGCCGGGGTCCTGCGTCGGCGGATCATGCTGGGTGGATTCAGCCCCGACCGCCGCCTGCCCACCGAACGGGAACTGGCCGCGGTTCTTGAGGTCAGCCGGAACACCGTCCGCAAGGCCGTCCGGGAACTGGCCGAGGAGGGTCTGGTGGAGACCACCCTGGGACGCACCGGTGGCACCCGGGTGGTCGCCCAGTTGCCGTCGGCAGCCGAACGCAGCTCCTTGATCAGCACCTTCCGGCAGTCACTGGACCATCACATGGAGTACCGAGCGATGGTCGAACCGGCCGCTGCCGGGCTGGCGGCCGAGCGCGCCGACCAGCTGGTCCTGACCGAGCTCGCCGAGACCCTGGCGCTGCCCTCGGACGATCTCGCCAGCTATCACCGCGCCGACACCCTGCTGCATCTGCGGATCGCTGCCGCGGCCGGCAATCCGGTGCTCACCGAGGCGATCGCCGCCGCCCGGGCACAGATGTTCGGCGACCTGAACGTGCTCTGGCTGGACAGCGACTGGGACGAGGTCTACGGCTCCGACCACGGTGAGGTGTTGCGTCGTGATCATGCTCCGATCGTCGCTGCCGTCAACGATCATGACCCGGAATCGGCGCGGGAGGCGATGGCCCGGCATCTGCGGGAATCCCATGCCCAGTTCAGCAAACTACTGACCCGGCTTCCCAGTTCCACCTCCTCCACTCGATCGGGCGAATCGGCCTGAGCCCGGCGGCGCCGCTCAATCCCGCAGTGCCGGCAGCACCTGTTCACACAGCAAAGGTGCAAGATCATCGGGCAGCGTGGCGCCGGGATCCAGCCACCGTAGCTCGACGATCTCGGCCGCCGGCGCCAAGGGCAGCTGCCAGGGCTGCGGATGCTCGAAGACCGTCGCCCGGACTTCGGTGTCGGCTTCATTGGCCGCCGGTGCGGCATAGACGCCCAACTCCCGCAGTGAGTCGGCCGCCAGCTCGACCCGCAATTCCTCGGCGCACTCGCGTACCGCCGCCGCCAGGGCACTCTCCCCCGCCTCCGGTTTGCCACCGGGCAGCATGAATCGCTGCGTACCGCGCTTGCGTACCGTCAGGATCCGGCCCCGGTCATCGGTCAGCACCACTGCACTGACGACGATCTCGACCCGGGCCACAGCGACATTCTGCCGCTCCCGGACTGATCCTCGCGGTATCGATGGATGGTGCTGGTCAGTGACGTAGCTCACCGCTACGGTTGAACGGTCCTCAGCGCCGAGGGATCCACCTCTCGGCGTACCCCGACCCCTGGGAGACCCGATGGCCATCGACGACGATGACCTGATCGCCGAGCGCAGTCTCGCGGTGCAACAGTCACCGGAGTTCCGCGCGCTTCGCCGTTCATTCATCAGCTTCATTGCCCCGCTGACCGCTCTCTTCCTCATCTGGTACCTCGCCTATGTGTTGATCGCCGGCTTCGCGCCCGGGTTCTTCGCCCAGTCGGTGGGTGGCAGTTCGATCAACGTCGGCTTCCTGTTCGGCCTCGGACAGTTCGTCACCACCTTCGCGATCACGATGGTCTACCGCTCCTGGGCGGACAAGAAGTACGACCCGCAGGCGGCCGCCCTGCGCGAGCACATGGAGGCCGAGACCGAGGAGGCCGTGGAGGCCGACGCCGCCCTCGACCAGCCGACGACCGCCGGGCCATCCGCCCCGACTCCGCCCACCGTGCGGCCGAACAATGACGAGGAGGGTCGGGCATGAACGTCATCGACCAGATCAACCCGGTGATCAACATGATCGTCTTCGGCGCCTTCGTGGTGCTGACCATGGCGATCGTCCTCCGGGTCTCGAAGAAGCAGGTCTCCTCCACCGAGTTCTTCGCCGGTGGCCGGTCCTTCTCCGGGCCGCAGAACGGGATCGCGATCTCCGGCGACTACCTGTCCGCCGCCAGCTTTCTCGGCATCTGCGGCGCCATCGCCGTGGCCGGTTACGACGGCTTCCTCTACTCGGTCGGCTTCCTGGTGGCCTGGCTGGTGGCCCTGTTGCTGGTCGCCGAGCTGCTGCGCAACACCGGTCGCTTCACGATGGCCGATGTGCTCAGCTTCCGGCTGAAGCAGCGACCGGTACGGATGGCCGCAGCCATCGCCACCCTGGCCGTCTGCTTCTTCTACCTGATCGCCCAGATGGCCGGTGCCGGTGGCCTGGTGGCCTTGTTGATGGGCTTCAGCGGCCGGTTCGCCACCGGAGCCACGGTGGCCGTGGTCGGTGTGGTGATGATCTTCTACGTGATCGTCGGCGGGATGAAGGGCACCACCTGGGTGCAGATCATCAAGGCGGTGCTGCTGGTCAGCGGTGCCGGCATCCTGACGATCGTCGTGCTGGCCATGTTCGGCTTCAACTTCGGCACCCTGCTTGACCAGGCGGTGGCCAACTCCCCCGACGGTGAGGCGATCCTGGCTCCGGGTCTGCGCTATGCGAACCCGATCGACTTCCTCTCCCTGGGTCTGGCGCTGGTGCTCGGTACGGCCGGACTGCCGCACGTGCTGATGCGCTTCTACACCGTGCCGACCAGCAAGGAGGCCCGGCGCAGCGTGGTCTGGGCGATCTGGATCATCGGTGTCTTCTACCTGTTCACCCTGGTCCTGGGCTTCGGTGCCGGCGCCCTGGTCGGGCCGGAGCTGCTGAGCGATCCGGCCACCCCGGGTGGGGAGAACGCCGCCGCACCGCTGCTGGCGCTGGTGATCGGCGGACCGGTGTTGATGGCGATCATCTCGGCGATCGCCTTCGCCACCATCCTCGCCGTGGTCGCCGGTCTGGCGATCACTGCCGCGACCTCCTTCGCCCACGACATCTACGCCTCGGTGATCAAGAACGGGGAGTCCTCGGCCAATGAGGTGAAGGTGGCTCGGATCACCGTGGTCGTGATCGGTCTGCTGTCGATCGGCGGTGGCATCGCGGCCCAGGGCCAGAACGTGGCCTTCCTGGTCGCCCTCGCCTTCGCGGTCGCGGCCAGCGCCAACCTGCCTACCATCCTCTTCTCGCTGTTCTGGCGCCGGTTCAACACCACCGGTGCCCTGTGGTCGATGTACGGCGGTTTGATCAGCTGCGTGGTGCTGATCCTGTTGTCGCCCTCGGTCTCCGGTGGTCCGAAGTCGATGATCCCCAATGTCGACTTCGCGATCTTCCCGCTGTCGAACCCCGGCATCGTGTCGATCCCGTTGGCGTTCCTCCTCGGCATCATCGGCACCCTGGCCTCCAAGCCCGAGGCCGATCACGACGCCAAGGCCGCCGAGATGGAGGTCCGCTCCTTCACCGGTGCCAACGCTGCGGGTGCCTCCGACCACTAGGGCGTGTCTCCCAAATCCGCGGCCTGCGTCGGCCAGGGTGATCGCATGTCGCCGAGGCAGGTGCTCTCGGATGCCGAGTGGGGACTGATCGAGGGCTTCATGCCTTCCTCGGACGGGCGGCGGGGTCGCCGGTTCCGGGATCATCGACTCGTGGTGGAGGGGATCATCTACCGCTATCGGACGGGGATCGCCTGGCGTGACCTGCCGGCGGAGTTCGGGTCGTGGCAGACCGTGTGGAAGCGCCATCGCTGCTTCGCCGCCGACGGCACGTGGGACGAGGTCCTGACCGCCTTGTTGACCAGGGCAGACGCCGCGGGCGAGATCAATTGGGATGTTGCGGTCGACTCCACGATCGCACGCGCCCACCAGCACGCGACGAACACCAGTCGCCTCGCGGGGGGCTCCATCGAATTACATGATGCAGATGCTCGAGCCGGTCGATCATGCGATCGGACGATCACGCGGGGGCTTGTGGACGAAGGTCCATCAGCTGTGCGACGGCAAGGGACGCCCCATGGTCATCGCGGTCGGGCCGGGGCAAGGCAGCGACTCGAAGATGTTCCCGCACCTGCTCGCTGCGGTGCGGGTGCCCCGCGAAGGGGCGGGGCGTCCTCGCACCACCCCTGATGCGGTGATGGCGGACAAGGCCTACTCCTCCCGGGCCCACCGCGCCCTGCTGCGCAGTCGAGGGATCAAGGCTGTGCTCGCTGAGCCTCGCGACCAGCAGGCAAACCGGAAACGTCGCGGGTCTCGTGGCGGGCACCCGACGCAGACCGATCCGGGCAAGTACGCCAAGCGACACGTCATCGAGAACAGCTTCGAGCGGTTCAAGCAGTGGCGTGGCCTGGCGACCAGGTACGACAAGCTCGCCTCGACCTACCGCGCCGCTGTCCTACTGCGGGCGATCCTTCTCTGGCTCCCGGCCCTCACCGAGCGAAGATGACCGCGGGCGTGGTTTCACGCACATGCCGATGTACGGACGTAATCTGCGCGTGTCGAGCCCGGCCGTCAGCCAGCGAGGATGGCCATGTAGTGCACGTCTATCCACCGGTCGTCGAAGCGCAGCGCCTCTCGGCCGGTTCCTTCGTGAACGAAGCCGATTTTCTCGTAGACGTGGCGGGCGCGCGGGTTGAAGTCGTAGACCTCAAGGGCGATGCGGTGCAAGCCCATCGTGGTGAGGCCGTGCTCGACGATGAGCCGGGCCGCTTCGGTGCCGAGGCCGCGGCCGCGGCCGGCTGTGCCGATGAAGGTGCGGAAGCCGCAGGACTCGTTGCCCTCGTCCCAGTCGTTGAGGACTGCCTCGCCGACGAGTTCGCCGGATTCGTTGTCAATGATGGCGAGCACAAGCCGGTCGTCAGCGACAGCCCACGCCCCGTAGATCTCGCGGAGCCGATCCAGCGGCATGCCCCTCCACTGCTCGCTGCTGGAGTGCACCGACCCGGTCAGTATCGCCACATCGTCATCAGCACGAAGGATTGCGTCGATAGCGTCGGCATCGTCCGCCCGGATCGGGCGAAGGGTCACCAGTTCACCCCGCAATGTCGGCTTGTCCGTATACGGCGTCGTCCCCATGTGGCCACGCTCTCAGACGGGGGCAGTCGCACGGAACCTTGCTGTGGAGCGCCGCAGTGGGCGTGAGCCGCCCCCGGACTTTGGACGAGAGGTGCGACGTACGAAAATGCCGCGGGGCGCGCACGTCATCTCGAGACCGCGATGATCCGCAACGGTCCCTCGTCCTCGGTCGGCGGCTCGAAGCTGTCAAAGTAGGAGGCCGCAAGGTCCGGGGCAAGCGTGAAGTCGTCCCCGTGTGCCAGGTTCCGCGCCGCGATCCTGTCCAGGCACGTCTGTCGATCCGCTGCGAGGTAGAACGTCTCAGGGACCACGCCCAGGGGTTCGAGGAGGTCACGCCAGCGCTGGCGCATGTGGCGGGACCAGAACGAAAAGTCCAGCACGACGTCGCGGCCGTCGGTCACCAGGTCAACAAGCCTCTGTCGAAGGCGTGCCTCGATCTCCGCGTGCTCAGCCGTCGGCAATGGCATGGCGCGAAGCCCGCGGTCCCAGGCCTCCTGATCGAACGACAGCCGCACGAAGCCGTCTGCCTCAAGCGCCCGGGCCACGGTGGACTTGCCTGCACCCGCTGGGCCGCACATGAACACGACGTGAGTCACGCCGCCTGACACTACCGTCGGGGTCACTCTGCGGACATCCTCTTTTGCCGCAATGGCTGCGTGCCCATTTAGGAGACACGCCCTAGGCCATCTCGATGGACGACGAACTCCCCGGTCTCCCTTTGGGTGGCCGGGGAGTTTGTCGTACCGGCTACGGATCGAACCGGGATCCGCGGGACCAGATCAGGGGCATCGCACCCGGATCGGCCGGCAGCCACCGCCGCAGATCACTTGATCGCCAGGTAGACCACGTCGTAACTGCCGTTCTCGGTACGGTCCCTCTCCGCCACCTCGTCGCTGCCACTCGGGCCCTCGGTATTGCCCTCGATGGTGGTCACCGCCCCGTCGACACCGACCTGCTTGACGATGCCGATGTGGTTCCAGGTGCCGTCAGAGTCCCAGTCGAAGGCGATCAGGTCACCGGGGCCCGGGTCCTGTGTGACGACCAGCCCGTCACCGGCCTCGGCGTAGTCGACATACTCCTCGACCCGTACCGAATTGTGCGGCTGCAGATCCAGCTGCTTCTCGGTCACATAGGAGACGAAACCGGCACACCACTGGTCGACCGAGCCGGACAGGTAGCTCCAGTCGCCGTAGAAGTACTTGTCGGCCTCGGGGCCCTCGGGGACACCGAGCTCGGCCGACGCCGTGGCGAGCACGTCGTCGCGCTCACCCTCGGTGAGCCCACCGGATCCACCGCTCGGTTCGGCGGTGAACAGCGCCTTCCAGGTGGCGGCATCGACCGTGCCGCTGGCACTGATGTCGGCCCCGGACTGGAACTTCTTCACCGCGGTCGAGGTCGCCGAGCCGAACTTGCCGTCGACCTCCAGATCGGCACCGGCAGCATTCAGCAACACCTGCGCCGCCTTCACCGTCTCGGCTTCGGCCGAGTCGTCGGCCGGAGAAGCGGTCAGCGCCGCCATCGTCTTCGGTCCGGCAACACCGTCGACCTCCAGATCCTCTCCGGACTGGAACTTCTCGACCGCTGCCGTGGTCGCCGAGCCGAACTTGCCGTCGACCTCCAGATCGGCACCGGTGGCGTTCAGCAGGTACTGCAGTGCCTTCACGTCCGCGGTCGAGGAGGATTCCTCGACCCGGAAGTCGTCGGCAGCAGCTGCGGTCACCTCGGTCGGTGCCGGTGCCGCGGTCGCAGCCGGAAGCGGTCCGGCGACGAGCAGGCCCGCGGCCAGCAGCGGTACGGCGGTCGCGCCGACGCGCTGCAGGTAGGTGCCGGATCGGTGGGTGCTGGTCGGGTGGTTCGTCATTCGGGTACTCCTTCCTCGGTGCTCTCTCGGATGGCGCGGGGCCGGGGTCACGAGAGCAGCGCCTTCCAGGTGTCCGGGCCGACGACGCCATCGGCGTCCAGATCGTTCTCGCTCTGGAAGTCCTTCACCGCGCTGGCGGTTCCGGAACCGAACTTGCCGTCGACGTCCACACCGAGCACGGTCTGGGCGGCCTTCACGGCGTCGCCCTCCGAACCGCTCTTGACGGTGCTGGTCAGCTCACCCCAGGTGTCGGGTCCGATCACGCCATCGGCGTCCAAGCCGTTGTCGGCCTGGAACTCCTTCACCGCCGCGGTGGTGCCCGAGCCGTACTTGCCGTCCACATCCAGATCGGCACCTTCGGCGTTCAGCAGGTACTGCGCCGCCTCGACCTGCTCACCGCTGGAACCGGTCTTCAGCACCGACCAGTCCTCATCCACCGGCGGCGGGGTCTCGCCGTCGACCAGGCTCTCGGCGCGGGCCTCCAGGTCCTGGGCGATCGACTTCGCCTCGTCGTACCGTTCCGGGTGCCCGGACCGCTGTGTCTCCTGAGCGACCCAGCCGGCGGTCTGGCCGGGGTTGTCCTCCGCGATCGGGATCGCGACGTCGAGGAAGGCATTGGTGGCGTACTCGACATCGGTCACCTGCTCGACGCTGCCCCAGCCCTGGGAGGGTCGCTGCTGGAAGACGCCCTGCGAATCGCGGTCGCCGCACTCGAGATTGTTCGCATGGGACTCGACCCACGCGGTCTCGAAGGTCGCCAGGCGTACCTTCTCGCTGGCACCCCGTTCGTTCAGCACGGTCTGCAGCACCGTCAGCACGTCGTCGTCGGCGGTGCTCGGGATGTTGCAGGCCTGGGTGACGGCGGCCTCGGTGGGTGCGGCCTGGGCCAGGCTGGCTGGACCGAGCAGCCCGGCGACGGCGCCGGCGGCGACGGCCAACCCGGCCAGTCCACTGACGGCCCGACGGCGGAAGGTGGTGTTGGTGGCGGTGTTCGGATGGTTGTGCATGGTTCTGCTCCTTGGGTCGTGGCAGGAAGGTCGGATGGTGGTGGTGACCCGCTCCTCGGCGGAGTGGGTCGGACGAGGGTTTCTCAGCCCTGGGTGTCTCGGCCCGTGGTCTCTCAGCCCTTGGTGTCGTAGTGCCACGGCTCGCTGGACACGGTGTCCTCGAAGCCGTAGTCGGGTCCGTTGGAGACCATCCACTTGGCGACTTCGGAGTCCCAGCTGTTGTTGGTGCCGGCGATGTCGATCGCCAGCCCGTACTCGTGGATCGAGGTGCCGGGCTTGGCCGTGGCCGGGCTGCACTGGTTCGACGGCATCTCGTAGATGGCGTACTCGGTGCTCCCGCAGTTCTGCTTCCGCAGGCTGATCTGCTCGTCCCGGCTGCGCCAGCTGCTGTTCGCCTCCAGCGTGACGCCGTCATCGGCGGCAGCTTCGACCATGTCGTTGACGACCGGGACCATGCACTCCGCGACTCGGAAGTCGCCCTTGGCGACCGCGGTCTCGCTCTTGGGGATGCCCCCGCCGATCGAGTCCGAGCACTCCTTCCAGTCACCGGTGCCGCCACCGCCGCCGCCGCTGCTGCCACCGTTGAACAGCACGGCCCAGGTCTCGGGCCCGACGACTCCGTCGCTGGCCAGACCGTTCGCGGACTGGAACTCCTTCGCCGCGGCGGTGGTGTTGTCGCCGTACTTGCCGTCCACCTCCACACCCAGGAGGGTCTGTGCGGCCTTCACCGCACCGGCATCGGCGCCGTTCTTGGCGACGGTCTTGGTCAGTGATCCCATGGTCTGCGGGCCGGCCTTGCCGTCGACCTCGAGGCCCTTGGCCTGCTGGAACTTCTCCACCGCAGCGGTGGTGCTCGGGCCGTACTTGCCATCGGCGTCGGTGGCGGCGCCGTTCGCGGTCAGCAGGTGCTGCAAGGCCGTGATGTTGTCGGCCGAGGAGGAGCTGTCGACGGTGATCGAGGCTGCTGCGGACGCCTCCTGAACGATCGGATTGGCGGCCGGCAGCAGGCCCGGGGAGAGGGCGATCGCCGGGGCCGTGAGCAGCGGCAGGGCGGCGAGGGCGGTACGACGGAGATGCTGCTTCGGACGATTCGTGGTCATGGTCTGCTCCTGACGGTTCGTCTGGCTGGTCGGTCGTGCTCGGTTCGATCGGTCGTGCTCGCTTCGATCGGTTCCGCTCCATCGGCGTGGCGATCGAGCTGTTCACAGACCATCGCTTCGACAGGGCGTCCGGTAACTGTCGAGGCGTCCGACGATGTCTGTCCGGACCGCGGATCGGCTGACCCGGAGGGCCGATAGGGTTCCGCCGTGCCCGAGGCCGCCCCGCGATTTGCCAGCGAGCTCAAACGCGCGCTGCCCGACCACAGCATTCGTCGACTCGCCAAGGATTCGGGCTGGGGCCGGTCCACCGTCCACGAGTGGATGTCCGGGGTACGCCTGCCCAATCCCCGCCAGCTCGATGATCTGCTCGACGTCGGGTCCGTGGCCCCGGGACTGCGGCGCAGGCTGCACGAGCTTCGCGACCAGGTGGCCGGGCCGGCCGACGGGTCGACCTCCACCGTCACCGTCGAACTGTCCGAACTCCGCTCGGCCACGACGATCAGCAACACCACGAACGAGACCGACCCGTCACTGCCCGACGATCCGGTCGGATCGGCTGCAGAGTTCGCGTCAGCGGACGGTCCGGACCGTCCGGACGCCCCACCGGACACCTCCCGAACCACGTCCGGACACCCGCCGGCCAGTGCCGGGGCCGAATCCGGTCCCGCACCACGGACCCTGTTCCTCGGCGGGCTGCTGGTGGCGGCACTGCTCGCCGCCGGCGCCTTCGGTGCCGGATACCTGGTGGGTCGCGGTGACGGACCGGTGGATCTGGTCGCCGCCGAGGTGATCGGTACCGGTGGCGAGGGGATCCTCACCCGGCAGGCACCGACCACCGAATCGGCACAGGTCGGTTCGGTGGAGGAAGGCGCGATGGTGGAGGTGATCTGTGTGGTCCCGAACGGCGAATCGGTGTACTCGGAGGCGAATGGCGCCAGCAGCTCGGTCTGGGCGCTGCTCGCCGACGGTTCCTGGACCTTCGACCTCTACCTGACGACCCCGAAGGCGCAGGCTGCCGGTGAGCCGCCGCCGGCTCCGTTGAAGCTCTGTGGTGACCTCTGATCGCCGGTCTCGCGTCGGCCGGGAACACCGGGCGCTGCTGAGGTGTTGAGCGGACGTGACTGAGATCGAGACCGCCCCGCTGACCCTCTACACGACGTCGTGGTGCCCTTACTGCCACCGGCTGAAGAGCGGTCTGCGCGCCGAGGGCATCGAGTGGCGCGAGATCGACATCGAGGCCGATCCGGCGGCCGCCGAATTCGTCGGCAGCGTCAACGGCGGCAACCACGTCGTGCCCACCGTCCTCTACGCTGACGGCACGACTGCGACCAACCCCTCGGCAGCCGAGGTACGGGCCAAGCTCGGCAGCTGAGCACTCTCCCACCGTGGGCCGCGATCCGCGACCAGCGCGGCGTTGCTGTCACGACGTATCGCAGTCTGTGCGCCGGCCATGAACCCGTTGCGGATCTGCACGACTTGCACCGACTGCGCAATTGGCGGTGAGCGCAGCGCATATGATCCACTTGAGCGTCCGGTGACGCCACCGAGTCCCCTCGACCACCTAGGCCTTCTGGAGACAATACCCATGACGATCATCGTCGCCGGTGGAGACGGCTTCTGTGGCTGGCCCACCGCCCTCCATCTTTCCGACCAGGGACACGACGTCGTGATCGTCGACAACCTGGTCCGCCGCCGGATCGACGAGGAGCTCGGGTCCAACTCGATGACCCCGATCCTGTCGCTGGCCGAGCGGGCCGCGGCGTGGGCCGAGGTCTCGGGCAAACAGATCGAGGTACGTACCGGTGACCTGACCGACTACGACTTCGTCCGCACGCTGTTCACCGACATCCGGCCGGAGACCTTCGTCCACTTCGCCCAGCACCGCAGCGCCCCGTACTCGATGATCGATCGCGAGCACGCGATCGAGAACCACCGGAACAATGTCGAGGGTACGTTGAACGTGCTCTGGGCGATCAAGGATCATGCCCCGGACTGTCATCTGGTGAAGCTGGGGACGATGGGCGAGTACGGTCAGCCGAACATCGACATCGAAGAGGGCTGGATCGAGATCGAGCACAAGGGTCGGACCGACCGGTTGCCGTACCCGAAGCAGCCCGGTTCGTTCTACCACCTGACGAAGGTCCACGACAGCGACAACATCATGTTCGCCTGTCGGGTCTGGGGCATCCGGGCCACCGATCTGAACCAGGGTGTGGTCTACGGTCTGGAGACCGAGCAGACCCGCCGCGATCCCCGGTTGGTGAACCGTTTCGACTACGACGCGGTTTTCGGCACCGCGCTCAACCGGTTCCTGATCCAGGCCGCGATCGGCCATGACCTAACCGTCTACGGCGGCGGATCGCAGACCCGCGGTTACCTGAACATCTCCGACACCGTGCGCTGCCTGGAGATCGCCTGTGCGAACCCGGCCGACCGCGGTGAGTTCCGGGTGTTCAACCAGTTCACCGAGCAGTTCTCGGTCAACCAGCTCGCCGACAAGGTGCAGCAGGTGGCCCGCAACGAGGGCATCGAGGTGGGTATCGCCCACATCGACAACCCGCGGGTGGAGAAGTACGACCACTACTACAACGCGGTGAACACGAACCTGATCGATCTTGGCCTGCAGCCGCATCTGCTGACCGACGAGGTACTGGTGGAGATCCTCGACGCCGCCCGCAAACATGTCGACCGGGTACGTACCGAACTCGTCATGCCGACGGTCACCTGGCGTTGAGCCCGTGCCCGCCCACTGAAGCATCGCGATGAGGATCGCGCTGGTCACCGAGACCTTCCTGCCCAGTGTCGACGGGGTGGTCACCCGGCTGACCAAGGCGGTCGAGCGGTTCACCGAGCTCGGTCATGAGGTGCTGGTGGTCGCTCCGGACCTGGGGGTACGCAGCCACGCCGGCGCCCAGGTCGAGGGAATTCCGGCGATCGTGGTGCCGTTCTACCGGCACCGGCCGTTCGCCATGCCGCACCCGAAGGTCGCCCGGGTGCTGGCCGAGTTCTCCCCCGATGTGATCCACGCCGCCCAACCGATCATGATGGTGACCTCGGCGGCCCGTTATGCCCGGCGGCACCGGATCCCGCTCGTCGCCAGCTATCACACCCACATCCCGCGCTATCTGGACCTGTACCCGGCCTGGCGCTGGGGCAAGCGCGCCGTGTGGTGGCACATCCGGCATCAGCACGGCATGGTCGACCTGAACCTGGTCACCAGCCAGAGCCTGCGCGAAGAGCTTTCTGCACAAGGGATTCGGCGGATCGAGGTGCTGCCGCGCGGTGTTGACACGGTCACCCGGCATCCACGGTTCGCGAGCGCGACGATGCGGGACCGGCTCAGCGATCGGCATCCCGAGGACCGGTTGTTGATCTTCGTCGGCCGGCTCGCCGCGGAGAAGCAGATCGAGACGCTACGACCGTTGCTGGACCGATCGCCGAACCTGCGGTTGGCGATCATCGGCGACGGACCGTACCGCGGTGCACTGGAACGAGCCTTTGCCGGCAGCAACACCGTGTTCACCGGTTTCCTCCGCGGTGATGATCTTGCAGCGGCCTTCGCCAGCGCCGACGGCTTCCTGTTCCCCTCGGTCACCGAGACCCTCGGCCTGGTGATCGCCGAGGCGATGGCCTCCGGCGTACCGGTGATCGCCGCGAAGTCCGGTCCGACACTCGAACAGGTCACCGACGGGTACGACGGACTCCTCTACAGCGCCGACGACCAGGCCAGCCTTGATCATGCAGTACAGCGGCTGGACGATCCCGAACTGGTCGACCGGATCCGCGGCAATGCTCGCGCAGCGGCAGAGGCCCAGTCCTGGCAAGCCGCCAGTGATGCCCTGCTGGAGCACTACCGCTCGGTACTCCCCGGCAACCACGCCTGAGCCGCGCAGCGCCGACACGCCTGCCGCTGCGTCGAGCCCGGCCGGTGTCAGATTCGCGCCACGTCGCAATCTCGTCACACCGAAGCGGTCACAGGACCGGGATCGGCTGACTAGCTTTTCGTCATCGGTGCACGCCCCCTACCCCCCAAGGAGCCACACATGTCCCCCCAGACCACCTCGACCCGCAAGCGGAGAGGGCTTCGGCGACTGGCATCGCTGATCATCGCCCCTGCGCTGCTCGGGCCGCTGTTCATCGGCGCCGTCGCCGCCACCGAGGCCGAAGCCGCCACCAAGACCCCGAACGTGAAGAAGCTCGCCGGTGACCTGGCCAAGCAGAAGCTCACCTGGGAGCAGTGCGATTTCGGCACCGAGGCGTTGAACGAGCGGTTCAACCAGCCGAACGTCTCCTGCGCCACGGTCGTCGTACCGAAGGACTGGCACAACCCCGACAACGGTGAGACCTGGAACATCCGCATCTCCCAGGCCAAGAACCGGGAGGTGACCGACGGCCGCTATCAAGGAACGATCTTCGCCAACCCCGGCGGCCCCGGCGGCTCCGGCCTGATCTGGGGCCCGGCGATGCAGGAACGTACCCCGGACCTGAACCCGTACTACAACTACGTGGGCTTCGATCCCCGCGGTGTCGGCGACAGCAGCCATGCGGTCTGCTACCCCGAGGTTCCCGACGGGGCCAGCGCCGCCGAACAGGCCAAGGCCATCGGCGATGCCTGTTCGACCAATGCCGATGTGAAGACCATCAGCACCGAGCAGACCGCCTATGACATGGACTTCATCCGGTACCTGCTGAAGGCGCCGAAGCTCGACTACATCGGTTACTCCTACGGCACCTGGCTGGGTTCGTGGTACAGCAAGGTGTTCGGTGCCAATGCCGGCAAAGTGGTGCTCGACAGCGCGCTGGACGCCACCGAACCCACCCTGCAGCCCGGCTGGTACGACGCCCAGCCGAAGGCCCGCGACCGGCAGTTCGAGATGCGGCTGATGAACTACATCGCCCGCCACGACGACACCTACGGTCTGGGCACCGATGCCGGGGAGATCTACGACTCCTACCTGGAGTCCAGTGCGGCTCTGGACGAGCTCACGCTGACCCTCCTCTGGCTGTTCTCCGGGGCCTACCAGGCGTTCCCGGACAACGACTACTACCCGCAGGCCGCTGCCTTCGTGCAGGTCGTGGTCACCTTCGAGACCTCGGAGGACGAGACGACTGCCAAGGCCGCCCGCGCCGCCACCTCCGACGCCGAGGAGGATCCGGCCGCGCTGGCTGACGAACTGCTCGCCAGCCTCGGTGACGACGACGCGCGGGACACCTTGTCGGTGCTGCGGCAGACCGAGGAGCAGACGAAGTCGAAGCGTGCGGCGGTGGAGGCACAGCCCTACGACTCGGCCTTCGACTTCATCCGCTGCAACGACGGCCAGTGGACCCAGGGAGCGAACTACTGGACCAAGCAGAACGAGAAGGGCGCGAAGAAGTACCCGATCAGTGCCCAGCTCGGCATCTTCGCCGAGATCCCGGCCTGCGCCTACTGGCGTACCAACACCGTGATGCCGGTGGCCGACCCCGAGACGTACCCCGAAACCATCGTGGTGCAGGCCGAGATGGATTCCCAGACCGCGTGGGAAGCCGGCCGGGTCAGCGGCACCGAGTTGCCGAACACCAGCTTCATCGCCGTGGACAACGAGGGCAGCCACGGGCTGTTCCCCTACGGCACCGAGTGCACCGACCGGCCGATCTACAACTTCTTCCTGAAGGACAAGTTGCCGGCCGACATCAAGGTCTGCCAAGGCCTCCCGTTGAAGGTGACCGGTGAGGACGGTGAGCTGGTTCCGGAGGATCAGACCTACGAGAACTGGGGCAAGCTGAACAAGAAGGCCAAGCACACCTTCGGCCCGGCCGGTCCCTTCGACCCGGCGAGCACCGCGAAGCGGACCAGTTCGGCTGACGAGGCCGGCCAGCAGTTGCTGACCCAGGCCGAGACCGACCCGCTGGTCCGGGCGCAGATCCAGCGTCTGTACGGCCAGGCCGGTGTGGAGGCGATGGAGAAGGAGGGGCTGTTGCTGCCTTCGGGTTCCTGATCGGCGACGGTCGGTGAGGAGCCGACGCGGCTGAGCACGCGAGCGCACCGGGTTGCCACCCGGTGCGCTCGCTGGTTTCCGGACAGTGGCGGCGACCAGCTGTGCTCGGGCGCGCCCGAGCACAGGACTCGACCCGTATCCCCGAACTCGACCCGTATCCGTACCGGCCGTTCGGGCGCGGTGCTCAGATCCAGCCGCGACGGGCCGCCTGGGCGCCGAGGGAGAACCGGCTGTCGGCATCCAGCAGCTCGAACAGGCGGCCGATCCGGCGTTGCACGGTACGTTCGCTGACCCCCAGTTCGCGGGCGATCGCGGCGCCGGTCAGGCCGGTGGCGAGCAGACTCACCAGTTGCCGCGACTCGACCTCGGCGTCCTGGTCGTCACCGGAGAGCGGGATCGCCACCGACATGGACCAGATCGTCTCGAACATCCGGACCATCGAGTCCAGCAGCGCCGAGGGGTGGATCAGCACCGCATCGGCCCCCACCGGGCCGGTGTCGTCGGTGCCTCCGTAGGGCAGGATCAGCAACGCCATGGTGGTGTCGCTGATCGACATCCGCATCGGCAATTCACCGAAACTGCGGGCCTGCTCCCCGAGGGCGATCGCCTCCCGGATACTGGTCATCTCCACCGGATCGGCCAGCGCATTGCGCTGATAGATGGTCCGGTAGAGGACACCGTCGGCGGCCACCGCCGGCTGCACCTCGGAGATCTTGGGCGGGTCGAAATAGGGTTCCCGGTCGAAGGAGCGGACCTGTTCGGTGGCCGCCAACTGCAACTGGGCGAAGGCGTCCCGGACCCGATCCACCCCCCGGATCAGCTCCAGGAACCCACCGGAGGTGTTGCGCTGCAGCGCGCTGTACTGCTGCGCGCCGACCCGTACCTGCCGGATCCGGGCCTCCTGATCAGCCACCCAGCGTTCGACGGCCAATCTGGCCGGCATGGCGGTCAGCTGATCCTCGTTGCGGTACGCCAACCCGGCGCGCAGCAGCTCCACCGAGGCCTGGAGGTGCTGGGTGTCCGCAGCCGGCATCGGCTCCAGGATCAGCTGCCGATAGAGGGATTCGGCGTCGGCGCTGAGTCCCATCCCGGCGAGCAGACCGGGCGCGCCGACGGGATCGGTCGGGCAGTCTTCCTCCGGGGGCATCGGGAACATCCTCGTCGCAGCTGATCGTCCGGCTCGGGTCCGGGCCGGTGGTCCTGAGGATAGTGGCGACCATCCGGGCCGGTACGAGGGTTGCACCCACCGCTCAAGCGGATACCCTATGGGGGTATATTGGCGAGGTGCCGGAAGGGGAGGAATCGTGTCGTCGACCAGGTCGGGGGAGCTCGGGGCGCCGGTTCGGCTCGCCCTCTACGGTCTGGCGCTGTTGATCGTCTTCGCCGCCAGCTGGTTCCTCGCCGGGGCACTCGTCCCGAGTTCGGTGGTGGCCGACTGGACCGGCTCCTCGAGCGGTTCACACCAGCCGGCGCCAGGGGGACACGATGATCATGAACCGGGCAGGGGCGACGATGGGCACAACTGAGTCAGCCGCCCCGGTCCGCCTGGAGCTGAAGATCGACGGGATGACCTGTGCATCCTGCGCCAACCGGGTGGAGCGCAAGCTGAACAAGCTCGACGGGGTGGCCGCGAACGTCAACTACGCCACGGAGAAGGCCGCGCTCACCGTACCGGCCGACACCGATCCGCAGACCTTGATCAACGCCGTCGAGGAGGCCGGGTACGGTGCTCGCCTGCCCGAGGCAGATCGCGCCGAGACCGCCGAGGACGATCCCGAACTGCGCAGCCTGCGGCAGCGGCTGATCGGTGCAGCGGTGTTGTCGATCCCGGTGATCTTGATGGCCATGATCCCGGCATTGCAGTTCGACTACTGGGGATTCGCCTCGCTGGTGCTCGCCGCGCCGGTGATCGTCTGGGCCGGCTGGCCGTTCCACCGTGCCGCCTGGCTGAACCTGCGGCACGGCGCGGCGACCATGGACACGCTGATCTCGGTCGGTACGGGTGCGGCCTTCGTCTGGTCGGTGATCGCCCTGTTCCTCGGCAGCGCCGGTGAACCGGGGATGACCCACCGCTTCACCCTCACGCTCGCCCCGACCGACGGGTTGTCGAACATCTACCTCGAGGTCGCCGCCGGGGTGATCACCTTCATCCTCTTCGGCCGCTGGGTGGAGAAGCGTTCCAAGCGACAGGCCGGTGCCGCCCTGCGGGCGCTGCTGGAACTCGGGGCGAAGGAGGTCACCCTGCTGCGTGACGGCACGGAGGTACGGGTGCCGATCGAACAGCTCGCCGTCGGCGACAGCTTCGTCGTCCGTCCCGGGGAGAAGATCGCGACCGACGGCGTGATCATCGCCGGCAGCTCGGCCGTCGACGTCTCGATGCTCACTGGCGAATCCGTCCCGGTCGAGGTGGCCGAGGGTGACCCTGTCAGCGGGGCGACGATCAACGCCGGCGGGCGGGTGGTGGTACGCGCGACCCGGGTCGGTTCGGACACCCAGCTGGCGCAGATGGCGCAGCTGGTCGAGGATGCTCAGTCCGGCAAGGCCCAGGTGCAGCGGCTGGCCGACCGGGTCTCGGCGATCTTCGTACCGGTGGTGATCGCGATCGCCGTCGCCACCCTGGGAGGATGGCTCGGCGCCGGTTTCCCCGTCGCCGATGCGTTCACCGCGGCGGTGGCGGTGTTGATCATCGCCTGTCCCTGCGCGCTCGGCCTGGCCACTCCGACCGCGCTGCTGGTCGGCACCGGACGCGGAGCCCAGCTGGGGATCCTGATCAAGGGACCGGAGGTGCTGGAGTCGACCCGCCGGGTGGACACGATCGTGGTGGACAAGACCGGTACGGTCACCGAGGGCAGGATGTCGCTGACCGAGGTGATCACCGGCACCGGGGTGGATCGCCAGCGGTTGCTGCGGCTGGCCGGCGGGCTGGAGAATGCCTCGGAGCATCCGATCGCCAGGGCCATCGCCGCCGCTGCGATCGACCAGGTCGGCGAGCTGCCCACTGTGGTCGATTTCGAGAATCTGGCCGGTCGCGGGGTACGCGGGAGCGTCGACGGTACGCAGGTACTGGCGGGTCGGGTGTCGCTGATCGCGGAGTCGTGTGAGGTGGATCCTGTCCTGCGCGATTCGCTGGCTCGGGCCGAGCGGACCGGCGGTACGGCCATCATGGTTGCCTTCGACGGCGCCGCGGTCGGTGTGCTGGTGGTCACCGACCGGTTGAAGCCGACCAGCGTCGAGGCCGTCGCTCAGTTCCGCCGGCTCGGTCTCACCCCGGTGCTGCTGACCGGGGACAATGCCGCCGTGGCCGCGCAGGTGGGTGCCGAGGTGGGGATCGATCGGGTGATCGCCGAGGTGCTGCCGGCGGGCAAGGTCGAGGTGGTCCGCGGATTGCAGGCCGGGGGGCGGGTGGTCGCCATGGTCGGTGACGGGGTGAACGATGCCCCGGCGCTGGCCCAGGCCGACCTCGGGCTGGCCATGGGCAGTGGCACCGATGTGGCGATCGAGGCCGCCGACATCACCTTGGTGCGTAATGATCTTCGTGCGGCCGGGGATGCGATCCGGCTGTCCCGCCGTACCCTCGGCACCATCCGGGCGAACCTGTTCTGGGCCTTCGCCTACAACACCGCCGCCATCCCGATCGCCGCGCTGGGACTGTTGAACCCGATGCTGGCCGGAGCGGCGATGGCGCTGTCGAGCGTCTTCGTGGTCACCAACAGCCTTCGGCTGCGCGGGTTCCGGGCGGCCTCGGACGATCCGGCGCAGGCGCTGCTGCCGGTCCCCGGCCGGGACGGTTGATCAACCGAGCGGCTGCGACCGGTCGAAGCTGACGATCTCAGGCTTCCAACTTCAGGCACAGGACGGCGGCGGCGCCGAGGCGTACCCGTTCGGCGACTTCCTCGGCAGGGTACGGCGGGTACTTCCCGTCCAGGTGCAGGAAGGCAGCACCATGGGCGAGGCTCCACAATCCCATGGCCAGGCCGGGTGGAACGGCGCCGGGAAACAGCCGTTCGAGGGCCACTCCGAGCAGGTTGTGCATGTCCTGCGCGGCGCGGACCCGGTCACTGTGGGAGTCCTCGGTCTCGTTGCCGAACATCAGCCGGAACAGTGCCGGGCGGCGCAGCGCGAACTCCACATAGGCCACCCCCAGCTCGGTCAAGGTCTCCAGCGGGCTGGCCTCGGCCGGTACGTCATCGAGCACCGCAGCCAGGTCGGCGCTGATCGCCTTGAACCCCTCGATCGCGACTGCGGTGTCCAGGGCCCGCCGGTCGGCGAAGTGCTTGTACGGCGCGGTCGGGGACACACCCACGTGTTTGGCGGCCGCCCGCAGCGAGTAGGGCTCACCGGCTTCCAGGCACTCGAGCGCCGTGCGTACCAACGTGGCCCGAAGGTCTCCGTGGTGGTAGGGACGACGCGTCGTCGGGGGTTCTGGGTTCGGTTGCTGATTCACGATCTTGTTCCCTGCTGCGGTTCTGCATGCGAGCCCACACCGACCGGAGCGGACTGGGTGCGGTCGATCAACCCGGTCAGCATCTGGTGCACGGTACGCAACTCGTCGAGGTCCATCTGCAGGCTGTCGAGGATCGTCGGCGGGATCTTCGCCGCCTGCTGCCGAAGCTCGCGGCCGGTCGGGGTGAGGCTGATGGTCAGGCTGCGCTCGTCGTGGGGGGACCGTTCGCGTACCACGTACCCGATGTCGGCCAGCCGGCGCACCAGCGGTGAAAGGGTGGGCGGATCGGAGGAGACCCGCTCGGCCAATTCCCTGAGCGAGAGCGAATCGTGCTGCCACAGGGCGAGGATCACCAGGTACTGCGGGTGGGTCAGGCCCATCGGCTCCAGCAGTGGTCGGTAGAGGCCGATCACGCGTCGTGACGCCACCGCGAGGGCGTAACAGAGCTGGTTCTCCAGGGCGAGCAGATCCTGGTCCGGGTCGGCCATGTGCCCATGTTACGCTGTGCACGAATGGTTAATGCACTAACTGATTGCGAGTTGTTCATGTCCCACCCCGGTCGCACGAGCGCGCAGGCCAGCCTGGACCTGGTGCAGCGGGTGATCCTCAGCATCACCGTCTGCGGTTTCGTGGGGTCCTTCGCGATCGGTTTCGCTGCCTATCTGGCCCTTCGGGGCCATCTCGACCTGCCTCGTGATTCGGTCATCGGATTGTGGACGGTGACCGGTCTCACCGGCGTGATCGCGGTGATCGCGACGCTGGTGATCAACCGTCGACGGGTGTTGTCCCCGTGGCTGCTGGTCGGGTTGTTGCCGATGGTGGTCTCCGGTTGGTGGATCCTCTGAGGGCTGGTGCTGGCACGGCAGGTGGATAAGGCGATCGCCGCGCTTTATCACGCCCCTGACCCGCATCACGTCTGCTCGCGGGCTTCTTGGTGATGCGCGCTCCTGCATTCGGAGGTCGGGCGGCAGCGGAGCTTCGCCACCTCCATTTTCGTCGACGACGGCGACTGCGGGCTGCCAGGTGAGTTGAACCGTGTGACCTTTCACGCCAACCGCGTTCGAAGATGGCGATCCATCCATGCCCTTCGCTAGCGTTCGCCCATGAAAGAACCTGCGCAGATCGAGGGCGCTCCGCCGGACTACACCATCATTGACTACGAGGGACCTGTCCGCCGAGTCGGAGCGAGACTGCTGGAGGTCGCGCGACATGGTGGATCTCTGCTGACGAACGACAATGTATGGACTTCGGACAACATTGAGATCCTCATCGACCGGTTCGTTCGGCAGCCCGACGTTTCCGGCGCCAACTTTCTGCAGAAGCTCGACAAACAGATGGCCGGCGTCCAAGACGCCGTCAAAATTCTGTTCGCCGAGCTCTTCCTCCTGCAGATGCTGCCGACCAGGTCGATTCACAGCGAGACAAAGCTCGCCAACATCAACCAGGTACTCCGTGATGTCGGTGTCCGCTGGGAGATCACCTCGGACGTGTTGGAGGCGCTCAACACCCCCGTATTCAATGGTGGTACCGCTTGGGGAACGCACCGGTTCAGGCAGCTCTGGGTCCTGATCGAGTTCGTGCGCTACCTGCGGACGTTATCGCCCGACGAGTTGGATGCCGCGGATAAGGACCCACTGGCCTGGCGAGAGATCGTGACGACTTCACCGGGGCCGTCACAGCCCGGCATCAGGGCGTATCTCGCCTATTTGAAGCATCCGGACTACTTTCTCCCGATCGTCTCTGCGCCCCACAAACACAGGATCGTGCGAGGGTTCTTCCCGGCAGTCACAGGGAAAGCACCGTCCGGTGACGACGACGTCGACCTGGCTGCCCTCCGCCGTTGGATGGCGCCGCCTCCTGGGACAAGCCCGGCCTTCTACTTCACACCATTGGTGGGGTACTGGCGCGGAACGAGCGATACTGAGCCGGCGGCCGAAGTCGCCGAGTCGGATGCCGAACTGGCCGGCTACTCCGTCGAGTCGATCCTGGACGACGGTGCCTTCCACTCCGCTCAAGACCTCAACGACATCCTCCAGCGCTGGGAGGAGACGCGTAACATCGTGCTCCAGGGCGCACCTGGCACAGGTAAGACCTGGCTGGCCAAGCGCCTTGCCTACGCACTGATCGGGAGCAAGTTGCACGACGCCGTGCGCTCAGTTCAGTTCCATCCCGGCACGTCCTACGAAGACTTCGTACGCGGATGGCGACCCGGCGGCGACGGCCAGCTGACTCTCGTCGACGGCCCTCTCCTGCAGCACGCCAAACGGGCCAGTGAGAACCCTGACACCCCGCACGTCATCGTGATCGAGGAGTTCAACCGAGGGAACCCCGCGCAGGCACTCGGTGAGATGCTGACCTTGCTGGAGCGTTCGAAGCGTAACCAGTCCGACGCCCTCGAGCTCACCTACATGCACGAGAACGAGCCTGCGTTCTTCCTGCCCGACAACCTGTATGTCGTCGGCACAATGAATACGGCAGACCGGTCGCTGGCGCTGGTCGATTTTGCACTGCGTCGCAGGTTCGCGTTCTTCGAACTTGAGCCCCAGTTCAACGACGCCTGGAAGGCGCACCTGGCCTCAAGGTTCCGCAACGATCGGCGCGAGCGGATCGACGAGGTCGCCCGGCGTATCCGAGAGTTGAACGAACGGATCGCGGCCGATCCGTCGCTCGGTCTGTCCTTCCGTATCGGGCACTCGTACTTCACACCAGGGCAGGAAGCCAGTGAGCTGGTGCCGTGGTTCCGCGCCGTGGTTACTTCGTCGGTCATGCCGCAGCTGGCGGAGTATTGGCACGAGGACCAGGACACCGTGGACGCAGCTGTCGGCCAACTTCTCGCAGAACTCTGACGTGTTCCAGGCGGGGGCCGGCTCGACCCGGATCGATATTCGAAGCGTCTGGTTCATGTTGTTGTACTCGTCCCCCGAGCTGCTCGACACGCTCACTACGCGGGAACGCGAGACACTATTGAGCGGGGAACGAGACAACGATCTGTTGGATGCTCTCGCAGAGATCCTGGCGAGGCAGGTCGAGTCCCGAGTTAGGTCCATGTTGGCCAGTGGATACCGGATCCGAGCTGAGCCACTCACCCGGGTGCGGGGCCGGATCGATCATCTAGCGACAGCCCGCCGCCGCTTGATGGATTCCGGCCGGGTTCAGTGCCGGTACCAAGAACAGACCATCGATCTCCCTCGTTACCGCTACATGTTGGTAACACTGCGCCTGGCATCGCACCGTGCCCGGGCCGCACCGGTGCGTCGGCGCTGTCTGACCACTGCCCAGCTGCTCGAGCGCTGCGGCGTTTCACCCGTTGACCCGACGGCGCCGGAGATGTCCAAGGAGCAGTACGGGCATTTTGATTCCGAAGACCGGAAACTCGTATTGCTGAGTCGACTGACACGCGACATGTGCGCACCGGAGCACGCTGCGGGCAAGAACGACCTGCCCGCGATCGCCAGGAATGAGCATGCGCTGCGGAGGCTTTTCGAAGAGTCGGTCCGCGGGTTCTATCGACTGCACTTGGGGCCGTTGGGTTACTCGGTGTGCGGTGAACGGCGTCAATGGCCAGCAGAAGGGAGCAGTAGTGGGATCGCGCACCTACCAAACCTGAACGTTGATGTCGCCGTGCGAGGCCATGGCCTTCAGGTTGTCGTCGAGTGCAAGTTCGGCCCCATCTTTGACGTCCGCTACGGGAAGACCATGATCAAGCCGGACTATGTGCGGCAGCTGTACTCCTACGCATCGATCTTCTCCCGCGAGTTCGACGGGAGAACTGAGGCCGTGCTGTTGGGTGCGCTCGTCGACGGGTCACCAGGGCCGAACCTCGATGTCGTTGTCGACGGCATTCCGGTGAGGGTTCACCAAGTCGACCTAGCCACCCCACCCGCGGAGGTCCGAGAATCGCTGCGCTCGGCATTGTCACAGGTCACCGCTTCGGACCTCGCTTGACTTTGCGTGCGCCTTGACACCGCAGCAGTGCAAGAACTCCACACAGATCGCATGGGCTGTCGAATCGCGGCTGCTTCGGCAAGCCCATTCCTCATGGTGGGGTAAGCCCGCCACCTCCCCTTGTTTGCATGACTGCGGAAGCCGGGTTGAAGTAGCCTCATGCGCCAAATGCGTGGTTCGAACTTCCTTCAACTCGACCCCGAGCAGGCGCCGCGTCGAGGGCGAGCGACCTGGCTTGCCGATCGGGCGCGCTCCGCGATCGCGACGGCGCGGTTCGTCAGAGAGGATCTTTCATGGACAGGGCTGAGCTGTAGCGGGCGACTACCCGTGAAGGCTTGATAGGTGCACTGTTTCTCGACGAGGGTCCGACCGCCGAGCATGCGGTGGTGCTGGAGCCGCGCCAGCCGGGCTGGGCCGTCTACGTGACAGACGAACGCGCGAGTGTCCTGAAGAAGACACTTCGCGTGTTCACCGACGAGTCCGACGCCTTGGAGTACATGCTGCACAAGCTCCGACAGAGCACACGAGCAGACCAAGCGATGAACAGACTGCGCCGACGCGGACCCGCTGACGAAACAGCGTGAACCCGAGCATGACGACGTTTGAACGGAGAAAGCCGGACCCGTTCGCGATCCTCCTCTACGAGGAGAACCAGCGAAGCGCCCGGCTTCAACAGCGTGACAACGCCAACCTCGCATTCAAGCACCCGCCCACCTTCAGGTGGACGGGTGTCTGAACCTGAAGCATGTTGGGTGGACGCAACGAGGATCAGGCGAACTGACTGGGAACGCGTCGAACGGCTCAGTTCCTTGTGGGATTAGGTCAGAAGCGGGGCCGCTGGCGGATCCCTCGTCGTTGAAACGGCCGATTCCGAGGTCGTTCGGAACCCAAGGAGACGGCCTCGAACTCCACTGACGGACACGGAGGTCTCCGCGATCCGGGCTGCCCGGGAGGGCGGCGAGGGGGCCACGTCGATCGCAGAGCGGTTCGGCGTGAGCCGGATGACAGTGTGGGAGAAGACGCGAGCCAAGTGAGCGCTGCCTGCACGCCGACTACGGGCAGTAGATCGAGCATTTGAGGTCGCGCCTTCATGGCGTGAATCACGAGTTCGTTTCCGCTGTCGAAGACCAGCACGACCGTTTCCAGCAGTCGGCCACGGGTATCGAACCCGAGCCGAAGCTGCCGGGCCGGGATGTCGTGGTCGAGGTCCTCGATCCAAGGTTGCCCACGTTGCAGCCTGGATCGCATCCTCGACGTCGATCCCGTGCTTGAGCGCCGAGGGGTGGACTCTCACGCTGAGGCCAGTGCCTCGCGGATCACCTCGGAGCGCGACTTGCCTTCCCGTTCCGCCCGCGCATCGAGGGCACTGATCTCGTCCGCCGTGAGGCGCAGGGCGATGACCTGCGACGGTTCCGCGCCACGACCGGGCCGTCCGCGGCCCCGCTTCTTCAAAGCGGCAACGTCGTAACCAGTCTCAGCCTCGGCCGCCCAAGCATCGATCTGCTCGCCTGTCACCGGGGTTTCGTTGATCGTCTCGCGCTTGCTCATACATTAATGTTATACGAAATTGCCTGATGGGTATACGAACCGAACCAAGGCCCCCGGAACCAGCTCAGGAAAGCGTTACGGCTCCTCATCGGCTGCGCGGCCATGTATGCCGCGACCGACGACCACGGCAAGCGCCTCGCGAACCAGACCTTCACCAACGGCATCGACATCACCGAAGACGAACAAGCCCGCCCGCGCCTCGCCGAGCCCTACGAAACGACAAAGTCGAACCCCGTCAGGAGTTCGACTACGTCTGAAACCTGTGGACCTCCGTAGAGAGTTTGAGAACCCCTGTCCACACCTGAAAACCCTGTCCTTGCGCAGGTCGCGCGGGTTCTACAAGCAGGACCGACGCCCGTCTCACCCCTCCGTGGTGGACTCCAGGGGCCGGATGGTGCGATCACTTGGGACGGCTCAAACCCTTCTACGGGCCGAGCAGGTCGACGAACTGGTGGCGAGGTACCGCGACGGCGCAACGCTCGTTGAGCTGGCCTCACGCTTCGGCATCCACCGTCGGACGGTGGCGGAGCATCTGACGCGGCGGAAGGTCCCGATTCGCCGTGGACGATTCGACCCTTCCCGCATTCATGAAGCAGCCGACCTCTACGACAGCGGGTTGACGCTGGTAGAGGTCGGTTTGAAGGTCGGTGCGGGGCCTCAGGCAGTTCGCCGCGCGCTGGCCGAGCATGGCGTTCCGATTCGCGAGGGCGGTGGGCGACGCAGCCGGATGGCCACTGCATCCTGACCCGCGATGTTCCCTGGACGAGGGCCTAAGCCAGCACGAGCGGTTCGCGGTCTTCGGCACGCGCTTCGCGCCGCTGGTCGCGACGGATCATCGCCTCGCGGATGCGCGCGCGGACGAGCAGTACGACGCTGATCGGCCCCATGAGGATGAACTTCAAGGCGTTCCAGCACCCCCACAGTACGACCAGGTGAAGCCAGCCGGGGCCGCCGTCGGCGATGAGGCTGGAGCAGATGGTTGCGACCAGGATGTACGGGGCGGCAACGAGCATGGCGGGGAGCCCCCACTTAAGACCGCGACGCGTGCGGATGGCAGCGAGCAGCCGGTTGCTCGGCATGTAGCGGTGAAGGAAGTCGCGGGTGCGGACGCTGAGCGTCCAGATGAAGCGGAACATGGTGGGCCTCTCAACACACGTGTTTCTCCGTCGAGGAGGCAGAACGTGTATGAGTGCCCGAGGGCCGTCCCGGAGGACCCGCAATATGAGGAGAACCTGCCTCGTCTTCCACTCTACGCCGGGCTTGGCGCGCACGGAAGACAAACTTTCGCGGGCACTTGACTATGAGGCACTACGGACCTCGGACCTGGCTCGTCTCTGCGCACCTCTCCGGCAGGAGCACGAGAGGAGCACGATCATGTCGAGCTTGAGTGAGATCGCAGGAGATGAGCGCACCGCGCGAATGGTGCTGTCGATGCTCGTTGAACCGGACGACGCGGTGACAGGTCGCCTACTCGCCACGGTCGGCGGCGTCGAAACCCTGCGGCTGGCCGAGTCCGACAGCCCTGTACCTGGCCTCAACGAGGTTGACGCCCACGTCTGGCGCGGACACTTCGCCACTTCGGGCATCGACGCCCTGGACGATCGCCTCCTCCAGACACGACAAACAGGGCTCGGTGTCTTGATGCCCGGCGATGACGAATGGCCCCGCTCGCTCGGCGATCTCGGCGAGCGAGCCCCGTACGTGCTCTGGACTCGCGGGGCGTCGTCGTTCCTCGCACGCCCAGTCGCCGATCTCGTGACCCTCACCGGCGCGCGAGCTTCAACTTCCTACGGCGAGCATGTCACCGGGACGCTCGCCTCCGACTTGGCCGCCGCCGAGCGGATCATCGTCGCGGGCGGTGCGTACGGCATTGAAGGTGCCGCCCATCGCGCGGCGCTCGCGACCGGTGGCGACACCATCGCAGTCCTGGCGAATGGCGTTGATCGCGCGTATCCGGCGGGCCACAGCGAGCTGCTCGGTCGTATCGCCGATGTCGGTCTTCTGGTCAGCGAAGTCGCACCCGGCGCAACGCCGACCCGACATCGGTTCCTTGCCCATGCGCGGTTGATGGCGGCACTGTCCGCAGCGACGGTCGTGGTTGAGGCCGGCGCGCGGTCAGGATCGATGAAGGTTGCACACGACGCACATCAGCTCGGCCGCGCAGTCGGCGCCGTCCCTGGCCCCGTCACCAGCGCGACGAGCGTCGGGCCGCACCGGCTTCTGGTCAGTGGGGAGGCCCGGCTGGTGGCCGACTCGACCGACCTTGAACAGATGATCGACCAAGCAACAGGCAGCAGGGGTTCCGTTGCGGCGCGGAGCCAACCTGCTCGTAGGACCTCAAGAGAAGCACGAAGCGTCGTCGAGATGTGAAGGCATGACTCTGAATCATGGCCGCTCCCTCGGCACGATGTCGGTAGCCATCCCTACGCTTGTTCCATGAGTTTCACTGCCCTCCACCGCGTCCTCGGTCGCGGCCCTGGTCCGTTGACGGACGAACTGCTCGATTCCGCTGTCGCGGCTCGCGCGATGGAGTCCGACGGCTTGGACTGGAAGTCGGAACTCCCACCCCAGAAGGGATTGCCGCAGACCGACTTCCCGAAAGACGTTGCGGCCATGGCGAACAGCGGGGGTGGTGTCATCGTCTTCGGCGTGCGTGAATCGCAGAAAGCCGCGACCGGGCGTATCGACGTTGGAGACTTTGACGAAGGGTACGAGCGCTCCCTTCGCAGCGCGGCAATCACCGCGATCACGCCGCCAGTGTTCGGCTTGAACGTGTTTCGGCTGGGTTCGACGGAAGGCGAGCGTGCCGTCATCGTTGAGGTGCCAGCCAGCGTCGATGGCCCGCATTTGATCTACCGGGGCGACTACTTCGGCGCACCCGTTCGGAACGACGCGGACACGGTGTGGATGAAGGAGCGTCAAATCGAGGCGATGTACCGTGCGCGCTTCGACGAGCGCCGCCACGCCACCGAAGTTCTGGACACGTTGTATGCGGAAGCAGCAGCCGGACGAGATTCAGAGACGCGCGCCTGGCTGGTAGCAGTTGCCCACCCACGCCTTCCACGCGTCGGAAGTCGGCTCACGCGCGATGAAGCCCGTGAGATTCTCGCAAAGACTGAGAGCCTTGCGCTCTTCTACGCGGGCCGCGGTGGCATTCACCCACTGGAGAACATCGACCGTCACAATCCGCGAGCAGGCCTTCGTCGGTGGGTGGCCGTGAACAGTGCTACGGGTGAACGCTCGGCGTGGAAGGAGGCATGGGCGAGCATTCACCACGACGGATCGGTCACGATCGCAGCGGCCGTTGGTGGCCACCGCATGAGCAGCGACGGCTACTTCGACGGCTGGCAGGTCCAGTCCGCAGCCATCGAATGCGCGGTGGCGGACCTCATGGCGCTCGTGCGCAAGACAGCGGAAGCGACAGGCGGCGGCGAGTACGACATCCGCGTCGGGATCGACTTCACCGGCGATGAGCCGCTGGCTATCTCAACGATCGACAACTTCGGCTATCACTACGACGGAGCGTCAGTCCCGCTTCACCGGTACCCCCCAGTCGAGTTCACTGTGAACGCCGCCGAGGCGGACCTGGACTTCTACTGGCACGTTCACGACCTCGCTCAGGACTGCGTGAACCAGGGTGGTGTCTCGAACTTGCAGCTGATCCGTCCGCCTGAGCACGAGGTCTAGTGGGCCTTCACGCCCTCGACTTGTGGTCAGTACCAGTGAGATGGTGAAGCGCCACGAGTCTGGAGTCGGGTACGTGCGCGTTGAGCGGGCTGTAGGACGCTGAATCGTGTGCGAACCGCGTCGTAGATGTCTGTGCTTCCGGATTCGTCAACAACTGAGACGAGAAGCGCAAAGGGGATCGTGGTCGGAGAGTTGTCGAGGGCGCCGCTGCGGCGTGCTACATAAGACAGCTCCAGTCGAGGAAGCTCGACCTCGTCGGGTTTGAGTGTCACGCGATAGTGACGGACTGTCTCCCACTTACCACTGTCACGCAATTGAGCTTCAGCAGAACCGCTTTTCGCTGCTCCGAGCGACTTGGTAACGGGTTCCTGGCTCGGGCTCCAACCGTCAGATAGGAGTTGCCGTGCCTCCACACCACCGATGTCGAGTGCACGGCTCTTCTCGGCGACTCCTTGCGGGGGTCGGAATGTGTGGGCTCGGTGATGAGGTCGCAACGCCAGTTCTAGAGAGGCGCTTGTGTACTCGGTCGGCTGGGTGGGATCAACCGGCGAGGCGTAGGCAAGCGTCATCTGGAGCTTCACGTTCGCAGTGAGCGCGGCTGGCATCGCAATCTGGTAGCCAAGGAGGTCGCCGCGGGTGATGTCGTCGACGTACAGCACGTGCGCTTCGCCGGGTGCGCAGTTGAGAAGCTCCTCAAAGTTGAGGGGTTGACGACCGTAGCCCACCTCGTCGCGAAGCTTGACGTGACTGCGAGGGCGCTCGGCGAAGTGCGTCGTGAAGGCCCGGAGCACGCTGCTGTTGACTCGGGGAAGTCGCGTGACGAGATCGGCAAGTGCGTGGGTGGTGATGGGTGCTGCGAAGCTGGTGCCCGCTGCTTCGAGGAAGCTCCCATCCGCGCGAAGGACGTTAAACATGCGGCTGTCCGTGCCGCCGAACTGAACTCCAAGGGGCTGTACGCGAGCTCCGTGTCGCCCCGGACCCATCGATGAGTATGAGGCTCTTGCCCACGGCGTTTCAGGTGCGGGGGCGTCGCAGGCTCCGACCGCGATGCCGTTCGCCATGTCTGCTGGCACCTGAACTCGGTGGAGCCCAGCAGCCTGGTCTTTGTCGCCATCGTTGCCAGCAGCGACTACGAAGAGTACGTCGTTTTCCCACGCGAGTTGGTCGAGTTCGCTTGTCCAGCGGTTCGGCTCCATGTCGTCCTCAACGGCCAGCGTGGGGCCAAGGCTCAGGTTCACGATTCGGTGACCCTTCGTTTCGACCTCCTCTTTGATGCGGTCTAGGACCCAGTAGCCTTCGAGGTCTCCTGGAATATTCGGAGCCGGAAGTACTCGGTAGCTCTCGACTGGCAGTGGCGGTGTCGGCGCTTGGTCTCCCGGCGCCACAAGTCCGTAGAGCACGGCTCCCGTGACTCCGGTGCCATGATCCAGTTCGTCTTGGGAAGGTGCCTCCGGCGTGAGGTCGTGCGTTGGGATCGTGAAGAGCGACGCGGTATTTCGACCAACGTCGACACCTCCATCGAACACCGCGACGGACACGTCAGATAGAACGGGCCGCGAGGACGGGGGCGCGCTGAGCCGCTGCACGCTCCGCATACCGAATCGCGGCCGAGGTCGGATCGCTGGCATGGGCCGGAGCACGCGGAGTGGATTGAACCGAGCGAGCGACTCAACTCGGCTATCGTCAAGGCTGACCGGGGTGAACGTCAATCCGCCGACCCGACGCACGAAGTCCCGGTGAACCTCACCACCTTCAGCTGCGATGAGATTGAACCAGCGGTCGAGCGTGTCCTGATCCAGAGGCAACGGCTCACCCAACCTGGATGATTGGGGGTGCAGCACTGCCTCCCAGACCCGGCGTTCGTGTGGGAGTTGTGTTTCCGCACTGAGTTCACCTGCGCGGAGCACATCGGACTGACGCGGAAGCGAGATTTCCTCAAGCTCTTTGACCTGGGCAAGCGCCTGGTGCTCCGACCGTGTTCGGCCCCCGTCAGCGATGAGCCTCTGTAGTTCGTGAAGCCCACTGTCCGAGACCGCGAAGATGAGCCGTCTCGTTTGGGACGTGACACTCTTGGTCTTCGTGACGTACTGCCCGATGTCTGACCGTGACCCCACGGGTGTGGCTCCGACATGCGCGAGGAGCTCAGTGGGAAAGTACGAGGCCGCGAGGTAGTTCGGAAGGAGCTTGGCCTCCACATACAAATGATCGCTCGCCCGGAGCTCTGGGGGCAGACTCTCCGCTTCTGCCGTGACAGCCTGTATTTGCGGGGTTAGGTTGGTGCGCGCCTGGTCAACTGTCTGAGGTTCATACTTGTCGCCTCCTCCTGCGTTGGGGGCCTGGACAGCGAGCTTGAGCGCCTCCCCATTGACGAGGAGTGGACGCCGCGTCTCGTTAGTCTGCGTGTTTGCCACTTGAGGCTCCTTCGGCTCGCTTGATTCCTGCTGCAACGGTGGGGTGCGAGACACCTACCAGCGCGGCGATCTGCCGATTCGACATTCCGAGTGTGTCGCGCATCGCGAGGAACAGGCTGTCGCGCCGGGCACCGGGGGCTGGGGCGCGTTGGGCGAGTTCCTTGACCAACTCATCCTCGACAGGGGATGCGTTGAGGACAGAGCGGCGGCGAGCTAGCGACCAGACGCGCGTGAGGTCGGAACTAGAGAAGCCCTCCGTCAGTTCGACGGCTAGGACGAGGGCCGAAGGATCGACTCCACCTATCGTGGTGGCAAGGTGCTCCAGAATGGCCCGCCTCTGCACGGGCGCAGGGTGAGACAGAGAGATCAAGCGGTCGAACCGACGTTCTACGGCCGCGTCAAGGAGCTGAGGGTGATTGGTAGCGGCAACCAGCAGGCTCGTATCGGGCCATCGGTCGAGTTCGACGAGGATCACGTTAACGATCCGCTTGAGTTCACCAATGTCGGAGTCGTCATCGCGTCGCTTCGCGATCGCGTCGAACTCGTCGAGGAGTAGGACGCATGGGCCGCTCTTAGCGTAGTCGAGCACGGATTTGATGTTGCGTCCCGAGGTTCCGAGGTAACTCGAAACGACCGACGATAGGTCCAACGAGAGGAGCGGCAACTGCAACGACTGCGCCAGCCAGCGCGCGGCCATCGTCTTTCCCACTCCAGGCGGGCCGCTGAGGAGGACCGTTCGGGTTGGCGCAGAGCCAGCTCTACGCAGATCGCCTGCTCGCTCTCGTTCTGTCACGACCTCAGCGAGAGGCTCCATCGCCGAGGCATCGAGAACCAGCCCATCGCCATCCGGGTACGGGTCGATGTCTACCAGTGATCGCGTGCTGTCGCCTTCGGTAGGGAGCGAGCCCGAGGCGTACCGCAACTCTGTCGCCTCCAGGCCCGCCGCGATAGCCCCATGGAGCGCATCCCTAAACGACTCAGCGTCGTGCACCCCCGGTGGCACAGCCCGCATGAGGCGCGATGCGAGTTGCTTGACCCCTGCGCCGTGCCCTCGTGTCCCGACTCGAACCAGATCGATGACGGCGCGCTCTAGACCATCTGAAGCCTGGTAACTACTTCTTGCTGCACCGCTCATGCTTACCACCTTACAAGCTCTGTTCCTCCGTGTCTGCTAGGTGCTCATGGTAAAACCATCCCATCCACCACTGACAGTTACCGGACCGGAAGGGCTCCTGGGAGCCAGGACTAGGTAGTCACAGAGATGGTGCGGTTCTACGTCGCTGCCAGTCAGCCGGTGCCGAACGTTCGTGCCCCTGACCGCCTGTGAAGGTCGAAGTACTCGCCTGCGCCCGGGACAACGCGGCTCTTGCCCGGGCTGCGTCGATCTTCTGCGCCTCGGACACGGGCGGTGCCCCGAGGGGCGCGTCGTCGGTGATGCGGTAGCGGTCTCGGTAGGCGGCGACCACTCGCGCCGCCTTCCTCCATGCTGCGGCCCGGCGAGTGTCGCTCGGTGACGTACCGAGCGCTCTCGTCCAGGGTGCCTCGTCGGTGAGAGCGCCATCAAGAACGGCGTCGGCGCGGGCTTCGATGAGTGCTTCTCGCTCATCGAGCGCCGCACGCATCTCGGCATCGTGTACTCCGCCCGCGTGTGGCAGGAGCCCGGCGATGAGCCTGGGCGCTTTGCGGGCCCGTCCTGATCCGGCGGGGCGAGCGGTGACACGGGCGACCCGGTAGTGAATGACCGCGGCGATGTCGTCAGCGTCGTCGAATCCGCGCGCCTGGACGATGCGTGGAAGCAGGGTCTCGATGTTGTGGTGGTTGGCTTCGGCGCGGCGGAGCTCTGCCGTGAGCGCTCCAAAGGCTTCGGACTCAACAGCGGCTTGGGCTTGCTCAGCAGTGAGGCCGGATGCACGGACGAGGGATGCCCAGCGGTCGTGTTGCGCGGCGGCGGCGATGGTCTCGTACTCGGCGGCGAGCTGCGCGATCGAGCCCCACTGTTCGTGTTCGGTGGTGATCGTCTCGTGGGCCGACAGTTCCGCGCCGACGTGCTGGAGGACCCCGGTCAGGACGCTGCGGCCGCTCGCGTTCGGGTCGTCGCCGGGGTGCGGCTGTTGGTGGTCGTCGACCCGGTCGAGGATCACATAGGCATGATTTGCAGCACGTCCTCGGGTCATGGAGACGTAGAAGTTCTCCCTGGTCGCGGCCGGCTCGACCAGGACGTGTGCGGTGTCGGTGGTGACTCCTTGGGCTCGGTGCGCGGTGACGGCGTATCCGAGATCGACATGCTCAGTGACATATCCGGCGGGCAGCACGATCGCGCCGCCGTAAGAGCGGCCTGGTCTGCGGATGGTGAGGCTGCCGTCGTCTCGCACGTCGGTGATGGTCCAGATGTCGCCGTTGCGCACCCAGTCGTTCCCGTTGCTGGCCGTGATCTTCCGGTTGTTGCGGCGAGTGATGACGGTGTCCCCGATACCCGCATGGGTTCCGTCGCGCAGCTCGACCTCCCTGTCCTGGGTGAGGGTCCCGTCGATGAGCAGGTCAGCTCGGGCGCGCGCGTTGAGCGCGGTCACTTGTTCGCGGGTCTCGGCGATCAGGACAGTGATGCGTCCGGCGTCTCGGTCGGCCCGCCACGCCGTGTAGGCGGCGTCGGTCATGTCCTCGGTGTCGCCGTCTCGGATTCGCCCGTGGGCCAGGTACGTGTCGATCACCGAGGTGTGGCCGTGGCGCAGGTCGAGGGAGGCGAGCTTCTCCCACGGCTGGTGGAAGCGGTGGACGTCGATGAGTTCGACGGCGTCAGTGCGGTCGTGCGCAAGCATCGAGAACGCGCCCCCAGCATCAACCGATTGAAGCTGTGCGTAGTCACCGACCAGCAGCACCTTCGCGCCTGCCTGCTGGGCGAGGCCGGTGATCCGGTCCAGCGACAGAGTGCCAGCGAGGGATGCTTCGTCGACGATGACCAACTGACCAGCGGTGAAGTCGAGTCCTTTGGTGAGGTGGTTCTGCCACCACATCGCAGTGTTCTCGGTCTCGATCCCGAGATCGTCGGCGAGGACCTGTGCGGCCACCGCGGACGGTGCGAGCCCGACCACGGAGCCTGCGCCGTGTTCTGCCTCCCAGGCTCGGCGTAGCGCGTTCATGGCGGTCGTCTTGCCCGCCCCAGCCGGGCCGACGAGCACGTCGAGCATCCGCCCGGACACCGCGATCCGTGTCAACGCCTCGGCCTGATCCTCACCCAACACCGAACCGTCGGCGTCGGGCTTATGGGCAACCTTCTCGACGGTCGCGAGCGCCAAGGTGGGGCCGGTGAGGTCGCGTGAGCGGTCGAGGAGACGGTCTTCCGCAAGAAGCTGCCCCTCGGAGGTGAAGATCGCCGAGTTGACCGGACGGAACACCGACGTGCCATCACTGCGCCGGAACACCACCGGAGACAGCGTCAGCTCGGGCGGTGTGAGTCGCAGGGACGCGAGCTGGGCGGCGTCGGTGACCATCGCGATCACCGATTCACGGTCGCTCATGGTGGCGAAGCGCCAGCCCATCGTCTGCCTCGCGGCTTCGGCCATGAGGTTCCAACGGCGCCAGGTCGAACGCTTCTCACCAACCGTCTCGACGACAGTGCGGCCGATGTCGCGGATCACGTCGAGCGGAATGTCGTCGGCGCGCAGCAACGGCGGCTGGTCGTTATCGGTTGCGTCCATCGCCCACCGAGTCGCGTCCTGGCCGAGGACCGTGGTGGCTCGTGTTCGCCACTCCTCGGTCAGATCGGCGAGGGATCGGACCTGCTTGTCGGGTCTGGTGGAGAGCGTCGCCTGCGCGCGGAGCTTCAAGATCGTCGCATTCGACGGTTGGCGGCCATGCGCGGCGACGTACTCGTCGACCAGCCGGTTCTTCTCGGCATCGATGTGGCGGGAGCGGTTCGAGAACTCCATCACCAGGGACTCGGGGACGGCGGTGATCGCCCAGGCAGGATTGCGGTCGCGGCCCATGTCGCGGGCTTCCCATTCGACGCCGAAGATTCGGGTCATGTGGTCTGCGAATACCGCCTCATGCAGCTCCGAGAGCGCGACAACGGCGGCGTGCATCGGTCTGCCGTCCAGTGAGCGCCACTTCCCGTCGAGCTTCGTCTTGGCCTTGTTGCTGATGACGACGTGGGTGTGGAGGTGGGGGTCGCCTGCGCGGGAGTCGAAGTGATCGAACGCGGTCGCGATCAGCCCCTCGACCTGGACCTGCGCAACGGCCCCGTCGCCTGCGGTTGCACCGGTGCGGGTGGCCGCAACCTCTCGTTCCATGAACGCAACCACCTCCGCAACCGCCCGGTGATGCGCAGCCCCGATCATCGCCTGCACCCCTGCGTCAGCGACCGCCCAGAGGACGCTGGCGGACTTTGGGATCGAGAACGTGAAGTCGAACCCTGCGACCGCGCGACGCCCAGCCCGCGCGTTCTCCTCAGCAACGATCCGGGCGACAGCCTCACCCTTCGCACCCGGCGTCAGGGTGGCGTCGAGCTTCGCGATCCGGGCCTCGATCCGCTGCTCTGTCGTCTTGAAAGCGGCGAACGCGAGCCCGAGTTGCTCGCCGGTTATCGGATCGCAGCCAGAGCCCATGAGGAGCTGGAGTTGGTCTTCTGAAACCTGGTCACCGACGACCAGTTCACCCTTGCCGAGTGACGCGACACCTTTGCCGAGCCACCGTCCCGGTGGGGTGCCTTCCTCAATGAAGTAGCGGGTCAGCGGTGTCGAGAGGGGCCGGTCGCCGTCGGCGGACGCGACGGTCTTCAGCAGGTACTTGTAGCCGTCACCCGCGCTCATCACGCGCATCGAAACCGTCATCGCTGCCTCCTGTCCTGACGAGCAGGTGAGCACCGGAGAACCGCGCCCGAACGCCCCAGCCCAGGGGGCCAACCTCGACCTGCAAGACGCGTGTCGGCTCAGGAGGTGGGTCGGAGAGACGAGCGGCCCGGGTGGTCGAACTCGACGAGGCGAGTTGGCGGGTCCGGGGGCGGGGCTCGGCGCGACGACAGCGGCGCAGCGTGGCGTGGTCGTGCACCTGACAGATGACCAGCCCGGCATCAGAACTCGAAGAACTGGGGTCGGGGTCGACCGTCATTCGGAGCACGTATGCGCGACCAGGAAGACCAGCCACCTCGACTCAAGATCGGGTCGCTGTTCAGCGGCTACGGCGGGCTCGACCTCGCCGCCGAACACGTCTTCAACGCCGACACCGTGTGGTTCTCCGAACTCAACGAACTCGTTGCCCGTGTCTTCTCGCGCCACTGGCCTGGCATCCCGAACCTCGGCGATATCACCGGCATCGACTGGCATGAAGTCGAGCCCGTGGACATCCTCATCGGCGGCTTCCCCTGCCAAGACGTGTCGACCGTCGGCAAACGCGCCGGCATCGCGCCCGGCACCCGCTCTGGGCTGTGGGCGCACATGGCCGAGGCAATCGACGCGCTCCAACCCGAATGGGTCGTCATTGAGAACGTCCGTGGGTTGCTGTCCTCACCGGCAACGCGGCCATCAGCAGAAGGAGATCGACATGGCCCACGCAACCCCAACTACGCAACCCCCGACGATGTACCCCTTCGCGAGCTGGAATCCGACCCGTGGCATCTGGGAGACAACGCAGCTCGACCTCTACGGGCTCTCGGCGCCGTTCTCGGCGATCTGGCCGACCTGCGGATGGATGCACGATGGATCGGTCTACCGGCTTCCCTTGTCGGCGCTCCTCACCACCGCCTCCGGATCTTCATCCTCGCCCACCACACGCTTCCGCACGCCACTGGCGACGGACTCCTCACGCGGCGGCGAGACACTCGATCAGGTGCGAGCGAGACGTGGGACGATCGCGCTGTCGCACCAGATCATCGAGTTCGCCCTCCACGGACCAGCTGGCTCACCGACCAAGAGGCGCGAGTCGGAGACCCTTTGGTCCCTGATAGACGGACTCTTCAACGCTGGGGACGCTACGCCGACGCCATCGGACGCTGGGAACATATCACCGGCCGCGCAGCGCCGGCACCCGCGCTCCTCGACGACATCGACGGACCCCGACCAGCACCCGTGTTCGTCGAATGGCTCATGGGCCTGCCCGCCGGATGGGTGACCGAACCTGGCGGCCTGACACCGAACCAGCAAATCACCGCGCTCGGTAACGGCGTCCTGCCGCTTCAGGCAGCCACCGCGTTGTCGGCACTCGCGGCGTCACGGTCAGTGGGAACGTCTGATCAGCTTCGTTCGGCATTGACGTGGCGCCAAGTACGGAGATGAGTTGCGTGGCCATACGCTTCCTGCGCTTCTCGAAGAGCAAGGAGAGCTCAACGTCAAGTCGAGCGGGAGATCACCGAGGCCATTCTCTGTGACGTACGTGGCCGCCCTTCGTCGGTCGGGCACGCGGCCCCTATTCACGCGGCCCGGAGAAACTTGATTCGGTCGACGGCCCAGGACACAGAATCCGCGTAGCTGATGCCGATAGTATGCGGCGTGTGGGATTCAGCATGACAACAGCAGGGCGTGCGCTCGCGCGCCGTGGCTGGCTGGGGTCAACACTCCTTGGCGGACTGCTTCTCGTCAGTCTCCTGCTTGGTCTCGTCTCGATGCACTCGATTGGTCATGCGACAGCGGCGCCGTCGTCGATTGGTGAGTCAGCCAGCGTTGCGGTGACCCACCACGGTGGGACGTCCGGCACTGTTCTTAACTCGGTTGAGCACTCCGCGCGACACGGTGATTTATCTGTTGCAGAGCCTGTCCTTGGGGCGGGCATGCCGGGGGCACCTGCCCCGACGATGGACGGGTGCGCGGGGTGCGCGACTGGGCACGCGGGCATCGCTCTGATGTGTCTGTTCGTGTTGTTCCTGATTGTGATGCTCTTGCCCCCTCGGGTTCTCTCACGCCTGTGGGCAGGGGTGTTGCGGGCGCGTGGGCTTGCGTTCTCGCAATACCGGCACGTGCAGTCGCGCGCGCCGTCTCTGCTGGTGCTCTGCATTAGTCGAACGTGATGGGCGATCTCGCGGTCAGGGCTAAGTCGGTCCCGGTTCCGCGGATACGTACCTCTTCGCACTCGTCACGGTGACGAGTGCGTCACTGACGACTCTTTGAGGAGAACCCTGATGAAAACCCGTATTCCTGCCCTCGCTGGGCTGGCCCTTGCTGCGACGTTGGCCCTCGCCGGCTGCACGTCCACCACCCCTGAGCCCGGCGACGAGTCCGCCCCAGAGAGCACACTCAGTTCGAACGCGGCGGAGTTCAATGACGCGGATGTGATGTTCGCGACGATGATGATCCCGCACCACGAACAAGCGATCGAGATGTCTGACATCATCTTGACCAAGGATGGTGTCGATCCTGAGGTGCTTGAGCTTGCCCAGGAGATCAAGGATGCCCAGGGGCCTGAAATCAAGCTGCAGCAGGGCTGGCTCGAAAGCTGGGGCGCATCTGCGTCCATGCACGGGATGGACCACAGTGGCATGGGCGGAATGGACGGCATGCTGTCGCCGGAGGAGTTGGCAGAACTGGGTGCTGCGGATGGCCCAACGGCGTCGAGGATGTTCCTTGAACAGATGATCGCGCATCACGAGGGTGCCGTAGAGATGGCGGAGGTAGAGGTCACCGACGGTCTGAACGGTGAAGCGACCGCGTTGGCCCAGGACATCATCACCGCGCAAAACGATGAGATCGACCGCATGAGAGACATGCTGGCGCGACTCTGACAGCCCCTCCCTGCACGTCGTGTGGCGCCGTCGCCGTTCACAGCGGCGTCGCCCGGGTGCTCTCCACGCCGTGCGCGCATGCGTCGCGTTCGCTCCGGCGTCTCACTCCCTATCTCATGAGGCACGGGCACACCGGCAAGGTGCGTTCCTGCCCCAATCAATCGAAAGCACACATCAGAATGCGAACACTCAGAATCCTCACCCTCCCCTCGGCGCTGCTCGCCGCCGTGCTCCTGCTGGCTGGATGCACACCGGCACCACCGCCTGCCCCTCCTGCGAACCAGGCTGCGGATGCGTCGCTGCTTGCGAAACTCGGCCTGGCCAACCTCGACGGTGGGCACCTTGTCGAATCGCTCGACGCGATCCCGCTGGCCGAGCGGCCAGAAGGAGTGGCAACCTCGATCACGGCACGAGAGGTGACCGTGACTGACGACCAAGGACGAACCGAGGAGGTCGCCCTTCCCGCGGACAGCATTTATGTGTCGGCGGCGCCGTACCTGTCGCAAACCCACGACTGCTATTACCACAGCCCGACAGGCTGCGTTGGGGAGCTCCGTAATGCCGAGATCGACGTGACCGTCACCAATGCCGCAACGGGCGAGATCGTGCTCACCGAATCGACGCGCACCTTCGACAACGGGTTCGTCGGGCTCTGGCTGCCCCGCGACATCGAGGCTCGCATCACGATCACCCACGCGGGGAAGACCGCTACCTCGATTGTGTCGACGATCGGTGACGACGCGCAAACGTGCGTGACAACACTGAAACTTGCCTGACCGAAAGCGGTCTGAGCAGTCCCGCCGATGCCAGCGCCCAGGTTCACCCTCCCCATATATACCCCCTGGGGGTATTATGAGGATGGTGAACCTGGGCAATTTCCTCGATTCATCCACGAGCCACCAACGCCGAAGGGAAACGTCGATGACCACCCCGCACGACCACAGCTCGCGCCAACCGCATACGCAGCACGAACACGCAGGCCCTGTCCACACAACGCACGACCACATGGCGCACGGCGACCACGCCACACACCATGCCGACGCCGAGCACAGTGACCACGCTGGGCAGGATGCCCACGCCGCCCACGACGATCACGCAGGACACGGTGGTCACGCAGGGCATGGTGATCATGTCGGGCAGTTCCGTCGGCTGTTTTGGATCATGCTCGTCCTTGCGGTACCCGTGGTCGCACTGTCGGGAATGTTCGCGTCGATCGTCGGGTACACACTCCCTGATGTCCCGGGGTTGAGCTGGGTCTCACCGATCCTCGGCACCGTCATCTACGTCTGGGGTGGCCGGCCATTCCTGGTTGGTGCAGTCGATGAGATCCGTGCCCGCAAGCCCGGGATGATGCTGCTGATCGGCCTGGCGATCACAGTCGCTTTCGTCGCATCCTGGGGCGCGACTCTGGGGCTGCTGCATCACGAACTCGACTTCTGGTGGGAACTGGCCCTGCTCGTGGTCATCATGCTGTTGGGCCACTGGATCGAGATGCGCTCACTGGCGCAGACGACGTCCGCGCTCGATTCGCTCGCCGCGCTCCTCCCGGACGAGGCAGAACGCGTTGACGGAGACGGCGTGGTCCTTGTCGCGCCGTCCGATCTTCGCGTCGGCGACGTCGTGATCGTGCGGCCGGGTGGTACGGTCCCCGCGGACGGACGGATCATCGATGGCCGCGCTTCGATGGACGAGTCCATGGTCACCGGGGAATCCCGCACTGTGGAGCGCGAAACCGGCGACCATGTCACTGCCGGCACCGTGGCGACCGACTCGGGGCTGCGCATCGAGATCACCGCCGTCGGGGACAACACCACCCTGGCGGGCATCCAGCGACTCGTCACGGAAGCGCAGAACTCCTCGTCCCGCGCCCAGCGCCTGGCCGACAGGGCCGCCGGATGGCTGTTCTGGTTCGCACTGGCCGCTGCCGCGGTCACCGCGATCGTGTGGACTCTCGTCGGCCTTCCCGATGCTGCAGTCATCCGGGCAATCACCGTGCTCGTGATTGCCTGCCCGCACGCACTCGGGTTGGCGATCCCGCTGGTGGTGTCGATCGCCACCGAACGTGCCGCACGCGGCGGCGTGCTCATCAAGGATCGACTCGCACTGGAGAGCATGCGCACCGTCGACACCATCCTGTTCGACAAGACGGGCACACTGACCAAGGGTGAACCGGTCGTCTCCGCGGTATTCGCCGCAGACGGCACAGACCCGAACCGCGTCCTCACACTTGCCGCTGCGGCCGAAGCAGACAGCGAACACCCGCTCGCAAAGGCCATCGTGCGCGCCGCCGCAGACCGGCACCTCACTGTGCCACCCAGTGCCGCGTTCAGATCTTCCCCTGCCGTCGGCGTCACCGCCGTCGTCGAACGCGCCACCATCCGGGTGGGCGGCCCGCACCTGCTCACCGAAGAGAACGCCGAAGAACTCCCCATCGCTGACCAATGGCGCACCGACGGCGCAATCATCTTGCACGTTATTCAGGATGGTGCGGTGATCGGTGCACTGAAACTGGCCGACGAGGTCCGCCCCGAATCCCGTGAGGCCATCGAAGCATTGCACGCGCTCAATGTGCAGGTGGTGATGATCACCGGCGATGCCGAAGCGGTCGCGAACGCTGTCGCGCAGGACCTCGGCATCGACCGCGTCTTCGCCGGCGTACGACCGGAGGACAAAGCCGCGAAGGTCCACGAACTGCAGTCTGAAGGACGATCCGTCGCGATGGTCGGCGACGGCGTCAACGACGCCCCCGCACTCGCCCAAGCCGATGTCGGCCTCGCCATCGGCGCCGGAACCGACGTCGCCATCGCCTCAGCCGGCGTCATCCTCGCCAGCGACGACCCCCGTTCGGTGCTCTCCGTCATCGAACTGTCGCGAGCCGCCTACCGCAAGATGAAACAGAACCTCTGGTGGGCAGCGGGCTACAACCTCCTTGCCGTACCACTCGCGGCCGGTGTCCTCGCCCCGATCGGATTCGTACTCCCGATGTCCGTCGGAGCGATCCTCATGTCGCTGTCCACCATCGTCGTCGCCCTCAACGCACAACTCCTGCGAAAACTGGACCTTGATCCCGGAACGACAGCCCGACGCATCCTCAGCCGATAACCTGCCGGGTGCAAGCTAGCAGGAGCCTGAGCGGTAGGCCTGATTTCTACGAGTCACGTTCCTCGGCTTCGCTCCGGGTGGCCAACTGTGCCCCGGGTGAGGGAACAGCGCGAGGGTGAGTGCGATCGCGAGGCCGGCGCCGGCGAGCTGTGCGGTGAGGAACGGCAGCACCGAGTTGGGGGCGATGCCAGCGAAGGTGTCAGTGAAGACTCGGCCAATGGTGACGGCAGGGTTGGCGAACGAGGTGGAGCTGGTGAACCAGTACGCGGCGCCGATGTAAGAGCCGACCGCCGCCGCGATTACTGGTGCGGGCCGACCGGTGCGGATGAGGCCCATGATCAGGAGCACAAGACCCGCGGTGGCGACGACCTCGGCGAGGATCGTCGCAGGGGCGGCGCGATCAGTGGTGGAAATCGCGGTCGGAGTAGCGAACATCGCGTTCGCCAATACCGCGCCGCCAATCCCGCCTGCGATTTGCGCCGGCAGGTAGATGACGAGCTCTCGCGCCGAGAGCCCGGTGGCTGAACGGCGGCCGAGGAGGGCGTCCGCGAGGGAGACGACGGGGTTGAAGTGCGCGCCGGAGACCGGAGCGAGCAACACGATCAGGACGCCGAGGCCGAGCGCGGTGGCGATCGAGTTCTCCAGCAGCTGCAGGCCAGTGTCGGCGGAGAGTCGTTGCGCGGCGATTCCGGAACCGACCACAACGGTGACCAGCAGCCCCGTGCCGAGAAACTCTGCGAAGCCGCGCCGCCAGACCCCGGTCACGACCGGGGTGCCGCGAGACCAGGGGCGAGCTCAGTGAGCAGCTGCTCGACGTGCTGCTGGATTTCGTCGCGGACCGCGCGGAGCCCGTCCAAGTCAAGGTCGGACGGGTCGTTCAGATCCCAGTCGAGGTAGCGCTTGCCCGGATAGAGCGGGCAGGCGTCCCCGCAGCCCATCGTCACGACCGCGTCTGCGGCGCGGACAACGTCATCGGTGAGCGGCTTGGGGAACTCGTCGGCAAGGTGAATCCCGGCTTCCTCAAGCACAGCCACAACACCCGGCAGCACACCCGCGGCAGGCTGCGAGCCGGCGGAGCGGACGTGGACGCGGTCGCCGGCGAGATGCCTCGTGATGGCGGCGGCCATCTGCGACCGGCCGGAGTTCTGGACGCAGACGTAGAGGATCTCCGGCACCGGCTTGCCAATCAGCCCGCGCGATTGCGCGAGGGCGACCAGCCGGTCGTGGGCGAACTTTTCCCCCACCGTCGGCAGATGAGTGTTGACCGCGGCGGTGCGGGCCAGCCCGGTGTAGGACTCGAACACGCCCCTTTCGGCGGTCTCTTCGCTGACCATCCCGCCGAACTGCCGTGCGAGTCGTTCGGCGGCACGGTGCAGCACCGAGTCTGGGGAGAGTAGCCCGTCCTGGCCGCGCGGCGCGTTCATGCTGGCCGCCAGGTGGGGAGGAGCTCGGCGATCAGCGTCTCGACGCGGGAGCGGATCTCGTCCCGGATCGACCGGACCGCGTCGATGCTCTGGCCCGCGGGGTCGTCGAGCTGCCAGTCCTCATAGCGCTTCCCGGGGAAGATCGGGCATGCATCCCCGCAGCCCATCGTGATCACCACGTCCGACTCGCGGACCGTGTCGACGGTCAGGAGCTTCGGGTCGTTGCTGGCGATATCGATGCCCTCCTCAGCCATCACGTCGACCGCGACCGGATTGATTTGGTCCTTCGGTTCGGACCCGGCCGAAAGCACCTCGACTCGATCGCCAGCAAGATGCTGCAAGTAACCTGCGGCCATCTGCGACCTACCGGCATTGTGAACGCAGACGAACAGGACGGTGGGTTTCTCACTCATCACGGCCTCTCTTTCTTTCACCAGAAAGCATAGACCATTATCTATGTATCAGGAAAGTGGGTCGCCGGTCAGTTCGGAGAGCAGCGCGCGGACTCGCAGGTCAATGTCGTCGCGGATCTTTCGAATGACGCTCAGCGGCTTGCCGACTGGGTCGGCAAGGTCCCAGTCCAGGTATCGGCGGCCGGGATAAACCGGGCAGGCGTCGCCGCAGCCCATCGTGACCACGACATCCGCAGCCTTCACGGCCTCGTCGGTCAGGGGCTTGGGGAACTCTCCGCCGATGCTGACGCCAATCTCGTCGAGCGCGGTCACGATCGCTGAGCGGACCTCGGCCGCGGGCGCGGATCCGGCGGAGCGGACGATGACTGTGTCGCCGGCGAGTTGGCGCAGGATGCCGGCGGCAAGCTGCGAGCGGCCTGCATTCTGGACGCACACGAACAGCACCGACGGCGGCCACCCCGACTGAACCTCGGTGCGGCGAACGTCGTCGAGGCGGGATGCGGTGAATGCCGCAGCGCGTGAGGCCAGTAGCGGCGCGTCACCGCGGGCTGTTAGCAGGTCGCGGGAGTCGGTCAGGTAGCGTGCGATTGTCTCGCGATTGAAGGAGCCTTTGTAGCGCGCGGCGAGGTCGTCTATGACCCGCTCCCAATCCGGCTCCTCGCCGCCGATGGCGGGGGCGCCGAGGAGGGCGGTGACGTGGTCAGCTTTGTCGGGGTTGATCGAGTACCAGACCCGGCGCCCCTCGGGTTCGCGGACCACGAGACCTTCAGCGCGCAGCGCCGCCATGTGATGGCTGACCGTAGGTTGCCGCAACCCGAGCTGCTCGGCGAGGCGGCTCACCATGGCCCGCTCACCCTCGGCGTCGCGGATCAGCTGGACGATCCGGGCACGGGTGGGATCAGCAAGCACCGCCAACGTAGGTATCTCCACCATCGAATCCATAGACCATAATCTATCTTGAACGAGGTGTGGCCGTCCGCCAGACCATCCGTGGGGAACAGGAGCAATCATGACACAGGCCTCGACGGCCACCGCTCGCAGCACGGTGTGGGAAGTGTTCCGGGTGTTCCTGAAGCTCGGGACCACCTCGTTCGGAGGGCCCGTCGCGCACCTCGGCTATTTCCGCACCGAGTTCGTCGAACGCCGCAAGTGGATGGGCGACCGCGAGTATGCAGATCTGGTCGCACTGTCACAGTTCCTGCCCGGCCCCGCGTCTAGCCAGGTTGGCTTCGGCGTGGGTCTGCTCCGCGCAGGCGGTTGGGGTGCGGTTGCGGCGTTCGTAGGATTCACCTTGCCGTCCGCGGTGTTGATGGTCGCATTCGCCTATGGGGCAGCGTGGATTTCCGGTCCGATCGGTGACGGACTGCTCACGGGATTGAAGATCGTCGCGGTCGCGATCGTCGCCCAAGCCGTCTGGGGAATGACTCGAACTCTTACCCCCGATCGCCCTCGCGCCGGGATCGCTGTGGTCGCGCTCGCTACCGCGATGCTGCTGGTGGGGTCGGTGGGTCAGATCGTTGCGATCCTGATCGGCGCGATTGGCGGACTGATCTTCTGCCGCATGGCTGTCGAGGAACAGCGGCCAGACATGCTCCACTTCCCCGTGCGACGTGCTGTCGGCATCACCAGTCTCGCCGTGTTCTTTCTCCTGTTGGTCGGCGGCCCAGCCCTCGCTTCAGCGACAGGCATCGGCGGGGTGGCTTTGTTCGACGCGGTCTATCGGGCCGGCGCGCTCGTGTTCGGCGGCGGACACGTCGTGCTTCCGCTGCTGCAGGCCGGCGTGGTCGACCCAGGCTGGGTGACGAACGCTCAGTTCCTCGCCGGATACGGGGCAGCCCAAGCCGTCCCCGGCCCGTTGTTCACCTTCGCCGGATACCTTGGCGCGATCTCTGACACCGGTCCCGGTGGGATCTGGGGCGCGCTGATTACACTGATCGCCGTGTTCCTGCCCGGCTTCTTGCTCCTGCTCGGAGTCTTGCCGTTCTGGAACACCTTCCGCCGCCGCGCATGGGCGCAAGCGGTCATGCGCGGCGCAAACGCCGCCGTCGTCGGAATCCTCGCCGCCGCCCTCTATTCACCCGTATTCACCACAGCAATCACCGGACCCGGCCCATTCACCCTCGCCGTGATCTGCTTCGTGCTCCTCATCTCTTGGAAACTACCCCCGTGGGTCGTGGTGCTCGTCGGCGCCGCTGGCGGCATCCTCATGGGCCTGCTGTAGCAATGGTTTGACAGCGCTGTGGTATACCGACAAGTACCGCAAGTACCGCAAGTACCGCAAGTACCTTACTATCTTCTTATGCGTGAAGATAATAAGGTATGCAGCTTTGGGGTGGAGAGCCAGTACGTCGATTTAGCTGCCGAGGTGTTCTCACTGCTGTCGGATGCGACGCGGATCCTCATCATTCTGGCGCTGCGCGACAGTGAACTCGCGGTGGGCGAGCTGGCGGAGCGGGTCGGAAAGTCACCGACCACGGTGTCGCAGCATCTCGCGAAGCTGCGGTGGGGCAAGGTCGTGCAAGCTCGGCAGGAGGGCACCCGCGTGTTCTACAGCCTGATCGATGAGCATGCCCGCCAACTGGTCACGCACGCGGTGTTCCAGGCCGAGCACGTTGTCGAGAGGTTGCCGCCGCACCACCGTGGCCCAGTCGCTTCGCAGGGCACGACAAACGGCGCAGCAGAATGAGTGTCACCGATGCTCGTGCTCGGGACGCGGTGACATCAGCTGGCGCGGCAAGCCTGTGGCGACGGATCGACCGTAGCGATCTGGCGCGCACCCTTTTCGTCGCAGCCTGCACCCTCACCGTTGCGCTCGGCGTAACCTGGCCGTGGCCGCAAGTGCCCGTCGTCGCGATGATCGGGCTGATCGTCGGATGCTGGCCGATCCTGATGGAAGCGCTGCACGACATGCGTGCGCGGCGCATGAGCATGGAACTGTCCATGCTGATCGCCATCGTCGCAGCCGCTGCGATCGGTGAGTGGGTGACGGCGCTGCTGATCACCACGTTCGTGCTCGCCGCCGAAATCCTCGAAGACCTGACCATGGATCGGGGGCGCGACGCCCTGACCGACCTCATGACGTTCCTCCCCGACACCGTGCAGGTTCGGCAGGGCGTAGACATTGCGACGGTGCCGCTGTCCAACGTCGTCTCGGGGCAGGTGGTTGTCGTTGGTCCGGGCGGACGCATCCCGGTTGATGGCGTGGTGGTCATGGGCGAGACGACCGTGGATCAGTCGCGGATCACCGGCGAGTCGCTGCCCGTGGACGTGGGGGTCGGCAGCGAGGTGTTCGCGGGGTCCATCAACCAGATCGGTGCCGTCGAAATCCGCGCCGAGCGAGTCGGCGCAGCATCGTCATATGGGCGCATCGTGGAAGCAGTGCGACAGGCGCAGGAGTCTGAACCGCCCGTGCAGCGCCTCGCAGATAAACTCGCCTCCTGGCTGGTGTACCTCGCGCTCGGCGGCGCGGTCATCACCTACCTCGTAACCCGCGATATCACCTCTGCGATCGCGGTGGTCGTGGTGGCCGGGGCGTGCGGCATCGTTGCGGGCACGCCGCTGGCGGTGCTCGCCGCGATCGCCCGGATCGCCCGGTCGGGGGCGTTCGTGAAAGACGGCGCGCATCTCGAAGCGCTCTCGACCGTGGATACTGTCGCGTTCGACAAGACGGGCACCCTCACTATGGGCGCTCCGGCCGTTACCGGGATCCACACGGCAACGGGCGTGACCGAGGACGAGTTGTTGACCCTCGCGGCTGCGGCCGAAGCCTATTCGGAGCATCCGCTCGGGCAAGCGATCATCACACATGCCAACCATCTGGCCCTGCCACTGGAATCGGCCGAGGACTTCACCTACCGGCCCGGCCTGGGCGTGACCGCAACAGTCGCAGGCAGAGTCATCGCGGCGGGGAGCCGACGACTGGTGACTGATGCCCCCGACACACCACCGGAGCAAGGGATCGCCACCGCCGTCTACGTCAGTATCGACGGCACCTACGCGGGCACGATCCTCTTGGCCGACACGCTCCGCGACTCCGCGAAGGCTGCAGTCGCAGAACTGCACCGCCGCGGGCTGCGCACACTCATCATCACCGGAGATCAGGAAGCAACCGCACGGGCCATCGCCGCCGAACTTGGCATTGATGACGTGCATGCCGGCCTGTTGCCAGAGCAGAAGCTTGCCGCGATCGACGCGGAACGCGCAGCCGGACACACGCTTGCCATGGTCGGTGACGGTGTGAACGATGCCCCCGCCCTTGCCCACGCCCACGTCGGGATCGCCATGGGATCCGGCACCGACATCGCCCGCGAGAGCGCCGACGTCGTGCTGATCAGCTCAGACCTGAACGACCTCGCCCACACACTGTTCGTCGCGAAGCGGGCACGGCGGATCGTGATGTTCAACTTCATCGGCACGATCGCCGTCGATCTCATCGGCATCGGACTCGCCGCATTCGGGCTGCTCAGCCCGGTCGTGGCAGCCCTCATCCATGTCGGGAGCGAGACGACGTTCATCCTCAACTCCGCGCGCCTCATCCCCGGCAGGCAGAGCAGGGCGGCGAGCACTGGAGTTGCGAACACCCGATCGCACGAGTGAAGACGAAAGCTCAGCTGACTTGCGACTATGCGGAGCGGGTGTATTCCGACGGTCCGACGATGCGACTTATTGACGCGTGGGCTGGGCGAACGCTTCCGCTCCGAGTGGGGTTCCAGACCCGCGTTCACGTTTCACGCGCCGGTGGATACTGAGCGCTCGTAACGCAGACACGATCGCGACAAGATCAACGACTTCCTGTAGGAGGGCACCCACCACTGCGGGGAGATACCCGAAGGCTGCGACAAGCATCAGCCCGACCGAGATGATGATGCCCAGCCAGATCGATTGCAGTGCGATCGTGACGGTGCGACGGGAGACGTACATCACATCCGCGACGCGTGAAATGTCATCTGCGGTGATCACAGCTGAGGCGGATTCGCTGGCCACGGTGGCACCGCGCCCAGCCATCGCGATCCCCACATTGGCGGCAGCGAGCACGGGAGCATCGTTGATGCCGTCACCGACCATGAGTACTGGGCGGGGCCGCATCGCCTGCACGAGCTCCACCTTGGTCTGCGGCGTCGTCTCGGCATGCACCGTCGTGATGCCTGCCTCGTGCGCGATGGATTCTGCGGTCGGTGCAACGTCTCCGGTCACCATCGCGATCTCTTCGACCCCGGCTGCTCGGAGGCGAGCCACCGTGTCTGCAGCCTGCGGGCGGAGAGGGTCTGACAACACGATCACCCCGGCAAGCTCGTTACCGACGGCCACGTACACCGCGGTCTCGCCCGCAGCCAGGGCGGGGCGAGTGATGTGCCCGGTCACTTCTTCGATGAACGCAGGCTTCCCCACCCGCACCTGCGTGCCGTCAGAGAACACAGCATGCACACCGTTCGTTGCCACTTCATCTGCATGTGCAACCTGTGGCAGTTCGCGCTTCTGAACCCGTGCCGCGGCGATGATCGGTTCTGCGAACACGTGTACCGAGAACTGTTCAGCGGCGGCCGCGAGTTGGAGCGTTTCTCTCGCAGAACGCGCCGCCGGCACAATGTTGACGACGTCGGCCTTGCCCTGTGTGAGGGTGCCGGTCTTGTCGAATGCGGCCGAGCGTACACGCGCGAGCACTTCGAGCGCTCCGCCGTCTTTGATGATGACGTTCAGCTTCGCGGCGGAACTCATCCCACCCATGAACGCGACCGGAGTGGCGATCAGAAGCGGACAGGGGGTGGCGACGACGAGCACCTCAGCAAACCGCACCGGATCACCGCTGACATACCAGGCGACACCCGCGATCAGCAGCGCCAGAATCGTGAAGGGCACCGCGTATCGGTCAGCGAGCCGCACCATCGGAGCCCGTGAATCGACGGCCGCTTCGACGAGCTTCACGATGCCCGCATAGTTCGATTCGCTCGCGACCTTCTCAGCGCGCATCGTGAGACTCTCGGTGCCGTTCACCGTTCCCGACAACAACGAGTCACCGGCCTGGTAACTCACGGGCAGTGGTTCACCGGTCACCGACGATTCGTCGATGCTCGCATGCTCGGAGAGGAGCGTTCCGTCCACGGGTAGCACCTCCGATGAACGCACGAGCAACTCGTCACCGACCGCCACTTCATCGACGGGAATGCGTTGCACGTCACCGGTGACCGGGTCAACCCGCTGAGCGAAGGCGGGGGCATGGTTCAAGAGCATGTCGAGCTCACGGCTCGCTCGCCGCGCCGCCACCGCTTCGAGCGCTTCGCCGCCGGTGAGCATCAACGCAATGATGAGCCCTGCAACATACTCTTGCACCGCGAGGGTAGCCACCATCGCGACGACGGCGAGCACGTCGAGCCCCCAGTGCCCGCTCATCAGGTCGCGGACCATACCGATTGCCGTCGTCACGATGACCACACCAACGACGAGGAACGCCGTGATCGCGAGCGCGGTCTGCTGCCCTGTGGCCCAGAGCGTCACCCCGGTTGCCAGGCCGATGACGACGAAGACCATGAGCGGTCGGCTCCGCGAGAACTGCAGCGTCTCGCGCAGAAGCCCCGGCTTCGCGGGGGCTTCCAACGGGGAAAGTGTCTGTGTCACCGTGCCGCCTTGTTCTCGTTCTTGTTTCCGTTACACATGGGCTGCGAGTGACGTGAGCGCGTCGACATCGAGGATCGTGACGCGGCCTCCTGCCCCCTGGAGGATGACTCCCGCGTCGCTGAGAGCGCGCAGCTGGCGACTCAGCGACTCCGGGGTCGTATCCAGCAGCGACGCGATGTCCTTCTTGGCGAGCGGGAGCATAACCACGGAAAGGCGATCCGTCCCGGGTTGTGCGGGGAGGGCGAGGAGGTAGTCGGCGAGGCGCGAACTCACATCCCCGGATATCACCGCGGCCAATCGGGCTTCCGCTTCACCTAGCCGCCTGCTCACACCCTGCAGCATCCGCAATCCGATGCTCGCGTGCTTCTCGACGAGCTTGCCGAGATCGTCATGACGGAACACGCACAGCTCTGCGGCTTCGAGCGCCGTTGCCGAATGATCGGGTCTCGTGCCGGTGAGGAACGCGGATTCGCCGATGAAGTCTCCCGGGCCGAGAACCCGGATAATCTGCTCGTGGCCGTCGGGGCTTGTACGAGAGATCTTGACGCGTCCGGTGTGCACCACCATCAGTTGTGACACGTCACCTCCCGCGCCATAGACCTGCTTTAAGCGGTCGAGCTGGGTGGGGTGTGCGACGCGGGCCACCTCCAGCTGCTCGTCGTAGCTCAACCCCTGGAACAGGGGTACCAGGCTCACGCACAGTTCGGCTGCTTCGCTCATCGCTGATGGCGGGGGCAGTGATGTTGACAAAGGTGCTCCTTTCCTTCTCCTTCAGTCTCTTATCCAGTATGGCAATGCGGTGGAATCAGGGGGTCACGACGACCTTCCCGGTGGCGTGCCCGGATTCGACGACGGCGACCGCGGTACGTGCGTCCACGAGCGCGAACTGCTGCACCACGTGCGGATCAACGAGTCCGTACTCGACGACGCCAGTGATCTTCGCGAGGCTCTCAGCGGTGCGGACCAGCCCGGCTCCACCAAGATCAGTCGCGGTTGCCGCATCGGCGGCACTGACAATATTCTTGGGATTCTTCACCAGAGTGGCGAACTCGCGCAGAACCTCACCGCCAACGAGGTCAAGGATGAGATCCACCCCATCTGAAGCGATTGCACGCACCCGGTCGGCGGCACCTTCGCCTGAAAGGACGAAGGCTGCGCCGGTCGATGTGATGAGGTGTTGCTTGGATGCACTCCCGACCCCGATGACCGTGAACTTGTGAACGCGACCAATCTGGGCGGCAATGAGTCCGACTCCACCACCTGACCCGATGATCAGCATTGTTTGGCCGGGTTCCAATTCGATCTGGTGGGTGAGGTCGTATGCGGTGGCACCGGCCACCGGAAGTACCGCAGCGTCAGCAAAGGAAACTATCTCGGGCTTCTGCACCGTGCGTGCAGCCGCCAGCACTGCGTGTTCAGCGATGCCTCCGAACTCTTCTGCCACAGCTCCCAAGACTGCGTCGCCGATAGAGAAGCCAGAGACGTCGTCGCCGACTGCCGTGACGATTCCTGACGCCTCGAACCCCATCTCTTTGGGCAGCGCGTGATGTTTCCCGAATCGCCCCTCGCGAGTCTTCCAGTCAGCGGGGTTCACTCCAGCCGCTTTCACCTCGATCGCGACCTAATCCGGGCCGGGTGTGGGCATCGGACGCTCGATGATCTGTTCGGTCTCAGGTCCACCGTAGGAGGTGAAAACGAGTACTTTCGACATCGCTGTGTGCACTTCCTATGGCCTCTGTCGGTTTCAGTGTGCGCCCTGTGGAGGCGCGTCCTCGCCCGAAGCTTCGGCAGCATCCGCCAGCTCCTTCGTGGCATACACCGCGTCGATCGAATGTTCGGGCGGTGAATAGACCGTGTAGAGCACGAGGGGTTCGTCACCCGTGTTGCGGAAGTTGTGGCGGGTACCAGCGGGAACTGCACACAGGTCTCCGGCATCGACGGCATGGGTGTGACCATCAAGGTCGGCCTGGCCGGTGCCAGAGATGAATGTCAAGAGTTGATCGGTGGTGTCGTGCACCTCGTCACCGATCTCGCCTCCCACGGGGATCGTCATCACCACCAGTTGGGAGTGTTCTCCTGTCCAGAGCACTTTACGGAAGTCGGGGTTTGCCTTGGCAACATCATCGATGATGAAGTGCTTCACGTTCCCGGTGACCGTGTGTTGTTGTTCGTTCATGTTTTCTTCTACCTTTCGGAGAATTTCGATTAGCGGGTTCTACAGCGATGTTGCGCTGACGGCAGTGGTGGTCGTGCGCTCAGCTTTCGGCAGGGCTGTGTCTCCGCGTGTGTTGCGGAGCAGCCGCATGGCGTTGAGGATCACGATGAGCACCGACCCTTCGTGCACCAGCATCCCGAGCGACATCGTTACGCCTCCGGCGAAGACACCGATCAGCAGCAGGATCACGGTGATGAGCGCGATGGCAATGTTCTGTCGCATCACGCTCACGGTGCGCTTGGCAAGACGGATCGCTTCTGGAAGCTTCAGGAGGTTGTCGCCCATCAGGGCGATATCTGCGGTCTCTACCGCTACCGCGGAGCCGGCGGCCCCCATGGCGACCCCGATATCGGCCGTCGCCAGGGCAGGGGCGTCGTTCACACCGTCGCCGACCATGGCGACGACATACCCTTCGCGCTGCATTCGTGCCACCGCATCGAGTTTGTCTTCGGGTAAGAGCGATGCGTGAATCTCGTCGATACCGGTTGCCTGTCCAATCGCTTCGGCAACGAGGCGGGTGTCGCCGGCGAGCATGACCACCTTTTTGACGCCGCTGGCATGCAGTCGCCGAATCATCTCAGGCGCGTCTTCGCGTATCGCATCCGCGACAGCGCCCACACCGATGACTGCGTCGTCCACCGCGACAATCATCGGCGTCTTGCCCGCCGCCGCCAACTCCAGTCCGTGCTCACCGCGCACCAGTGCGCCGTCGAAGCAACCCAAGTCCACGGCCACTACCTCAAAGGAACGATCCACTGCGGACAATGCGGCTCGCGGCTCATCGTCTCCAACGCCAAGAACCGCCACGGCAATGTCTACTGCTACTTCGTATGCTCCGGCCGGCACTCCAAACGAACCGACTGCACCCGCCAGGCCATGCTCATCGAGGACGTCGAGCGACTCGTCGAGCACTACTACAAGCGCGTCCAGATCACTCCAGCCCAGCAGGACGCCCTCGCCGGGATGCTGCACCACGAGTTCGACCGGCTCATGGCCGCCGAAACCGACGAACTCGCCCGGCTCACCGCGAACCGTGACCGGCTCGAAGGCGAACAAGACCGGCTCATGCAAGCCCACTACGCCGACGCCATCCCACTGACCGTCCTCAAACGCGAACAGGACCGCATCACCGCGGAACTCGACAAGGTGACCCGTCGCATCGATGCCCACTACGGCGACTACGCCGACGCCCGCACCCACCTCGACGACGCGCTCGGGCTCCTCGCGAACTGCGCCGACATCTACGCCCGCTGCGACGACACGAACCGCCGACTATGCAACCAGGCATTCTTCACCAAGGTCTACATCGACGAGGACAACGAACTGCGCGTAGAGCACAACCGACCCTTCGAAATGCTGCTCGACCCACAGGTCAACGCCAACGCGCTGACCTGGGCCGCAGATGCCAACAAGGCCCGAACCTCTACCAACATTGAAGTTGGCAAGGGTTCGAGCCTTGTGCGTGGGGTGGGGTGGAGCCAAGGGGACTCGAACCCCTAACCCTCTGCTTGCAAAGCAGATGCGCTACCAATTGCGCCATGGCCCCGGCAGCCGCCGAGTCTACGCAATCAACGGCCCCGGAGCCAATCGCGCTCAGCTGAAGGCGGCAGCGACACCGTTGTGGTGGTACTCGAAGATGACGCTCGTATGCGTCGAGGCCACGGTGTTCTGACTCGACAGCTGGTCGACGACGAACCGGCGCAGCTGTGAGGAGTCGGTCACCGCCACATGGACCAGGAAGTCGTCATTGCCGCCGAGGAAGAAGAACTGCAGCACCTGCGGATGGGTACGTACCTGCGTGGTGAACGCATTGATCGCCTCCTGCCGCATACCCGGGCGCAAGGTGACGCCGATCATCGCCTGCAGCGTATTGCCCAGCGCCGCCTGATCCACCGCCGCGTGATAACTCGTGATCACCCCCCGATCCTGCAGGCCGCGTACCCGCGTGTGGGCCGTCGACGGCGCCACCCCGGCTGCACTGGCCAGCTCGGCATTCGTCGCCCGGGCATCGGTCGCCAACCGTTCCACCAGGGCGGTATCGGCCCGATCCAGGCTCGGCGCCGGCCGAACATCCTTCGGTGAACCGGGTACGACGGGCTTCTGCAAGGCCATGTGGTGCAGGTTAGCCGCAATTGTGCCGAAGAATGTTCCAACCACTGGCACTGTCACCGAATGATTTGCGACATTGTTGGCACCCGTCGACCAGGAGACACCCCATGCGCGTAGGCGTTCCGACCGAGATCAAGAACAACGAGAACCGGGTCGCCATGACCCCGGCCGGTGTCGACGCGCTGGTCCATGCCGGGCACGAGGTACGGGTGCAGGCCGGTGCCGGCACCAACTCCGGGTGGACCGATGCCGAGTTCGCCGGCGCCGGGGCGATCATCACCGACACCGCCGAGGAGGTCTGGGGCGCCTCCGACCTCGTGACCAAGGTGAAGGAGCCCATCGCCAGCGAGTACGGCCACCTGCGCGAGGACCTGACCCTCTTCACCTATCTGCACCTGGCCGCCGACAAGCCGCTGACCGACGCCCTGCTGGCTGCCGGCACCACCTCCATCGCCTACGAGACGGTCCAACTCCCCGACCGCTCACTGCCGCTGCTGTCACCGATGAGCGAGGTCGCCGGCCGGCTCTCGATCACCGTCGGCTCCTACTTCCTGATGCGCACCAAGGGCGGTCTCGGCACCCTGCTCGGCGGTGTCGCCGGCACCCCGCGGGCCCAGGTCCTGGTGATCGGCGGAGGTGTCGCCGGGGAGCACGCCGCCGCCAACGCCCTGGGCCTCGGCGCCCAGGTCACCGTGCTCGACGTCTCGGTCCCGCGGCTGCGGGAACTCGAGCATCGGTACGGCGGCGCCCTGCAGACCCGCGCCTCCACCCGCTACGAGATCGCCGAACAGATCGCCAGGGCCGACCTGGTGATCGGCTCGGTGCTGATCCCTGGTGCCACCGCCCCGAAACTGGTCACCACCGACATGGTCGCAACCATGAAACCCGGTGCGGTGCTGGTCGACATCGCCATCGACCAGGGCGGCTGCTTCGAGGGTTCGCATCCGACCACCCACGACGAGCCCACCTTCGCCGTCCACGACAGCGTCTACTACTGCGTGGCGAACATGCCCGGTGCCGTACCGGCGACCTCCACCAATGCGCTGACCAATGTGACGCTGCCGTACCTGACGGCGCTGGCGAACAAGGGCTGGCGGGCTGCCGTCGACGCCGATCCCGCCCTCCTCGGAGGGGTGAACACCCATGCCGGCGCGATCACCAATGCCGGTGTCGCCAAGGCCTTCGGCCAACCGGTCGCAGCCCTGTAGGCCACCGGTCTCGATCAGCCCACCGGTGTGACCGGACCGGCCCGAGCGTCCCGTACCGACCGCCGATGACGGTCGTCCTCAGGGAGCGCTGCGTCGACTGACACTGTTCACGTGCTTGGCCGTGATCAACAGACCGATCAGCGACAGTGCTCCGCCGATGGCGATGTAGACCGAGATGCCGGTGCTGCCCTCGAAAGAACCGAGCAGCGCGGTGGCGATCGACGGGGACAGGCCACCGCCGAGCACCGCACCCAGGTTGTACGACAGCGCCACCCCGGAGTAGCGGTACTCGGGCTTGAACAAGGTGACGTAGAAGGCGGCCATCGGGCCGAAGACAAAGCTCAGACCGATGTAGGCGACGACCACCGCCAGGTACAGCAGGCCGAGGTTCTTGGTGTCGAACAACCAGAAGTACGGGAACGCCCAGAACATCTGGAAGATCGCGCCGATCGCCATGATCTTGATCAACCCGTACCGGTCGGCCAGCCAGCCGGCGACGAAGACGGCCACCAACATGCCCAGTGAGCCCCACAGGCCGCTGAGCAGGATGTCGGTGCGCTGCATACCCAGCTGGGTGGTGCCGTAGGCGACGCTGAACGAGTTGATGATGAAGATGAACAGGTTGAAGCCCAGGTTCACCAGGATGCCGCCGACCACGAACGGCAGGGCGGTGGCGAAGACCCCGGCGATCGGTACGCGGCGGATCTCGTCGGGCTGGATCTTCTCGAAGACCGGGCTCTCGGAGATCCCGAGCCGGATGTAGATACCGATCGCGATCAGCACGGCCGAGGCCAGGAAGGGGATCCGCCAGCCCCACTCGACGAAGGCCGGACCGGTCGCCGCCGCGGTGATCTGGAAAGCACCGATGCCGAGCAGGCTGCCGATCGGCGACCCAGCGGTGACGAAGGCACCCCAGAACGCCTTCCGACCACCGGGGGCGTGCTCGGTGACCATCAGGAAGGCGCCACTCTGCTCCCCGCCCATGAAGAATCCCTGCAGGATCCGCAGCGTAACCAACAGGATCGGCGCCAGCACGCCGACGGTGGCATAGGTGGGAAGCAGACCCATGGCAACGGTGCAGGCGCCGGTGGCCAGCAGCGCGATCACCAACATGGTCTTGCGGGAGACCCGGTCGCCGAAGTGGCCGAAGGCCAGACCGCCCAGGGGCCGGGAGAGGAAGCCGGCACCGAAGGTCATGAAGGACAACAAGGTGCCGACCAGCGGATCGGACTCGGGGAAGAACAACCGGGGAAAGACCAGACCTGCGGCCAGGCCGAAGATCAAGAAGTCGTAGAGCTCGATACCGGTGCCCACAGCACTGGCACCGGCGACCCGACGCATCTCCTTGGGGGAGGTCACACTCTCCGACGTACTGCTGACCATGTTCGGCTCTCCAATGAACGATCTGGCCGGTCGAGGGACACGGCCGGGCCATTGTGCCGTCTGCTGTCCACCCGCGCCATCCGGTCTCGCCCCACGGCCCGCATCGGTATGCCGAGAGCCTGGTTGACCTGCGTCGCCGGCTGTGAAACCTCTCACACCGGCAACTGTTTCTCGCGTAGCTGGAGCAGACAGACTGTGTGGAACCTGTGAAAAAGCACAAACTTGTTCGTCAGTCGTCTCGGATTCCGGGATACGCAGTTACGGTTACATAACGGTCCTGTACACCGAGAGAGAAGGATGATCCGGCAGTTGATTCCCCGACAGAGCATGTCAGCGCCCCCACACCCCCTGCCTCTGGAACGGAAACTGTGGAAAACCGGTGTTGCTGAATGCGGGACTTCATGACTAGTCCAGCGCCCGGTTCGGTTCCCGTGCAGATCACGAAAACAGTCCTTTCCGCAGCCGCCACAGGGTTCGGTCTGCCGATAACATCAGGGCGAGATTTCTCATCACTTCCCAGCCATCCGGACCGCCGTCCGTCGACGATTGGATCAACGTTGAAGTGCCCGGAACAGCACTGCTCGAAACGGGTCGCCGTCCACAGCAACGCGCCCTCCCGTACCCCTCGAGCGTGGGACGCGACCGCGTCCCGCAGCCGGTAGTTCCGCCACCGATGAGAGTCGCCGAGCTCAGTGAGCTCTCCAACGTCAGCGTGGCTTCGATCAAGTTCTATGCCCGCGAGGGTCTGCTGGCCGGGAACCGCGTGGGATACAACCAGACGGAGTACGGTCCCGAACACATCGTCCGCCTGCGGTTGATCAAGGCCCTGATCAACGTGGCCGGCCTGAGCATTGCCTCGGTACGCCGGGTCCTGGAGGCCGTCGACGACGAGCAGGTCGGGGTCGAGGAGGTCCTTGAGCGCGCCCACGAGGCAGTGGCCCCGACGAACCTTCCGGCCGTCGGCGAGGAGACCCTCCAGCGGGTACGCGAACTGTTCGACGAGCTCGGCTGGAACGTACCCGAGGACTCGGTCGGGTTCCGGCAGACCGCCGCGGTGATCTCCCAGTACGAGCAGATCGGCCGTGCCGACCTCAGCGAGCGGGCCAGCCGTTACGGGCCGCCAGTGATGGACATCGCCCGTGGTGACATGGAAGCCGTCGCCCAGACCCAGGACCGGAACACCATCGCGCAGACGGTCGTCATCGGTACCATCCTCGGCGACTCCATGCTCTCGGCGATGCGGAAAGCGGCCCGCGAGCATCTGAGCGACGCATCCTGACCGAGCCGGCCGACGAAACAGCAAAAAATCCCCGATCCAACGGATCGGGGATTTTGTGTCGGGTGGGCCTAACTGGACTTGAACCAGTGACCTCTGCCTTATCAGGGCAGCGCTCTAACCGTCTGAGCTATAGGCCCCTGCGCCCGGAAAACAGTAGCCGATACCGCCGTCGGCGGACAAATCGTTACCGTGCGACCGGGCCGGGAGGGATCAGTCCTCGGCGAGGGTGACCTCCAGGCCACCCAGCAAGGTGGCCGAGATGTTGTAGAGGAAGGCGAACAGCGTCGCCAGCGCGGTGAAGATCACCACGTTCAGCGCGCCGATCACCAAGGCTCCACCGACCACCCGGTTGAGGCTCAGGATGTCGGTGATGTTGAACGGGTTGGGATCGTTCTGCGAGGTCACGACCAGGGCGAACACCTCGTTCACCGCGGCGAACAGCCCAGCCGTCTGCAGCACACCGTAGATCGCAGCCGTCGCCACCACCAGGACGACCAGCGCCGCCAGCGAGAACAGGAACGAGGTCTTCATCACCGACCACGGATCCAGTCGGGCCAACCGCAGCCGGGCCTTCCGGGTCCGCCGGGCGGCACCGAACTGGCTGGCACTGCTGGCCGAAGCGGCCGTTCCACCGGAGCGCGCAGCCGAGCCACGTGAATCGGTCTTCGCGGCCTCCGAGCTCGAACCCGACCGGGTGGCCGGGGAGCCGACACCCGGGACGACCGGGCTGGCCGACGAACGCTTCGAGGTGCTCGGGACGGCGGCGGCCGCCTGACCGGTGGTCACCTTGGTGGTGTCGGTGTCCGGATCGGCGGTCCTCGTCCCGGCGTTCTGTGGCGCGGATGTCGCCCCACTGCTCGGCGAGGACTCACTGCCCTTGGTCGCCGAACCGTTCGCACTCGCGGCCGCGCCGGTGCTGGTGGCACCGGTGCCGTTGCTCCGGGCGGTCGGCGGGCGCCAGCTCTGAGTGGTCTTGCCCTGGCTCGTCTTGGCCTGGCTGCCGCGGGTCGCGGTACGGGTCGACGTGGCCGGCTGCTGCGTCTGCTCCGCCGACGAGGACGAGGAGGTACGCCCCATCACCCGGTCAGCGCGGCTGGCCTCGACCGGCGCGTCTGGGCGGGTGCTGCCGCCCTTCGTGTTGCCGTTCGTCACTCGTCAGTCTCCTCCGCTGCAGCGGTCTCGTCAGGTGTATCTGCTCCGAGCGTACCCGGATCGGACGTCCCATCATGCGCGACCGGCTCATCTGCGGTCGAGTCGACCGTGGTCGCAGACTCCTCGGCCGCGGTGGGACCACCGTCTTGATCCTCGTCGCGGACATCGGCCCCGGCCTCGATCTGGTCGTCGGCCACACCGGCCGACTGAGCCTCTGCGCCCTGCTCGGGATTCAGTGCGATCATCGCCACCCGGTCGTCTCCCTTGACCCCGACGAACTTCACGCCCATCGTGTCGCGGCCCTTCACCGGCACCTCGGAGACCGCCGAACGGGTGATCTGGCCGCTGTGCTTGATGGCCATCACCTCATCGCCCTCCTGGGCGATCAGGCCGCCGACCAGCTCACCGCGGTTCTCGTTCAGTTTCATCGCCTTGATGCCCAGACCGCCGCGGCCCTGCTGCCGGTACTCCGAGACCTTGGTCCGCTTGGCGTACCCGGAATCGGTGACGGTGAAGACATAGCGATCGTCCTCGGGCAGGTCGGCGTCGATCACCGACATCGACAACAGCTCGTCACCGTCGCGGAACTTCATCCCGGTGACACCGGAGGTGACCCGGCCCATCGGCCGCAACTGATCCGAACCGGCGCCGAAGCGGATCGCCTGGCCCTTCTTCGAGATCAGCAGCACATCGTCGTCGTCGCTGACCAGGCCGGCGCCGATCAGCTCGTCACCCTCGTCGCGGAAGTTCAGCGCGATCAGGCCCGCCTGCCGCGGACTGTCGTAGGCCACCAGCGGGGTCTTCTTCACCAGACCCGCCTTGGTGGCGAGCAACAGGTAGTCGGCGTCGTCGTACCCGCGCAGGGTCAGGACCTGGGCGATGTGCTCATCGGGCAGGAAGGACAACAACCCCGCCACATGTCCGCCACGGGCGTCCCGCCCGGCCTCGGGAAGCTGCCACACCTTCGCCCGGTAGACCCGACCGAGATTGGTGAAGAACAGCACCCACTGGTGGTTGGAGGTCGCGAACAGGTGCGCCACCTCGTCATCGGCCCGCAGGCTGGCGCCGCGCACACCCTTGCCACCGCGCTTCTGCACCCGGTAGGCGTCGGTGGCGGTGCGCTTGGCGTACCCGCCGTGGGTGATCGTCACCACCACATCGGAATCGGGGATGAAATCCTCCTCCGACATGTCCCCGGAGGCGGCGATGATCTTGGTCCGGCGCTCGTTGCCGTACTTCTCGGTGACCGCAGCGAGCTCTTCGGAGATGATCTGACGCTGCCGGTCCTCCGAAGCCAGGATCTCCTTGAAGTCGGCGATCCGGGCCTCGATCTCGGTCAGCGTGTCGACGATCTTCTGCCGCTCCAGGGCAGCCAGTCGGCGCAGCTGCATGTCCAGGATCGCGGTCGCCTGCACCTCGTCGATCTCCAGCAGGCTCATCAGTCCGGTACGCGCCTCCTCGGTCGAGGGACTGCGCCGGATCAGCGCGATCACCTCGTCGAGGTTGTCCAGCGCCTTCACCAGACCGCGGTAGATGTGGGCCTGTTCCTCGGCCTTCCGCAGGCGGTAACGGGTACGCCGCTGGATCACGTCCAACTGGTGGGCGATCCAGTAGGAGATGAACTGGTCCAACCGCAGCACCCGCGGCGTACCGTCGACCAGCGCCAGCATGTTGCAGCCGAAGGTGTCCTGCAGCGCGGTGTGCTTGTAGAGGTTGTTCATCACCACCCGTGGCTGGGCATCGCGCTTGAGCACGAAGACCAACCGGGTGCCGGTACGCGAGGAGGTGTCGTCGCGGATGTCGGCCAGCCCGTGCAACTTGCCCGAGTTCACCAGCTCGGCGATCTTCACCAGCAGGTTGTCGGGGTTGCACATGTAGGGCAGTTCGGTGGCGACGATCTGGGTCCGCCCCTTGGCGTCCTCCTCGATGTCCATCACCGCCCGCATGGTCACCGAGCCGCGACCGGTGCGGTAGGCCTGTTCGATCCCGGAACGGCCGACGATCAGCGCACCGGAGGGGAAGTCGGGGCCCTTCACCCGCTCGATCGAGGCCTCCAGCAACTCCTCCGGAGCGACGGTCGGGTTGGCCAGCGACCACTGGACCGCGTCGGCGACCTCCAGCAGATTGTGCGTCGGGATGTTGGTCGCCATACCGACCGCGATGCCGGTGGCGCCGTTGACCAGCAAGTTCGGGTAACGGGCCGGCAGCACCGATGGTTCGGTCTCCCGGTTGTCGTAGTTGGGTACGAAGTCGACGGTGTCCTCGTCGATGTCGCGGACCATCTCCATCGCCAGCGGCGCCATCTTGCACTCGGTGTACCGCATGGCCGCGGCCTTGTCGTTGCCCGGCGAGCCGAAGTTGCCCTGGGAGGAGATCAGCGGCGCCCGCATCACCCACGGCTGGGCCAGCCGTACCAACGCGTCGTAGATGGCGGAGTCACCGTGGGGGTGGAAGCGGCCCATCACGTCACCGACGATCCGGGAACACTTGTTCCAGCCGCGGTCGGGCCGGAACCCGCCGTCGTACATCGCGTAGAGCACCCGGCGGTGGACCGGCTTCAGACCGTCCTTCACGTCCGGCAGCGCCCGGGACACGATCACGCTCATCGCGTAATCGAGGTACGACTTCTGCACCTCGTCCCGCAGATCGATCTGACTGATCCGCTGGGTCAGATTCCCGGTGGCGATCTCGTCACCGGCCTCAGCGGATGTGACGTCGTTCTGATCGTCCGGTCCCATCGGGGTGTCCGTCATGCGTGGGAATCCTCATTTCGGTGGCGTGCGACGCTGGATCGCAGATCCTGCCCATTCTATCGCGGACCTCCCCGAAACCGGCGCAATGAGCCCCCTGGGGTGAGGGTTTTCCACCGGCCGATGGCATGGTTCTGAGGTACGCGAGCAGCACGAGGGGCGGAGGAGCGATATGCGGATGGCAAACCTGGCCGGGCGGGCGGTGCTGATCATCGCCGACCGGGCGGTCGACGTGGCCGAGGCGAGCGCCGGCCGATTCGGACCCGAACCCGAGGCGGTCTTCGCCCGCTGGCCGGAGTTCTCCGACTGGGTCGGTGACCTGGCCGACCTGGACGGCCTGTCTGGCGTACCGATCGTCGCTTCCGAACTGGGCGCCCCGTCGCCGAGGCCACCGCAGGTCTTCGGGATCGGGTTGAACTACCGCGACCACGCCGAGGAGGCCGAACTCGACATCCCTGCCGAACCGATGGTGTTCACCAAGTTCCCGTCCGCGATCACCGGGCCGGAGGCGACCGTCGAGCTGTCCAGTGATCGCTGTGACTTCGAAGCCGAGCTGTGCGTGGTGATCGGCACCGGCGGGCACCGGATCGATCCCGATTACGCCTGGCAGGCGATCGCCGGACTCACCATCGGACAGGATCTGAGCGATCGGCGGGTGCAGTTTCGCGACTCACCGCCGCAATTCAGTCTGGGCAAGAGCTTTCCGGGATTCGCCCCCGTCGGTCCATGGCTGGTCACCGCCGACGAGCTGGCTGATGCCGATGATCTTGGAGTGCGATGCGAGATCGACGGTGAGGTGATGCAGGACGGCCGCAGCTCGGACATGATCTTCCCGGTCGCGCAGTTGGTTTCCCGGTTGTCCTCGGTGGTCACACTGCTTCCGGGGGATGTGATCTTCACCGGTACTCCTGCCGGGGTCGGGGCGGTACGACAACCCCGCAGGTACTTGAAGCCCGGCCAGGTGATCACCACCGCCATCGAGGGGATCGGATCGATCCGGACCACCTTGGCCTGAGCATCAGGGGATGATCACCAGCTTTCCGCGGGTGCGGCTCGAGCGGCTGGCATCGAAGGCAGCCCCGACCTGGTCCAGCGGATAGGTCCCGGCGATCTCCACCGTCAACCTGCCGGCGTCGGCAAGTTCGGCGAGCTCGGTCAGGCCGGCGGCGTTCGGCCGTACCCAGAGCCACTCGCCACCGTGTTCGACGACCGTCGGATCGGCGATCGAGACATGCTTGCCGCCGGGGGCGAGGACGGCCAGGGTCGTGTCGACCACGCCACCCACGAAGTCGGTGACCGCATCCACACCACCCGGCGCCAGCTCGCGTACCCGATCAGCCAGGCCGTCGCCGTAGGTGACGGGTTCGGCACCCAGTTCGCGCAGGTACTCGTGGTTGGGCTCCGAGGCGGTCGCGATCACCCGCGCGCCGGCGGCAACGGCGATCTGCACACCGAAGCTGCCGACCCCACCGGAGCCGCCATGGATCAGCACCGTGCGGCCGCTCCCGTCGGGGCTGATGTCGGTCCGCTGCAACGCCTTCAGTGCGGTGAGTCCTGCCAGGGGTACGGCGCCGGCCTCGGTGAAGTCGAGGCTCTTCGGCTTCAGTGCCAGTGACTCGGCGGGTACGGCGACGAGTTCGGCGAAGGTGCCACCGCGGACGACCTCCTTGCGGGCGTAGGCGTAGACCTCGTCACCTTCGGAGAACTCGGGGGTGTCGGGTCCGACCGCGCGCACGACTCCGGCGACATCCCAACCCGGTACCACCGGGAAGACCGCATCGAGGAGACCGGTGAGGTCGCCGGTCATGATCTTCCAGTCCACCGGGTTGACCCCGGCCGCCTTCACCTCGACCAGGACATTGCCCGGACCGACAGTCGGATCCGGCAGCTCCCCGGTCGTCAGTGTGCTGTTGTCGGTGCTGAAAGCGTCGTAACTGGTGGCGCGCATCTGCTGCTCCCGTCATTTCCCGGTGGCCGACCGGATGATCGGCCCACGCCTGGGAGAGCGACGCTCGCAGGCGAGATATTCCTGCCCCAGATCCGCGGAAGCTGGGAAGCAGCAGGACAAACGTCACACTCGATCGACGCGCGGGCCGATTTCACCGGCGTGTTGCCCTGAATCGCCGATCGAGTGTGACGTTTGTTTTGTTGTGTCCAGCGACTGTCTTCGGTGCACCCACGACTTCGTGGTCGTCGCGTCATCGCGAACTCCTGCATCGATCCGGCTGCGGGCGCCGGCTGGCTCGGTCTGGCTGAGCGATTCGGCGGGTTCGGCCTGGTTGGAGCGATCCAGTTGCGCGAGTCGGCCGGTTCAGTCTGGCCCGGAGCGATCCGGCTGCATCGACGCGGTTGCATCGACCCCAACTGAGCAGCTGGGGCAGCAATCCGCCTTGGTTGCCTCACCCCGGCTGCTTCGGGTGCACCCTGAGTCGGTAGTGGCGGGTCGTCAGGTCGGCACAGCACCGCCCACGTGGCGCCAGGCTCGCGAATTCGCCCGTCCGACCGGTGAATCGTCGATCCTGCGCCACGTCAGCAGTCCTTGCTCGGCGGGTGCCGGACTGCGCTGCGCGCAGCAGAGGTTTGCGCACACGTGGTCCCAGTTGCGGCCGGCGCACCCGTGACCACCCGCCCGCAACCAAACGAACGTCACACTCGATCGCCACCGCGACCGGTTTTCACCGGCGTGTCACACCGAAATAGGAATCGACTGTGACGTTTGTCTTGTTCCGGCCGCAAGAATTTGCCAGGTGGCGAGTGATCCGGCGTGGCGGCACAGGACAGGCCGCCTACTGCCGGAAGCGCCCGCTCGTCGAACGGCCCTGCAGTGGCGGGAAGTCATCACCGGCCAAAGGAGCCGCAGCTCGGCGCGCGCCGAAGGAGCCGCTGTTCTACGCGCGCCGAAGGAGCCGCAGTTCCGCCCCCACCCGCGACGGTCGGCGAGCGCAGCCCGGGCGTCTCGTTCCGGCAATCTGCCTGACGACCGCTCCGGTCACACGACGAACGCTCCGATCACACGACGACCACTCCGATCACACGTCGAGGAAGCGGACGTCCTTGGCGTTGCGCTGGATGAACAACCGCCGGGGTTCGACTTCCTCGCCCATCAGGATGGAGAAGATCTCATCGGACCGGGCGGCATCGGCCAGGGTCACCTGCAACAGCGAACGCTTGTCCGGATCCATGGTGGTGTCCCACAGGTCGTCGGCGTCCATCTCCCCCAGACCCTTGTACCGCTGGATCGGGTTCACATTGGGCAGCTTCCAGCCCTGGGCGAGACCCTCGTCGCGCAGCCGGTCGCGCTCCTCGTCGTTGTAGGCGAGCTCGTGCGGATGGTTGGTCCAGCGCAGACGGAACAGCGGCGGCTGTGCGGCGTAGACGTAACCGTGCTCGATCAAAGGCCGCAGGAAGCGGAAGAGCAAGGTCAACAGCAGTGTACGGATATGCGAACCGTCGACATCGGCATCAGCCATCAGAACGATCTTGTGATAGCGCAGCTTCTCGATGTCGAAGTCCTCACCGACACCGGTACCGAGCGCATTGATGATCGCCTGGACCTCCTTGTTTGCAAGGATCTTGTCCAACCGGGCCTTCTCCACGTTCAAGATCTTTCCGCGCAACGGCAGGATCGCCTGGGTACGCGGGTCACGGCCCGAGGAGGCCGAACCGCCGGCGGAGTCACCCTCGACGATGAACAGCTCGCATTCGGTCGGATCGGTCGACTGGCAGTCCTTCAACTTGCCCGGCAGACCGGCACCGGAGAGGAAGCCCTTGCGGTTGCGGGCCATCTCCCGCGCCTTCCGGGCAGCGATCCGGGCCGCAGCCGCGGCCTGACCCTTGCGGACGATGTTCTTGCCGTCGTTCGGGTTCTGTTCCATCCAGTCGCTGAGCCGTTCGTTCAGAACCCGCTGCACGAACGACCGTGCCTCGGTGTTGCCGAGCTTGGTCTTGGTCTGTCCCTCGAACTGCGGATTGGTCAGCTTCACCGAGATGATCGCGGTCAGGCCCTCGCGGATGTCGTCACCGGAGATCCGGTCCTCGGCCTTCTTCACCATCCCCCAGGCCTGTCCCCACTTGTTGACCGTATTGGTCAGCGCGGAACGGAATCCCTCCTCATGGGTACCGCCCTCATGGGTGTTGATGGTGTTGGCGAAGGTGTGCACCCGCGCGCTGTAGGAGGCATTCCACTGCAGCGCGATCTCCGCACTCAGACCCGATGCCGAGTCCGCAGCCTCCATGTCGATCACCGGGGTGATCGGGGTGTCGGCCTTGGACAGGAACTTCACGTAGTCGACCAGACCGTCCTCGAAGTGGAAGGAGTCACTCAGCGGCTCCCCCTCCTCGTTGACATGTCCCGCCCGCTCATCGGTGATGGTGATCCGCAGGCCCTTGTTCAGGAAGGCCATCTCCCGGAACCGACCGGCCAGCGTCTCGTAGCTGTACTCGGTCGTCTCGAAGATGTCCGGGCTGGCCCAGAAGGTGGTGGTCGTACCGGTACGGTCGCTCTCCTCCTCCCGGCGCAACTCGGCCACCGGATCGCCCAGGTGGAAGGTCTGCCGCCAGGCGTACCCGTCACGGTGGATCTCCAGGTCGAGCCGCTCACTGAGCGCGTTCACGACCGAGATGCCCACACCGTGCAGACCGCCGGAGACCTTGTAACCGCCGTCGCCGAACTTGCCACCGGCGTGCAGCTTGGTCAGCACCACCGTGGCGGTGGAGATGCCCTCGACCGGATGGGTGTCGACCGGGATGCCGCGGGCATGATCAACCACCCGGATGCCGTTGTCGGGAAGGATCGTCACCTCGATCTCCTCGCCGTACCCGGCCATCGCCTCGTCGACGGAGTTGTCCACGACCTCCTGCACCAGGTGGTGCAGACCCCGCTCGCCGGTGGAGCCGATGTACATGCCCGGACGCATCCGGACGGCTTCCAGCCCTTCGAGGACCGAGATCGAGGAGGAGTCGTAGGCGCCCTCGACCCGGCTGCTGCCGGCCGTGGCCTCCAGCGGGACGATGAACTCCTCGGTGTCCGGTTGCTCGACCGGCTGCTCGTTGGTCTCGTCGAACTCGGGCTCCGGGTCGGCGCTCACGTAGTTGTCTCCTCTTGCCTCAGCATCATCGACTGCTCGCCCCCGGCCGGTCGTCGAAGGCATCGCGTCTGCATCGTCCCTCACCGGCACAGTGGCCGGACCCGGACAACGCTCCGAGTTTACCCGATCACCGCAGCTCCACCGGGATTCCCTGGCCCCGAAGTCGACGGGTTTCGATCTGCGCGACCCTGAGCACGCCTGTGCCTGCCTCGACCCCCGCGGACGACCCCGGGTGCACGGCTCCGCTCGAGTCCGTGCCGAGCGTGCCGCACCAACCAGCCCAACCAGCCCAACCTGACCCAACCAGCCCGACCAGTCCGACCAGTCCGACCGACCCAACCAGCCCAACCTGACCCAACCAGCCCGACCCAACCAGCACAACCAGCCCGACCCCGCCCGTCCGGTTCGACTCAACCGAGCGGGTGGCCACACCGGGCTGACCGACCCGACCAAATCGACCCAGCTCACCGTCCCCCGGCACCACCGGTCCGGTGCGCACCATCGGCGAGTCGGGTACGGACCCGAGGACCCTCGGACCACCAGCGAGGTCTGCAGATTCCGCGGGCCGGGAGTGACCGGGTCGTCTTCGAGCTCGGGCAGGAGACCGCCCGCGCGCCGACCGCCACCCAATCCTGATTGCGATGGCTTACGTGTGTTGACGTTAACATTTCGCTGTCCGCACGCGGTCCAACCGAATCCGCCGAGCAGACGAAGAACGAGCAGACGAAGAGAAGGTCACGAAGGGCATGCCCCAGCACACGTTCACGATCGGTGAGACCGACTTCCTGCTCGACGGGAACGAGTTCCGGATCCTCTCCGGCGCCCTGCACTACTTCCGGATCCATCCCGACCAGTGGCGCGACCGGATCCACCTGGGCAAGGCGATGGGTCTGAACACCATCGAGACCTACGTCCCGTGGAACCTGCACGAACTCCGCCCCGGCCGGCTCGACTTCACCGGCGGGCTCGATCTCGAGCGCTTCCTCGACCTGATCGCCGCCGAGGACCTGCACGCGATCGTCCGTCCTGGTCCCTACATCTGTGCCGAACTGGACGGCGGCGGCCTGCCCGCCTGGCTGTTCGACGACACCACGATCCGGCTCCGGTCCAGTGACCCCCGGTTTCTGGCCTCCTTCGACCCCTATCTGCATGCGGTGCTCGATCGGATGGTCGATCGGCAGATCGACCGCGGCGGCCCGGTGATCCTGCTGCAGGTGGAGAACGAGTTCGGTGCCTATGGCGACGACCCCACCTACCTGCAGGCCCTCACCGACCGCTTCCGGCGCGCCGGGATCACCGTACCCCTGACCACCGTGGACCAGCCCACGCCGCAGATGTTGCGCGACGGCACCCTGCCCGAACTGCTCACCACCGGGTCCTTCGGATCCCGGGCCACCGAACGGCTGCGTACCCTGCGCCAGGCCCAGCCGACCGGCCCGCTGATGTGTTCGGAGTTCTGGTGCGGCTGGTTCGACCACTGGGGGGCGCACCATCACACCACCGATGCCGCGCAGAGTGCGGCCGAGTTGGATGACCTGTTGAGCGCTGGCGCCTCGGTGAACATCTACATGTTGCACGGTGGTACGAACTTCGGGCTGACCAGTGGTGCGAACGACAAGGGCACCTACCAACCGACGGTCACCTCCTACGACTACGACGCGCCGCTGGACGAGGCCGGGCGGCCGACCGAGAAGTTCTGGCGGTTCCGGGAGGTCATCGGCCGCCACGCCGCACTGCCACCACTGCCCCACGGGTTGCCCACCGATCCGGCTGCGCCCCGACAGCCGTTCCGCACCCCCGAGCCCGTGCCTCTGTCCCCGGTCCGCAGCCTGGACTCCGCACTGGCGGAAGTACCGTTCACCGCGGTCGACGAGCTGCCGACCAGGGACGCCCTGGGGATCCACCGCGGACTGCTGCGTTACCGGATCACCCTCGACGGCGATGACCGGCCGGCCGTACTGCGGCTGAGCGAGGTACGCGACCGCGCCTGGCTGAGACTGGACGGAATACCGGTCGGCACCCTGGCCCGGGAGGATCACGAGAGCGCCCTGTGGCTACCCCGCTCCCGCGGGGTGCTGGACATCCTGGTCGAGGACTGCGGCCGGCTGAACTACGGCCCGCGGCTGGGCGAACCGAAGGGGTTGATCGGCCCTGCCCAGTTGCATCGCGGACCTGAGGTACGCGAGCTCACCGACTGGCAGGTGGGGGAAGTGCCCCTGGAACGGATCGTCGAGGCCACACCCGACGGAGCCGCCGGCGGGCCGGGTGCCTGGATCCACCGGGCGGAGATCCCCTTGGACCGGCCGACCGATCTGGCCCTGCTCACCGACGGTCTCGGCAAGGGTCTGGCCTGGTGGAACGGATTCCCGCTGGGCCGCTATTGGCGCAAGGGACCGCAGACCACCCTCTTCGTCCCGGCACCGGTCACCTGCGCCGGGACCAACGAGCTGACCCTGCTGGAGCTCGAGGTACTGACCACCGAGCAGGTGCGCTTCGCCCCCGACCTCCGACTCGGGCCGACTGAGGAATGATCATGGAAAGCCACCAACGGCCCTCGGCGGTCTAGACTCCCCGGCGTGGAGCAAGGTGGATCCGGGCGCGGCAGTGGCCCTGCCGTGCCCCGTCGGGTCGCCGAGCCGGAACCCGGTCGCCCGGCCGACCCAGTTCCCGACGCGGCTCCCGACCCAGCCCCCGACCCTGGCGCGGAGCGGCCCGAGCCCGGTCCGGTCAGTGTCACGGCCACGGCGGTGATCGAGACCCCGGCCGTCTGGCGTGATCCCTCCCCGCTCGACCCGGCCTGGGCCAGTCCCCGTCGCCGGCGCCGCCGGCGATGGCTGGTCCTGTTGCCGGTCGCGCTCGCCCTGGTGCTGCTCCTCGCCGTCACCATCGCCCTCGGGGGTTTCACCGAACGCGAGTCGGTCTACCAGCCCGTGGCTCCGGGCGCGGTGATCCGTACCGGACCGTACGAGATGTCGTTCGACAAGGTGACGGTCGAACGCGAGTTGTCCTTCGGTGAGGTGGGGTGGACCGCGACGGCCATCGGGCACGGCCGATTGCTGGACGGGGTCACCGAACCGATGGCGCCCTATCTGTCCACCGCCATGGCGGTCCAGGACGGACCGAGCGGGTTGACCGTCGAGGGTTTCGTGCAGGAGGTCGGTCCGGTGAGCGACTCCGGGGCGACACCGCGATTGTTCACCCCCGGTCTGGAAAGCCAGGAGTACCGGGTCGAGTTCGAACTGCCGGCCGAGTACCGGCCGTCGGGATACCTGCGGCTGGCGATCGCCGATCTGTCCTATGACGACCACTCGTTCCTGCAGGTGGGTACGAAGTACTGGGCGCCCTCGGGTCGTGGCGGCGCCTACTACTACCTGCCGGTGACGGTGATCGCGACCGCGGACTGAGCCCGGCCCCGCCTACAGCCACGCCCGGGAATCACGGCGCCGGAGTGCCGACCTTGTCGTAGGAGCCGTCGTAGTGTTCCGAGGTCAGGCCGTACAGCCGGTCGATCTGTGAGGTCGGCACCAGATAGAGGAAGGTCTGCGGCATCGGTCGGCCGGGTGCGGCGGCGGCGTTCTCGCAGTTGTCGACGGTGTCCAGCCCGTAGACGCTGGCCCTCTCCCAGCGTTGACCGTTCGCTCCGAGAAGTTGCGGTGCGCAGTAGGACTCCGCGGCCGTGACAGCGGTCGCCTCGGCCTGCACCACCACGTACTCCGATCCCGGCGGTGCGACCTCGGGGTCGCTGTACTCGCTGCCACCGAGGCTGGCGGTCCGGCTGAAGCCGAGCACGCGGATACTGAAGTCACCGTCGACGATGGGTTCACCGGGCGGCAGCTGCCGATGCCGGTCGACGGTGAAGGCACGGACGTAGAAGGCCCATCCGGCCAGCAGCGCGATGGTCAGACTGCCGGCGATCAGCACCCACAACCAGCTCCGCAGCCGCGGCCGGTCGACCGGTGCGTACCGAGCCCGTCGCGGGGCGGCGCCGGTGACGGGGTACGGCGTGCTCACAACCCCTCCACCTCATCGGCCCGGGACTCCACGACAAGGCCCCGGGCGGACTCGCGCAGCTGCGCCGCGCGTACCTCGTCGATGCCGAGATCGATCTCGGTGCGTTCATCGGCGAAGGTGTAGATGCCGCTGTTGTCCAGCTGCACCTGCAGTCCCTGCAGGTGATCGGGATCGACCAGGAACGCAAGATCGAAAGTGGTGGCGAAACCGGCGGCCACCTGCGGTGCGGAGTTCTCGCTGACGAAGGTGTAGCCGGCAGGATCGACCAGGTTGATGTGGGAGATGCCCTCCGGGCCCGTCCCATGGTTCTCCACCCGGAAACGCAGGATCACCACCAGCGCTCCCGGACTGGACAGGCCGTCCACGTTCTCGGCCGCGGCAAGATCGATCTGCCGGATCTGCAGATCCTCCAGGGGAACGGTCTCCCCCGCCGGGTAGGTGTGGTCGACGAAGCGGACCTCGCCTTCGTACCGGTCGTTCAGGTCGACCAGCCAGCCGCCGAAGACCGCTGCGACGATGATCATCAGCAACGACGGCCAGGCCGCCAGCCGGGACCGCAGAGGACTCCGCTCGGTCTGCGGGCGGATACGTTCGCCGCCGAATCGGCTGACACTCAGGTGTCCGTCACCCGGCATCGGCCACCGCCCGTTGCGCCGACGGGATCCTGATCACTGCCGGGGCCCGGTTGGCCTTGCCCCGCAGGGTCAGCAGGCAGCGGTGGAAGGTGACGGCCAACAAGACGATGAACATCGGTTGGTAGACGAGTGCGGTGGCGAAACGGACGATCGGCAGGACCGCCATCCACCAGCTGTAACTCTCTCCGCCGGTGACCCGGATGACCAGCTCGTAGACCGCCTGACTGAGCAGCTGCACCACCGCGTAGAGGACCAGATAAGCGGCCAGGAAGGTCAGTCCCGGTTTGATCACCAACCGGATCGACTGCAGGGTCGGCAGATAGCGGTCGTCGATGTCACCGAAAGCAGCCTCCTGGATCTCCAGCCAGATCCGGCGACCGATTCCCCGATCGGTCCGGTCCGGTCGATGGATCCGTTTCCGCAGGCCGGGTGGTACGACCTGCGCACTGAGCGGTTGACCCTTGCGCCACAGCTCGGCCAACGACAGCACATGGGTACCGAAGACCAGCGCCGCGACCGCCAACCAGAGCAGCGGCTCGACCGTACCGCCGAGGAACAGTCCCCACAGGATCGACAGCCAACTGCCGAGGGTCTGCAGGATCTCGGGAAGATCGATCCGGAGGGGCTCGAGTGAGCGCGCCAGACCCTGGATGCCCAACTCGATCCAGGTGTGGAACTCCCGGTCCTCCCACCAGAAACGGGCCCGGCTGATCAACCGTTGTCCGCCGAAGATGATCACCAACAGGAAGGTCGCCTCGAGGAAGGCGGTGATCAATCCCAGCACCGGCCGCCCGGTCCGTTCATGGACCAGGTCGAGGCCGCGGCGGACGATGTAGATGCCGACCAGGACCCCGAGCACCGTGGCGAAGGCTGCAGGCCCGCGGGTCGGGTCGATCGGGCCGAGCAGATCGACATCGCTGAAGACCCCGCCGTACATGATGTCGGCCAGCAGGAACATCTGCCCCGCCTCGTTCTGCACGTACTGGAAGACGCCGTAGATACCGAGGAACGGCAACAAGGTGGCAGCCAGCAGGTCGATCACCGACCGGCGCCCGTTCTCGTCGGAATCCGGAGCGAGGTCGTCGATCCGCAGCTCGGCACCGACCATCCGCAGCGAGATCACGTACCCGATCAGGATCGCCACGAATCCCATCGCCAACAAGGCGATCGCCAGCCAGATGGACACGGCCGAGACCAGGGCCCCGATGTGCTGGCTGATCGCGAAGGAGGTCCAGCTCAGGATCTGGATCAGCAGCAGGGTGGGCAGCAGCCTCCACCAGACCACGACCGTGGTGACTGCCAGGTCGTAGAGCTGGTGCCAGAAGGACCGCAGCGTACGCATTGAGGGGAGTGTAAACCGCCGGCGGGGTCGCTTGCCTCCACCCTCACAGGCGTCCCGGACACCAGCCTCGGGTGGCCGCAGCGCTCAGCCGTAGGTGTCTCGGACTCCGCGGCCGCGCACGGAGTACCGGCCATGTTTCCAGCTCGGCGCATCCGGACCGCGGACGACGATCCTGGTCACCGCCCCCTCGCCGAGGTCGCTGTTCAACCGGGCGACCACCTGGGGTGCGATGGTGCGCAAGGAGCTGGCCCAGACCGTCGCATCGGTACGGACGGTGAGTACGCCGTCGTCGAATCCCTCCGGTCGGCTGTGCTCGGCATTCACCTCACCGACGATCGCCGGCCAGCGGGCCAACAGGGTCTGCAGGTTGACCCGCATGCTCCAGCCGCGGGACTCGAACAGCCGGGCAAGGCCGGCACCCAGCAGTTGCGGATCCCGATCATCGGGGGCGGCACCGGAGACCTCCGGTCCGATCGGCCGGGACCTGCGGCGAGGTCGGCGGCGTACCGTCCGGCCGTTCACCGCGCCGGCGATCTGCCGTGCCAGATCGAGCCCGGTCGAATCGTAGGCCTGGCGATCGAGGCCCGGCGGCAGCTCTCCGGGGGTGGTGGTCGGGTCGACCGATTCGGGTGGTGAACCCCCGTTGGCCGGTGAACCCCCATCGGCCGCGGGCGTTGACGGAGCCGGGTCGTCGTCGGGACGCTGTCCGTCGGGTCGGCTCACGGCTGCTCCTCGGAGGTGATGTTCCCATCCTCCACGATGAAGCGGGCCCCGGCCAGCTGTCCGGGAACGTCGCCGGCGACGGCGGCGGTGATCAGCACCTGCTCGGCCTCGGCCACATGTCCGGCGAGCCGTTCGCGCCGGGTGGCGTCGAGTTCGGCGAAGACGTCGTCGAGGATCAGCACCGGCTGCAGACCGTCGGCACGCAGCAGATCGAACCCACCCAATCGCAGGCTGAGGGCGAACGACCAGGACTCACCGTGGGAGGCGTACCCGCGGGCCGGCAGATCTCCCAGCTCCAAGGTGATCTCATCGCGATGCGGTCCGACCAGGGTGAGACCACGCCGCAGCTCCTCCTCCCGCCGTTGTTCCATCTGCTCGATCAGGGCCGCGGCCAGCTCGTCGCGGTCATCGCCGGCCGGCAGTGGCATCGCCGGCGCGTAGGTGATCTTGGCCAGGTTGTTCCGCGGTGCGATCGCGGCATAGGCCTCGGCGGCGTACGGTGCGAGTTCGGCCAGCGTACGCAACCGGGCCTGCAACAACTCGGCCCCGAAGCGAGCCAGCTGGTCGCTCCACACCGCCAAGGTGTGCTCGGCATCGCCCTGAGCCGATCGCGACCTGCCGGCCAGCGACTTCAGCAGGGCCGAGCGTTGTTTCAGCACCTTGTCGTAATCGGCCTTCACTGCCGCCATCCGCGGCCACCGGGTGATCAGCAACTGGTCGATGAAACGTCGCCGCTCCCCCGGGTCTCCCTTCACGATCGCCAGATCCTCGGGTGAGAAGACCACCGTCCGCAAGATGCCGAGCAGTTCTCGCGGCCGCTGGACCGGGGAACGGTTCAGCCGGGCCCGATTGGCTCGGCCCGGGTTGATCTCCACCTCCAGCAGCACCGCCCGGTCATCGTCCAGGCCGGCGCGTACCCGTGCCCTGACCAGTGCCTTCTCCGCGGTGTGACGTACCAGGGGGATGTCGGAGGAGACCCGGTGGGAACCCAGGCTGGCCAGGTAGTCGATGGCCTCGACGAGATTCGTCTTTCCCTGCCCGTTCGCGCCGACGAAGGTCGTCGCCCCCGGTTCCAGCGCGAAGTCAGCGCTCGGATAGGACCGGAAATCGGCCAGGGTCAGATGATCGACGAACAGGGCAGGTCAGCTCGCATCCGAACTCTGGGCGGTGGACTCGTCGACATCGGACTCGTCGACCACGGCCGGCTTGTCCTCCACCACGGCGTGGCCGCCGAACTGGTTCCGCATCGCCGAGACCAGCTTCATCGCCGGCGGATCCTCCTGCCGGGAGGAGAAGCGGGCGTACAGGGCAGCCGTGATCGCCGGGGTGGGCACCGCCAGGTCGACACCGGCCTCCACGGTCCAGCGGCCCTCACCGGAGTCCTCGGCGAAACCGCGGATCTTGTCCAGCTTCGGATCGTCCTTCATCGCCAGCACGCACAGATCCAGCAGCCAGGACTTGACCACCGATCCCTCCTGCCAGGAGGCGAAGACCGCCGGTACGTCGGTGACCTCGTCGGCTGCCATCAACAGTTCCCAGCCCTCGGCCAGGGACTGCATCATGCCGTACTCGATCCCGTTGTGGACCATCTTCGCGAAGTGGCCGGCGCCGACCCCTCCGGCGTGGACGAACCCATAGTCACCCTCGGGCTTCAATGCCTCGAACACCGGCATCACCGTGGCCACATCGGGATCGGAGCCGCCGACCATCAGTGCGTACCCGTTCTGTCGTCCCCAGACACCGCCGGAGACGCCGACGTCGAGGTAACCGATCCCGGCATCGGACAGATAAGCTGCGTTGTTCTTGTCGTTGATCCACTTGGAGTTGCCGCCGTCGACGACGATGTCGCCCTCGCCCAGCAGGTCCTTCAGCTCGTCCAGGGTCTGCTTCACGAACTGCACCGGCAGCATCAGCCAGACCACCCGCGGTCCTTCGCCGAGCTGGGCGACCATGTCGGCCAGGCTGTCGGAATCGCTGATCTCGGCGTTGCGGTCGTAGCCGACGACATCGATGCCGGCGTCGCGGATCCGCTGCCGCATGTTGCCGCCCATCTTGCCCAGTCCGACGAGTCCTAGCTTCATGATCAACATTCCTTCGTTCGGTCGGGTGTCCATTCGGTGCTCGGACTCGACATTGCGTCCGGAGGTGGTTGCCGTCACGTGGGGCGGCTGCCGATGATCAGTTCGGCAACCTCATCAACATGATCACATGGCGGTAATCGTCCTGCGGGGTTCCGGTCAGATCCTCCAGGCCGGTCAGCAGACAGGGCTTGCCCGGTGCGGTGAAGGAGAAGTTGACGTAGGGGACGTCGAGGGCGCCGAGGGCATCGAGCAGGTAGCTGGGGTTGAAGCCGGCCGCGGTCAGTGCCGGCTCGTCGGCACCACGCAGATCGATCACGGCTTCGATCGCCTCGGAGGCTCGGGCCTGGTCACCGGTGGCGGCCTCCAGGGTGAGCTGTTCCTCCGAGATCAACATCCGCAACGGGGTGTTGCGTTCGGCGACCAGTGCGACACGGCGGGCGGCGGCGATCAGGTCGGCCACGGCTGCCCGAACGGTCAGTGCCGGCTCGATCTTCATCAGGTGCCGGACCTTCGGGAACTCACCGTCGAGCAAGCGGGTGGTGGTCTGGCGTACCCCGTGGGATCCGAGGTCGGCCTCGAAGCCGATCAGTCCGTCCCCTGTGGAGCCCGAGGACAGGCTCAGTGCCACCTCGTCACCCGAGGTCATCGACTTCGCGGTCTCGGAGAGCACGCGGGCAGGTACGAGTGCGGCGCCGCTGGCCTGGGTGGAGGCCGGATGCCAGGTGAACTCCTTGAGCGCCATCCGGTAACGGTCGGTGGCCAGCAAAGAGACGGTGTCGCCGTCGATCTCCATCCGTACCGCGGTGAACACCGGCAGCAGTTCGTCTCGCCCGGCGGCGACGACCACCTGGCTCACCGCGCGGGCGAAGGTGTCGGCTCCGGCGGTGCCGACGGTCTGCGGCAGTGACGGCAGAGCCGGGTACTCGATCACCGGCAGTGTCTGCAGGGTGAACCGCGATGAGCCACAGACCAGTTCCAGCTGGGAATCATCGGCGGTGATGTCGACCGGCTTGTTCGGCAGCGATCGGGCGATGTCGGCGAGCAGCCGGCCGGAGACCAGGGATTCCCCCTCGTCGGAGACCTCGGCCGCCACCGCGATCCGCACCGAGGTGTCGCTGTCGTATCCGGACAGGACCAAGCCGGAATCATCGGCACGGACCAGCAGACCGGCGAGAATCGGCGCACTCGGGCGGTTGGGGATGTTGCGGGCAGCCCAGGCAACTGCCTCTGCCAACACGTCACGCTCGACTCTGACCTTCACCGCCACCTCCTGATGTGTCGGGACCAGCGGCTGTCGCCGGAACGCTGCCCTGGGGTGGACGAGGTAGGAACAGCGCTTGTGATCATAGTCAGTCAGCCGGTTCCGGTGCACACGCGCGGGCAGTCCGGTTCGTAGTTCGATCGGTGTCGGAGGTCGCGGTCAGACTGGCTGCAAGGAGGTTGTCACTGGGCTGCTGATCAGCGCGCCGGTGTTGATACCCGAGACGTGGCGGGCCACTCCACTCCGCCACGCCCCGGGGTTTGAAAGGGTCGTCTGCCGACTGCTCGGTTCCGACATACCCATGAGACCACAGAACCCTCAAGAATTCTCAGTTTCAATGATCACGACTTCATATCTGTGGTCGGCCGTGATGACTCGAGGTGTGCCGTTGGTGACCTGGTCGGGAGGTTCGCGTCGTGGTGACGGGGGTTACCCACAGTCAGCGCGGGTGGTTACTTCAATCTGTTCTGGATGTGTATCCGTCCGTAGTAGTCGTAGGGCTTGTGAATCCTGTGCACAACCAGCGTTTGCGCTGGTCGGAGCGACTTTCGCGTTGTTGAGCGAGGTGTGCAGAACCGAGAATTACACGGGGAGTAGTTGCGGACGGGCGGTGGAGGGGTGATCGGCGCCCCACAGGGTGGCGGTGAGTTTCCCCAGTTGTCCACAGATGTGTGGACAACTGTGCACAACGCCAGACGGGGTGCATGGCGGTGTCTCAGCCGATGATGAGAGCACCCTGAATCGGGTGGCGTTGGCGTGGTTCGGTCACCGGCGATGGTGGCTCGGGCCCCAGTACGTCGTGGCCTCCGGGGAACCGCCGCCGTGGTCGCATCGGGAGGCCTGGCTGGGGGAATGCGTGGGTCCGCAGGGCCGTAGGAGGCCGTAGGTTGGCGGAGGCGCGAGTTGGCGGGGGCCCAGATCGGTGAGAGAACTCGCTCAGGACGGATCGAGCCGGCTGCGGGCTCAGGCCCGGGACTGCTGGTTCTTGATCCGGTTGGTCAGCTCACTGACCTGATTGAACAGGCTGCGTCGCTCATGCATCTGGGTACGGATCTTGCGCTCCGAATGCATCACCGTGGTGTGATCCCGGCCGCCGAACTGCTGTCCGATCTTCGGCAGGGACAGATCGGTCAGCTCACGGCACAGGTACATGGCGATCTGCCGGGCATTGACCAGTGCGTGGGTACGCGACTGTCCGGTCAGATCCTCGACCGAGATGCCGAAGTAGTCGGCGGTCTCGGCGATGATCGTGCCGGCGGTGATCTCGGCCTCCTGGCCCTGTGGGATCAGGTCCTTCAGCACCTGCTCGGCCAGCGCCAGGTTCACGTTTTCCCGCTGCAGGGAGGCATAGGCGGTGACCCGGACCAGCGCCCCCTCGAGTTCCCGGATGTTGGTCTGGATCCGGGTGGCGATGAACTCCAGCACCTCTGGACCTGCTGTCAGCTTCTCCTGGGCGGCCTTCTTCCGCAGGATCGCGATCCGGGTCTCCAGGTCCGGCGCCTGCACATCGGTGATCAGGCCCCACTCGAATCGGCTCCGCAGCCGGGGTTCGAGCGCTTCGAGCAGCTTCGGCGGCCGGTCGGAGGTCATCACGATCTGCTTCTGCGCGTTGTGCAGGGTGTTGAAGGTGTGGAAGAACTCCTCCTGGGTCTGGATCTTCGACTCCAGGAACTGGATGTCGTCGATCAGCAGCACGTCCACATCGCGATAGCGGCGGCGGAACTCGGCCGCACGGTTGTTCTGGATCGCGTTGATGAAGTCGTTCGTGAGCTCTTCGGTGGAGACGTAACGAACCCGTGCACGGTCGTAGTAGTTGCGCACGTAATGGCCCAGGGCATGCAACAGGTGGGTCTTCCCCAACCCCGAATCGCCGTAGATCATCAAGGGGTTGTAGGCCTTGCCAGGAGTCTCGGCGACGGCGACCGCTGCGGCGTGGGCGAAGCGGTTGGAGGGGCCGATGACGAAGTTCTCGAAGGAGTACTTCGGGTTCAGCCGGGTGTTCGTACCGTCCAACGACGGACTCGGGGGCTGGGCGGTCGGTGCCGGCGGGATGACCGGTTCCTCGTCGACCTCGGAGTCTGCGGGGTCGTCGAGCAGGTCGATGTCGGTGAGACTGGGATCCACGGTGAGAGCCACCCGCAGTCGGCGGCCGAACTCCAGGGAGAGCACATCCTCGATCGAGTCCCGCATCTTCGACTCGATCCGATCCCGGGTGAAGTCGTTGGGTACCGCGATCACTGCGGTGGACTCGTGAACGGTCAGCGGAACACTGTGCTGCAGCCAGCCTCGGTGCATGTTCGGGGCGTCGGCGATGATGCTGCGCCAGACTTCGACGAGACGCTGGGCGTCGTTGCCCGTGTTGCCGTCACCACCGGAGGACGCCTGACTCAAGTTCCGATCTCCGCTCGTCTGGGACTGCTGGGCGCCGGTGACGGCCACCCCGGGGGTGCATTGTGCCGACGACAACCGTGCAGGGATTACCCACAGAAGTTATCCACAGTATGTGGGAATCAGCCCCCGGATGGCCACGGATCGCTCGGAATGACGAAGCTACCAACGGGTATGAGGGCGTGCAAGCGAAGTCGCCGTTTCTTCTGGGATGCTCGGCGTGTCGCATGGACAACGCAGGGGCGACCATGCCGAAGTTGACCGGCGTACCCACGCCGCGTACCGTTGTCTGGTCGCTGGCAGTCAGCGATCTTTTCCACGCGGTGGTTACGAGGCCATTGCCATCCCCGAGGAGTGACCTGTGAGCAAGCGTACCTTCCAGCCGAGCAACCGTCGGCGTAGCCGCACCCACGGCTTCCGTCTGCGTATGCGGACCCGTGCGGGCCGTTCGATCCTGGCCGCACGTCGTCGCAAGGGCCGCACCAAGCTGGCCGGCTGACGGCCTCCCCTGCGCGTGTTGCCCGCCGCAACCCGCATGAGGTCGAGCGAAGAATTTCGCGCCACAGTCCGGCAGGGTGTCCGCGCAGGCAGACCCACTCTCGTCGTCCACGGTCGTTGTGGAACCGGCTCGACCCGAGTGGGTTTTGTCGTGTCCAAGGCCGTCGGAAATGCCGTCGTCCGTAACCGGGTGAAGCGCCGGTTGCGGCATCTGGCAGCCGAAGAACTGCCGACGCTGCCCGGTGCAGGTTGCCAGTTCGTCATCCGGGCCCTGCCGCCGGCCGCCACGTCGCCCGAGCTGGCCGACGACTTCCGCAGTGCCTGGTTGTCCTGTCTGGGCAAGCTGGGTGCGAGATGAGAAGACCCCGGCGATGAAGCACCTACTGATCCTGTTCCTGAAGGCCTACCGGCTGTTGGTCAGCCCGTTGTACGGCCAGGTCTGCAAATTCCACCCGAGCTGCTCGGCCTACACGCTGGAGGCGGTGCAGGTGCACGGCGCCGCCCGTGGCAGCTGGCTGGGAGCGAAGCGGCTGGGCCGCTGTCACCCGTGGTCGCTGGGCGGGTACGACCCCGTACCCGGCACTGCGGCAGCGCAGGAGTGGGCGGCCGAGCAGGCTGCACAGGAAACGGCGTCCACCGCCACCCAGGCCACCTCCGCCCAGGTCACCGACGCAGGGACCATCGGCGGACCCGATCCGACGCAACGTTTGAGCAAGGGAGTTTGCTGACCCATGGATGGATTCTTCGCCAGTATCGGCAGTTTCTTCGGCGTGATCCTGTATCCGCTGGAGTGGGTGGTCTCCGGACTGCTGGTGCTGTTCCACGCCATGTGGGAACCACTGCTCGCGACCAGCCCCGGTTGGGCGTGGACGCTGTCGATCATCTGCCTGACGGTGGTCATCCGGATCCTGCTGTTCCCGTTGTTCGTGCGGCAGATCAAGTCCATGCGACGGATGCAGCAGGTGCAGCCGAAGATGGCCGAGATCCGCAAGAAGTACGGCTCCGATCGCGAGAAGATGGCGATCGAGACGCAGAAGCTGATGCGCGAGGAGGGAGTCAACCCGCTCGCGTCCTGTCTCCCCCTGCTGCTGCAGATGCCGATCTTCTTCGCCCTGTTCAACGTGCTGAACGGCGCCGCTGCGGGTCGGGCGCAGGGCTACTGGATGGCACAGAATCCCGAGCTCGTTGAGCAACTCGGGCAGTCGACCATCTTCGGTGCGAGAATCGCCGACCGCTTCTTGCCGATCACCGACGCCACGGGCGCACTGGCGATCGGCAATGTGCAGCTGGTGACGATCATCCTGATCCTGCTGATGACCGCCACGATGTTCTACACCCAGCTGCAGCTGACCCGAAGGAACATGCCGCCGGAGGCCCTGGAGGGCCCGATGGCGCAGCAGCAGAAGATGATGCTGTACCTGTTCCCGATCATCTTCGCCGTGGGCGGTGTGAACTTCCCCGTCGGTGTCCTCATCTACTGGTTGACGACCAACCTGTGGACGATGGGTCAGCAGGCCTGGATCATCCGGAACAACCCGACCCCGAACACCCCGGCCTACGCGGCCTGGGAGGCACGGATCATCGCCAAGGGCGGGGATCCCCGGGAGAAGGATCCGACCTACGCCAAGCGCAAGGCCGAGGAGGAGGAGCGGGCCAAGGCTGCAGCCGAGGCCGAAGCGGCCCCCCGAGTGCAGCGCCAGCAGCCGAACCGGCAGTCGCGGTCGAATCGACGTACCGGTTCCTCCGGTGGCGGGAGCAACAGGAACAACCCCGGGGTGAAGAAGAACGGTGGTGCTCCGAAGAAGAGCAACCAGAACCCCTCGAACACGAAGCGGCCCTACGGCAAGTAGGCCGTGGATCCCAACCCCTCAGCTGCAGCCAGGCCCGTCGCCTGGTGTGCTTTCCCTAGGAGATGACGATGACGCAGAGCGAACAGACCGCAGACGTGGCGGTTGGAGCACCGGAGGACGAGCGGCCCGCTGCCGATGTGACTGAGGTCACAGAGGAGGCCGAGGCGAAGCTCTCCCCCCTGGAGGAGGAATGCGATGTTGCGGCAGATTACCTGGAGGAGCTGCTCGACATCGCTGACCTTGACGGTGACCTGGACACCTACACCGAGGGCGGTCGGGCACACGTATCGATCGTGACCGACGCCGAAGTCCTGGTGGGCAAGGACGCGCAGGTTCTCGAGGCTCTGCAGGAGCTCGCTCGCCTGACCGTGATGACCGAAACCGGCCGGCGCAGTCGGTTGATGCTGGATATCGGCGGTCACCGCGAACGCCGTCGTACCGAGCTACGTGAACTGGCCGCCGACGCGGTGGCCGAGGTCAAGGACTCCGGGGAGTCGGTGGCTCTGTCGGCGATGAATCCCTTCGAACGCAAAATCGTGCACGACGCCGTCGCGGATGCCGGATTCCGCAGTGAGTCCGAGGGCGACGAGCCCAAGCGGCATGTCGTAGTGCTGCCGCCGGCGTGAGTGTCCCGATCCCGCCTGCAGCCCAGGACCTGTTCGGCGATCGGATCGACACCGCGCGTGCCTACGTCGAGGTGCTTGCGGATCGTGGGGTGAGCCACGGCCTGCTCGGGCCTCGGGAGATCCCGCGGCTGTGGGAACGACATCTGATCAACTCCCTGGCTCTGGAACAGTTCGTCGAGACCGACTCGACCGTGGTCGACATCGGCAGTGGGGCGGGGCTTCCCGGGATACCGCTGGCCATCGCCCGACCGGACCTGCAGGTCACCTTGCTCGAGCCGTTGCTGCGTCGTTCCAAGTTCCTGACCACGGTGGTCGACGAGCTGGGCCTGTCGCAGCGTGTCTCGGTGGTACGCGCCAGGGCAGAGGATCACGACGGTCGTTATGCGGTGGTCACCGCGCGTGCAGTGGCACCCCTCCCCCGATTGGTCGACTGGGCGTTGCCGCTGATGTCGGAGGGGGGAACCATCCTTGCGTTGAAGGGTGCCTCGGCGTTGGCGGAGGTCGCCGATGCGGCGCAGGTTGTGCAGCGGCTCGCGCTGCACTCCGAAGTCAGCCAGGTGGTGGTGCATCCGGACGCAGAGCCGACGACGGTTGTATCGTTGCGGCGGAATCAGTAAAGGGTGGTGTTCGTAGTGTCTGAGGGGTCTCGTTCGTCTCTGGGTTGGCCCGGAGTCGCGAACCAGCCGGTTGAACCCATCGGCTGGCCCCGCGTTTCACGTGAAACACCCCCGGTGAATGTTCAGACGAAAGCTGCCGAGACCAGCCCACCCGTTTCACGTGAAACCCAAAGTCAGGCGTCCGACGATATCGGTGGCGTGGACGAGGTTGAATTGGTGAACCTTGTAAGCGGGAAGGAACTCCACTCAGAGACCTCCGAGGTAGGCCCTGAAGGAAACTGGGTGGTCGCGTCGGGACGTACCGTTGAGCCAGACGCGGGGATACAGGTGGACGCTTCGGAGGAGCCTGCCACGGAGACACAGAACAGGGTTGAGCCGAGTGGCTCCGGCGATGTGCCCTCGGGTTCCGTCGCGGTAGAGATCGTCGAACAGGCTGGCTCGACGGAACCGGCGGCGCCGGTGAACGCCCCCGACTCAGGGACAGATGAATTGAAGAAGCGGGTCCGCGGTGCGCGTCGGGCGGCGTACGACGCCCCCGAAGAACCCGAACCAGACTCGCCCGATGATCTGGAGGCTCCCGTTTCACGTGAAACTTCGCTCCCCCGCCCGGCCGCGACGCGAACCATGGTCGTGGCCAACCAGAAGGGTGGCGTGGGCAAAACCACGACCGCGGTGAACATCGCCACCGGTCTCGCCCTGGGCGGGCTGGACGTGGTGGTGATAGACCTCGATCCGCAGGGGAACGCCTCCACCGCACTCGGAATCGAACACCACGAAAGTATTCCTGGCACCTACGAGGTTCTTCTCGAAGGGGAGACGATCGAGGCCCACCTCGCGGACTCCCCCGAGGCCGATTCGCTGAAGGTACTTCCGGCGACGATCAACCTCGCCGGCGCAGAGATCCAACTCGTATCGGCCGTTGCACGTGAAACGCGATTGCGCAAAGCAATCCGGAAGTACCTGGAGACTCACAGCGCTGACTACATCATCCTGGACTGCCCGCCCTCGCTCGGACTGCTGACGCTGAATGCACTGGTCGCCGCGGACGAGATCATGATCCCGATCCAGTGCGAGTACTACGCACTCGAAGGCGTCTCCCAGTTGATGAACACCATCAACTTGGTGAAGGGCGAACTCAACGACGATCTGTTGTTGTCCACGGTGCTGCTGACGATGTACGACGGACGGACTCGGTTGTCTGCCCAGGTGGCCGACGAGGTGCGGGAACACTTCCCTGAACAGACCCTGGAGACAGCCATTCCGCGTTCGGTACGGATCTCCGAGGCGCCCAGCTATGGGCAGACGGTCATCACCTACCATGTGGCTTCGGCGGGGGCCGAGGCCTATTTGAAAGCCGCGGCGGAGGTCGCCCGCCGCGGAGCAGAGGAGCACTGAGAGATGAGCACCCCCCCGAGGGCCAATCGCAACAACCGCGGACTCGGTCGCGGCCTGGGTGAACTGTTCCAGAAGACCGACCATGACGGGCCTGCTGACTCGATCGTCATCAATGGCACGCCTCCCCCGGCGATGCCCAAGGGTTCCTCCTACGCCGAGCTGCCGCTCGAGGCGATCACCCCGAACCCGAAGCAGCCGCGCACCAACTTCGACGAGGATGATCTGTCGGAGCTGACCGAATCCATCCGCGAGATCGGTGTGCTGCAGCCCGTGGTGGTCCGACCGCTGGGCAACGGCCGGTACGAGCTGGTCATGGGTGAACGCCGTCTCCGTGCGTCGAAGGCCGCCGGCTCGAAGACCATTCCCGCCATCATCCGGGAGACCGGGGAGCATGATCTCCTGCGCGACGCCTTGCTGGAGAACCTGCACCGGGCCCAGTTGAACCCCTTGGAGGAGGCCTCGGCCTATCAGCAGATGCTGGATGACTTCGGCTGTTCGCAGGAAGAGCTGGCGCGCAGGATCAAGCGATCCCGGCCGCAGATCTCGAACACGCTGCGATTGCTGAAACTACCGCCGACTGTCCAACGCCGGGTGGCAGCCGGCGTCCTCTCGGCCGGCCATGCGCGCGCCCTGCTGGGAGTCGAGAGTGCCGCAGCGCAGGAACGGCTTGCCCAGCGGATCGTTGCCGAGGGCATGAGTGTCCGCGCCACCGAGGAATCCGTAGCCCTGGGTGAGGGTGAGGACGCACCCAAGCGGACCCGAGCCCGGGCGGTGGAGTCCCCACGAGCCAGCGAGCTGTCCGCGGAGCTGTCCGATCGATTCGAGACCCGGGTGGAAGTGAAGATCGGCGCGAAGTACCGCGGTCGGATCTCAATCGACTTCGCCGGCGAGGATGATCTCGAGCGGATCCTCGAGCTGCTCAAGCGGCACTGAGCGCGTGTTGGGGACAGCACCCAACGCTTCAGAGAGCGCCGCTCACAAAATTTGTCGCTTGCCTGACGAGACGCATGCCGCTGAGCCAACAGGACCGCTCATGACGGTAACGCCTGCACCTACGGAAGCCTCAGCGTAGGCGGCGTCCCGCAGCTGGACTAGGACTCGGGCTGTTCATCGGGACCGGAAACGGCCTCGGTCTGCCGGTGCACGGGCAGACTGCCGTTGGCCAGCCGGGTCACGACGTCCTTGTGTGCGTACCGCTCGGCGACGAAGGAGAGGAACGGGACGGTGCCTGCCGCGGCGATCACCAGTAGCCGCCAGATCGGCCATTTCACGCGGCGGCCCAGGTCGAAGGCCGTGATCAACAGGATCATGTAGAGCCAGCCATGGGGGATACCGGTCCAGGTCACCACCCGGCCGTCGTTCCACGGGCCGTACTTCAAGGGCAGCCCGATCAGCACCAGCACCACGAGCAGAATGCCGACGATCCACGCCATCACCCGATAGCGGGTCAGCGCACCTCGAATACCCTTTTCATCCACACTACCGACTGTAGTTGCTCGGCCCGAGCGGGCCGAATCGACAGAGCGTGACACCTGATCTCGGATCGCTGTCAGAGGGTACGAGTGAGCACACCCTTGCCGCGGCCGGCGTCATGGGCGATCTTGATCGAGATGCCGAGCGCGAACGCGCCGAAGATCCACCACTGCAGGGAATACCCGCGACTGCGGGCCGAACCGGAGGCATCGGGGAGTCGAAGCACATCCGCCTCGGCGAAGCCCTCGGCCTGGGCCTGATCGAGGGGGAGGGTGACGTAACCGGAGATCATCGGCCGGGGCCAACTCTGGGCCAGCTCGGGCAGGCGTACCGACCCGATCTGTCCCTCGGGAAGGGCCCCGCCGACCTCCAGCTCGGAGGCGAGCAGCACCCCGGAGCGTTCCACCACACCGGAGGGCGGAGCTGGAGCCGAGGGTTCGTCCACCACGCCACGGATCACCGGCACGATGTTGCCCCGATCGGTCTCGAAGGCCGTCAGCACTCGGTAATGCTCACCGTCGGGGATGAACAACTGGTAGGACGGCAGATACTCACCCGTCATGGTGACGGTGCGGCCGTACCAGTCCACCGGGGAGACCTCCGGTGAAGCGACCTCGTCGACCACACCCGAGGGCAGGTCGGCGCGGGCGGCCGCATTGCGCTCACCGTCGTCGATGAAGACCTGGGCCTGCCACAGCCCGAGGCAGGCCATCACCCCTGCGGCAGCCACACCGACCAGGATGATCAACGCACGTTGCCACAGCGGAGCGGGGCGAACCTGATCTTGGTCCCGGACCGGAGAGCTCATGCCTGACGCCGCCGAGCAGCCATGATCATTTCGCTGCAGAAGTCGCCCAGGTCCTTCCCGGATGCCTTCATGGCAAGGGGAATGCTTGAGGTCTCGGTCATTCCTGGGGCGACATTGGCCTCCAGGAAGACGGGGACACCGTCACCAGAGATGATCATGTCGGTACGCGAAAGCTCCCGCAACCCGAGGACCTCGTGCACCCGGATCGCGAGGTCGGCGCAGGCCTTGGCGGTCTGCTCGTCGATGTCGGCCGGCGCGATGAACCGGGTGGCACCGGCGGTGTACCTGGCTGCATAGTCATAGACCCCGGAATCGGGACGGATCTCCACCGCCGGCAGCGCCTCGGGACCCGACCCGAGGTCGACCACGCCGACGGCGACCTCGGTGCCGGAGATGAACGACTCGATCACCGCCAGGTCGCCGTAGGCATAGGCACCAACCATCGCCTGCGGCAGTTCGGCAGGTTGCTCCACCCTCGAACAGCCCATCGCCGAACCGGAGCGGGCCGGTTTCACCATCAGCGGGAAGCCCAGCCGGTCACCGACCGCGCGTACCAGCTCGGCGGCACCGAGTTCGCGAAACACATCGTGGGGCAAGGCGATCTGCTCGGGTGTCAGCAGACCTGCCTCGGTCACCACCGGGGTCGCGATCGACTTGTCGAAGGCGATCCGGGAGGCGGCCGGACCAGCGCCGACATAGGGGACGTCGAGCAGATCGAGGACCTGTCGCAGGGATCCGTCCTCACCGGTCTCACCGTGCAGCAGGGGAAAGACGGTGACATCGTCGATGCCGCGCAAGGTGGCGATCAGAGAGGAGTCGAGATCGGCGGTGATCACCTCGTGCCCGCGTTCGGCGAGCGCTCGGGCGACCCGGCGGCCGGAGTTCAGCGACACCTCCCGTTCGTGGGAGAGACCGCCGGCGAGGACCAGGACCGGACCCTGTCCGGTGCCGGCGCTCATCGCTGGTTCGGCCGCGGGGCCTGGGACCGCTCGGCAATTCGGGGCTGATTGTCGGAGATGCCGAAGGTCCGATGCAGCTCGGCCTCCCGGGCAAGTACGTCACCCAATCGTCGGGTCCCTTCGAGAATACGTTCAGGGGTGGGGAAGCAGTAGGACAGGCGCATGTTCCGGGTGCCGAGACCGTCGGCGTAGAACGCCGTACCGGGAACATAGGCGACCCGGTTCGACACCGCCCGCGGCAGCATCGCCTGGGAGTCCAAGCCCTCGGGCAGGGTCAGCCAGACGAAGAACCCGCCGTCGGGATGGGTCCAGGTCGTACCGGTCGGCATGTGCTCGGCCAGACCGGAGAGCATCGCATCACGGCGGGTCAGGTACATCGACTTGAAGGACTCGATCTGTCCCTTCCAGTCGTGGTTGCTCAGATAGCTCGAGACCGCGAACTGGGAGAACACCGGGGGACACAGGGTCGCCGCCTCCTGGGCGAGCACCAGTTTCTCCCGTACCGCGTGGGGCGCGAGCACCCAGCCCACCCGAAAACCGGGGGCGAAGGTCTTGGAGAACGAGCCGAGGTAGATCACCCGGTCACTGTCGAAGGCACGCATGGCCGGCAGGGGGTCGCCGGACAGTCGCAGCAGACCGTACGGATTGTCCTCGATGATCAGCAGGTCGAACTCCTCGGCGATCGCCAGGATCTCCTTGCGCCGGGCCACCGGCTGGGTCACCGCGGCCGGATTCTGGAAGTTCGGGATCGTGTAGAGGAACTTCGCCCGCTGACCGGACTGCTGCAGCCGCACCAGTGCCTCCCGCAGAGCCACCGGATCGAGGCCGTCGTCATCCATACCGACGTGGACAACCGTCGTCTCGTAGGCGCCGAAGGTGTTCAGTGCGCCGACGTAGCTGGGTGCCTCGGCCAGCACGACGTCACCGGGATCGCAGAAGATCCGGGTCAGCAGATCGAGCGCCTGCTGCGAACCGACGGTGATGGTCACATCGTCGGGATCGGCACTGATGCCCTCCAGGGACATCACCTCGCAGATCTGTTCGCGAAGCATCGGTTCGCCCTGTCCGGAGCCGTACTGCATGGCCTGCGGACCGATTTCGAGCACCATGTCCTTCAGGCCGTCGGCGACCACGTTCAGCGGGAGATCGGCGATGTTCGGCATCCCCCCGGCCAGGGAGACGACCTCGGGACGGTTCGCCACGGCGAACAGTGCTCGGACCGCCGAGGCCTTCATTCCGTGGGCCCGCTCGGCATAACGATCGACATAGGTGTCGAGCCGGGTGTCCTGACGCTGGGCCGGGGAAGTGCTGCCGGGATCGGGCTCGACGGCGGGCTGCCCCGCCTTTCCTGACTGACTCATGATGCGAGGCAGTCTACGCGCCTGTCCGCACACAGCTGCATCTACGATGGGTCCATGAGTGCACCCCGCCTGCGTGGCCTGTCCGCGACGAGTGTGCGGGACCTGCCAAGGGTCCGGACCCCTCATGACGAGCTGGTCGTCCTGGCCGAGCTGGCCGAGGCACAGTGGGGTTTCGCCGGGGTCGGTTGTTACGGCCGATCCGGCCGCGGGTACGAGCTGCGCGGCTGTCTGCTGCTGGCCCCGGCCGTGGCGGTGGAGTCGCCGCTCCCGTTCGCCGCCGACGCCGCGGTGCTGGTCGAGTTGTGGACCGCCCCCGGGGTGTCGGTCCGCCGTACCTCGAAGGACCTCGTCCGCAGTGCGGCTGCCCGGTTGACCCGCGCACCGCGGCAGATGGGTGCGATCGAGGCAGCACCGGCGGCGAGACTGCCCTCGGCCTCGATGGCTCTGCTGGGTGAGGTGGGGTTCGCCCCGACCGACCGCGAGCCGGTGCTTCGCCTGGAGCTGCACGCCACGGTCCGTTGGGTGCCGACGCTGGCCGAACTGCGGGAGCGGGTCTCGGCCTGGGTGACCCCGGTACCGGTCGAACCGGTCCGGCGCCAGCAATTGGAGCAGTCGCTGCGCTGACCTCGCGGCCGTGACGACGGGCGTCGGCCCGCGGGGTCGGAGTGCGGATCAGCTCACTTGTGACGCTTCTGGCCCGGCAGGCGGCCTTCCTTCTCCCACTCGTCCAGTCGCGAATTGGCACGTCCGGCCCACCGTTCGGCCTCGCCCAGCAGAAACCGGACGAACTTGGTCGCGCCCAGCTGGGCCCGGCCCAACCCGTCCTCCAGTTTGGCCACCCGGTCATTGCGCGGGTCAGCCGACGATGCAGCAGAACCCGGGCCGGTGGCAGCCGAAGCAGGCGATCCCGGCCCGCTCGCACGGTCGTCGTCCGTCGGCTTCGGATCGGCCGGTCCGGGACGGCCGCCGCCGGTGAACAGCGACGCCTGCGAGGGGTCGTTCGCGGTACCGAGGCCGGCCGGTGAGCCGTACGCACCGGTGGTCGACTCCCCGGCTGCGGCCGTGGTCGATGGGGCAGGTGTCGATGAGGCGGGGGAGAGCGGGACCCGGGTCGGGGTTGTCGGTGAGGCCGGCGACCCGTGGTCGGGCTCGGGAACCACCGGTGGTACGGCGGCCTCGGCGACGATCGCGGGCTCGGTCTCGTTCGACTCGGCTTCGCCGGCAGGTGCGACCGGTACGGATTCGGACTCCACCAGCGGCTCCGGCTCGGTCCCCGCCCGGTCCGGCAGGGGCGCCAGCGGCTCGCCACCGGTCAGATCCTCCTCGGGGGCGTAGGCGGCGTCGCCGACCACGGGTTCGTCCTCGAGCGGGTGGTCCGCGACCGACTCAGCATCGGCCGATGCGTCGTCGACCGGCGCCGCGGACTCCGGTGCGGCCCACGGTGAGGCGGTCTCGTCGGACACGATGATCGCCTCGTTGTCGACGATGATTGCCTCGTCGTCGACCGGGTCCGTACCGATCGACCGTTCCTCGAAGGTCTCCGGGGTGCTTGCGGTGAAGGATTCGTCGACGGTCACGACGCCGTCGATCGGCCGGTCGTCCACCTCGGGTTCCGCAGCCGGATCGACCTCCTGGGCTTCGACGTGCTGGGCACTCACCCCCGGGACATCGTCGTCCTGTACCTCGTCGGTCGCCGTGAACGGGGCCGCGGACTCCCACTCGGCCGGCTGCTCGACCGGTTCGGCCAGCGGGGCATCGGCCGGGTCGACCGGGACGGGCTCGTCGATCGGCTCCGCGGCGAGCGTCTGCTCGTGCGGGGTTTCGGCCCGCACCTCGTCGGCGTAGGCCGACGGTGAGGTCTCGGCATCGCTCGGCTGCGCGGTCGGCGCTTCCGCGGCCGGGTCCTCGTCGGCAACCGGGTCCGTGGCCGGGGGCATACCACCACGACCCTGGACGGCGTAGTAGTCGAAGAGCACATCCTCGTCGTCGCGGGAGAGGTGCTGGTCGACGTCGAGGGCCGGCGCCGCAGTGATCTGTGCCTTCTCGTACGGGACGTGGATGGCACCGTCGCGGAACTGGGCGTCGGCCAGGGGAATGAAGTGCTCGCGACGGCCGAAGACGCCGATCACCACCGTCACCCAGGAGGGATTCTGTGTCTGGTCGTCCAGGAAGAGCTGGTTGACAGCGCCGATCCGTTCCCCGTCGGAGCCTTGGACATCTGCGTTCAGAAGTGCGTCGTAATCGTGTGCGGGCACGCGTTTCTCCTCGACCTGCGGTCCGTGGACCCACCGGCGGTGGCGACCGGCGCCACGCTCGGTGAGCGTCGTCAAGCCCCGTGGAGGGCACACAGGCAGCCTACCGGCAGGCTGTGATGACTCGAACCCCCAGGCGGGCCACCCACGGGTCGTGGCGAGGGGCACACCCGGGGTACGGAGCGGCGGCTCAGACGACCTTCGCCACTCCGGTTTCGTAGGCGAACAGCACCAGGGAGACCCGGTCGCGGCACTCGAGTTTGGACAGCAAACGCCCGATGTGGGTCTTCACCGTGCCCTCGGCCATGTAGAGGGTGGCGCAGATCTCGGCATTGGTGGCCCCCTTGGCCACCTGTTCGAGAACCTCACGTTCCCGATCGGTGAGCGACGCCAGCCGCGGATCGATCGGTTTCGGTCCGGTGTCGGTCGGAAGATGATCAACGACATGCTCCAGCAGTCGGCGGGTCGCACTCGGTGCGACCACGGCCTCACCGCTGGCGACATCCCGGATCGCCGACAGAAGATCATCGGGACGGGCATCCTTCAACAGGAAACCGCTCGCGCCGGCACGCAGCGCGGCGAAGACGTACTCATCAAGATCAAAAGTGGTCAGCACGAGGATCTTGGTCGGATTGCCGGATTCGACGAGCTCCCGGGTGGCCTCCACACCGTCCATCACCGGCATCCGGATGTCCATCAGCACCACATCGGCCGGCCGCCGGGTCAGGTCGCGGACGGCCTGTTCGCCATTGCTCGCCTCGCCGACCACTTCAAGATCATCTTCGGCCTCGATCAGCATCCGAAAACCACCCCGGACCAGAGCTTGATCATCACAGAGGTAAATCTTCAGCGTCATGCGTGGTTCCCGTCCTCAGGTCGTGTGACCCGATCAGCAGCTGATCGGGGTCGAATCGGTCAAGTTCATCATGATCACCGCTGCTCGAGCTGGTCCCGGGTGCCGCCGGGTGTTCCCGGGAACGGGCCGAGCGGCGATTGCGGTGTCGTCGCAGCCGAGGGCCGGGCCGGCTGCCGTACCGGGCCCGAGGCCGGCAGCGGCGGCGGGCCACCGGGACGGGACGGGCCCGGTCCGGGTTGGCCGGCTCCGGGCACACCCTGGCCGTGGGCGACAGCGGTATCGCCGGCCGCGCGGGGGAGTCGGTGTCGGCCGTGCAGCGGCAGTACGGCATGGACGGCGAATCCACCGTCCCTGCTCGGGCGGGCCACCAACTGCCCACCCATGGAATGCACTCTTTCGTGCATTCCCTGCAGACCGTGACCCTGCCGGTCGTTGTAGGTGTCGACACCGGCGCCGTCGTCGATCACGCTCAGCTCGACCGAGCTCGGGTGGTAGGTGACGGTGACCTGGGCCTCGGCCTGCGGGCCGCCGTGTTTGAGCGTATTGGTGACTGCTTCCTGGACCACTCGGTACGCGGTCAGTTGCAGCGCCTTCGGTGCCTCCAGTGGCGGCGTTCCCTGTTCGGCGTAGTGGAATCGAGGGCCGGCCCGCTTCACCATCTCGCGGATCTCGGCCAGTGTCGGTGCCGGCAGGTAGTCGGGTTGTCCGACCGCATCCGGGCCGTCGCGCAGCACGCCGACGATCCGGCGCATCTCACCCAGGGCCTCCCGGGAGGTGTCGGCAATCGTGGTCAGCACCTCGGCCGCCTTCTCCGGTTTGCGTTCGGCCAGTGCCTTGCCACCCTCGGCCTGGACGACGATCACCGACAGACTGTGGGCGACGATGTCGTGCAGTTCGCGGGCGATCTGGTTGCGGGCGTTCGCCTCGGCCGTCCGTGACCGGTGTTCGCGTTCGGCCAGTGCATGGCGCATCCGCTCGGCCGCGTTCTCCTGTCGCTCCTGCTCCCGGTCCGAGGCAGCCCGCAGGAACCGGGCCACCACATAGGAGGCGACGACCAGACCGGCACAGCCGACGACCAGCACCAGGTAGGCGACGGGGGAGTAGACCGGTTCGGTGCCGAAATAGGTGCTGCTCAGCCAGACGGCCGGGCCGATGAAGGATCCGACGAGACCGGCCGCCAGCGCCGCGCGGCTGTAGCGGGCCGACCAACGGGCGAAGTCGTAGACGATCAGCGGCACGATCGGTGTCGGGAACGGGGCGAGCAGGATCACCTGCAGCAGGCAGCCCAGCACCGCCATCACCAGCATGAGTCCGGGGTAGTGGCGACGCAGGGCCCAGGCGGTGGTGACCATGGCGCTGGCGATGAACATCGTCGCCGCATCCAGGGCGCGCAGGCTCGGGGCCAGCGCCAGTGCCTGCAGTGCCCACGGGACGGCGAAGAACAAGGTGGCCAAACCGCTCAGGAGCAGGCTCGGCAACCACCCCGCCTGATCGGAGCGGTGCCCGGGTTCGGCGATCAGCCGCAGAGCTTTCCTCATGACCGCACCAGACTAGGCCGCGGGATGGGTGCAGGCACTAGGTCCACGGTCTGCCTGGTCCGCCGTGGCTTGCCACCGGGGTCGGGGTCAGCCGATGGCGCCGGCGAAGTCGACGGCTACCGGTGCCAGTTCGTCGACGCTCTGGCCGCGCCAGCCGATCACGGTCACGCTGGTCGAACGACGACTGGCCACGCACAGGTCGTGGACGCCGTCGGCGGTACGGCCGCAGATCGCGCCACCGGCCTCCCGGATCGCGGTGGCATCGGTGCTGTCGATCACGGCTTGACTGTCACCGGCGGGTCGTACCGCGGCGACGATCACGGCCAACTGGCCGTTGCGGTAGTAGTTGCCGGTGGCGATCTGTTCGGCACTCGGCTCGGTACTCGCAGCCGCCGACGGGTCCTCCTCGGCACCCAGGGTGTACTCACCCAGGGTCTGCGGCAGCACCGGCAGACCGGTCGGCTCCGGGGAGAGGGTGGCGACGGTCTCCTGCGAGGGGCGCAGGCTGAGCACGCCGATGGTGGTGACCGTGCCGAGCAGCAGCAGGACCGACACCCCGGCGAGCAGGATCGGCCACCACTGGCCGAACCAGGTCTTCTCGGCCGAGCGCTGGATGGGCGGCGCCGATCCGGTGTCGACGTCTGCGATGTCCTGGCCGGATCGGGGCTGGCCGGTCCCGGTCTGGTTGGTCCTGGTCTGGTTGGTCCTGGTCTGGTTGGTCCCGGTCTGGCCGGAGGTGGGCGCCGAAGTGGGGGCGGGACCGCTCGTTGCCGGTTTCGGGTCCCGGGTCCTGCTCGGTCTGCGGGGAACGCCGCGGCTCTGAGTCGTCTTGCGCGGTACACCCTTGGCGGTGGGCGATTTCGCCGGGCCGCTCGGCGGGGCAGTGCCGGCCGGCTGGGATTCAGCTGCAGGGTCCGGCAATGCCCGGCTGGGTCGAGCGGCCGGTGTCTGCGGCGGCGGGTCCTCGGCGGCGCGGGCGGCGCGTGCCGGGCGGGCGGGTACGGCCGGATCGGCCTCGCCGGCAGAACGCGATGGCCGAGGGGTGTTCTCGGCGCTCGGGTCGTCGTTCATACCTGCGGTCGTACCTCTCTGCTCAACTGGTGTCGGTCGCTGCGGTCGGCGGGCGACGACCGTCGAGGCTACGTCGGCGCCCCGGCGGAGCCAAACCGGCCGCAGGCCACTGTACGTGATGGCCTGCCGGTGGCGCCCGTGTCCGTCGGCCCGGCTGTCGGGACCGACTCCGCCGGGAACGTGCCGGGGAACAAACCGTGGGGGATCGGGGTTGGCTGTTTGTAGTATGTGGCGGGCGATTCCGACTTTGCCCATCCCCGGAGAGGACACGATGATCGAGCTTCCGAAGACCACCCCCAGCGATGCTGTCGCCCAGGACAACGAACTGCGAGAGGTGATCGTGATCGGCAGCGGTCCGGCGGGTTACACCGCCGCGATCTATGCCGCCCGGGCCGAGCTGGCGCCGCTGGTCTTCGAGGGCGCACTCGAACCCGGTGGTGCGCTGATGACCACCACCGAGGTGGAGAACTTCCCGGGATTCGCCGAAGGCATCCAGGGCCCGGAGCTGATGGAGCAGATGCGCGCCCAGGCCGAGCGCTTCGGCGCCGAGCTGGTCACCGACGACGTCGCCTCGGTCGATCTCAGCGGCGACATCAAGACCGTCACCGACTCCGCCGGTACGACCTACCGGGCCCGGGCGGTGATCCTGGCCATGGGGTCGGGCTACCGCAAGCTCGGACTCGCCGGGGAGGAGGAGTTCTCCGGCCGTGGCGTCTCCTGGTGCGCCACCTGTGACGGCTTCTTCTTCAAGGGCAAGGATCTGGCCGTGGTCGGCGGTGGCGACTCGGCGATGGAGGAGGCGACCTTCCTCACCCGCTTCGCCGATTCGGTGACGATCGTCCACCGGCGCGACGAGTTGCGTGCCTCCAAGATCATGATCGACCGGGCGCAGAACGACCCGAAGATCGAGTTCGCATTGAATGCCGCCGTCACCGACATCGCGGGTACGTCCGGGGTGGAGAAGCTGGTGCTGACCCACACCGTCGACGGAACCCAGCGGGAACTCGACGTCCAGGGCATGTTCGTGGCCATCGGGCACGATCCGCGCTCGGAACTGGTGGCCGGGCAGGTGGACCTGGACGCCGAGGGTTACGTGCTGGTGCAGGGCCGGACCACTCAGACCAGCCTGCCCGGTGTCTTCGCCTGTGGTGACCTGGTCGACCACTCCTACCGGCAGGCGATCACCGCCGCCGGATCGGGCTGTTCGGCGGCCTTGGACGCCGAGCGCTACCTGGCACTGCTGGACGACAATGCGGTGGACGAGGCCGAGGTCGAGCAGACCGCGGTCTCGGATCCCGTCACCGCCTGAGTTCGGTGAGGGAACTGCGGGAGGTCACCGACCAGACCTTCGATGCCGAGGTGCTGCGTGCTGCCCGGCCGGTGCTGGTCGAGTACTGGGCGCCGTGGTGCCGACCCTGCCGACAGCTGGAGCCGATCCTGGTGGAGTTGGCCAACCGCTTCGCCGACCGGATGGACTTCGTCCGGATCGACACCGCGGAGAACCCGATCGCGCCGGCCGACCAGCAGGTGCTGCACCTGCCGACCGTGCAGATCTTCGCCGACGGTCAGCCCGTGCACACCTTCCGCGGGTCGAAACCGAAGAACACGATGCGTGATGCCATCGAGGCCACCCTCGGCGGCTGAGCAGCCTCAGCTGTCGGCCGCGCCGACGAACAGCACCGGTTCGTTGACGTCATCGCGCGGATCGACCAGCACCGACACCCGCTCGATCTCAGCGGCCGGTGCGGCGAAGGCGAAATCGGCCGTCACCGACTGCGAGGGACCGATCGACCCGTCGAAGGAGTCACCGACCGTACCCGCTTCGTCGCGGACCATCACCGCACCGACGTCGGCGTCCCCGTAGTAGGCATGGACCGCCCAGTCGGCCAGGTCGACGGTGTCGGTTCCCTCGTTGATCAACTCCACGGTGACGGTGACGATCTCCCCGCCGGTGCCCTCGGCGCCGGTCATGGTCTCGGTCGCGGTGCCGGCCTCGACCGAGTCGATCTGTACCAGGACCCTGTTGTCGTAGCGGGCCGCCTCGTCGAAGCCGAAGGTGTCACCGGCCGGTGGGGCCTCGGTGGGTGCCGACCCCCGGTCGTAGGTGTCCTCGCTCGGGACCTCGGCGGTGGTGGGGGTGATGGTCGGCGTGGGCGTCGGCTCGCTCGGCGCACAGCCGGCAATGGCGATGAGCCCGACGACGGCCGGTACCAACAGGCACAGACGTCGGTTGCGCACGGGACCTCCTGGGGAAGTGGGTGACACGTGGTGCTCACGTACTGCCCGCCAGCATAGGAGTTCGGGTGCCGGATGCGACGAAGGCGAGCGGGCGCGTACCCTGTGGAGCCATGAAGATCCTGATTCCGCTGGTGGCCATCGGTACGACCCTCGGCGTGCTGCGGATCCGTCATCTGCGGCAGGAGCGGGAGCTCGAAGCCGCCGTCTGGGCCGAGGCGACCGACACGATCTGACCTGGCACGATCTGACCCGGCACGGTTCCGGGTTCAGCTGTCCAGCAGCCGTTGGATCTCCCGGGCCGCCGCCCGGCCCGCCCGATTGGCGCCGATGGTCGAGGCTCCCGGGCCATAACCGACCAGCTGGATCCGATGATCCTTCGCCACCCGGGTCAACTGCTGGCCGTCCATCACGATCCCGCCGTCGGCGCTGCGCAGGTGCAGCGGCGCCAGATGGTCGAGGTTGTGCCGGAATCCGGTCGCCCAGAGGATGACATCGGCGCGGCAGCGGCGGCCGTCGGACCAGGCCACACCGTCGGCGGTCACCGCGCTGAACATCGGCAACCGGTTCAGCACCCCGCTGTGGATGCCGTCCCGGACCGCCGGGGTCAGCGGCAGCCCGGTGACACTGACCACCGAACGCGGCGCCAGACCCTTGCTCACCCGGTCGGCCACCATCGCCACGGCCGCCCGGCCACGCTCCTCGCCGAACTCGCCGTCGGTGAAGATCGGCGGCCGGCGGGTCACCCACAAGGTGCCGGCGGCCAGGGGGGCGATCTCCAGCAGATGCTGGACCGCGGAGATCCCGCCACCGACCACGACCACCCGTTTCCCGGCGAACGGCTGCGGGCCGGGATAGTCGTGGGTGTGCAGTTGCGTGCCGGTGAAGGAGTCCCGGCCAGGCACCGAGGGCCAGAACGGTTTGCGCCAGGTGCCGGTGGCATTGGCCAACGCCCGGACCGACCAGGACCTGCCGTCGGCGGCGTGGGCGAGCAACCGGTCACCGACCGAGGTGACCCGGCGGATCCGTACCGGACGCTCGACCTCGATGCCGAAGTCACGCTCGTAGGTGCCGAACCACTCCGGAATCGCCCGGTTGGCCGGTTCGTCGGCATCGGCGGCCGGGGGAGTGCTGTCCGGCAACTCGCGGATACCGTTCACCGTGCCCATCGTCAGCGTCGGCCAGCGGTGCCGCCAGGCGCCACCGGGGCCCTCCTCGGCGTCCAGCACAAGATGCTGCAGACCGAGCCGGTCCAGATGGTGACTGACCGAAAGGCCGGCCTGCCCGGCACCGATCACCAGCACATCGCTGCGACGCGGATCGTTCACCGGTACGGACCCGCCGGTACTGACCCGATCATCGGATCGGAGCTTCGCTGGTGCACACGGCCCAGTATCCCGTCGGGGCCAATCGAGATCCCGGCGGGCCGATCGAGACCCCGGCAGGGCCGATCGCGATCCCGGTCGGGCCGGTCGAGTCAGCGACCGGCCGAGCCGCTGCGCAGCGGGTCAGCCCTGACGCCGGGCCCGGTTCCGGGCTGCGACGGCGTGCCGGCCATCGGGGCTGAAGTCCTTCTTCTCGGTCGCCAGATTCGGCCCGAAGGTGCCGAGTTCGGTCCGTTTCGAGGCGCGCAGCAGGGCCTCGCGCTGGTCCTCGAACGCCTGCCCCTGCCGTTCACGTTCGACCTCTTCGGCCAAGGTGGCTTGCAGACGGGCTGCGACGGCTTCGGGGATCGGCGGTGGATCCTCTCCCTCGAGCAGGGAGCTGACCTCTGCCAATGCAGCCAGTTCCGCCTGGCAGTCGGCGCACCCGGCGACATGGTCGGCAACCGGCGCGGCCGTCTCGCCCAGGGCGAGTTCGGCGAGCTCGTCGGTTGTCGGATGCTCACGCACCAGGACTCCTCAGGGGTTCGGGGGAAGGCAGAGGGGGGCGGGACAGCCGTGCTGCCCGATCCTTCTGACGAACCGGAAGGTGGGTAGGCTCCCCACCGATCGTATCTATTTCAACCAATTTCTGAGGAGTCTTCGCCTGTGGTCTCCGTCGCAGAGCTGCGTCGCTCGTGCACCAACCGGCGGGTGCGGATCGAGCGCTTGTCCAGCTCGGCCTGCGGTGCGTGGGCGGCGAGCCAGTCGAACAGCGCACTGTGCCCGCGTTCGACCTCCGAGGAGGGTACGTGCACCTTCCGCCCGTCGTCGGTGAGCAGCAGGTGGTTCGGGCTGCGCCCGTTCGGCATCTCGCGGACCGCCGTGACCGAGCCACCACGTACCTCCTTGCTGCCGAACGGGGAACTGACGGTGATCTTGTCATTGCAGAGGTTCACCGTGGTGTGTCCCTGCGACCAGCGGAAGAGTCCGTAGACCGTGGTGAGCACGATCACCACCGCGGCGGCCTGCCACCAGCCGATCGGTCGACCGGAGACCAGGAAGACGACCGTGACCAGACCGAGCAGTCCGGTGCCGACGATCGCCGGCAGCGGATCCTTGCGCGCCTTCAGGGTCTCCATGCTCACTCGTCCTCACGCAGATGGACCAGCAACCGGGCGAGTCGTGCCCGGCCCCGGGCGCAGCGGCTCTTCACGGTGCCGGGCGCACAACCGAGGATCGTGGCCGCCTCCTCCACCGAATAGCCCTCGACGTCGATCAGCAGCAGGGCGCTGCGTTGGTCGGTGTTCAACTGACCCAATGCGGCGTTGAGGGCTTGGCGCAGATCGTGGCGTTCCACCTCGTCGGTACGGGTCGAACCGGCCAGCTCACTCATCCGGTCCGGATCCTCGGGCAGCGGGTGGGCCTTGCGTACCTTGTTCCGGCGGATCCGGTCCAGACAGGCATTCACCACCACCCGGTGCAGCCAGGTGGTGACCTTCGACTCGCCACGAAAACTGCCTGCCCGGCGGAAGGCTGCGATCATCGCCTCCTGCAGCGCGTCGGCCGCCTCCTCGGGATCGCGCATCGTCTTCAGCGCGATCGCCCACATCCGGTTGCGGTGCCGAGCGAACAGCAGTCCGAAGGCGTTCGGGTCGCCGGCCACATGGGCGGCCAGCAACTCGTCGTCGGTACGCTCGTCGGCACCGATCAGCGTGCGCTCGCTCACCCCGAGACCTCGACCTCGTAGATGAAGCCCTGATAGTTGCCTTCGTCATTGGCCGGCAGCCGGGTCAGGTAGACCAGCACGTAGCGGGTCTCCTCGGCAGGATCGAGCGTCAGCTCGGTCTGCCCCTGTGCCCCGTCCACCGAGGCAACGCTACGCCAGTCCTCGTCGCTCTGCATCGGTGGTTCGTCGACCGCCACCGGGTCCGGGACGCGGAGCTCCAGGTCGGTGTCGCCGGAACCCAGCAGCACGTCCACGGTGGAGACCGGGACCGGTTCGCCGAGGTCGAGCACCAGGCCGACGCCGCGCTTGGCCCCGCCGAGCTCGGGGTTGTTGTAGTACTGCAGGGTCCGCCAGGCGGTTTCGGGATCGCCGTCGACGGCATCGCCGACCAGGTCCGGATTCTCGGTCTGGTCATCACCTTGGGGATCGAAGTCCCGGGCGGCGACGATCTCGTGGACCTGCGGTTCACTCGGCTGCTGTTCCGCCGACTCCGTACCCTGCTGCTGGGCCGGGGCGCCGGCCTCGCCCTCGTTGCTCGGTGCAGCGCCGCCGATGATCCGGGCGACCGCGATCACCAGGACGAAGGCCAGGGCCAGCAGCGCCGGGAAGATCAACCGGGCCGCGGACCGGCGCTCGGGGCGCTCTTCCTCGGCCGGCGGTCGCTCGGGGATGGCGGCGGTACGGGTGGTCTCCCCGCTGCGCGAACGGACCATGATCTGCGGGGCCGGTGGCCTGGTTGGCGTCGGCGGGGTGGTCGGTGTGGGTGCCGGAGGATGCGCCGGGCCGATGCCGCGAGCGAGCGGCAGGCGCTGATCGGCGCGGGTCACCTGACCCGAACGCTGCTGGCGTACCCGCTGTTCCAGCTCGGCGACGGCGTCCACCCCGGCCAGCACCCGGGTCAGTTCCCCGGCCAGTTCGGCCGAGCTGTGGATCGGCGGCTTGCGGTGCCGCGGGGTTGGGTTCAACATCCGATCGCACAGTTCATCCAACAGCGGCGAGACACCGGCACGTACCTGCCGTGGGGTCAGCCAGCTGCGACCGGCGATCGGTGCCTCACCGAGCCCGTAGGCAGGTCCGCCCGGCCAGCGACAGAGCAGACAGGCATAGAGCAAGCGGCCCAGGTCGTGGACATCGCGCAGCTCGTCGACGAGTTCCTCGGCATTGTCGTCGGTGTGCGGGTCGACCGGCTGCAGCGCGACCTCGGTCAGCAGGCCGGCGATCTTCACATTGCCGGTCGGGGTGATCACCACGGTGTCGGGGTTCAGCCGCTCATGGCCGATCTGCTGCTCGTGGATGCCGGACAGGGCATCGGCCAGTTCGTGCAACAACCAGGCCGCCTCGACCGCGGTCAGCGGGCCGTCGCGCAACAGATCCTGCAGGGTCGATCCCTCGGCCCACTCGGTGACCACATAGGCCAGCCGGTCGGGTTCGGCCGGGGTGACACTGCGCCGCGGCCAGCTGTCGGCCTCCGGCAGCGGCCGGGCCGGGTCGCTGATCTCGGTCACCGTCGCCGAGGGCACCACGTCGAGCACCCGCAGGAACCGGGAATCGGTGGCGATCGCTGCGCTGCGGGAGGCGTACAGCACGCTCTCGGCCTGCGCACTGTCGGCCGGCAGCAGGTGCACCATCACCTGCCGGCCGAGCACCGAATCCCAGGCCTGCCAGCTCTGGGAACCCTCCCGGCGGACGACCGGGCGCTCCAAGCGGTAACGATGGCCAAGTTCTTGGCCGGCCTTCACCCGGATCGGGTGCTCGTCCTCGGCAGTGGTGTCCAATGGTCCGGCCGCTCTCTGTGGCGCATCGGGTATGCCAAAGGTACCCGGATCCACCGGCGGTTCGGGCTCCAGGGCCACTCCTGCCGGTGGCAGCTCCGCCCCGATCCGCGGCATCAGGACCGTCTTCGGGTCGTCCATCGACTGCTCGGGGAAGTGGAAGACCTCAGTCGGCTCGTCGTCACCGGGGTACCACTCGTCATCGGAGTCGGCGCCGGCCCGCTCCACCTGCCCACGCTTGCGCCCGCCACGTCGCAGCACGGTGGCGACGATGTCGTTCACCTCGCGTACCCGCAGCACCCGGGCCATGCCGAAGTAGATGACCAGACCGAGCAGGCCGGCGACCGCGGTGATCAACACGGTCAGCAGCAGCGAGTCCTGCCAACCGCGGGTGAACCAGGAGATCGCCAGTGCGACCGCCCCGGCCGGCAGGGCACACAGACCGACCCGGACCAGGTGACGGATGATCACCATCGAGTCGAGATCGGGCAGCTTCTTGCGCAGGTTGTGCCAGGAGATGAAGACGCCGACCACGTAGGACAGCGAGTAGGCCAGGGCCATCCCCGGGGCGAGCCATTGCGGTGAGGCCAGTGGGCTGGCGACGAAGGCGAGGGCCAGGGCGATGTTGACGCCGACGATCAGGATCTGCTGCAGCGCCGGGGTACGGGTGTCCTCCAGCGCGTAGTAGAGCCGCAGGCAGATGTACTGCACCGTGAACGGGATGATCCCGACACAGGCGGCGATCAGGGTCCAGGCGGTGAACCCGTAGTCGAAGGCGCCGGCGCCGCTGCCGAACAGGATCCGGGACAGCGGGAAGGCCAGGGCGGCGAAGGCCAAGGTGGCCGGCACCATCACGGTGGCGGCCATCTTCTGTGTCCGCAGACCTTCACCGGCGGCCCCGTGGAGGTCGTGTTCTTGGGCCAGCCGGGCGACCATCGGCAACATCGCGGTGGCCAGGGAGACCGTGATCATCGAGTGCGGCACCTGCCACAACAACCGGGCGTTGGTGTAGGCGGTGAGACCCGCACCCTGGGTGCCGAGGGTGGAGGCCGAGGAGACGATGTTGGTGGTGACCATCAACCCGATCTGGCTGACCGTCATGTAGGCCAGGGTCCAGACCGCCAGCCGGAAGACGTGCCCCAGCCCCGCATTGCGCCAGTCGAAGCGCGGGGTCAGCTTCAATCCCGTCGCCCGGACATAGGGGATCATCACCAGCGCCTGCAGCACGATCCCGGCCAGCCCGCCCAGGCCGAGGGTGACCGCCTGGGCAGTGGTGAACGGCTGGTTGCTCTGCTCCGGCGCGGTGACTCCCCAGATCAGGAAGTACCCGACGAGTACCGCGATCGAGACCACGTTGTTCACGATCGGGGTCCACATCATGGGGCCGAAACGCCCGTGGGCGTTCAGCACCTGGCCGAGCACCACGTACAGCCCGTAGAAGAAGATCTGCGGCATGATCAGGTACGCGATCAGCAGCACCGACTGCCACTGTGCGGCCAGCTCCGGGGAGCGCCACTCCGGCCCGGAGTAGGGGATCATCACCAGCGGAGTGGCGATCGTCAGCACCACCGTGAGGGCGGCCATGATGGTCAGGATCGCGGTCACGATCTTGGAGACGAAGGCGTTCCCGCCGTCGGCGTCGTTCTTGATCGCGCGGACGATCTGCGGCACCAGGACGGTGTTCAGCACACCGCCGGCGATCAGGAAGTACAGACCGTTGGAGACGGCGAAGGCCAGGTTGTACCCATCGGCCTGCAGACCGGCATTGCCGAAGACGAAGGCCAGCAGCGCCACCCGGACGAACCCGAGCACCCGGGAGATCAGGGTGCCCGAGGCCATCAGGGCCGTGGCCGAGACCAGCGACCGGTTGCGTTCGGTCATCGGGCGGCCCCGCTGGGGGCCGAAGTGGTCTCGGTCGGCACCGGATCGTCGTCGGTGGCGGTCTCGGCCGGTGCCTTGCCGTGCCGGCGTACCTGCCGGATCCGCAACAGGGTGGAGACCACCAGCACCACCCCGGAGACGGCGACGATCACCCAGCCGACGGCGCCGAGCCGGGTCGCCTGCACCTCGATCTCCACTCCCGGGCCGATCTCGGTCCGGTCCGGGGTGACCAGATGTGCCACCACCGGCACGGTGCCGTTGGTGGCCGCCTTCGGCCGGGCGTCGACGGTCACCGATTCACCCGGCGGTACGCGTACCACCTCGGTGTCGGGGATCGACAACCGGGCGTCGTTGCTGGAGGTGAAGATCACCGCCACGTTGACCGGTTCGTCCAGTTGCGAGCTGATGGTCACCGGGAACAGGCCCTGCTGGTCGTCCATGGTGACCCGGCTGGTCGCCTCCAGGCTGAGTTCGTCACCGCCGAAGAAGGCCTCGATCCGTGCCTGCACCGGCGCGAGGAACTCGGCCTGGGCCTCGGCCCGACCACGCCAGGTGGTGCTGGAGGCGCGCGCCAGGGCGTGGGTGATGCTCTGGGCGCTGTCTTCGGGATCGCTCTGGGCGCCGATGTAGGAGTCCGACCGCTCCTCGATGCCGGCCATCAGTTCGAGCTGTTCGGGCGTCAAGGGTTCGGAGGTGCTGCCGGAGAAGGTCTCGCTCCACTCATTGGGGTCGGTGCCCAGCAGCTCGGTCAGGCTCAACCGTTCCACCCACGGTGCCTCCGCGGCGACATCGGCCCGCGCCTGCTCGGCGGTGGTGATCACCCGGACGGTGCCGCCGCCGCTCGGCTGGGAGCGCGCGTCGATGTAGGACTCGGCGAGCAGCCGTTGCCGGCGGTGGGCGTCGCTCGTACCCTCGGGGCCGCCGGCGTAGGCCAGCGGGTCGTAACGGACCAGCGGGGCCTCGGTGTCGGCCGGGGACTGCAGCAGTCGGTGCGCGCTGTCGGCGTTGGAGGTCAGCACCACCGTCGGATCCAGTCCGGTGGTGGCCTCGAGGGTGTCCAGGTCGATCATGCCGTCGTCGAACCACTCCAGGACCGGCAGACCCCCGAGATCGGAGGTCGCACCGAGTTCGGCGGCCCGGTCGATCAGTTCCGGTTGTTCGTTCACGATCGCCGCCTCGGCGTCGACCCCGGCATAGGGCAGACGGAATCCGACCGAATCGTTCAGGGCGTCGAAGTCGGCCAGCCAGCGGGCGGCCACCGCCGAACCGCTGCCCTCGGTGAGATTGCCCTGCTCATCGCGTACCTGATAGCCCTGCGCCATCGCGGTCAACTCGTCGTACAGCGACGGGTCGATCGCCCAACTGATGCCCTCGGTGCGGGCGGTCTCCAGCAGCGTCGCCAGCCGGCCGCCGCGGGAGACCTCGGCGGCCAGGTCGTCGTTGATGAACTGGCCGGGTGCATACATCGTCGGTTCGGCGTTGAACATCACCACCGAGGTGATCTTCGACGGCTCGGGTTCGGTGGCTCCCTCGGCCGGCAGCGGCAGCAACAGCCGGGTCTGCCCGGGAACGGACACCGCGCCGTTGTCGACCTGGCCGAGTACGTCCACCCCGACCGGATAGACCCCGGAGGCCCGGGGCAGGTCGAGGTCCTCGATCTTGGCGGTGACGGTGAACGGCAGTTCCTCACCGGGCTGCATCGGGCCGCGATCGTCGGTCACGTTCTCGAACGCGCCGTCGACGAACACCCGGCCCTCGCTCGGCAGGGTGCCCTCGAGCACCGGGTCCAGGGAGGCCCGGTTCGTCAGCGGACCCTGGTTGCGCCACAGATAGGGGCGGACGTTGGCGATCGCCGAATCGGAGGTGTTGGTCAATGTGCCGGAGATGGTCAACTCGCCGTCCCGGGCGGGTAGCGCGGGCTCGAAGGACTCCACCTCGACCTCGATCAGTTCGGTTTCGGCCGCCTGCGCGGTCGGCGTCTCGGCCGGACCGAGGGTCTGCACGGTGCCGATGCCGAGCGTCGCCAGGCACAGCGCAGCCAGCGCCGCGTACACGCGGCTGAGCCCGCGCCGGGGCACAGGCTCGGGGAAGGCTGCACTTCTCACCCGGCCATCCTAGGAGCCGACGCGCGGGAAGCCGCGCCGCAAACGCTGGGCGGGGTGCATCGATCGGCAGGCGGGGGTCGTCAGCCGGCTGTGGGTGGCTGGGGTTGTGGTCGTCGGCTGCGGTGGCTGGGGCTGTGGGCTGCCCAGGGGCGCGGTACTCCGTTTTCGTGGCTCCAGGTCGTGAAACGGGTGGATCGAACGCCGATTCCTGCGTCTGGAGCCACTCCAGCGGTGTTCCGACTCACCGTCGCCACCCGCGCAAGTTCCCTTACCACCTAACGAACCGCTGAGGGGGGTGTTCCACTGCGGCAGCTCGGATGGCGGGTGGCTGGTGATGAGTCGTCGGTTCTAGTGGCTGAGCAACCGAAAATTCCCAAGAGCCATCACGGACACGCGTCGCCACGGACACCGGCCGTCACCAGCTGCCGCGGACACCAGCCGCCGCGGAGTCGTCTCCGAGTGAGCCGGCCGGTGGTTCACCGAGCGTTGGCCCGGGCAGAAGTTGCTGTCGCAGTGGCCAGCCGTAGCGCTAGCGTCCGTACCCATGAGGATCCGACCGGCCACCGATGCCGACTGGGAACAGATCCACCCCTTCTTTGCCGAGACCGTGGCGGCAGGGGAGACCTATGCCTATCCCGAGGACCTGAGTTCGGAGCAGGCGAAGGCGCTGTGGCTGGAACCCCCGCCCGGACAGACCGTCGTCGCCGTCGACGAGACCACCGAGACGGTGCTCGGTTCGGCGAAGATGGGCCCGAACCGGCCAGCCCGTGGCTCCCACGTCGCGACGGCCAGCTTCATGGTTTCGCCCGCGGCTCGTGGTCGCGGGGTCGGCCGGGCGCTGGGGGAGTACATGATCGGCTGGTGCCGAGAGCAGGGGTACCGGGCGATCCAGTTCAACGCCGTGGTGGAAACCAACACCACCGCGGTACGGCTGTGGCAGTCGCTGGGGTTCGAGATCCTGGCCACCGTGCCGGAGGCCTTCGACCACCGACGAGACGGCTTGGTCGGGCTGCACATCATGTACCGGCGGCTGTAGTCACGTACCGGCGAGACGATGTCATCGGGAGCTACGAGCCCGAGGGTCGCCCCCGCCAGATCGTCGTTCGCTGCTGCGACCGGGTGTAGTCGCTGCGGGCGGCGCCCGGGAGGAAAGTCGACTCCTCGTGGACGCCGTCGAGGACGCACCCACTCCGGAGCGGAGGGCTGGGGCCGCCGCATCTCGTGCATCTGTTCCGCAGTAGATTGACCTATCCAGCGTCGATGGCTGCAAGTGCTGCGGAACAGGTCTGGCGAGCTGGGTACAGCCTCGGTCGTGATCAGGCCCGTCCGGGCGGGATTGGCTACAGTGATCCGTCGTGCCCGATCTGTCCGAAGTCCAGGCGAACGCCGTCGCCGAGCTGCTGCGCATCGCACCGGTGGTGGAGCGGCTCGGTGTGCGCTTCGCCGACGCCGGGTACGAACTTCATCTGGTGGGTGGCAGCGTCCGCGACGCCTTGTTGGGCCGACTCGGCCACGACCTGGATTTCACCACCGATGCCCGCCCCGACGAGATCGAGAGGTTGCTGAGTTCGTATACCTCCGGGATCAAGGGCGCCGCGGTCTGGGCGATCGGCAAGGAGTTCGGCACCATCGGCGCCCGGATCCCGACCGAGGGCCCGCGCGATGTCGGTGAGAGTCCGGACTGGGTCGTCGAGATCACCACCTATCGTGCCGACATCTACCGGCCGGAGTCGCGCAAACCGGAGGTGGCCTTCGGTGACACTCTGCAGGGCGATCTGGTCCGGCGCGATTTCACGGTGAACGCGATGGCGATCAAGGTCGGCGAGAACACCTTCACCGACCCCTACGGCGGTTTGGCCGATCTTGCCCAGAGCGTCCTGCGTACCCCCGGTACGCCGGAACAGTCGTTCTCCGACGATCCGCTGCGGATGATGCGGGCGGCCCGATTCGCCGCGCAGTTGCAGATGCAGCCGGCGCCGGAGGTGCTGTCGGCGATGACCGCGATGGCCGATCGGATCCAGATCATCTCCGCCGAGCGGGTACGCGATGAGCTGTCGAAGTTGTTGCTCGCCGACAAGCCGCGGGCCGGGTTGGCGATGCTGGTGGCGACCGGGATCGCCGACCACGTCCTGCCCGAGCTGCCCGCGATGCGGTTGGAGGTGGACGAGCACCACCGGCACAAGGACGTCTTCGAGCACTCCCTGGTGGTGTTGGACCAGGCGATCGACCTGGAGAAGCGGCGCGGGCACGCACCCGATTTGATCAACCGGTTGGCGGCACTGCTGCACGATGTCGGCAAGCCCGCCACCCGCAGGTTCGTCGACGACGGCAAGGTCACCTTCCATCATCACGATGTGGTCGGGGCGAAGCTGGTGAAAAAGCGGCTGAAAGCCCTGCGGTTCTCCTCCGATGAGATCGCTGCGGTGGCGAAGCTGGTGGAACTGCACCTGCGCTTCCACGGGTACGGCGACGGCCAGTGGACCGACTCTGCGGTTCGCCGCTACGTCCGCGATGCCGGTGATCAGCTGGAGCGTCTGCACATCCTCACCCGGGCCGATTGCACCACCCGGAACAAGCGCAAGGCCGAGCGTCTGCGTCGGGCCTATGACGATCTGGAGGACCGGATCGACGCCCTCGCCGCGGAGGAGGAGTTGGGTGCGATGCGCCCGGACCTCAACGGCGATCAGATCATGGCGATCCTGGGCATCGGACCCGGCAAGGAGGTCGGCCAGGCCTACAAGTTCTTGTTGGAGCAGCGGATCGACAACGGCCCGCTCGGTGAGGAAGCTGCCAAGCAGGTGCTGCTGGAGTGGTGGCAGTCCCGCGACTGATCGTGATGGTGGTCCCCGAGGGTCACCGCAATAGTGGCCGTGGCAGGTGGGGATACCGCTGACCTGGCTCCAGGCGGTCGAATCGCCGCAGAGGTTCTCTGATCGCGGTGTCGGCGCCGCGGTAGCGGTGTCGGCATCCGGGTGGCGGCAGCCGAACTCGCGGGTCAGCGGCAGCATGAGATGGCAGGAACACCGCTGGAGTGGCTCTCGAGTCGAGGTGGAAGCGGATGCACCCGCTCAACAGCGCTCCTCCTTGGCCCAGACCGGCCAGGTGTCCGGACCCGCAGGTGGATCGATTCCGCGCAGCCGGATCTGCGTCACCTCGTCGCGGCCACCGCGGACGACCGCCCATAGACTGTGCGGCCGGCCGTGGGAATGTGCCGGGATCCACTCGAGAACTTCATCGAGATCGGCCTCGCTCAACTCCCACTCCTCGCAGGCGCATCCACCATTGCCCTCCCAGAAGAACACCCGGTAGGTCGGGGCGTCGAACTCCGAAGTCTGGTCGCGCGGATCGATCGTGGTGGCAATCACGTTCCCACTCTGCAACCCGCGGAGAGTTGTCAGCAAGGGCTTTCGCGACCGGCCTTGCCAGCGCGGGCACACCGCTGAGGTGGCTCCAGTCGCCGGAATCGGCGTTGGATCCGCCCGATTCGTGATCTGGAGCCACTCCAGCGGTGTACGCGTCGAGCCATCTGCCCCGAGACACGCACAGTGCCCGGATCCGTCAGCCGGATTCGGGCACTGGCGTTCCCTCGGCTCAGCCGGTCTGGACGGTCCGCTCCTCGGTCACGGTGAACCGGATCGTCTCGGTGAACTCGCGCCCGTACTCGTCGGTGGCGGTCACCTTCGCGGTGTGGGTGCCCGGCGACAGGTCGGCGGGCAGTTCGTAGCGCCACAGGTGAGACGAGTTCGTGGGTACGTTCCCGTCATGCTGCAGGTTGCGGGTGGCCCCGTACGGATCGGCCCACTCCCAACCGTCACGCAACTCCTCGCCGGTGTTCGGCTGGGTGTGCTCGGCGACGCGGGTACGGCCGCCGTCGATCCGTACCTCGACTCGGGACTTGATGTTGCCGGGGTAGAAGTTGGTCGTCAGCCAGGTCTCCCCCGATTCCAGCTCGGCCCGGTCGATCACCTTCGCATCGCCCAGTTCAGGGGCCTCGCCTTCCTTGTCGTTGTCCTGCCACTGCTGAGCCTCCTCGGCCCATTCACGCCAGGACGGGGAGTTGATACCCAGTCCCATCTGCAGTTCGTCGGACTCCCGGCGGATGGTGTAGCGCGGGGTGATCGACGAACCCCGGACGTCGAGGGTCATCACACCGGGTTGCGCACCGTCGGACATCAGCGCGAGCGGCAGGCCCTCGGAGTTCAGGTCACCGGAGTACCAGTCACCCGACACCGCACCGGCGACCAGCTGCCGGAAGGGCAGCTCATCGATTCCGCTCTCGGCCCACTCCGCGCGCTGACTTCCGGCGGGCAGGTTCTCCAGGGTGTGGGTGTGACCACCGATGGTGATCACCTTCCGACCCGCCAGCAGTTCGTACAGCTCGGGTGCGTTGTCGACGACCATCTCCCGATAGTTGACGATCGGGGCGTGGCTGGCGATCACGATCTGCTTGTTCTTCGCCACATTCTCAAGATCATTCTCGAGCCACTGCAGGTGCTCGGCGGTGATCTTCTCGTTGTACTGGCGATCACTGCCCGCCGGCAGCGGGTACTCGATGCTGTTCAGCACCACGAAGTGGATCTCACCGACATCGTAGGAGAACGAGGTGGGGCCGAAGTCGTTGCGGAAGGTGTCGGCCATGTGTGACTGGTCCGGTGCATCGAAGTCCATGTCGTGGTTGCCGAGAACCGCCCGGATCGGACCGTTCGTGTCGCGGTAGATGTCCTTCAACGCCGGGTTCAACGACAGGTCGTCGCCGACATTGTCACCGAGCAGCAGCACACCACAGCCGCCGTAGTCCTCACGCTGGGCCAGGTCGGAGACGGCGCCGTCCCGGGCGTATCCGATCTCGGTCATGTCGTAGGCCTGGGTGTCGGAGGCGATCGGGCAGCTCTGATCGGTACGGGCGGTCGCCTTGGACTTCGCCATCGGGAAGTTGACCGCCTTCGGCAGGTCGCCGGTCGGGGCGATGCCGCCGTACTTCAGATCGGGGGACCCCTCAGGCAGGTGATTCCAGCTGAACTGGGCGAACTGGTACTCATCGACCGGGACCTGCCAACCCGCCGGCTGGGTGACGAAGACGGTCATGTTGTCGCGGACCGGCAGCTCGTAGACGCCGTCGCTGTCGGTGGTGACCACGTCGATGCCGTTGGAGACCGCGACACCGGAGATGCCCTTCTCCCGACGGTCCTTGGTCGAGTCCTCGTCCTTGTCGTTGAAGACGGTGCCGGTGAGCACCTCGGGATCCTCGGCGCCGCCGCGTACCACCTCCACCTGGCCCTCGTAGGTGTCGGGTTGGACTGCCTTGGGTGCCGCCTGCGCGGTGTCGGTGCCGTACCCGCTCAGGGCGCTGCCGAGGCCGAGGACGGTCGCGGTCCCGAGGACGGTGACGGTACGGGCAGCGAGGGCGATCCGATTCGTCGAGGTCGATCGCCGAGATGATCGTGGAGCAGTGGGGGGATGGAAAACGAACAGCATCAGGGTTTCTCCCTTGGGGGGTGTGGACAAACTCGTGAAGCGCTTCGGTATCGACGCTAAGGATCGTGGGTGACATCGAGATGTCCTGCCGTCGACAGGTTGATCAACGTGAACTGGCCTGCCGGCGGGCAGCAGGTGGAGCTGGGGTGAACGGGAGTTCGGTAGAAGTTGATCTTGCGCCGGTAGTGCTGGCCACGGATCCTTGTTGATCATGTCACCGATCCGCGGCGTGGGCAGTTTCGGCCGCGCGACCTGCCCGCAGCGCTCGCCTGGACGCAGGTCAGTCCACCGGTGAGACTCGGATCAGGTTGCCGTCGGGATCGCTGATCACGAAGGTACGTCCGAACACCGCTTCGTGCGGTGGCTGCACGACCTGGACCCCCTTCTGCACCCAGCTCGCGAACAGCTCGTCGATCGCCGAGGCCTGTCCGGGCACCATCAACCCCACTTCGCTGGTACGTGGCGCGCCGGCGAGCACCTGCTCGCGGTACCCCGTCCACAACGCGAACAGCACGCCGGGGGCAACCTCGAAAGCGACGTAGCGGGGGCTGACGAAGGTCGGTTCGATCTCGAACAGGTCGCTGTAGAAGGTCGTGGCGGAGGCGGCATCGCTGACGCCGATCAGGAACAGGTTCGGTGCGGGCATGGACACTCCTCGATGCGGTGGTCTTCCGGTCGACACCCAGTCGATCGTGTGATCGCGACAGAACCTGTCACCATTTCGGTGGAGAATGCTCGGCATGAAGGCCTCGAGGCTGCTGCATCTGCTGCTGCTCCTGCAGACCCGCCAGCGGATCACCACCGGCGAGCTCGCCGAGCGCTTGGGAGTGTCCCGGCGGACGGTGCTGCGCGACGTCGAGGCGCTCTCGGCAGCTGGGGTGCCGGTCTATGCCGAGCGAGGACGCAACGGCGGGATCGTCCTGCTGCCGGGTGCGCGACTCAATGCGTCCCATCTGGACCCACCGGAGCTGGAGGCCCTCTCCGTGGCCGGTTTGGACTCGGCGCAGCTCGAGCGCCTGGGCCTGTCAGCGGTATGGGAGTCGGCCACGCGCAAGATCGCCGCCCGGCAGGTCGCCACCCCCGAGGACCCGAATCCGCTGCGACTGGCCGAGCTGGTGCTGGTGGACAGCACTGCCTGGTTCGCCGAACCAGCCTCAGCGATCGATATCTCCGGTCTCGCCTCGGCCCTGCGTCACCGACGCCGGATGCGGATCCGGTACCGCAGCGCTGAAGCAGCACACAGAGAGACAGGGGCGCGTGAGCATCACCTTCCGCCTACCCACGAACCGTTTCGACCTGGCCAAACGCATCCTGGGTACGCGGATCCGCGAGGTGTTCGATGCGGACCAGGGATTCTGCACCGCCGTCGTCGGCTACCCCGACCTCGAGTCGGTACGCCAACTCCTGCAGTTCGGTGACACATCGAGATCCTCGCCCCGGAGGCAGCCCGTACTCGGATCTGGCAACTCGCCGAGGAGCTGGTTCGGCGGCACTCTGCCCCGCTCAGCTGAGGGCCAGCCCAGCGGAGCGGTCGTCACCGCAATGCCGGAACATTCGAGGCGGCGTCGTGCCAGAGCTGATCAGAAGTCGACCGTCTCGTCGACCCAGGCCACCCGGCCGACGGTGTCCCCGGCGGCGAGCCGCATCAGTCCCTGCGGCAGTTCGGCCAGGGACAGCCGCGAATCGATCACCGGGTGGATGCTGCCCTCGGCCGCCAGCCGGCTCAACTCGACATGGCAGGCAGGGATCGTCTCCGGCGCCAGCTGCCGGTAGCGGCCCCAGACCAGACCGAGTATCGAATAGTTCTTGATCAACACGTGATTCAGTGCGACCTCCTGGATCTGCCCACCGGCGAAGCCGATGATCAGGATCCGTCCCTCCCAGGCGATGCACTTGGTCGACCTGCGGTAGGTGTCACCACCGACCGGATCGAAGATCACGTCGGCACCGCGACCACCGGTGAACTCCTTGGTCGCTGCCACGAAGTCGTCGATCGTGCGGTCGACCACCAGATCGGCGCCCAGCGACCGAGCCACCTCGGCCTTGCGCTCGCCGCCGACGACCGCGATCACCTGCGCCCCGGCGGCCTTCGCCAACTCCACGGTCGCACTCCCGACACCGCCCGCGGCGGCATGCACCAACACCACCTCACCGGGCTGCAACCGGGCCCGTCTGTGCAGCGCGAACCAGGCCGTCTGATAGGCCACGGTCAGCGACGCCGCTTGGGCGGCGTCCAATCCCTGTGGCGCTGCGAACAGTTGATCGGCCGGAGCCAGGGCGTACTCGGCGAAACCTCCGTGTGCCAACTCGGGCAGCGCGATCACCCGGTCACCGATCGACCACCGATCGACCTCGGGACCCACCGCGTCGACCAGACCGGCCAACTCGATACCGAGGACGGCCGGCAGCGGCGGTTTGTCCTGGTACAACCCCTGACACATCAACACATCCGGGAAATTGGCCGGCGCGGCGGCCACCCGTACCCGTACCTGCCCTGGCCCCGGCTCGGGAACCGGCGCGTCGGTGACGTAATGCAACGCATCGGACGGTACGCCCAGCTCGGTCAGCTGTAGTGCCTTCATCGGCCCACTCCTCATCCTCATTGACCGGACCATCGTCGCAGAGCCGTCGGCCTGCCGGCCGAACCGGGTCAGTTGCCCACGATCGCGCGTTCGGTGCCCCGGTCGAAGACGCTCACACCGATCCGCCGGGAAGCGACGGCGAAGACGGCGGCGATCAGTGCGAACACCACCGCCAGGGCGACGAACCCGGCCAGGGTGTGACCGTCGCTGGGGAACAGCCACCAGACCAGTGCGCCACCGGTGACCAGGGCGACATTGAAGATCATGTCGTAGAGCACGAACGAGCGTCCCTTGAACTCGTCGTCCACCTGGGCCTGGATCAGCGTGTCCACCCCGACCTTCAAAGCCTGCGACCCCAGGCCGAGGAAGAAGGCGGCGATCACCAGGGTCGCCTGGGTGAAGATCGATCCCGGTACGAGCTGCACCACCGCACAGAGCACGATCCCGGCCAGCAGCATGTTCCGGACCCCGAACCGGCGACCGATGATCGGGGCGATCGGTGCTGCGGCGATGTAACCGGCGCCGGTGGCGGCCAGCCAGATCCCCAGTTGTGCGAGTGCGGTGTCGACCTGGTCGACGGTGTTGAACCAGTTCCGATAGAGCAGGATCGCGCTCACCGTGACCATCCCGTAGGTGATCCGCTGGGCGAGCACGATCAACAGGCCGAGGCCGGCGGTGGAGCGTTCCCGCAGGTGCCGAACCGCGTCGGCCAGATCCCCCAGTACCAGACCGGCCTGGCGCCGCATCGGCACCAGTTCGGCCTCCTCCGGATCCGGACCCAATGCGGTACGCGGGATCCGCAACGCCAGCTGGATGCCGATCGCGAAACCGATCGCGGCGGCGACGAAGATCAGCGCATCCGCCTGCCAGGTCGGCATCGAGGCTCCGCCGATCAGCCGGATCGCGGCTGCCGTACCGGCCCCGATGGCACCACCGATCGGACCGACGATCGGCATCGTGGAGGACGCCAGCAGGTACTCGTCGGGATCGACGGTACGGGCCAGCGCCGCCGACATCCCGGCCATCATGAACCGGTTGATGCTGAGCGCCAGCAGGGCCAGTACGTAGATGGCCGCCATCGCCAGCCCCGAACGCTCGCCGAAGACGACCAGGACGGCAACCCCGGTCGTCAGCACGACCCGGACCATGTCGGTGACGACGAACACCTGGCGCCGGTTCCAGCGGTCCAGACTGGGCGAGATGAACGGCCCCACCAGGGAGAACGGCAACAAGGTGATCGCCAGGACGGCGACGATCGAGCCCGCGTCGGGTTGCTCGTTGGGGGAGAACAGGACGTAGGCGGCGAGCCCCACCTGCATCGCCGCGTCACTGGCCTGGGTGGCGACCCGGAGTGCGAGCAGTCGCCGGAACAACCGGTGCCGCCAGAGCCGGCGCAATGCGCGGAAGAAATCCACGCAGCGCAGCCTATGTCGGAGAACGGGTGGAGGCGACTCGGCGTGTAGGGGTTTTCCGGACGGTTGTGGCGGGTAAGTTCGGCTGACGTTCCCGGGTGGGTTTCCCCCGAGGCCCACCCGGGGACCCCGATCCGACACGCGCCCGCTCGCGGCGAATGCGCGGTGTGTCGGCGAGCATCGATCTCGAGCGCCCGCACCGTCCGACCCGGGATCGCGGCCGCAACTCCCTGCCGAACCCCCGCTGCCGTGGCGCCCGATGGGCAAGTGGGCGGGTCTGAGACCGGTTCCAGTGTGTGGAGCCACCACAGCGGTGTGGTCTGACGGGGCATCTACATGCATTTTGGGGAGAGCCGCGCCGAGGGACACCGCTGCCGTGGCGCCAGTTCGTGATTCTGGCGGGTTGGGCGCCTAATCGCGCATCTGGAGCCAGTTCAGCGGTGTTCGCTGCCGACCGGTTGCGGTGGTTCACACGGGGATCGCGCCTGGCGCCCACCGCCCGTAGAGTGGCCGACCGTAAAGTCGTGCCTCCACGGTGGAGGATGGCGACGGAAAGGCGGACCGTGACCGATCTCGTATTGGGTGTCGATTCCTCCACCCAGTCCTGCAAGGCGCTGGTGGTCGATGCCGCCGACGGAACGATCGTCGATCTGCAGCAGGTGGCGCATCCCGACGGCACCGAGGTCGACCCGTCCGCCTGGGACAAGGCCTTCGCCGAGGCGGCAGCGCCGCAGCTCAGCCGGGTCAAGGCGGTCGCGATCGGCGGTCAGCAGCACGGCATGGTCTGTCTGGACGCCGAGGACCGGGTGGTACGCCCCGCGCTGCTGTGGAACGACACCCGTTCGGCCCCACAGGCCGCCGAGCTGATCGCCGAGCTGGGCGGGCCGGAGGAATCGGCGCGCCGGACCGGCAGTGTGCTCGTACCGTCGATCACTTCCACGAAACTGCGCTGGCTGGCCGAGAACGAGCCGGAGAACGCGCAGCGGACCGCAACCGTACTGCTCCCCCACGACTACCTGACCTGGAAGCTGCAGGCCGATTCCCGCCGCCTCGTCACCGACCGCTCCGAGGCCTCCGGCACCGGCTACTTCTCCCCGCAGCTCGACGGCTGGGACACCGAGCTGGTGGAGATGGCATTGGGCAAGGTGCCGAGGCTGCCCGAGATCGTGGCCCCGGAGGCCGCGGCGGGGGAGACCGCGGCGGGAGTGATCCTGGGTGCCGGCATGGGGGACAACGCCGCTGCCGCGCTCGGCCTGGACCTGCAACCGGGACAGGTGCTGGTCTCGCTCGGCACCTCCGGGGTCGCCAGCACGGTCGCCGAGGCCCCGGTGGCCGACCCGACCGGAATGGTCGCCGGATTCGCCGATGCGACCGGTCGCTGGCTGCCGATCTCGGTGACGCTGAACTGTGCCCGGATCCTGCAGTTCGCCCGCCGCTTGCTCGGTGTCGACAACGATCGCCTGGCCGAGCTGGCGCTGGCCGCCCCGGCGGGTGCGAACGGTACGGTGCTGCTGCCCTACCTCGACGGGGAACGGACGCCGAACCGGCCGAACGCCCGCGGAACGCTGCACGGCCTGACCACCGCCACCACCCCCGAGGACATCGCCCGGGCGGCCTTCGAGGCGATGCTGTGCTCGGTCGCCGACGAGATCCAGGCACTGGACCGGTTGACGGCTAGGCCGACCACCTCGGTGATGATGATCGGCGGCGCCACTCGTTCACCGGCGGTGAAGGAGATCGCACCGGCGGTGCTGGGGATGTCGGTGTCGCTGCCCGCCGATGGTGAGTACGTGGCGCGCGGGGCGGCTCGCCAAGCTGCCTGGGCGTTGTCCGGCAAGGCCGAGCCGCCGCAGTGGCCGCAGCCGGATTCGGAGACCCACACCGCCCAGGCGACCCCGGAGGTCCTGCAGGCCTACCGGCAGGTCCGCGACCTCACCGAGGACTGGACCTGACACCCTCCCCGACCGGGAGGTCAGCCGACCAGCAACTCCAGGGTCTTCCGGGCGCCGTTGTCCCGCAGGGAATCCAGCGCCCAGACATAGGGCTTGGTGAAGCGCTCGTCGGCGGCAAGATCACCGAACAGCTTGGTGTTCTTCACGAACGCCAGTCGATCATCGGCCTGCTGCTGGGCCAATGCCTTCAGCTCGTCGGCCAGTTGATCAACGATCTCGATCGGCTCGCCCTGTTCATCGACACCCTCGTCGTAGCGTGCCCAAGAGGCGACCATCGCCGCCGACAACTCCACCGGGCGATCGGCTGCGAGGTTCTCCTTGATCACCGGCACCAACCACTTCGGGATCCGGTCCGAGGACTCGGCGGCGAGTCGCGCCACGGTGTCGCGTACCTCGGAATTGGTGAACCGTTCGATCAAGGTGTCCTTGTACTGGTCAAGATCAACACCCGGGACAGGTTGCAGGGTGGGTGTCGCTTCGGAATCCATGTAGGCACGCAGATACCGGGCCAACAGCTCGTCCGAGGCGGCCTCGTCGACCAGGCGATACCCCAGCAGCCAACCGAAGTAGGCGATGCCCTGGTGGCTGGCATTCAGCAATCGGAGCTTCATCAACTCGTACGGTTCGACATCCTCGACCACCTGCACACCGACGTCCTCCAACGGCGGCCGACCGTCGGGGAAGGAATCCTCCAGGGCCCACTGGGTGAACGGTTCGGCGACCACCGGCCAGTCGTCGGTGACCCCGCCGAGCAGTTCGGCCACCTCGGCCCGATCCTCATCGGTGGTGACCGGCGTGATCCGGTCGACCATCGAGTTGGGGAAGGAGACGTGGGTCTCCAGCCACTGGGCGAACTCCGGGTCGTCAGCCTTGGCGTAGGCGGTGAACGACTTGTGCGCCATCTCGCCGTTGCCCTGGATGTTGTCGCAGCTCATGATCGTGAACGGCTCGATCCCGCGTTCGCGACGACGCTTCAACCCGGCCACGATCAGTCCGAAGGCGGTGGTCGGCGCAGCCTTCCCCTCCAGGTCGGCGGCGATCGCCGGATTGTCCAACCGGAACTCCCCGGTGCTCGGGTCGAAGTTGTAACCACCCTCGGTGACGGTCAGGGAGACGATCCGGATCTGCGGTGAGGCGAGCTGTTCGATCACCTTCTCCGGGTCGTCGGGTGCGTAGAGGAAGTCGACGATCGAGCCGATCACCCGGACGTCGCGGCTGCCATCGGGGTGCTTCAGCACCAGGGTGTAGAGGTGGTCGCTGTGGCTCAGCGCGTCCCGCATCTGCGCATCACGGGGCATCACCCCGACACCGCAGATCCCCCAGTCCAGCGCCTTGCCCTGGTTCATCAGGGCGTCGATGTACATGGCCTGGTGGGACCGGTGGAAGTTGCCGACGCCGAAGTGCATCACACCCGGGGTGACCGACGATCGGTCGTAGGTCGGACGGGCCACCTCCTCGGGCAGAGCGCCCAGGGCGGCGTTGGACAGGTGGGCGGCGGCATTGGCATCGTTCGACACCTTCCCTACGGTACGCCGGGTGGCCGCTGCTGCACCATCGGGTGGCGCGGCCCGACCCGACGAAATCCCTCGCCGCGGCAGCAGCGATGGGGTTCACTGGGCACATGACCATGTCTGCCGACGATCTGCTGCGTCTGCACCGCAAACCCGACCGGGCCCATGATGCGCGCGCCGATCTGGACGCGGTACTCGACGCGATGCTGATCGGCACCTTGAGCACGGTGGTCGACGGCCTGCCCTGGGCCGTACCGACCCTGTACGCCCGCGACGGTGATCACCTGCTGTTGCACGGATCGACCGGAGCCGGGGCCTTCCGGCAGGTCGCCGCCGGCGCACCGGCAGCCTTCACCGTGGCCAGTCTGGACGCGATCGTGGTGGCCGACTCGTTGTTCGACCATTCGGCGAACTACCGGTCGGCGGTGGTCCGCGGGCAGCTGGAACCGGTGCCGGAGGAGGAGCAGTGGGATGCCTTGATCAGCTTGTCCGAGCGGCTGCTGCCCGGACGTCCGGCGGAGGTGGTCGACATGACCCGCAAGGAGCTGGCGGCGACCCTCACCCTGCGGATGCCGATCATCGACGGCAACTGGATCGTGAAGATCAGGAGCGGTGGTGCCGGTGCGGCCGATCGTGACCCCGAGGCATGGCGGGGAGTGGTTCCGCTGCAGGAGGTCTGGGGTGATCCGGTGCCGGAGCCGGACCGGGTCGACCAACCACTCCCGGACTCGGTCCGACGTCTGCGCGGAACCCGTAACTGATCATCGTCTTCCGCGGGTGGTCACGATCGACCGGGTCCCGCGGGAACATGCGAAACGCGCCCATCGATCCGATGGGCGCGTTTCACGCGGATCACTTGCCGGAAACGGCGTTCTTCAGCTGGGTGGCCGGCTTGAAGGCGGCGCGCTTCGAAGCGGCGATCTGGATGGTCTCGCCGGTCTGCGGGTTGCGACCCGAGCGGGCGGCCTGCTCGCGTACCTCGAAAGTACCGAAGCCGGGAACGGCCACCTTGTCACCCTTGGTGAGTGCACCCGAGATCGCGTCCACCACTGCGCTCAACGCCTTGTCAGCATCGGCCTGGGTCAGATCCGCACCCTTGGCGATCGCGTCAACGAGTTCCTTCTTGGTCATGAGATTCCTTTGTCGATGGGAAACCGGACGCCTGCCACTGTAGCTGCCAATCCGGTTCTGTCACGTCGATGACGCGCGCAGAAGCTCCCCATGTCGCCAGAATCAGGTCCGGTTGGTGGCTGACCACCAACATCGCCGCCCGGGGCAGTGAGGCATCCACGTCACGCAGCAGTGCGGTGGCCGTGGGTACGTCCAGGTGCTCGGTCGGCTCGTCCAGCAACAGCACCTCCGGGCAGGCGGCGAGCACCCGGGCGAAGGCAAGCCGGCGCGACTCCCCGCCGGAGATCCGGCTGCCGTGCTCACCCACCCGACGGTCGAGCTCCAAACCGGGGGCACCGGCCTCGACCAGGGTCTGTCGCAGCCGGTCGGCACCGGCCCGCGGATCACCGATCCGCAGGTTCTCCTCCACCGTGGTGTCGAAGATGTGCGCATCCTGGCTGAGGCAGCTGATCTTGCCGCCCACCCGGACCGAACCCGAGGCCGGCGGCAACTGCCCGAGCAGGGTGGCCAACAGGGTGCTCTTGCCGATCCCCGAGGGGCCGACCAGGACCACCCGGTCGCCGCTGCGCAGATCAAGATCAACAGGCGGTAGCGAACCCCGCTGCAGAACCAGCCCGGAGGTCTCCACACCGACCCGGTCGAGTGCCGGTACGGGGCTGACCGGTGGTTGCGCATTCGCCTCGGAGATGACCTGGGAAACCCGCTGAAATGCTGCACCAGAACGGATTCCGGCCTGCCGGGTCTCGGTCAGCGGGAGGAACACCTCATGCATCCCCAGGGGCAGCAGAGCCACGGCGGCGATCATGATCGACCCCCACTGGCCGCTCTGCGCCGCCATCCCCGCGGTGATCACCAGCAGCGGCCAGGCGATCGCCAGGCACAGCAGCTGACCCAAGGAGCTGAACGCCCGCGCGGTGGCAGCGCGACGCTCGGCAGCCACCAGCTGGGCATCGGCAGCATCCAGCAGCTGCAGCTCCCGGCCGGCTGCGGCATGGGTGGCCAGCATCGGGGCATTGCGGTGGATCCGCCACGCCACCTCGGCCAGGTCACCACGCAGGGCTCCGATGGTGCTGTCCTGGCGCCGCGAGAGGCGGACCGCCAGACGGGGCACCCACCAGCCGGCGACCACCGCATAGAGGGCGAAGACCAGAGCGACCAAGGGGGCGGACCAGGCCAGGAAGACGACCACGGCGACGCTCACCGCGGCGGCCACCGCCAGCGGCAATCGGAAGCGCAGGATCCGGTCGGCGGAGGTGGCCACATCGGCGACCACCCGGTCCACCAGTTCCCCCTGCCGCCGACCGGCGGCGGGGGCTGCGGAGAGGGCGTCGTAGGTACGTATCCGCAGCTCGGACTGGTCTCGAAGTCCGAGATGATGACCGGCGAGTCGCTCGGCATAACGGAACACTCCGCGGCCCAGACCGAAGAACCGGACACCCACCACGGCCACCATCAAGAACAGCACCGGAGGGTGCTCCGAGGCCCGGGCGAGCAGCCATCCCGACACCCCGAGCAGGGCCACGGCCGAGCCTGCGGCGGCCGTGCCGAGCAGGGTCGTACCCACCCAGAGCAGCCGTCGCTGCCAGCCGCCGTTGAGCCACATCCGATCGGCCAGGCGGGTCAGCGAGGTCTGCTCACCCGGGGTCTCCTCGGCCCGGTCCTGCGGGGCGCGGTCCCGCGGATGGCCACCGGCCGCTGCGGCCGTGCCGAGGGCGTCACCGGCCCCCGTGGCGTCGGTCTTCCCGACCGGCACGGCGTCGCTGACCTTCGCCGTCGAAGTCGCCGCGATGACCGGGGCAGAGCCGCTGTCGGACGCGGGGTCTGCGCCGGCCGGGACCTCGGCGCCGTGCAGCTCGATCACCTCGTCGGTGACCTGCAGGGCGGCGCTGCGGTGACTGACCATCGCCACGGTCACTCCGAGCGCCGCCAGCTCGGCCACCACATCGGCCTCGGTCGTCGCGTCCAGGCCGGCGGTCGGCTCGTCCAGCAGCAGCAGCTTGGCGCCACCGCAATCGATCTTCAACAACGCCCGGGCCAGGGCGATCCGGCGGACCTCACCGGCCGACAGTCCACTGCCGTCGTCGGCGATCATCCGGTCGGGGTGCAACCCGGTCGCCACCGATCCGCCCGTGGCCGCATCGCCGAATCCGGCCGATGCGCGGCGCAGCGCTGCCCGTACCCGCCCGGCAGGGGCGCCGGGGCAGCCCACGGCGACGTTCTCGGCGATGGTCCCGGGCAGCAACCCCGGGTTCTGCTCCACCCAGGCGATCTGTCGCCACAGGTCGTCCCGGTCCACCTCGGTGATCTCCACCCCGCCGATCAGCAAGCGGCCGGAGACCGGCGGCGCCTGGCCGAGCAGGGTACGGACCAGGGTCGACTTGCCCACCCCGCTGGGACCGGCGATCCCGACCACCGATCCGGGACCGATGATCATCGACAATCCGCTGATCACCGGTCGTACCCCCGGGGCCGGGGACAACGAGGCCCGGTCCAGTTCGATCGTGCTCGTGGCCAGATCGACCTTCTCCCGTCCGGACGGGGCATCGGCATCGGCGTCGATCAGGGCGAAGGCGTCCTCGGCGGCGGCCATACCGTCGGCGGCATCGTGGTAGCGGGCCCCCACCTGCCGCAGCGGCAGGTAGGCCTCGGGCGCCAGGACCAGCACGAACAGGCCGAACAGCAGCGACATCTCGACCTCCACCACCCGCAGACCGATGCTGACCGCGACCAAGGCCACCGACAAGGTGGCCAGCACCTCCAGCACCAGGGCCGAGATCAGGGCGATTCGCAGAACCTGCATGGTGGCTCGCCGGTGCTGTTGTTCGACCCGTTGCAGACCGGTCAGCTGACCGCGGGCACGGCCGAAGATCTGCAGGGTCGTCAGGCCCGACAACAGATCGGCGAAGTGGTGGGCCAGCCGTGAATCCGACCGCCACCGGGCATCCATCCTGGCCTTGGTGACCAGACCGATGAGGATCATGAAGATCGGGATCAGCGGCAAGGTGACGATCATGATCCCCATGGAGATCGGATCCGCCCAGCCGATCGCCACCAACAAGGTGAGCGGTACGACCACCGCCAGCACCAATTGCGGCAGGTAACCGGAGAACCACCCGTCGAGTGCCTCCACCCCCTCGGTGACCACCGTGATCAGCTTCCCGCCATTGGTGTCGGCGTCGAACGGCCGCTGCAACCGGGCGGCCAGCAGGTCGTGGCGCAGCTGCGACTTCACCGCCGCCGAGGCCCGATGACCCGCCCATTGCTGCCCGGCCGCGATCAGTGCCCGGACCGCGAACCCTCCGGCGACCCCCAGCAATTGCCAACCGAAGAGCTGCCAGGGTCCGCCGGCGACCATCCCGGAGATCCCGACCGCCAGCAACCAGGCCTGCCCGATCGTGACCAGGGACTGCGCCACGCCCAGCCCGACGAGGGCGCCGATGTAGCTCCTGGTGGGTCGACTGCGACGCAGCAGTCGTGGGTCGACAGGTCCTGCCATCGGCATTCCTCGTAAGTCAGTGACTCGTATCTCAGTGATCGGTGGCAGGCATGTGCTGGGTGCCCAGCCGGCGCCGGAACACCCAGTATGTCCACGCCTGGTAGGCGATCACCACAGGGGTCATCACCAGTGCGGCGATCGACATGATCTGCAGTGTGTAGGGGGTGGCCGAGGCGTTGGCGATGGTCAGGTTCCACTCGGGGTTGAGCGAGGAGACCATCACATTGGGGAACAAGGTGACGAACAGCATCGCGACGAAGGCGGCGATGGCCACCGAGTCGAAGAGGAACGCCCAGCCCTCCCGGCCGCGGGCGACAGCCGCCAGCCCGGCCAGGAACGCCACTGCGACGATCCCACCGACGATCCAGGTCCACACGGTCGAGGAGTAGGCCACCGCGGTCCAGACGATGAAGGCGACCGCGATCACCGCGGTGACCAGGCCGGTGCGTACCGCGAAGGTACGCGCGCGGTGGCGCAGGTCGCCCAGGGTCTTCAGCGACAGGAACACTGCACCGTGGGTGACGAAGACGCCCAGGGTCAGCAGGCCGCCCAGCAGGGTGTACGGGCTGAGCAAGTCGAGCACACTGCCGGTGAAGTTCCGGTCCGCCCCGATCGGCACCCCTTGGACCAGGTTGGCGAAGGCGACGCCCCACAGCAGGGCCGGTACGAACGAACCGATGATGATGCAGCGTTCCCAATTGCGCTGCCAGTTGCCGTCGCTGCGCTTGTGCCGGTACTCGAAGGCCACGCCGCGCAGGATCAGGGCCAGCAGGATCACCAGCAGCGGCAGGTAGAAGCCGCTGAACATGGTGGCGTACCACTCCGGGAAGGCGGCGAAGGTGGCACCACCGGCGGTCAGCAACCAGACCTCGTTGCCGTCCCAGACCGGTCCGATGGTGTTGATCATCACCCGGCGTTCCTTCTCGTTCTTCGCCAGCGGCTTGAGCAGCACACCGACGCCGAAGTCGAAACCCTCGAGCACGAAGTAGCCGGTCCACAGGACCGCGAGCAGGATGAACCAGACAAATGCGAGATCCATGATTCCTCTCCCGTCCTCAGTAGGCGAAGGTCAACGGCGCGTCGTCGTCGACCTCCTCCGGTGGAGCCTGTTCGGGGAGCAGTCCCTTCTTGATGTAGAGCAGCAGCAGACGTACCTCGATCACGGCCAGGATGCCGTAGATGGCGGTGAAGGAGATCAGCGAGATCCAGACGTCGACCAGCGAGGTCGCCGGCGAGACACCGGCCGCGGTCGGCAGCAGGCCGAACACCACCCAGGGTTGGCGCCCGGTCTCGGTGAAGATCCAGCCGAAGGAGTTGGCGAACAGCGGCAGCAACGGCAGCGCGATCATCACTCCGAGGCAGAACCGCGGCAGATGGGTTAGCCAGTCCGGCAACCCGCCCTTGCGAGTCACCCAGAGCATCACCGCGCCGATCGCCAGGGCGGCGATACCCAGGCCCATCATCAGGCGGAAGGTCCAGTAGGCCAGCGGGATGTTCGGCGAGTACGTACCCGGACCCCAGGTCGCCTCGTAGGCGGCCTGCAGCTGGTAGATGCCCTGCACCTCGCCGGTGAACGAACCGGTGGCGAGGAAGCTCAGCAGGTACGGCACCTCCACCGAGAACAGGGGAGCGCTGCCGTCCAGGGTGCCGATGGTGAAGATCGAGAACGGCGCGGGCTGCTCGGTGTTGTACAGCGCCTCGGCCGCCGCCATCTTCATCGGCTGCACATCGGTCATCACCTTGCCCTGGAAGTCTCCGCTGATGATCACCCCGATACCGGCGATCATCATCGTGATCGCGCCGATCCGCATCGCCGAGAGGAAGGCCCGGCTGTTCGCCTCGACCTTCGCCCGATCGGCGTCGCTGAGCGATTCCAGGCGGGCCCGCCGGGCATCGCGGACCATCCAGAAACCGGCGACCGCGGCGACGAAGGCGCCGGCGGTCATGTAGCAGGCGAAGATCTGGTGGGGGAAGGTGACCACGGTGACCGGGTTGGTCAGGACGGCGACGATGTCGGTCAGCTCGGCGCGTCCGCGGGCCTCGTTGAAGGTGAACCCGACCGGGTTCTGCATGAAGGAGTTGGCGGCCAGGATGAAGTAGGCCGACAGGGTGGTGCCGATCGCCACCAGCCAGATGCACATCAGGTGGATCTTCCGGGGCAGCCGGTCCCAGCCGAAGATCCACAGACCGAGGAAGGTGGATTCCAGGAAGAAGGCGACCAACGCCTCCAGCGCCAGCGGGGCGCCGAAGATGTCGCCGACGAAGCGGGAGTACTCCGACCAGTTCATGCCGAACTGGAACTCCTGGACGATGCCGGTGACCACGCCCATGGCGAAGTTGATCAGCATCAGCCGGCCGAAGAACTTGGTCATCTGCAGCCAGCGATCACTCTGGGTACGCAGCCAGATCGTCTGCATCACGGCGACCAGGCCGCTCAGGCCGATCGTCAGCGGCACGAAGAAGAAGTGGTAGACAGTTGTGATCGCAAACTGCCACCGAGCCAGCGTTTCCACGGTCATGGGCACAACCTACTACTCATCGTCGTAGCAACCTATTCGAGGGTTCGAGCCGGAGAATCGGCACCGATCGCGCAGCCTCCGGCCCCAGTGCCCGCGGCTCGGGCGAAGGCCGTCGATGGCCTTTCCGGACCAGTCTGGCCCATCCGTTGCCGCCGCAACTGCGATTCGGGGTGAACTGCTCCGATTCACTGCCGGAGGTGTTCCGGTGGTCGGCCCGGCTGGTTAGGCTGAACCGGATGTGGCGGCGGCAGCGAGACATCGATCGACGCCGGGGCAGGTCTCCGGGGTCGGATCGGCGCCCGAGGTTCCCTCCGGGCGACAGCAGGATCACCCAGCAGCAGGACCGCAGGTGCCGGACTGCGCTGCGCGCAGCAGAGCACCCGCCGAGCAAGGACTGGTCGCCGGCCGTCGCCACATCGTCCCCGGTCGGCCGATGAGTGGCGAGCGGGTCGATCCCCGGGCCCGGGCGATTGCCTGGGCCCTGCTCGGGGCCGAGCAGTGGCATCCGATCCGGTTGGAGATCGCAGCCTCCGACGCCGGCTCGACCGGTGTGATCCGGGTCGGTGGGATCTTCGCCCAACTCGGCTACCCCGAGCCGGTCGTCCGGGCGCTGACCGGTCTGAGCACCCATCGGGTGCCGGGAGCGGTGCTGCGGGCAATGCCGGCCGGCGGGGACAGCACTGCGCGGTACCGACTGCGGGCCCTGTTGCGGGCCGCACATCTGCCGCAGGGTTCGCCGACTGCCCCCGCACTGGCGAACCTGGCCTGTTTCCGGCTGGATCGCCGGCTGGCAGGCTACGCCGAACGGTCCGGCCTGGTCTACACCCGTTATGTCGACGACCTGACGTTCTCCGGTGCTCGCTGCGCCGTACCTGCCTGGTTGCCGGGGTCAGCCGGATCGTTGCCGAGGAAGGGTTCACGGTGAACCCGGCGAAGACCCGGGTGCAACGCTCAGGGGTTCGCCAGCAGGTCACCGGATTGGTGACCAATCAGCTGCTGCGGCCGCCGCGGCAGTACCGCGACCGGTTGCGGGCGGTGCTGCATGACGCCCGGATGAACGGTCCCCGGGCGGCGAATCGGGAGGGCCATCCCGATTTCGCCGCCCACCTGCGGGGACGGATCGCCTGGTTGGCCGCAACCGATCCGCGGCGCGCGGAACGGTTCTGGGCCGACTACGCCCGGATCGACTTCGGCGACAACCGCGGCACACCGGCCGGGGGAACCGACCCGGAGGGCTGAAACCCCGAAGGGCTGAGTCACCGGGTACGGCCCCGCCGTGCTCGGCTCAGCTCAGCGCCTTGTCGGCCCGCCCGAGCTGGATCGCGCGAATGATCTGCACGATGCCGATCGCCAGGGCTGCCGCACCGACCAGCAGCCAGAGGAAGGCGATCATCATCGGCGAGAAGAGCAACGAGATGCCGGCCAGGATGCTGACGATGCCGAAAAAGATGGTCCAGCCACGGGAGCCGGCGGACATCGTGGTCAGTGCGACCACACCCTCGACGATCCAGGTGATGCCGATGAAGACCGCGACGAAGATGGCGAGGAAGACCGTGGTCTCGGCGAGATTGCTGAAGGCGACGATCCCGGCGACCACGAACAACAGGCCGAGCAGTACGTTCAGCACGCGGAGCCAGGTCTTCATCGCACCCAGCCGGATTCCCATCGCGATGTAGACCAGGCCGGTGAGGATGGCATAGACGGCGACGATGGCCGTACCGACCGCAGCGGTCTTGGCTGGCCAGATCAGGATCAGCAGACCGACGATCGCGGTGACGATACCGGCGACGAGCAGGAAGGTCCGCATACCCGAGGCGATCCGAGGGAGGGGGGAGGTTGACATGATGATCACTCGATTCAATTGTCCGTTTGGTGCACGTCCAGTCTACGTTCGCCGCACCCGGGGCGGCCAGTACCGTGCGAGCCGAACTCCCGCGGCCCGATGCTTGGTGACTCGTCGCCACGCGGCGTATTTGGTCGTATCCTCGTCGGGCTGTCTTGCGGTGTGAGAGGGCTCACTCGTCCGACCGTGCCGCGGCGGCGTGGACTACACTCACCGGCACCATGACAGAGACATCGCACGCGAAGAAATCGGGGGGCTCCGGCGCCGCGCGTACCCGCGGCATGGGTGAGCTCGAGCGGGTGATCATGGATCAGCTGTGGTCGGCCGATCAGGCGCTGACGGTGCGTGATGTCTACACCGCGCTCAGCGAGAACCGCGACATCGCCTACACCACGGTGATGACCGTGCTCGATCGGCTGGCCAAGAAGCAACTCGTCGACCGTGAGCGCGACGGCCGCGCCTGGCGTTACCGGTCGGCCACCGGCCGCGACGAACTCGCTGCCGAGATCATGGACACCGCACTGGGTGAGGACGTCCAGGAGCGCACGGCAGCGTTGGTGGCCTTCGCCGATCGGGTCAGCCCCGACGAGGCAGCCCTGCTCCTGGAGGCCCTGGCTGCGGTGGAGGCCAACCGCTCCAGTGGGCCGCCGCACGAATCCGTCTGAGGCGCAGTATGCGACTGGAGGACTGGGTGGGGCCGCTGCTTGCCGTCCTGGCCCTGGTGCTGGTGCTACCGGGACCGCAATGGGTACGCCGGTGGAGCTTTCTGCAACGCGTACCGCGGGCGGCGACGGTGCTCTGGCAGGCAGGTACGGTCACCGCACTGATCGCGATCATCAGTGCCGGCGCGTGGATCGTCGTGGAGTTGATCCGCACGCCGCCGCAGAGTCCGGTCCTGCTCGTGGCCCTGGCGCTGTTCGGGCTGTTCTCGCTGAACGTGGTACTCCGGCTCACCTGGTCGGTGATCAGCGTCGCCCGGGAGACCGGGCGCCGTCGTGCCCGGCACCGGACCGCGGTCGACCTGGTGGCCCAGGCCAGCGCCGAGGGCGGGCTGCGGGTGCTCGCCCAGGCCGTGCCGGTCGCCTACTGCCTGCCCGGCATCTGGGACTCCCGGGTGGTCCTCAGCCAGGGAACCCTGGACACCCTGGCGTCGGACGAGGTGGCCGCGGTGCTGGCCCACGAGCGGGCACATCTACGCGCCCGCCACGACGTGGTGCTGGACTTCTTCACTGCCGTGCACAAGGCCTTCCCGCATTGGGTACGCAGCGACATCGCGCTCAGCGAGAGTCGCGAACTGGTCGAGATGCTGGCCGATGATGTGGCCCGCAAACAGGTCGGTGCGACCAGCCTGGCCCGGGCCCTGGTGGCCATGGCCGGCACCCGCGTACCCGAACACACCCTGGGCGCCGGCGGGCAGGTGCTGCGCCGGGTACGCCGACTGCAGGACGACGGGCAGAAACCGGTACTGCTGGCAGCAGCCGTCTACGCCCTGGCTGCCGCGCTGGTGCTCTCCCCGGTGGTGGTCCTCGGTCTCGGTGCCGCCGTCGCCTGAGCGGAAGCTGTCCGCCCCCAGGCGGACGCCTCGGTCACCTGTGCTCGTCAGTTGGTTTCGTCATGCATGTTCGGCATGTGTCGACTACCGGTGGTGCCATCGACCGCAGACAGTCCCTGCACAGGCCGGGCTTAGCTCGGTGCGGATGATGGAGACATGGAAGGTGTTGCGCGAGACAAGTCGCCGGTGGTCGTCCTCGGCGGACTCCCCGGTGCGGGCAAGTCGACCGCGCTGCGGGAGTTGACCGCGTTGGAACCCGATGCACTGGTCCTGGATCCTGAACAGATCTGGTCTACCTGGACACCCCCGCCGACCAGGCGGTGCTCGGACAACTGGTCCGCGGCCGGATGGTGCCCGATCAGTCGTTCCACCAGCACTGCCGCCGCGCCGATGCGCTGCTGCGTACCGGGGAACGGGCAGGTGAGCCCTGGCGGTAGATCGAGGTCACCGACCGCGACCACGTGGTGGATCGGGTACGCAGCCGGCTGCACGTACCGGTGCTGCTCGGCTGAGCTTCGAGCGCGCAGCTGCCGACCGGCTGCGTAGGGTGAGCGGCAGGCCTTGGCCGACATGGGGGTTCCATGTGGCGCGGCCGGTCTGGAGAAGCGTCTGTGAAGCTGTATGCCGATTACACCCCGCGCCGGATCCGGCAGGTGCTGGCAGATCTGGCGATGCTGGTCTGGGTGTTGGTCTGGGTCTGGATCGGGTTCGCCGTGCACCGGGCGACCATGGAGCTGGCGGCACCGGGACGGCAGTTGCAGAGTGCGGGTGAGGGTTTCCGGGACCGAATGCTGGGGGCCGGGGCGTCGGTGGACGACCTGCCGATCCTGGAGGACCGGGTGGCCCAGCCGTTCAACGAGGCGGCGCAGGCCGGGACCAGCATCGCCGATGCGGGAACCGACCTGATCCGGGCGGTGGAGACCCTCGCCGGTCTGCTCGGCTGGGTGGTCGCGCTGACCCCGATCCTGATCGTCGGCAGCTTCTGGCTCAGCCGACGGTGGCGCTTCGTCCGCCGGGCAACGGCTTCCCAGGCCTTCATCGACAGTGCCGGCGACCTCGACCTGTTCGCCCTGCGGGCGATGGCGAACCAGCCGATGCCACGGCTGGCGGCCATCAGCGCCGACCCGGCGCGGGCCTGGCGTGAGGGGGACGGGAAGGTGATCCGCGAGCTTGCCCTGCTGGAACTCAAGGACACCGGCCTGCGCCCGCCTCCGGCCGGCGGATCCGGCCGGGGATGACCGTGCCGCGACCGTACCCCGAGCCTCACTGAGCGTTCGATAAGCTGCGGTGTCATGAGCAACGAAGCCAATGAGCACTCCCGCGTCGCCATCGTCACCGGCGGCGCCCGCGGTATCGGAGCGGCCGTCGCCAAGCGGCTGGCCGCCGATGGCAATGCGGTCGCCATCTTCGACCTGACTACCGACGCCGCCGCGGACACGGTGGCCGAGATCGAGCGCGACGGTGGGGTCGCGAAGGCCTACGGGGTCGACGTCTCCGAGGAACAGCAGGTGGTCGACGCGGTGGCCAAGGTCGCCGAGGAGGTCGGGGGCCCGGTGATCGTGGTGAACAACGCCGGTCTGCTGCGGGACAACCTGATCTTCAAGATGTCGGTCGCCGACTGGGACACGGTGATGGCCGTGCACCTGCGGGGCGCCTTCCTCACCACCCGGGAGGCACAGAAGTACATGGTGGAGAACAGGTTCGGGCGGGTGATCAACCTGTCCTCGACCTCGGCGCTGGGCAACCGGGGCCAGGTCAACTACTCCGCGGCCAAGGCCGGTATGCAGGGCTTCACCAAGACGTTGGCGATCGAGCTGGGCAAGTTCGGGGTGACCGCGAATGCGATCGCGCCCGGCCTGATCGAGACCGAGATGACCAAGCAGACCGCCGAGCGGATGCGGGTGCCCTATGAGGACTTCATCGCGGCCGCGATCTCGCAGATCCCGGTTGCCCGTCCGGGCAAACCCGAGGACATCGCAGCCACCGCCTCCTTCCTCGCCAGCGACGAGGCCGGTTTCGTCAGCGGACAGGTGATCTACGTCGCCGGCGGACCCCAGGACTGAGCTGTCGTGAATGCCGAGGAGGCGTTCGCCGAGGCCGTCGGCATCGCTCAACAGGTGCAGCTGCCGGTGCCGCAACCGGAACTGGTGGCACCGCGGTCGCCCGCTCGGCGTGCGGAGTGGTGGGAACGGGTACGGGCTGATCGGGTCCGGGCCAATGCCACCGGTGTCGAGGTACGTCAGCGTCTCGCACCGTTGCTGAGCGCGCTCCCCGGTGATCATGGCGGTGAACCGCTGCCGGCGGATCGTCACCGGGTGAACCAGTCCTGGCACAGTCTGCAGGTGCCGGTGGACGCACAGTGGCCGACCGACGGGCTGGCCGGTGCGGTGATCGCGCCGATCGATCCGGAGGTACCGCTGCCGGCCTTCGTCCGTGACCGGATCTCACTCGCCGAATGCACACCCGATGAGCCCCGGGGGACGTTGATCAACGTCCACGGTGGGGCTTGGTGGACCGGTGACGGTGCGGTCCGGGCGACGCTCGGCGTACCCCAGGCGATCAGCCTGGCCGAGTTCACCGGATGGCGGGTGCTCGACCTCGACGTGCGGCTGGTGCCGGAGCATCCCTACCCCTTGCCAGTGTTCGATGTGCTGGCCGCGATCGACTGGGTACGGCAGCGCCACGATGGCCCGGTGGTGCTCGCCGGGACCTCCTCCGGAGCGCACACGGTCGCGGTCGCCGCCTTGCTCGCGGCCCATGATCATCAGCGACCGATCGACGGGCAGCTGCTGATCGTCCCCTCACTCGATCTGGCGACCCTGGGCCCGGAGCATCGCCGGAGCGAGGAGGCCCGGGCTGCCCGCTGGGCCCAGTTGCAGGCCGTCTTCGGCCTGCCCGAACCCGAGCTCGTGCGGGAACTTGTCGGGGTCTCCCCGCTGGCCAATCCGGTCCTGATCGAGCCTGGTTTCGCTCGCGCCCTGCCGCCGACCATGATCGCGGTCGGTGAGTACGACGAGACCGTGGTCGGCGGGGAACTCTATGCCGCGCTGCTCGCCGGGTCCGGGGTCCGCATCGATTGCCACGAGTACGTCCGCGGGCACACCTTGATCACCCCCGGTGAATCCCGGCGGATGTACACCGACATCGACAACTGGTTGCAGACGATCACCGGGACGACGCAGGGCTGAACCCGGACGAGCGGGGTCGGCCCAGCAGCCTGCGAGCGACGCGGCTCAGAGCAGCCGCCGCGCCAACGGCACTCCCGGACGGTACGCCAGGTGCAGATGGTTCGGTGCGTCCAGGACCGTCAGCTCCGCCGGGGAGCCGACCTTGATCACCCCGAGATCGTCGCGGCGCAGGGACAGCGCGCTACCGCGGGTGGCGGCCCAGACCGCCTCGGTCGGGGTCATCCCCATCTCGCGTACCGCCAAACTGATCATGAACGGGATCGAGGTCGAGTAGCAGGTGCCGGGGTTGCAGTCCGAGGCGATCGCCACCGTCACCCCGGAGTCGATCAACTTCCGCGCATCGGGATAGGGCGAATGGGTGGAGAACTCCACTCCGGGCAGCACGGTGGCGACGGTCGCCGAACCGACCAGCGCGTCGATATCGGCGTCGCTGAGGTAGGTGCAGTGATCGACACTCGCCGCATCCAGCTCGACGGCCAATTGCGCTCCGGGGCCGTGCCCCAACTGGTTGCCATGCACCCGCAGTTCCAGGCCGGCGGCCCGCCCGGCGAGTAGGATCTCCCGGGATTCCTCACCGGTGAAGGCATGGGGGCTGTTCGGCTCACAGAAGACATCGATCCAGCGGGCGTACTCGGCGGCCCGCTGCAGCATCTCACCGATCACGAAGTCGACATACCCTGCCCGGTCGCTGCGGTACTCCACCGGCACCACATGGGCCCCGAGGAAGGTGACCTCGGAGGTGAACTCGGCAGCGATCCGCAGCGAGCGCAACTCATCGGGGGTGTTCAGTCCGTAACCGGACTTGATCTCCACCACGCCGGTGCCCTGGCGGCGCATCTCTGCCACCCGCGCCTCGACCAGTGCCCGCAATCGCTCATCCGTTGCTGCCCGGGTCGCCTCCACGGTGGTCGCGATCCCGCCACCGTCATAACGCGCGCCGATCATCCGGGCGGTGAACTCCACGGATCGGTCACCGTCGAAGACCAGATGGGAATGGGAGTCGACGAACGCCGGCAGCACCGTCCCCTCGGCCGGCAGTGCGGTGTCGGCCGCCGGTGCCCGATCAGCCGATCCGATCCAGCTGACCCGGCCGTCGGTGACGATCAGCGCCGGGTCCGGCGGCACCTCGGTGTCGGGGTCATTGGTGATCAACTCGGTGATACCGGTGATCAGGGTGCTGCTCATTGCAGGTCTCCGATCGCTTGGTCCAACAGGGCGCCGACGTCTCCCAGCCGATGCTCGCCGTCGGCGACGACGGTCCCACCGTTGCACACCACCTCGACCACATCGGCGGCGGTGGCCGCGAACATGATCTGCGACGGATCCGCTCCGGCAGTACGCGGGGTCGAGGACGCGACCAGTACCCGGTCCTCGGGGGGAGCCTGCCAACCGAGCGAGTGCCAGCCGTCGGCGACCGCGGCCTGCAACAACTCGGCGGGGGCGAACCGGCCGCGCTGACCGGTGACCAGTCGCTCATCCAGCTCCAGACCCCGCATCTCCTCGAAGGGATCGATCACCGCATGCTGGTCGGTGCCCAGCGCCAGCCGTACCCCGGCGTCGGCCAGCGCCCGGCCGGGCCCGACCCCGTCGGCCAGGTCCCGTTCGGTGGTCGGGCAGAAGACCGCGGTCGCCCCGGCGGCGCCCAGGACGGCGATGTCGTCGGCGCTCAGGTGGGTGGCGTGCACCGCACTCAACCGGCGGTCAACCAATCCCGCCTCGGCCAACAGCCCGGTCGGCGTCAGCCCGTAGTGGGCAAGACAGGCATCGTTCTCCGCCGGTTGCTCGGACAGGTGCACGTGGATCGGTGCCTCGGTGCCGGCCAGTGCCTGCGCGATCACCCCTAGCGCCGGTCGAGGTACGGCGCGTACCGAATGGATGGCATAGCCCAGACGGACATGCTCCCCCCAGTCCGGCCGGGAGGTGGCCCGGGACAGCCAGGCCTCGACATCGCCGTCGGAGAAGCGGAGTTGATGATCATCCAACGGCCGGTGCCCGTCGGCGTCCAGACCACCGGAGAGGTAGCAGACATCCAGCAGGGTCAGCCTGATCCCGGCCTCGGCCGCCGCCGCGGCCAGCGCCTCACCCATCGCATTCGGGTTCGTGTACGGGCGGCCACCGGGCCGGTGGTGCACGTAGTGGAACTCGGCGACCCCGGTCCACCCGGCCAAGGCCATCTCGGCATAGGTCGCCCGGGCGAGGGCGAAGTAGCGGTCGGGGTCGAGCCGGTCCGCGACCGCGTACATCAGCGTCCGCCAGGTCCAGAACGTACCGCCGTCGGCATGGGTACGGCCGCGCAGTGCCCGGTGGAACGCATGGGAATGGGCATTGGCAAACCCGGGAAGGGTGATCATCGGGTCAGTTCCTCCACCACGGTCTGCAGGGCGTCGACCCCGGCCAGGCAATCGTCGAGTTCGGCGTACTCGGCCGGGGAGTGGGAGACCCCGGTCGGGTTGCGGACGAAGATCATCGAGGTCGGTACGCCGTGGGTGGCCAGCACCCCGGCATCATGGCCGGCTCCGGTGCCCAGCACCGGGGCTGTCAGCAGCTCCGACAACTGCTGGGTCAGTGCGGGGTCGAAACCGGTGGTGGCGGTCCAGGACTCTCGCGAGATGGTGGCATCGCAGTCGGCTGCCGCGGCGGCGATCGCTTCGACACAGGCGGTCACCGCGGCCTCGTCGGCGCCACGGACGTCGAGCCAGCCGGTCACCGCCGAGGGGATCGCATTCACCCCGTTGGGTTCGACCCGGACCTTGCCCATGGTGGCGACCACACCGTGATCGGCGGCCAACCGGCGCGCATCGAGCACCGTCCGGGCGTACCCGAGCATCGCGTCGTGGCGATCGGCCAGGGCAGTCGTACCGGCATGGTTGGCCACCCCGGCGAAGTCGAGGCGCCAGCGTCCGTGCGGCCAGATGTCGGAGCCGATGCCGATCGGGTCATCGGTGTCGACCAGGGCCCTGCCCTGTTCCACGTGCAACTCCACGAACTGGCCCAACAGGCCCAGCAGCTCCGGATCGGTGCCGAGGTCCTCCGGATCCCGTCCGGCGCCGCGCCAGGCCTCGGCCATGCTGATGCCGTCGGCGTCGGTCAGCGAACGGGCCTTGTCGGCATCGAGTTGTCCGGTGATGATCCGCGACCCGGCGCAGGCGATACCGAACCGGGCACCCTCCTCGTCGACGAAGTTGATCACCACCACCGGCCGCGACGGGCGTACCCCGGCTGCCTGCAACCGATCGATCACCGCCAGCGAGCTGACCACCCCCAGCGGTCCGTCGAAGGCGCCACCATCGGGTACCGAATCCAGGTGCGAGCCGATCGCCAGGGCGTTGCCCGCGGTCTGATCGCCCCACCAGGCCCATTGGTTGCCGGCTCGGTCCTCGACCAGGTCCAGCCCCCGCCGGGCGGCCTCACCGGCGAACCATTCCCGCAGGATGTGGTCCTCCCGGGTCCAGGCATAGCGCCGGTAGCCTCCGCTACCGGCCCGTCCGATCGGGGTCAGCTCGGACCACATCTGCTCGAAGGACGTAGTCATTCGTTGACCTCGGCGGGGTAGATCATCTGCGCCGGTGCCCGATTCTGCGCCCGGGCGATCGGCAGGTAGACCGCGGCGGTGAGCACGAGGCCGATGATCCAGGAGACGTCGACACCGCCCATCAGCTCGGCCAGCGGACCGGTGTAGAGGGTCTGGGCGACGAACGGGATCTGCACCAGGATGCCGAACAGGTAGCAGCCGAGCACCGGCCAGTTGAAGGCCCCGTACCGGCCGTCGGCGTCGTACAGCGCCGGGATGTCCACCCGCTCGCGGGAGACCCAGTAGTAGTCGATCAGGTTGATCGCACTCCACGGGGTGAACACCAGCAACAGCACCAGGATGAAGTTCTTGAACAGGTTGATGAAGTCGGAGCTGGCGCCGATCGCGATGATCACCGAGACCGCGATGAAGGCGGCGATGTAGGCGGCTCGCGCCACGGTGGAGATCCGTGCCTCCTTCCGCAGGGCCGAGACGGTGGTGAGCATGGTCATCGCCCCGCCGTAGGCATTCAACGTGTTCACCGTCAGCTTGCCCACCACGATCACCAGGTACAGCGCCAGGGCGAGCAGGCCACCCCCGGCGATCTCGCCGACGAACCCGACCTGGTTCTTGGTGAAGGCGGTCCCGCCCTCGGCCGAGGGTACGGCGGCGATCAGCGCACCGATGGTCATGGAGATCATCGACCCGATCACCGAGCCGCCGTAAGTGAACCAGAAGGTGGCCTTGGTCGAGGTGCTGCGCGGCAGATAGCGCGAGTAGTCGGCGACGTAGGGGCCGAAGGTGAGCTGCCAACCGGCACCCAGGGCCACCGCCAGGCCGAAGCTGACGATGTCGAAACCCTTCACCCCGACATGGGCGGCCACATCGAAGGTGGTGAACAGCTGGATCGCCAGCCAGCCGAGGCCGATGATTCCCAGGACCGAGGCGATCCGGCCCAGGCGGTGGATCCAGCGGTAGCCGACGATGGCGGTGATCGCGGTCAGCAGGCCGAAGATCACGATCCCGACCCAGGGCAGGTCCACACCGATGATCAGGTTGATCGCCTGACCGGTCAGCACCGTACCGGTGGCGGCGAAGCCCAAGTACATGATCACCACCAGGATCAGCGGCAGGATCGCACCGATCACCCCGAACTGGGCGCGGGAACTGATCATCTGCGGCAGCCCCAACCTCGGCCCCTGGGCCGAGTGCAGGGCCATCACGGCACCACCGAAGAGGTTGCCGATCAGCAGCCCGATGATCGCCCAGATCGGGTCGGCGCCGAAGACCACCGCCAGGGCACCGTCGACGATCGCGGTGATCTGCAGATTCGCGCCACACCACAACGTGAACTGGCTGAACGGGTGTCCGTGCCGCTCACTGTCGGGAATGACATCGATGCTGCGGCGCTCGATCCCGCGAGTACGTGCGACTGTCGCCATCTCAGACCTCCTGCATCGGGATCCGCACACCGCGCTCGGCGGCGACCTCGCGGGCGATCTCGTACCCGGCATCGACGTGGCGGATGACACCCATTCCCGGATCGTTGGTCAGTACCCGGGCCAGTTTCTCCGCGGCCAGCTCGGTGCCATCGGCCACCGAGACCTGACCGGCATGGATCGAACGGCCGATGCCGACCCCGCCGCCGTGGTGGATGGAGACCCAGGTGGCGCCGGAGGCGGTGTTGATCAAGGCGTTCAGCAGCGGCCAGTCGGCGATCGCATCCGACCCGTCGGCCATCGACTCGGTCTCCCGGTACGGGCTGGCGACCGATCCGGCGTCGAGGTGATCGCGGCCGATCACGATCGGCGCGGAGATGGTGCCGTCGGCGACGAGCTCGTTGAATTTCAGACCGGCCTTGTCCCGTTCGCCGTACCCGAGCCAGCAGATACGCGCCGGCAGGCCCTGGAAGGAGATCCGCTCCTGCGCGCCGCGGATCCACTTGTGCAAGCGGTCGTTGTCGGGGAACAGGTCCAGCACGGCCTTGTCGGTGGCGGCGATGTCCTTCGGGTCACCCGAGAGCGCGGCCCAGCGGAACGGGCCCTTGCCCTCGCAGAACAGCGGCCGGATGTAGGCCGGGACGAATCCGGGGAAGTCGAAGGCACGCTTGTACCCGCCCAGCCGGGCCTCGTCGCGGATCGAGTTGCCGTAGTCGAAGACCTCGGCGCCGGCATCGGCGAACCCGACCATCGCCTCGACCTGCTTGGCCATCGATTCGCGGGCCCGGTCGGTGAACTCCTCGGGCTTCTTCTCGGCGTAGTCGTGCCAGTCGTCGACGTCGATGCCCTCGGGCAGGTATGACAGCGGGTCGTGCGCCGAGGTCTGGTCGGTGACGATGTCGATCTCCACCCCGCGCCGCAGCAGTTCGGGGAAGACCTCGGCGGCATTGCCGACCACGCCGACCGACCAGCCACGCTTGGCCGCCTTCGCCGCCAGCGCCTTCTCGATCGCCGAGTCCAGATCGTCGGCCACCTCGTCGAGGTAGCGGTGCTCCACCCGACGGTCGAGGCGGCTGCGGTCGACGTCGACGATCAGGCAGACGCCGTCGTTCAGGGTCACCGCCAGCGGCTGCGCACCACCCATACCGCCGCAACCGCCGGTCAGGGTCAGGGTTCCGGCCAGGGTGCCGCCGAACCGCTTCTCGGCGACCGCGGCGAAGGTCTCGTAGGTGCCCTGGACGATGCCCTGGGTGCCGATGTAGATCCAGGAACCGGCGGTCATCTGGCCGTACATGGTCAGGCCCAGGTGCTCCAGCCGTCGGAACTCCGGCCAGTTCGCCCAGTCCCCGACCAGGTTGGAGTTGGCGATCAGTACCCGCGGTGCCCACTCATGGGTGCGCATGACACCGACCGGGCGACCCGACTGCACCAACATGGTCTCGTCCTGCGCCAGGTTGGTCAGGGTGCGGATCATCGCGTCGTAGGACTTCCAGTCCCGCGCGGCGCGGCCCGTACCGCCGTAGACGACCAGGTCGTCGGGGCGTTCGGCGTTCTCGGGGTCGAGGTTGTTCTGCAGCATCCGCAGGGGAGCCTCGGTGGTCCAGCTGCGGGCAGTGAGGGACGTGCCGCGATTCGCGCGGACGGGGCGGGCGCCTTCCATGGGATGCCACCTTTCGGATCGGATGACTCCATTGGACAGCGCGTGCCGGGGCCGATGGGTGAGAAATCCGTTCGAGTTGTCTCAAATACGAGACTCACCGGAGATGTGAGCGAAATCGGACACTCGATCGCGATTTCGGCCCGAATCGTGGCTGTTCGGCGATCGAGTGGCGGATCTCGCTCAGCGAGGATGCTCAGCCGTCGATCACCTGGTGCACGAAGTCATGCAGGTTGAGCTCCAGCCGGGCGGCCTTCTCCTGCGGGCTGAGGGTTTCCTTCAGCGCCGACATACCTTCGGGTTTGAGGATGCCCCGGATGTAGAGCGAACACTGCAGGTCGGCGCAGATGTAGCGACCGACGGTGTTGCCGTTGCGGCCCGCGGCGCCGGCGCGAGGCGCGGCGAACAGCCCGATGCTCGACATCGGGTGTGGGGTCAGGCACAGCGAGCACATACCGGCCCGCGGCTTCTTGCCGCCGCCGCTGGTGGTGGTGAGTGCGATCCCGATCCAGCCGTCGTCGGCGGGAACGATCAGGTATCCCCGCTGCGGCGCCTTCGGATCCCGCCACCCCCAGTAGTCGAGTGAGTCCCAGTCGACCCGATCGCGATCGGGTAGCTGGATCCGCTTCGCCTGGGTCTTCGAGGAGTTCACCCAAGTCAACTTGTCGAGCTCTGGCTGGTCCATGGTTCCGTCCGGTCACCGTTCGCAGCGCGGGCCGCCACTGCGACCTGCCACGCTACGCCGATGATCGGCGCTGATGCATCCGAAATCTCTGCTCCCGGCAGCAAGGTTAGGCCGATCCGGTCACCGTCGAGCGTCGATCGAAGGTCAGATACTCCTCGTCGTCGACCTCGGTCAGGCACACGGTCAGCAGCAGCGCGCAGGAGACCAGGCCGAGCAGGGTGCCGAGTGCGGCCAGCAGCCAGGTCGCGGCGGGGTTCGTCGGAGCGTCCACCAGTGCAGCCAGCGGGGTGCTGCCGACGCTGCTGAGACTGAGCAGCGCCGTGCCGAGAATCAGGCCCCGGGCGAGCCGGCGGGGGCCGGTCGCACTGCGGCGATAGGCGCTGCCGACCGCCACGATCGCCGCGGCGAGTGCCCACAACCAGACCGAGATCGCACCCCAACCGGCGCCGTCCACCCCGAGGGCACCGGTGAGCCCGAGCTGGTGGGCGATCACCGCGCCGAACCGGAGGTGCAGATTCCACAGGTCGTCGACTGCCATCAACACCGTGATCACTGCGAAGACCACCAGCACCACGGAGTCACTCAGCGCCCGGGCGCGCAGGACCAGCAGCACCGCGACCGCGACCAGGCAGAGATTCACCAGCAGATCGGCGACCGAACTGTCCCGGTCCAGCCGCCAGACCGAAACAGTGTCGGAGCTGTGCTGCCGGACGATCGCGTCGATGATCAGCAGGACGGCCGCCGCCAGCACCGTGATCAGCCAGAGCACCACGATCCGTACCGGCAGCCAGGCGGGGAGCCGGTCGAGGACGCCCTGCAGTCGCGCGGGCACCCGAGACCGGTCAGCGGGATCCCGTTGCATGCAACGACTCTAGAACGAACCGCCGGCGATCTGCCGTAGCCGCACCCGGAGATCCCGAACCTGTCGCGGTGCACCCGCCCCGCTGCGTGCTCGTGTCGGGCGGCACCACCGGTCTGTCTCGCTCAGCCCAGCGGCCCGGTGACCGATTCCGCCGCGCGTACCGCTGCGCCGGTGGCGACGAACTCCACGGCCGCCTCGATCTCCGGGGACAGGTAGCGGTCCGGGCCCGGGCCGGCGACCCGTTCGCGCAGTGCCTCGATCACCGCACCGGTGGCCGGTGAGGGCTGCAGCGGCGCGCGCAGGTCGATGCCGCGGGCAGCGGTCAGCAGTTCGATCGCCAGTACCCGGGTGAGACCGTCGATCGCCCGCCGCAGCTTGCCCGCAGCAGCCCAGCCCATGGAGACGTGGTCCTCCTGCATGGCGCTGCTCGGGATCGAGTCGACCGAGGCCGGCGTCGCCAGCCGCTTCAGCTCCGAGACGATCCCGGCCTGGGCGTACTGGGCGATCATGTGCCCGGAGTCCACCCCGGGGTCGTCGGCCAGGAACGGCGGCAGACCGTGACTGCGTGCGGCATCCAGGAAGCGGTCGGTGCGTCGCTCGCTGATCGAGGCGAGGTCGGCGACGGCGATCGCCAGGAAGTCCAGGACGTAGGCGACCGGCGCACCGTGGAAGTTGCCGTTCGACTCCACCCGGCCGTCGGTGGTCACCACCGGATTGTCGACCGCCGAGGCGAGCTCGCGTCCGGCGACGGCCAGGGCATGATCGGCGGTGTCGCGGACCGCTCCGGCGACCTGCGGTGAGCAGCGCAGCGAGTACGCATCCTGGACCCGGGTATCGGCTGCCGGGTCCCGGTGGGACTCCCGGATCTCGGAGCCGGCCAACAACGCCCGCAGGTTCGTCGCCGAGACGGCCTGCCCGATCTGTGGCCGGAGCCGTTGCAGGTCGTCGGCGAAGACCGAATCGCTGCCCAGCAGACCCTCGACGCTCATGGCCGCGGTGATGTCGGCGGTGATCAACAACCGTCGCAGATCGGTGATCGCCAACAGCAACATGCCGAGCATGCCGTCGGTGCCATTGATCAGTGCCAGGCCTTCCTTCTCGGCCAGCTCGACCGGTTGCAGACCCGCCGCAGCCAGGGCTTCGGCGGCATCGACCAGCTCACCGGCGGCATTGCGTACCTGCCCCTCGCCCATGATCGCCAATGCACAGTGGGCCAGCGGAGCAAGATCACCGGAGCAACCCAACGACCCGTATTCGCGGACGATCGGGGTGATCTCGGCATTCAGCAGATTCGCATAGGCGGCCACAGTCTGCGGTCGGACCCCGGTGCGCCCGGTGGCCAGGGTCGACAGGCGCAGCAGCATCAGCGCCCGGACCACCTCGGTCTCCACTTCCGGGCCGGTGCCGGCGGCATGGGAGCGGATCAGCGATCGTTGCAACTGGGTACGCGAGGCCGGCGGGATGTGCCGGGTGGCCAGAGCGCCGAAGCCGGTCGAGATGCCGTAATGCGGAATCGGGTCCGAGGCCAAAGACTCGATCACCGAGCGGGTCTGCTCGACCGCGGCCAGGGCCTCGGCGGAGATCTCCACCAGGGCGTTGTCGCGGGCAACCGCCACGACCTCCTCCGGCGACAGCGGGCCGGTGCTCACCGTGACTGTGTTCATGCACCCATTGCACCGGTTGCGCCACCGTCGCGCGGGCCCGGTCGAGCCGGTTGTGTCTCGTATACGGGACAAACCAGATCATCTGGGAAACAATGCGGCCCATGGAACAGCGAGCGCCGGCGGCCGCGCAGGCGCTGACCTTGCTGACGCTGCTCGCCCGGCGCGCCGAACCCCAACCGGCAGCCCGCCTGGCCGTCGAGCTGGGGATGCCGCGCTCGAGTACGTACCACCTGTTGAAGGTGTTGATCGAGCACGGTTATGTGGTGCACTTGGCCGAGGAGCGTCGTTATGGCCTCGGCGTCGCCGCCCACGAGCTCGGCTCGGCCTACGCCCGGCAGGCACCGCTGCAGCGGATCGCCCGGCCGGTGCTGAACCGGTTGGTCGATGCCACCGGGGTGAACGGCCACTTCGCCGCATTGCACGGCGCCGATGTGGTGTACCTGATCGAGGAACGCGCCCCGCGCCGCCCGCCGTTGGTGACCGATGTCGGGGTACGGCTGCCGGCGCAGCTGACCGCCAGCGGGTTGGCGATGCTGGCCGCGCTGAGCACCCGACAGGTACGTGCGTTGTACCCGAATGCCGAGGCCTTCGTCCTGCGGCATGATGCGGGTCCGCGTACCCCGGCGCAGTTGAAACAGTTGCTGGTGGAGACCCGACGTGACGGGTACGCCCGCGAGCGCGGCTCGGTCACCCCCGGGCTGGCCTCGGTCGCGGCAGCGGTGATCGATCACTCGGGGCATCCGGCCGGTGCCGTGGCGCTGACCTTCGACGAACGCGGTGAGGGCGACGACCCCGACCGCGTGAGGTGGCTGGGCGAGCAGGTGGTGCAGGCCGCCGGCGGTCTGGCCGAACGGCTGCGGAGCTGAACCGGAAGGCGGTTTGGACCGGGGCGGGCAGGGGTGCCGACGCCACCGGCCGTGGACATGTGATCATGGGCGACATGGCAACCAGGGGACGCGCGTCGAGCGACCGCGAGGAGTCGGCCAACGGGCCGGTGCAGTCGGTCGACCGTGCCCTGCAGATCCTCGACCTGCTGGCCTCCTCGGATTCGCTGGGGGTGAGCGAGATCTCCCGCGAACTGGGGGTCCACCGATCCACCGCGTTCCGGTTGCTGGCGACCCTCGAGTCGCGGAATTTCGTCGAACAGGAGGAGCGCCGCGGCGAGTACCAACTCGGTCTGGGGGTGCTGCGGCTGGCCAGTGCGGTACGTGCCCGCCGCGACATCGTGCGGGATGCGCAGTCGGTCTGTGACGCGCTGGTGGAGGAGATCGACGAGACCTCGAACGTCGCCTTGTTGGAGGGCGAGTGGGCGGTCAACGTCACCCAGGCCACGAGCACCCGCTTCATCGCCGTCAGTCGGCAGTACGTCGGCCAACGCACCCCGTTGCATGCCACCTCCACCGGGAAGATGCTGCTCGCCCACGCCCCCGGTGAGTTGTTCCGGGCGATTACCGGCAGAGCGCTCGAACAGTGCACCGATGCCACGATCACCGATCCGGCCGAGCTGGCCCAGGAGTTGGACAACATCCGCCGACTCGGTTGGGCGGCGGCGATCGGTGAGTGGGAGGAGGAGGCGAATGCGGTCGCGGTCCCGGTGATCGGGCGCGACGGCACCGTGGTCGCCGCCCTCAGCGTCACCGCACCCAGCTTCCGGCTGGGCCAGGACGAGGTGCCCGGGGTGGTCGAGGTCCTGCAGCGTCACGCCGGAGTGCTCAGTGCCCGGCTCGGTGGTGCCGCAGCCGTGGCCCGCGACGTCTGAGGGTACGGGCTCAGGCCCGGAGTCGGGCGCCGAGCCGGTCGAGTTGCTCGGCGGTGGCGCCGTGGTCGAGCAGGTAGGCCCGCGTACCGCCCTGCTCGTCGAGCCAGGAGAGTGCCGTCTTGATGGCCTCCGGCGGGCTGGTGGTGGCCAGGGTGATCAGCTCGGGTGTGGGGTCGATGCCGAAGGCCTTGATCAACTCGATGACCTGCTCCGCCCACGGGCCGGCCAGTCGCTCGGTGCTGGCGGCGTAGTCGGCGACCACCGCAGCGCGATCCACCCCGACGGCATCGAGCAGCACTGCGATCGCCACGCCGGTACGGTCCTTCCCCGCCGAACAGTGCACCAGCACGCCGTCCCCGCTCTCACCGACGATCGTGGCGACCTCGGCGAAGACCGGACCGGCATGACCGAGCAGGTCGATGTAGAGCTCGCCCAGGGTCGGAATTTGCAACTCCTCCGATGGCATGCTGATCATCTGTGCCACCGCTCCCTCCAACAGTGGGAGATCGACCACTCGTGGCTCGGGTACCGGCGGCAGCCGATCCGGTGCGCTGTCGCGCTCGGCAGGGGTTCGCAGGTCGATCACCGTCGCGATGCCGGTGGCAGCGAACTGCGACAGCCCGGTGTCGGTGACGGTGGCCAGGGTGTCGGAGCGGAACAGCACGCCGCCGGGGGTACGACCGCCGTCGCGGCGCGGCAGGCCGCCAATGTCGCGGAAGTTGACCGTACCGTCGATCGTCGTCATCGGGCTCCTCGTGGCTGGTGGTGGCGGGGACGCCGTGGCGATTCTGCCGCAGGCCCGGTGGAGGCGGCCCAGCAGCGGCCGGTTTCGGCTGTGTAAAACGTTTCCTGCAGGGCCGCAAACCGTGGACGCCGCCGCTGGACCGGTCCTAAACTGGCACAGAACGCAACAGCGTTGCACATGACGCAACATGGCTCAGGGATGCTTTCGTGACGAACCTCTCCGCTCTCGACCACCAGCCGAAAATCGTCCTGATCGGGCTCGGCGTCGTCGGTGCCGCGCTGGCCGACGAACTCACCGCCCGGGGAATGACCGAGGTGACGGTCTTTGACTCCGGCCCGCTCTGGGAGACCGGAGGCTCCTCCTCGCACGCACCGGGGTTCGTCTTCCAGACGAACCCGAGCCGGGTGATGTCGGAACTGGCACAGCGGACCCTGAACAAGCTCGACGGGCAGTCCGTCGACGGGCAGTGGCTGTCCAAGCGGGTCGGTGGCCTGGAGATCGCCACCACCGAGGCGCGTTTGCACGATCTCAAGCGCCGGCACGGGCTGGCCTCGGCCTGGGGGGTGCCCTCGGAACTGATCTCGGCCGAGGAGGCCGCCAAGCTGTGGCCCGGGCTGGACCCCGACACCATCCTCGGGGCCTTCCACACCCCGACCGACGCGGTGGTGAAGTCCGTACCGACGGTGCGCTGGCAGGCCGAACGGGCGCAGTCCCGCGGGGTGCGGCTCGTACCGCTGACCAAGGTCGTGGCGGTCGAATCCGAGGCCGGCAAGGTCACCGGGGTGCGGGTGCAAGCGGTCGGCAGCGAGCAGCCCGCCGAGTTCGTCGCCGCCGACATCGTCGTCTCCTGCGCCGGGTTGTGGGGTCCGGGGATGGCCCGGGAGATGCTCGGCTTCGAGATCCCGATGCTGCCGATCGAACACTGCTTCGGCTACTCCAAAGCGGTGCCGTCACTGGCCGGACAGAACATCGCGACCGATGAGTTGCGCTATCCGATGCTGCGCCACCAGGACTTCTCGCTCTATCTGCGCGAGTACGTCGACCGGATCGGTATCGGCGCCTACCACCACCGCCCGATCGGCGTCCGGCCCGAGCAGATCGCCAGCGCCGAGGACTACCAGCGCACCGGCATCCATCCGGCCGTGCATCCGCTGACCTGGGACGACTTCGCTCCCACCTGGGCCGAGGCGCGGCGGATCGTGCCCGAACTCGGTGAGGTCGAGTTCGACTCCGGGTTCAACGGCATCTTCTCCTTCACCCCCGACGGCGGTCCGCTGTTGGGCCCGGTTCCGGGCACCGACGGGTTGTGGATGGCCCAGGCCGTCTGGGTCACCCAGTCCGCCGGGGTCGGCCAGGTCGTCGCCGACTGGATCGTCCACGACAACCCGGGCATCGACACCCACGAATTGGACCTGTCCCGGTTCGATCCGGCGGTGGTCTCCCGGAGGTTCGCGATCGAGCGCGGCGAGGAGGCCTATGACGAGGTCTACGACATCATCCATCCCGCCCGGCCGACGCTGAAGCTGCGCGGACAGCGGCGCTCACCGTTCTACATGCGGCAGGTCGAGCTCGGCGCCCATTTCGGGGTGGCGAACGGCTGGGAACGGCCGATGTGGTTCGAGGCCAATGCCGACCTGCCGGCAGTCGCGCAGGCACCCGACCGCGAACCCTGGGCAGCGGTCGAATGGTCGCCGATCGCCGCGGCGGAGGCGAGGGCGACGCGGGAATCGGTGGCCCTGTACGACATGACTCCGCTGGCCCGGCTGGAGGTTGAGGGACCGGGGGCGACCGAGTTCCTGCAGGCACAGACGACCAATCACATCGCCAAGAGTGTCGGCGCGGTGACCTACGCCCTGCTGCTCGACGAGTCCGGTGGCATCCTCTCCGATGTCACCGTCACCCGGTTGGCCGAGGAGCACTACATGATCGGCATCAACGGAAACTGCGACACCGTGCTGCTGCAGTCGCGGCTGCCGAAGGATTCCCCGATCCGGGTACGCGACATCACCTCCGGCACCTGTGGTCTCGGCCTGTGGGGGCCGAATGCCCGTACCCTGCTGCAGCGGTTGACCGAGGACGACATCTCCCACGCGGGCCTGAAGTACTTCCGCTCGGCGCGGATCGAGGTCGCCGGCATCCCGGTGCTCGCGCTGCGGGTCAGCTATGTCGGCGAGCTCGGCTGGGAGCTGTACACCACTGCTGATCATGGTCTGTTCCTCTGGGACGAGATCTGGCAGGCCGGTCGTGATCTTGGTCTGGTGGCAGCCGGGAGGCGGGCGTTCAACTCGCTGCGCCTGGAGAAGGGCTATCGCTCCTTCGGTCACGACATGACCCGGGAGAACACCCCGGAGGAGGCCGGGCTGGGCTTCGCGGTGCGTACCGACAAAGGAGATTTCGTCGGAATGCAGGCCTTGGCCGAACGGCCGGTACGCAGCAAGCTCAGTTGCCTCGTCCTGGACGATCCGACCAAGATCGTTCTCGGTTCCGAACCGGTCTATGCCGATGCCGACTCCGGACCGGTCGGCTATGTCACCAGCGCCGATCAGGGATACACCATCGGGGAGACGATCGCCTACGCCTGGCTGCCCGCCGAGCTGGCCGAGGTCGGTGGCAAGTTCAGCATCGAGTACTTCGGGGAACGACTACCGGCCACGGTCCGGTCCGAACCGTTGTTCGATCCCGGGATGGAGCGGATCCGGCGGTGAGCGACAACAGCTATGACGTGATCGTCATCGGGCTCGGCTCCTTCGGTGGTGCCGCGGCCAATGCACTGGCCGAGCGAGGATTCTCGGTCGCCGGCTTCGAGCAGTTCCAGCCCGGACATGATCAAGGTTCGGTGCACGGTGGCAGCCGGATCATCCGTCAGTCCTACTTCGAGTCGCCGGCCTACGTACCGTTGCTGCGTCGGGCCTATGAGGGCTGGGAGAAGCTGAAGGTCGAATCCGGTCGCGACGTCTACGACCTGTGCGGTGGCATCTATGTCGGTGACCCGGCGAGCACGGTCTATGCCGGCAGCCTGGCCGCCGCGGTCGAACATGATCTTCCGCACGAGGTGCTGGACGCCGAGCAGATCCGCGCACGTTTCCCGACCATGAATCCGCAACCGGATGCCCTGGCGGTCTATGAAGACAATGCCGGGTACGCCCGTCCGGAGGAGACCATGTTCGCCAATGCCGAGGTGGCGGCGAGGAAGGGGGCCGAGCTGCACTTCTCCGAACCGGTCACCCATTGGGCGGCCACCCCCGGCGGGGGTGTCGAGGTGGTGACCACCAAAGGGACCTACAGCGCCGACCGGTTGGTGATGGCCTCCGGTGCCTGGGCGCCGCGACTGCTGGCCGATCTCGGTCTGCCGCTGACCGTCGAACGGATGGTCTTCTACTGGTTCACCCCGACGCCGACCGCCGCGCTTCCGCTGTCGGCCTACGACCAGGCCAACCATCCGATCTACATCGAGGAGACCCACGGCAACGGCCAGATCTACGGGTTCCCGATGACCGACGGTCTCGACGGCGGGTTCAAGCTCGGCTTCTTCCGCGGTGGTACGCCGACCACCCCGGAACTGATCGACCGGGTCGTCCACGAGGAGGAGACCCGGTTGATGCGGGCCCGGGCGACCCAGTTCTTCCCCGGGCTGACCGGGCCGATCGTGCAGGCGAAGACCTGTATGTACACCACCAGCCCCGATGAGCACTTCATCCTCGGACTGCATCCCGAGCACGACCAGGTGGCGATGATGACCGGCTGCAGTGGTCACGGATTCAAGTTCGTCCCGGTGATCGGCGAGATCCTCGCCGACCTGGCGATGACCGGGAAGACCGACCACGACATCGCGTTGTTCGACCCGCAGCGGTTCGGCTGAGCGGACCAGTGAGTCCCTCGGGTCTCCCCTGGGTCTCCCCTCGTCCCTCACCGCCTCCCGATTGCGTCTGTTCCGCAGGAAACGCACCCATGAGCGCTTCTTGGGTGCGTTTCCTGCGGAATGGATGCAGAGGTCTACTCGGCCGGGGTCGCGGTGTCTCGTACCCTTCACCGTCCCGCGGCTCCGTCTGTTCCGCAGGACATGCACTTCAGAGCGCGTCTTGGGTGCGTTTGCTGCGGAACAGACGCGGCGGGTCAGTCGGCCGGCTCGGCTTCGGTTGCCGGGGGCTCCGGAGTGCTGACCGTCACCTCGCTGATCCGGTGGCCGTCGACCTCGTTCACGGTCAGCATCGCGCCGCTGGGCGTACCGACCTGATCGCCGACCTCGGCCAGCCTGCCCAGCTGGGAGATCACGTATCCGGCCACGGTCTCGTAATCACCGTCGGGCAGTTCCACCCCGGTCTCCTGGGCGAAGTCCTCGATCGACAGACCGGCCGAGATGGTGGTGCTGCCGACTTCGTGGACCTTCTCCTCGGTGTCGTACTCATCGGCGATCTCGCCGACGATCTCCTCCAGCAGATCCTCCAGGGTGACGATGCCGTCGGTGCCGCCGTACTCGTCGATGACGACGGCCATGTGTACCCGCTTCTCCCGCATCAGTTCGACCGTCGGCAGCACCCGGTTGCTGTTCGGCAGGGACAAGATGTTCCGGGCGACGTCACCCACCACCCGGGAGTTCGTGGCGCGCCTGCCGATCAGATCCCGGATGTGCAGGAACCCGATCACGTCGTCGAAGTTCTCTCCGGTGATCGGATAGCGGGAGTAGGGCAGTTCCTCGACCTCCGCTGCGGCCTCCTCCAGCGGCTGGTCGGCGGCCAGGAATGCCACCTCGTGGCGAGGACGCATCACCTCCCGCAGACTGCGCTCGCGCGCCTCGAACACATCGTCGAGCATCTGCCGTTCGTCGGCGCTCAGCCCCTCATGGCTGCTGACGATGTCGCGCAGCTCCTCGTCCGACACCTCCTCGGTGTGGGCATTCGGGTCACCACCGAGCAGCCGGACCAGCGCATTGGTTGACACCGACAGCACCCAGATCGCCGGGCGCATCAGCACCGCGAACCGGCTCAGGGCCGGACCGACCGCCATCGCCACCCCGGTCGAACGCTGCAGAGCGATCCGCTTCGGCACGAGTTCACCCAGCACCAAGGACAGGTAGGCGATGATCAAGGTCATGATGACCGTCGCCAAGGTGCCGGCGGCGGCCTCGGGAATGCCCCAGCGGACGAAGTAGGGCGAGATGTCGGGCGCGATCGTGGCCGCGCCGAAGGCGGCGGAGAAGAAGCCGGCGACGGTCACGCCGATCTGCACCGCAGCCAGGAACCGGTTCGGGTCGCGGGCCAGGGTGGCGACCTTGGCACCGCGGGGGCTGTCCTCGATGGAACGGATCTGGCTCTCGCGCAGTGACACCAGCGCCAACTCGGTGGCGGCGAAGACACCGCCGATCAGGACGAAGAGCAGGACAAGTCCGAAGTCGGCCAGGGTTCCCCAGTCGATCACTGCCGTTCACCTCCGTTCGGTACGAGGGCGAACGGCGCGGTACTTCGAGAATCATCCACGGCGAAATGCTAGCAATTCCGGTCCCTGTCGATGCGGTCCTCGATCACACGACTGCGATCCGGCAATCGGGACCAGGGCTGGGCTGTTGGGAGCAGGGGGTTGGGAGCAGGGGACTGCGACACGACCGCGACTGCGATCAGGGGAGCGCGATCACACGACTGCGATCAGACTGCGATTAGACCGGATCAGACAATTGATCGACGGACCAACCTTGGGTTCACGGGTCGGACTCCGGGAGGGTGATCGCGTTCGGGGCCGGGCGGGTGGCTCGGAGGGCTCCTCGATGTGGTCGCCGGGGTCGAAGGAGCCGGGTCAAGGGTGCTGAACAGGTGCGCGTCGCGGGGTATGGCGATCGGGGGACTCGAATCAGTCGATCCGGGCATTTCCGGTCGCTATTCGGCCATTGCTGCCATATACGGCAGCAATGGCCGAATGACGACCTCATATGCCGGAAACATCGCGCCCAGGTGATGCTCATCGGTGAGCGGATGCTGTGCTGCTTGAGCTCAACTCGGGTTCAGCACCTACCGTCACCGCCATGAACCGAGCTGTAAATCGGAGGCGCCACGTCCGCGCCAAGGCCTATCGTCGATGCCGATGACCGTCCACATCTCCCCCCGAATCACCGACGCCGAACAGGATCGATCGGCCATGCCGTCGACCCCGCCGGTGGACTGGCGACGAGTGAGTGGACCCCTGGCGGTCGGTGCGCTGCTGTTGTCGATGTTCGGTGCAGTCGGTGAGACAGTCGGTACGGTCATCGTCGGCCGGCTGGCCGAGAACCCGGGCATGACACTGCTGATCGGCCTGGCGATCTGTGTCGTCGGCGGCGTCCTTCTCGACTCCGTCGGTCGGGTGATCTGGGTCGGTGTGGTCGACCGGGCCGAGGGCAAACTCCGCGAGGACCTGCTCGACGCAGCCCTCGACCAGCCGCTGGAGGTGCTGACCGAACAGGCCGTCGGTGAGATCCTCGACCGGGTCGATGACGACACCCACGACGTCGGCACCCTGATGCGGCGGCAGGTCTGGAACGCCGCCCGGCTCGTCTTCGGCGTGCTGCCGATGTGGATCGTCGCCGGCACCACCTGGTGGCCCGCCTGGTTCGCCTTCCCGCTCACTGCGGTGGCGGTCTGGTTGGCCGTCCATCGGCTGCTGCCCCTGGTCAGCCGGCGCAAGGTCGTCGAGGAGATGGCCTGGACCGATCACGCGGCCGCCTTCGAGGAGTCGATCGCCGCTCGCAACGACCTGCGTACCTCACTCGGGCAGGCCTACGCGATCCGGCGTACCACCGAACTCGCCGCAGAGGTGCACCGCAAGCTCAGGGCGACCCTGGCTCCCCAGGTACGCATCCCCTTCCGCAGCGGATTCCTCCTGCACGGTCTGCTGGCGGCGATGGGCATGGTCGGGGTGGCCATGGTCGTCGGCGGTGACCTGTCGGTCGCCGACCTGGTCACCATGTTCCTGGTCACCACCCTGTTCGTCGGTTCGATCGAGGACATCGCCCGGCAGTTGCCCGATCTGCAGGCCGGCATCGGTGCGCTGATCCGGATCCGGCAACTGCACGAGGCTCCCCGGGAACCGCGCGGGGGCGCCGCCGCACCCACCGATGCGCCCGAGTTGCGGTTGCAGGACCTGAACTTCTCCTACGGTGGCGAGTTCTCCCTCGAGCACATCGACCTGGTCGTCCCGGCCGGGCAGACGCTGGCCCTGGTCGGTCGGTCCGGATCGGGCAAGTCGACCATCGCCGGCCTGGTCTCCCGGGCCCATGAACCACCCCGGGGCTCGGTGTTCCTGAACGGTGTCGACGTCTGTGACACCGATCTGCAGCAACTGCGACGCAGTGTCGGTGTGGTCACCCAGCGCACCGAGATCGTGGCCGGCACGCTGGCCGAGAACATTGCGCTCTTCACCGAACTCGACCTTGCAGTGATCGCCGAGGCCGTGGCCGAACTGGGCCTGAGCGAGTGGGTGGCGGGCCTGCCGGACGGGCTGCAGACCGCGCTCGGCCCCGGCGGTGCCACCTTGTCGGCCGGTGAGGAGCAACTCGTCGCCTTCGCCCGCCTGTTGGTCCGCGATGTGCAACTGGTCGTCCTGGACGAGGCGACCGCCCGGATGGATCCGCGTACCGAGGCAATGGTGGTACGCGCCTCGGAGCGGCTGCTGCGCGGACGGACCGGCGTGTTGATCGCGCATCGCTTGTCCACCACCGCCCGGGCGGACCGGGTGGCGGTGATGGCCGACGGCCGGGTGGTCCAGGAAGGGACGCTGGCCGAAGTGACCGGCCGCGGTGGCGCCTTCCGGGACCTGCTGCGCGCCGCCGGTGACCTCGAGGCGAGCGTTGGGGACGAACCGGGACACCGGCCCGATCACGATCAACGAGATGGCCACCAGACCGACGACGACCAGCCCGACGGTCCTCAACCCGACGACGACCAGCCCGACGGCCCTCAACCCGACGACGACCAAGCCGCGGGCGCGCAGTCCAACGGCCACCATCCCGGCAACAACCAAGCGGCGTCGACCACACCGGTGACGACGGCGATCGGCGGCATCCGGCGCTTCGACACACCACCACCGTCGAGGCGTCCCGGACCCGGTCCCTCGCTGGCCCGCGGTGTGCTCAGCATGCTGCAGGTACGGCCGTGGTGGGGTGCCCTGGGCGGCCTGTTGTTCCTGATCGCCTCGATCAGCGGTGCCTTCGGTGGAGTGACCGCCTACCTGTGGGGCCAAATCGTGCAGTCCCTGCCGGGTCAGCCACCGAGCCCGCTGATGATCATCGCGTTCGTGGGCAGTCTGCTGCTGTCGCCGGTGGCGATGTTCTTCGCGATGAGCCGCTACCCGCGATGGTGGATCGAGATCTTGTTGCGGGTCCGGGCGAGTGTGTTGATCGGCCAGACCGAGCAGCATCGGCTCCCGGCCGATCCGCCCGGCGAGGTCGCCGCCCGCGCCTTCGACGCCGATCGGTACGCCCGCTATGCCGACCGTTGGGTCGATTTCGTCAACGCCTTCGTGGTGGTCGTCCTCACCAGCATCCTCGGTGGCAGCCTGCTGGCCGGCGGCGTCCTGCTGGCGGTCATGATCATTTCCGCCACGGCTTCGCTCTTGGGTCGCCCGGTGGCCGGCCGATCGGCGGCGAAGGCAGCGGCGGCCCGAGCCGGTTTCGGTCGCGTACTCGTCTCGGTGCTGGATGCGGCGCGGACCGTGAAGTTGGCTGCGGTGATCCCGGCGGTACGCCGCCACCTGCGAGAAGTCGATCATGGTCGGGTGGAGGACGCGGTACGTGAGCACCGGGTGCAGGCCGCACTGGACAGCGTTCCGATGGTGGTCGTGCAGCTGGGCGTGGTCACCGCCTGGGTGATCTACTTCCTCGGTGGCTGGGACCTGGCGACCGCGCTGCTGGTCTCGACCGCAGTCGCCGGATTCGACTACTTCGGACTGGTCGTGGGTTGGGTGATCACCGAAGCTCCCGGTACCCGGGCCTGGCAGAAGGCGACGGCCACCTTCGCCGGTGGACGGGACCTGGTCCGGTTGCCCCGGCAGATCGATCTGGTCAGCGGACGCAGCCCGGACCCGGCACCGACGCCGACCCCGGTGGCATTGCAGAAGCTGCGGCTGCGTGACTTCGATGCGATCCATGACGACGGCACCATCGGTGTCGAAGGGGTGGACCTGGAGATCGCCAAGGGGCAGCTGGTGCTGGTCGTCGGGCAGGTCGGCTCGGGCAAGTCGAGTCTGCTGGCCGCGGTCGCCGGTCTGGTCGATCACCGGGGCAGCCTGACCTGGAACGACCAGCAGGTGACCGACCCGGAGGAATTCCTGCGTCCGGTGCAGGTCGGGTACGTCGGACAGGTGCCACGGGTGCTGTCCGGCAGCGTCGCCGACAACATCGCCCTCGATCACGACCGGCCGATCGAGGGCCCGATCCGCGCCGCCCGCCTTGGCCATGATGTGCGGGTTGCCGGCGGGCCGGAATCCCTGGTCGGGCACCGCGGGGTGCGGTTGTCGGGTGGCCAGGTGCAACGGCTGGCCCTGGCCTGTGCGCTGGCCACGGAATCGCAACTGCTGGTCGCCGACGACGTGTCCAGTGCCCTGGACGCTGCCACCGAGCTGGAACTGTGGGAGGGGTTGGTCGACCAGGGCGTGACCGTCCTCGGATCGACCTCGAAGCGGGCCGCCCTGGCCCGGGCGGACCTGGTGGTGGTGCTCGACCGCGGCCGGGTGGTCGCCCGCGGCCCGTGGAGCGAGCTCTCCGCCGACTGGGGTCAGCTGGCCGGCTGAGCGCCCCGGGGACCGAGACATCCGATCTCCGCCGTTTAGCATCGGAGGGTGGCGGTGACGGACGAGGCGATTGTGCGGATTCGGGACATGATCGTGTCCGGTGAGCTGGGGCCCGGTGACCGGATCCCGCCGGAGAAGGAGTTGAGCGAGCGGCTCGGTCTGTCCCGCAACTCGCTGCGGGAGGCGGTGAAGGCACTCGATGTGATCGGGGTGCTCGACGTCCGCCGCGGTGACGGTACCTATGTCACGAGTCTCGAACCGCGATTGCTGCTGGAGGCCATGTCGTTCGTGGTCGATCTGCACACCGACCGGACCGTGCTGGAGATGTTCGCGGTACGCCGGATGCTGGAGCCCGGTGCTGCCGGCATCGCGGCGACCCGGATGGCCGAGCCGGTGGCCGAGGAACTGCAACTGCTGGTCGACGGCATCGATGCCTCGGCCAGCACCGAGGACCTGGTGGCCCACGACCTGCGCTTCCACCAGTCGATCGTCGAGTCGACGGGCAACGAGTACCTGAGCCGGTTGATCGAGAGCCTGGTCAGCAGCACCGTCCGCGCCCGGCTGTGGCGTGGGATCACCCGGGTCGGCGCAGGGGAGCGCACCATCGCCGAACACCGCAACATCCTGGCGGCCCTGCGCAATCACGACTCCGAACTGGCCTCGGCGTTGATGTTGGCCCACATCGCCGGGGTCGAGCAGTGGTTGCGCAAAGCCGCGCCCTGACCGGCCGGGTCGACCGGCCCGGACCTGGCCGTGGCAGGCCGACCACGGTTCGCCAGGCGGGTGATCGGAGATGGAATGCGGGGGGTCGTACCTGCGTTGTGGAAAAGGACAGTGCAACGAAAGGAACCACCCATGAGCATCCTGGTCACCGGTGCCACCGGTCATCTCGGTCGGCTGACGATCGACTCCCTCCTCGCCCGCGGCGTCGACGCCGCCGACATCGTCGCCTTCGGCCGTTCGGAGGAACGACTGGCCGAGCTCGCCGAACTGGGAGTGCGTACCGCCGTCGGCAGCTACGACGACCCCGCCTCCCTCGATGCGGCCTTCGCCGGCGTCGATCGGATCGGATTCATCTCCGGCAGTGAGGTCGGACAGCGCTCGACCCAGCACGCCAATGTGGTCGATGCCGCAGCCCGTGCAGGTGTCGGGTTGCTCGCCTACACCAGCGCCCCGCATGCCGACACCTCCGACCTGGTGCTCGCTCCCGAGCACAAGGCGACCGAGGAGAAGATCGCCGCGAGCGGTGTGCCCGCGGCCATCCTCCGGAACAACTGGTACACCGAGAACTACGTCCGCGACGCCCGGCAGGCCGCCGAGACCGGCGTCCTGCTCGGCAGCACCGGTGACGGCAAGGTCGCCAGCGCGAGCCGCAAGGACTTCGCCGAAGGGCTCGCCGTGGTCCTCACCAGCAACGGCCAGGCCGGCAAGATCTACGAGCTCGGCGGAGATGTCGCCTGGGATCACGCCGAGCTCGCTGCGACCATCGGCCGGATCTTCGGCCGCGAGGTCGTGGTGCGCGATGTCTCCACCGAGGAGCACATCGCCGCACGCCGTGAGGCGGGCCTCGACGAGGGCAGCGCCGGCTTCGTGGCGACCCTGGATGCGAACATTAAGAACGGTGACCTCGCCGAGGTCACCGGTGAACTCTCCGCACTCATCGGGCGTCCCACCACGCAGCTCGAGCAGGGGTTGCGGGAGGCGCTCGCCTGATCCGCGATCAGTGATCATCAATCGAAGGGGCCCGGTGCAAGCCGGGCCCCTTCGTGGTGGGACTTGGCCCCAGCAGTCGTTCAGGTGAGGCTGCGCGCGTGGTCCGGCGCTCGCCAGGTCGTGAGTGCGTCGTCGATCGTGCCGACCAGCGGGTGGGCTGTCCGCGACCGTGGCCCGGCGAGCACGAGGGTGCGGACGACGGTGTGATCAAGGGGTACGAGCACCAGCTCGGCGGGCAGTGCGGGGCGGACGATCGTCGGGATCGCCGAAACGCCGAGACCCTGGCTGACCATGCTCATGATCGTCGCCAGCTCGCGGACGGACTGGCGGACGACCAACTCGATCCCGGCCTGCTCGTGCAGTCGGCGGATCTGGGCCAGGCATCCGCCGACCGAGCAGATGAAACCGTCGGCGGCGAGTTCGGCGACCGGGAAGACCGGTTCATCGGCCAGCGGATGGTCGGTACGTACGAGCGCGGCGAGACTGTCGCGGGCGAGGACCCTGTCCTGCTCCCGGATGCTCTCGGGGTCGACGAGGATGGCGGCGTCGACCAGGTCGTCCTCCAGCCAGACCGGCAGTTCCTCGTCGTCGCCCTCGAAGACCTCGATGCGTACATCGGGCAGTGCGCCTGACCAGTGCGCGAGCAGCGAGGGGACGAGGCCTTGGCAGGCGGTGGTGACCGCGCCGAGCCGAAGGGTGCCCGAGGCGACACCGTGGTGTGCGCGGGCCGCCGCGGCGAGCGCGTCGGCCGAGCTCACGGTCTGCCGGGCGTGCGGCAGCACCGCGGATCCGAGGGGGGTCAGCCGGGCAGGTGCATCCCGGGTGACCACTCGGTCGCCGAGCGCGCGTTCGAGGGTGGAGACGGCATGGGACACCGCCGACTGGGAGATGCCGAGTGCGGTGGCGGCGCGGGAGAACGATCCGTGTCCGGCGACCGCGACCAGAGCGCGCAGTTGGGGCAACGACACCAGTCCGAGCACGGAGACCAGCGTCGGTGTTCGGTCTCGGCGCTCTCGGCACCGGCATCGCCTATGTCTGGAACTTCCAGATCGTCACCGCCTGGGGGCCCGCGCTGGCCTCGACAGTGACCTACCTGGTGCCGATCGTCGGCATCGCCCTGGGTGTGATCGTGCTCGGCGAGAAGCTGTCGTGGAACGAACCGGTCGGGGCGGTGGTGGTCGTCATCGGCATCCTGATCGCCGGCCGGCGGCGTCGACCTGCTGTCTCGGGAACGGCTGTTCCGGAGACGACAACCACCGCTTTCCCGACGGCGCGGGTTGCAGGGACGGACGGCGCGGACACCCCGGGGACGGTGGACGTACCGACCGCGGGAACGCCGAAGCCGCTCGGATGCGGCGTCGGTGAGCGCTGCGCCGCGGAGCAGTGATGAGCGTGTCCGTACCGTCGGGCCCTGAGGATCACCGGGCGGCTGGCGCCTGAGTCGCCACCGCCGAGACCGATGGCCGGTGCGCTGGCTATGCCGTGGCCTGGGCGTTCGGTGAGATCGTCTTGATCAGCCAGTCATGGAACTCGGAGATGTGGTGCTCGGCCGGTACGAGGGATCCTCCCTCGGCATACAGCCGTGACTCCATGCCTGGCTGGGTCTTCTCGCAGGCGTCGAAATCCTGCTGATTCACCAGGTCGAACAGCTGCACCGACTTGTCGATGTCCATTCCCTGGTCGACCACGTCGGGCAGGAACAGCCAGTCGCACTCCACATAGGTGCGCTTCGGGCCGGTGGGGAACATCCGGTGCACGATCACATGGTCGGGGACCATGTTGATGAAGACATTCGGCCGGATCGTGATCGCGAAATAGGTACGGTCCTGGTCTGGCGCGATCTGCGGCAGCTTGGTCACCCCGGCCGATCCGTCGACGGTGAACCCCTCGACGTCCTCACCGAAGACGCCGCCGGAGTTGACCTTGGTCTGCGCGGCCCAGCCGTCGGCGAACTGCGGGATCACATTCGTCAGCTCTGGATGGATCGTCGCGCAGTGGTAGCACTCCATGAAGTTCTCGATGATCAATTTCCAGTTCGCCTGCACGTCGTAGGCGATCCGCCGACCGAGTTTGAGGTTCTCCACCCCGTAGTGGTCCAGGTTCTCCACCTCGCCCACCCGGTCGACGACATCGCCGAGCACGGTCTCCTCGAACGACGGCGGTTCCTCGGCGGTGCAGACCCAGATGTAACCGAGCCATTCCCGTACCGCAACGGTCTGCAGACCGTAGGTGTCCTTGTCCACGTCGGGCATCTTGGTCAGATTCGGTGCCGCGATCAGTTTTCCGTCGAGGTCGTAGGTCCAGGCGTGATAGCCGCACTGGAAGCGCCGCGCATTGCCCGACTCGGTGGTGCAGACCTGCATCCCGCGGTGCCGGCAGACGTTGAAGTAGGCCCGGGCCTCGCCGCGACGGTTCCGGGTGATGATCAACTGCTCCCGGCCCACCTGCACCAGCTTGAAGTCACCGGGCTTGGCCAGGTCGGCGGCGTGGACCACGCACATCCAGGATTTCTCGAAGATCCGTTCCTGCTCCAGGGCGAAGACAGCCGGGTCGTGGTAGTAGCTGCCGGACAGTGTCGGCATCAGGGAACCGGGGAGAGGTTCGGTCAACTGCTCGATGATCATCAGTACTCCTGGGACTGGCCGCCGACACCGGCTGCGGCCGGCTCGTCGGGTACGGAAGGGGTCGAGGCCTCGCTGCCGGGATCCGGGGCCGGCGGGAAGGTCCGATCCCACCGGTTCTGCTTACGCCAGCGCATGATCTGGCGTGCGGAGTTCATCCCGAAGCGGGCCGCATCGGTTCCGTCGGGGTGGCTGTAGCGCAGCAGCAGGTCTGCGTCCTCGATGCTGCCGGACTCGACCTCGCAGACCGCGTCGGGCGGAATCAGGCCAGCGATCTGCAACCGGACGCCGTGCTGGTCGGACCAGACGTAGTCCGGTTCCACCTTCGGGCTCAGCGGAGCTCCCAGCAGCAGGTGGGCCACCTCTCGGGCCTCGGACTGGGCGGCGGTCCAGTGCTCCCCGCGATGGCTCGTGCCGTCGGGCCGCTGCCAACGGGCGCAGTCGCCGACGGCGAAGATCCCCGGCGCGGCCTTGCCCCACTGATCGGTGACGATGCCGTCGTCGATCAACAACCCGCTGCCGGCCAGCCATTCGACGTTCGGTGCCGAACCGATGCCGACCACCACCACATCGGCCTCGATCTCGGTCCCGTTGGCGACCACCGAGGCGATCCGGGCCCGGCCGTCGGAGCGGAACTCCAGTTCCGTGGCGCCGAGGACGAAGTCGACTCCGTTGCGCTCGTGCAGCCCGAGCACCGCCTCGGAGGCGAACTGGCCGAATCGCCGGTGCAGCGGTGCGCTGTTGCCGATCACGGTGGCAGACGCGCCCAGGCTGCGGGCCGCGGACGCCGCCTCCAGCCCGATGAAGCCGGTGCCGATGCTGACCACCTTGCTTCCCTCGCCGATCTGCTCCCGGATGGCCAGGGCGTCGTCGAGGCTGTAGAGGGTGTGCACTCCGCCGAGATCGGTGGGGAGCAGCTTCGGTCGCGAGCCGCTGGCGATGATCACCACATCGGCGGCCAGGCTGCTGCCGTCGCTCAGGCTGACCGAGCGGGCGGGCACGTCCAGGGCGAGTGCGCTCAAACCCAGTCGAAGGTCCACCTCGAGAGCGCCCATGGGTTCCAAGGAGACGTCGGAGATCGCCAGCGCACCCGACAGCATCCCCTTGCTCAGCGGCGGCCGGTCATAGGGCCGGTGGGTCTCGGCGCCGACGACCACGATCTCACCGTGGTGACCCCCTTGGCGCAGGGTCTCCGCTGCGGTGAACCCGGCGAGGCCGGCCCCGACGATGATCACACGGCTGTCGGCCGTCACGGTTTCGGCGTACATGGCTTCTTTCGTCGCACGGGTTGGTCCGGTCCGGGGCGTCGTCCCGGACAGGTCGGGCCGGTAGGTCAGGTCTGGCTCATGGTCGGGGGGAGGTTGGGGGCTTCGGTGGACAGTTCGACCAGTACGTCGTCACCATCCAGTTCGACCTTGTGCACCCGTACCGGAAGCCGCGCCGGGGGTTGGTCGACCGCACCGGTACGCAGGTCGAACGAGCTCGCATGCAAAGGGCATTCGACTGCGCATCCCTCGAGCCACCCCTCTGCCAGGGAGGCATCCTGATGGGTGCAGGTGTCGTCGATCGCATGCACCTCGCCGTCCTCGGTGAGGAAGACCGCGATCGGCGGCTGGACCGAGGTGATCCGCAGTCCCTCTCCGGGAACCAAGTCGTTGATCGTGCACACCTTGACCATTGCGCGATGTGATTCCTCTCGCTCGCCAACCGACCGTGTTGCTTGGTACGCAACGCGTATCGCACCACACAACAATTGTGGATCCGTCCCGGAAGCCGAGGCAAGGGATTCGCGGGCCTGACACGGACCTGTAACGCAGTGCTGTCGATCACTGCGTGGGGTCCTGTCGGAGCCTGCTGCGAAGGTGGTCCGATGCAGCAGGACGAGGGCTCTCCGCACGGGTCGGCGAGCATCCTGCATGCCGACCTGGATGCCTTCTACGCCTCGGTGGAGCAGCGGGATGACCCGACGCTGCGGGGGCGACCGGTGATCGTCGGTGGTGGGGTGGTGCTGGCCGCCAGTTACGAGGCGAAGCGGCGAGGGGTACGGACCCCGATGCCGGGACGCCAGGCGCTGCGGATCTGCCCGGATGCGGTGGTCGTCCCGCCCAGGTTCGAGGCCTACACCGCGGCCTCCCGGCAGGTCTTCGGGATCTTCGAGCAGACCACGCCGCTGGTCGAACCCTTGTCGGTCGACGAAGCCTTCCTGGAGGTCGGCGGGTTGTGGCGGATCAGCGGTTCCCCGCGACAGATCGCCGAGACCCTGCGCCACCGGGTACGCGAGGAGGTGGGTTTGCCGATCACCGTCGGCATCGCCGGCTCCAAGTTCCTGGCCAAGGTCGCCAGCGCAGTCGGCAAACCCGACGGGCTGTTGGAGGTTCCGGCGGGGCGCGAGCTCGACTTCCTGCATCCCCTTCCGGTGCAGCGCCTGTGGGGTGTCGGCGAGATCACTGCGGCCAAACTCGCCGAGCAGCGGATCACGACCGTGGGGCAACTGGCGGCCGAGTCCGAGACCCGGCTGGCCGGCATCCTCGGGCCGGGCGCGGCGCGGCACCTGCATGCACTGGCCCATGCCCGGGATCCGCGACGGGTTCGCACCGGTGTGCGCCGACGGTCGATCGGGGCACAGCGCGCACTCGGGTCCCAGGCCGACCCGTCGATCCTGCGGCCGACGCTGATCGTGCTGACCGAACGGGTCTGCCAGCGTCTGCGCAGGGCCGAGCGCCAGGCCTCGACCGTCGTCCTGCGGCTGCGCTTCGCCGATTACGGTCGGGCCACTCGATCGCGCACACTGCCGGCACCGAGCGGGCAGACCGAAGTGATCATGACCGCAGCATTGCGCCTGTTGAGTGATGCCGGCCCCCTGATCGCCGATCGGGGGTGCACCCTGATCGGTCTCAGCCTGGCCAACCTCGACGAGTACGACAGTCTGCAGGCGACGCTGCCGCTGGGCGGCACCGACAGCACCGAGTTGGATGCGGCAGTCGATGAGATCCGCCGGCGATGGGGGAGCCGGACCATCAGCCGTGGCGTGAACGTGGGACAGGACCCCGGCTTGCAGGTGCCGATGCTCCCCGATTGACCCGCACCTGACCGGACCCACCTGACCGGACCCGCCTGACCGGGTTCACCCGAGCAGCGCCCGGGCGCACCGATCAACGCCCGTTTCGGTCCGCCCGCAGGAAGGTGTAGACCGAGGCGATGTCGGCCTCCGGGTCGGCCTGTGCAGCGTGCTGCCACTGTTCCCGGGCGGCATCGAGCGCGGGAAGCCGGAGCCCGGGCGCCGCATCGGCAGCGAGCTGGGCGTCCTTGGCCCCCCACCTCATCGCCATCTCGGTGCTGTAGTCACCGGTCTGCAACTTCCTCAACTTGCCCTCGATGTAGGGCGAGGCCAAAGGGCCGCCGTCGAGTACGTCCCAGACCTCCTCGGGCGAGAAGCCGAGCTGGTCTGCCAGTACCGCGGTCTCGGCGATACCTTCCATGGTCGCGATCAGCCAGGAGTTGATCACCAGTTTCATCCGGGTGCCGGTACCGGCCTCACCCAACCAGACGGTCCTGCTGCCCACGGCGTCGAAGGCGCGGGTCAGGGTCGGATCGTTCCGAGCGGCGTCCGGGCCGGAGGCCAGCACCGTGACGGTGCCCTGTTCGGCCGGTTGCCTGGTCCCCGAGGCCGGCGCGTCGACGAACCGCACATCCGGTCGGCTGCCGGACAGGAAGTCGGCGAGCCGATGCGTACCGTCCACACCGATCGTGCCCATCTGGGCCACGATCGCCTGCTCGGGCAGCTGGTCGACTACCTGTTCCAGAACCGCGATCGTGGTGTCGGCGTCCGGAAGCATCGTCAGCACCACCCGGGCCGCGGCCGCGTCGGCCACATCGGGGGAGATCGTGATGCCGAGCCAGGCCCGGCGTTCGGCTGTGGGAGTACTCCGATTCCACCCCACCGTGTCCAGTCCGGCACGGGCCAGATTGTGGGCGAAGCCGCCTCCCATCACGCCCAGCCCCAGGACTGCCACCTCATGTTCGGCCGGGTTGCCCATCGCCGTCGCCTCCTTTCGCGAAATGTCGCTGCGGGTCCGTTCCCCCAAGGCGGCGGAGCCGGCCGATACGGATGAGGGGGTTGGCACCCACTCCTTCCATCCTGCACCCTCACTGTCGACGGCCAGTCGGCTCTGCGGCGTACCCGGCCGCAGCAGGGTGACCGTACCGGCCGGTTCCGCATCGATCTCGGCGAGGAGCACCTCGCCCGAGGCTGCACGCGCGGCGACATCGCGTTCCAACACGAGTCGCTCGGGCCGCTTGGGCAGATGTCCGTATGGGCCGTCCCGGTCGCGATACGCAGGGCCGAACCCGCCGAGTACGACACCGTCGGGGAGCTGACAGTCGCAGGCTTCACCGCGAGTGAGCGCATGAGCGAGCGCTTCGACAGTGTTGATGCGCTGCTGGAGCACGCCCGGACGCAGATCAGCCGCTACTCCCCGGCCCAGGCCCGGGAACGTGTGGGCCAGGGCGCGCTGTTTGTCGACATCCTGCCGCAGTGGCAGCGCTCCGCGCTCGGGGAGATCCCGGGTTCGTTGATCATCGAAGCCAATCACCTGCTGTGGCGATTGCATCCCGGCTCCGGAGCCTGCCTGCCGCAGGCCCACGCGGGCAGGGAGCTGATCATCGTCTGCCAGGAGGGCTACAGCTCGTCACTGAACGCGGCAAGCCTGGCCCAGGTGGGGCTGCCGGCCGGCGATCTGGACGGTGGTGTGCTCGCCTGGACCGACGCCGGGTTTCCGGTCTCGAACACCCTGACCGAGGTGGAGCAGGTGGTCGGGGTCGCGGCAGCCTGAGTGATCATCCCTGCCGGGTGTGACCATCCGTTCCCGGTTCGGGAAGACCCGAGGGCCGTGATCATCCCTGCCGCAGATCCAGGAGGATCGTCCGGAACTGATCAGCCCTGCCAGGTCGACACCGCGGTCAACGCCGCGACCTCCTCGGCGCTTAGGTCCAGCTTCACGCTGTCCAGCAACCCGGCGACCTGCTCGACCTTCGAGGCGGACGCGATCGGTGCGACCACGGTCGGCTGGGCCCGCAGCCAGGCGAGGGCGACCGACGCGATCGCGACACCGTGGTCGGCGGCGATCGTCTCCAGGGTGCGGATGATCTCCAAGCCCTGGGGTACGGCGAACTTCGCCGCCATCTGCGCCCGCGGGGAGGTCTGGTCCTGCAGATCGGTGGAACGGTACTTGCCGGTGAGGAATCCGCTGGCCAGGGAGTAGTAGGGGAACAGGCCCAGGTTCTCCCGTTCGGCGAGGCCGATGATCGTCTCCTCCACCTCGTTGCGGTGGACCAGGTTGTAGTGCGGCTGGATGGCCACAGGTCGCGGCACGGCGAGCTCGTCGGCCAGGGACAGCCATTCGCTGATCCGCTCCGCGGTGTAGTTGGAGACACCGATCTGGCGTACCTTGCCGGCACTGACGAGTTCACCGAACGCGCCCACCGTCTCGGCCAGGGGGACCGACCGATCGTCGAAGTGGGCGTAGTAAAGGTCGATGGTCTCGGTGCCGAGTCGCTGCAGCGAAGCATCGGCAGCGGCCTTGATGTTGCGCGCCGACAGACCGAGGAAATCCGGATGCTGGCTGACCTTGGTGGCCACCAGCACATCGGCCGGTGCACGCGAGGCGAGCCACTGGCCGATGATCGTCTCGCTCTCACCGCCGACATTGCCCTCGGCGAATGCACTGTAGGAATCGGCGGTGTCGATCAGGTTGCCGCCACCATCGACGAAGGCGTCCAGGATCGCGAACGAGGTGTCGCGGTCGGCGGTCCAGCCGAAGACATTCCCGCCCAGGGCGAGGGGAGTCACATCCAGGTCACTGTTTCCGATTCGAGTCATATCCGACTCAACCGGCCCGGTCGGGTGGTTGTTCCACGATCGGTGTCGGTGCGATGACAATCACAGGGTTCAACCTCACAGGGCTCAACCTCACAGGGGCTCAACCTCACAGGGGATCCACCTCCCGGGGGATCAACCCAGGGTGCGCTGGAACAGCTCCTTCACCGCTGCCGGCAGGGCCGGTTCGGGGAGCTGGACCTCCAACGGCACCTGATCACAGGCGACGTGGTAGACGAATCCGTCCGGATGCATCTCGCTGACCCGGCTCAGATCGTTCAGCTCGCTGCCACCGACCAGTCGCTGCCAGCCCTCGGCATCGGGCTCGGACAGCTCGCTGAGCTCGAAATCGCGCTCCTTGGTGATGCCGGCGAAACCGCCCGAGCGGGTCAGGTGCAGTTTGGTGTTGGCGGCCAGGGGTGCGGTCGCGGGCACCTCCGCGACACCCGGGGCGACGCCCACCGCAGCCCAGGCCTGCTCGACCGCGGCCTGCGTCTTTGCGTCGATCGCCGTGGCGGCATCGATGGTCAGCTGCGCGAAGGTGGCGAAGTCGCAGTCGGGTCGCAGTTGTCCACCGGTCAAGGCGTTGAACCACACCTGGCCGGCCCGTTCCCAGGCATTGCCGCCCAGGGCAGTGGCGGCCAGCTGGAAGGCCTTGTTCGGAATCCCGGAGTTGATGTGGACCCCGCCGTTGTCGCTGGTGGTGTGCACGAAGCCGTCCATGTGCGCCGGTTGCGGGTCCTTGCCCAGCACCGGGTCGTCATAGGCGGTGCCCGGGGCGATCATCGAACGCAGGGCATCACCCTGGACGAGATCGGTGAACAGCTCCGCGCCGATCAGCCAGTCGGCGGTCTCGGCGGTCTCGGCACGGGACTGCTGGCGGACCAAGGAGCCGAAGACATCGGAGATCGATTCGTTCAGCGCGCCGGACTGGCCTTGATAGCGCAACCCGGCGGTGAACTCGATCACCCCGTGGGTCAACTCATGCCCGATCACGTCGATGCTCGCGGTGAACCGGTTGAACCGCTCCCCGTCCCCGTCACCGAAGACCATCTGCTGACCGTCCCAGAACGCGTTGGCGTAGTTCTGGCCGAAGTGCACCGTGCCCAGCAGTTGCATCCCCCGACCGTCCAGCGAATCGCGCCCGAAGGCATCGAAGAACAGCGTCCAGGTCGCCCCCAGGCCGTCATAGGCCTCGTCGGTGGCAGCATCACCGGTGGCCGGCTCACCCTCGGCGCGGACCTGCGTGCCGGGCAGGGTCTCGGTGGACCGGGCGTCATGGATCACCCGATTGGCGCGGCCCGGGGTGCCGGCATCGGCGGCAGCACCCGGTCGGGCACCGCCGACCGCGCGTGCCGCGCGCAGTGCGGCATCGTGCCGCAGGGTCTCCTGGGCGATCCGGGCCTCCTGCTCCGACCCGCGAATGGCGATCGATTCCAGCAGGTACGGGGGCAACAGCATGGGGATGCTCATGTCCCTATTCTGCGCGTGGGCTCCGACAACCCCACGATGGGGACCGCGGGCGCGGTGTGGCGTAGCGTTGCGATGTGAGTTCTGAGCCGGCGACGACCGATCTGCCCGAGCCGATCGAGGTGCCCGAACCGATCGCGGAGCTGGTCCGCTCGGCCTCCACGGTCGGTGTGCTGACCGGTGCAGGGATGAGCGCCGAGAGCGGCGTACCCACCTTCCGCGATGCACAGACGGGTCTGTGGGCACGCTATGACCCGATGACCCTGGCCACTCCCGAAGCCTTCGCCGAACAACCCGACCTGGTCTGGGCCTGGTACGCCTGGCGGCTGCGGTTGATGCAGGAGGTGGCACCGAATGCCGGCCACCTGGCGCTGGCGCGCTGGGGCCGACGGGTCCCGGTCGGGATCGCCACCCAGAATGTCGACGACCTGCACGAACGGGCCGGCAGCATCGATGTCGCGCATCTGCACGGGACCCTGTTCGACCTTCGCTGTTTCGACTGCGGGCGGCCGTACCACGGGACCGTGGAGATCCCGACCGAACAGGTCGAGCGGCTGGAACCGCCGCACTGCCAGGTGTGTTTCGGGCCGGTCCGACCGGGCATCGTCTGGTTCGGCGAGATGCTTCCCGCCGAGGCCTTCGAACGGGCCCAGGCCTTGGCGGTCGGGGTCGACCTGCTGTTGGTGGTCGGCACCTCCGGACTGGTCCAGCCGGCCGCCGGCATCCCCTTGTTGGCCAAGACTTCCGGCGTTCCGACGATCGAGCTCAATCCGGACGAGACCCCTTTCTCCGATCATGCCGATCAGGTCTGGCGTACCACCGCGGCGGTCGGGCTGCCGGCGATGGCCGCCCTGCTGGACGACGACGACCGGGACTGACCGCCGGGCCTCGGGGTTCAGTCGAGCGAAGATCCGCCCGAGAGCTGATTGCTGTTTCAGCAAGAGGCGTTGCAATGCTCGCCGGCCGGGCTGATCCTTGTCCCATGTCCGACGAACACCACCATGACTCCACCAGTGCTGGCTGCTGCGCGACCGAGACCGATCACGACGTGATCGTGGTCGGCGGCGGCGTCGCCGGTCTCAGTGCGGCTCTGATGCTCGGCCGATCCCGCCGCCGGACCCTGGTGCTCGACGCAGGTCGTCCCCGCAACCGCTTCGCCGCGCACATGCAGGCGGTGCTGGGCAGTGACGGGAAGGCGCCCGAGGATCTGCTGGCCACCGGGATCGAGGAGCTGCGCGCCTACGACGTCGAGGTACGGCGGGCGCAGGTGACCGCGGTCGCCACCGACGACCGCACGGTGACCGTCCACACCGCCGAGGGGGACCGGATCACCGCCCGGGCGCTGGTGGCTGCCAGCGGGGTGAGCGACCAGCTGCCCGACGTACCCGGTCTGTCCCAGCGCTGGGGCAGATCGGTGCTGCACTGCCCGTACTGCCATGGCTGGGAGGTACGCGATCGTGCTCTCGGGGTGGTGTTCACCTCACCGCTGGCCCCGCACCAGGTGCCGCTGGTGCGTCAGCTCAGTGCCGACGTGACCGCCTTCTTCGGTGGCTTCGACGACGGGACCGGCAGCGCCGGGGCACCGGTCGAACTGACCGCCGAACTGCGGCAGCGGTTGCAGGCACGCGAGGTCAAGATCGTCACCGAACCGGTGGTGGCGCTGCACGGCGAAGGCGGGGACCTGTCCGAGGTCGAGCTGTCCACCGGTGCCCGGGTACCGGTGGAGGCGATCTTCACCGGAGCCGAGCTGCGGGAACAGGCCGCCTATCTCGACGGTCTCGGGCTGCGCCGCGCACAGTCCCCGTTCGGTGAGTTCCTCGAGGTCGATCCGATGGGCCACACCAGCAACCCGCGGATCTTCGCCACCGGCAACCTGACCGTGCCGACGGGCAATGTGCCGATGTCGCTGGGTGCGGCAGCCACGACCGGCGCAGGGGTCAACCATTTCCTGGCCGAGGAGGACTTCGACGACGCCCAGCAACCGGACCGGTTCTGGGAGAACCGTTACGGGGCGAGCGCACAGTCCTGGTCAGGCAACCCCAACGCCGCGCTCGTCGCTGAGGCCGGCGACCTTGCTCCCGACAGCTCGCTGGACCTGGGATGCGGTGAGGGGGCGGATGTGATCTGGCTTGCCGGCAAGGGCTGGCAGGCGACCGGGGTGGACATCTCCACGATCGCCGTCGACCGCGCCCGGAAGGCCGCCGCGGCCGCAGGTGTCGCGGACCGGACCGCCTTCTCCGCGGTCGACCTGCGCACCTTCGATCCGGGACGGCAGTTCGATCTGGTGACGGCGAGCTTCCTGCACTCACCGGTGGATCTGCCGCGCACCGAGATCCTGCGCCGTGCCGTAGGCTGGGTCGCCCCGGGCGGCCGGCTGCTGGTCATCTCCCACCAGCCCGGGGAGCACCATCGCCACCACCTGGACCTGCCGACGGTCGATGCCGAAGTCACCGCCCTCGACCTGCCGGATGAAGCGTGGAGCATTCGCAAGCAGGTGATCCCGCGGACCGTGACCCGTCCCGACGGCACCGAGATCGAACACTGCGACGGCATCGTGGAGTTCAGCCGCCGGGCGGGAACGAGCAGCGGTACCTGAGTGTTGCGGACGGCACGTACCTGAGCTGCTGCGGACAGCGCGTACCTGACTGAGGTGCTGCGGACAGCACAACGGCGAGCGGTGAACCCGCTCGCCGTTGTTCGAGTCGGCCAGCACGCCCCCCAGCAGCTGGCTCCTACTCGCTAGGAAGTTTCCTGCGCGGAAGGGTCACAGGCAAGTGGAATCGGCCAGATTCCCGACTCCTGAACGAAATCCTTAGAAACCGGCAGTATTTCCGTGACGCAATCGTTGAAATCCGGCCCCGAGGATGGGCCGGGGATGTGTATCTGATCGGTTCTGCCTGTGCGATCGGTCAGGTGGTGGCGACCGAAGTCGCGGCCCGATCGGCCACCCGCCGCAGCAGATGCACGAAACGCTCCGGGGCCTCGAAATGGAAACCGTGCCCGGTGTCCACCCGGGCCAAGCGGCAGTCGCCCATCAGTCCGCAGGCACGGGAGGCGTCGTCGTCGGTCATCGCGCCCTCGAGGATCCCGTCACCGGTGACCCGCCAGTTCGCATGCACCAAAGTGGCGGGCATCGACAACGAGCCCAAGGTGGCCGCCTGGTCGAAACCGGCCTGCCAGGTCAGCTCGTGGAAGGCATCGGCGAATCGCGGATCGAACAGGTGCATGGCGGCGAAGGTCTGGTTGACCGAAGGCGGCAGGAACCACAGGTTCAGCCGCCGATCGGGATGACGACGGCGGTACCGCTGGGCCTGCTCGATGATCTTCGGAGCGCCCTTGCCGAGGTAACCGATCCAGGCATTGTGTTCGATGTACCAACTGACGAAGTCGGTTTCCGCGTCCTGCTGCAGGAAACGGTGTGCCGGAGTTGCCAGATCGACGTAGTTGAACTGCTGTGGCATCCGCTCGGCCTCGGTGGAGAAGAACGGCGGATCCTCCAGCAGCAACCCACGGACCTGGGCCGGGATCGCGGCCCCGACCGCTGCCGCGATCAGGCCTCCCGAGGAGTGGCCGGAGATCAGCACCGGCCGGCCGATCACGGTGTTGCAGAAATCGACCACCAGCTCGGTCAGGAACCCGATGTCGTATCGGCCCGGGGTACGGTCGGAGGCCCCGTGACCGGGGAGGTCGGGGACGTAGACGGTGAACTCCCGGGCCAGTGCCGGCAGCACCCGGTCGTAGGAATGGGCGTCGGCCGACTGGGCGTGCAGGAGCAACAGCGGCGGGCCGTTCTGCGGCCCGCGCGAGAAACTGATCCCGACCCCGTCTGCCACCGTCACCTGTTCGGTGCTGAACCCGGCTGCGCGCACCTTGGCGGCATCGCGGTCGGCATAACCGGTGTTGCGCCAGGCGTACCCGCCCAGCGCCGCGGCTCCCAGCGCCAGTGCGCCGACTCCGATCAGAGGAAGTGCCATCGGTCCACCTTCGGTCGGGGCAACTCGGTCGGCCTGCATCATCTGGGCCTGCATGGTCTGGCCTGCATGGGTGCGGGCCCAGCCTAACCGCAGCGTTCGACCGGCCGCCCCGAGGGGACGGCCGGTCGATTCCAGCGGCCGGTACGGCCGGTCACCCGTGATGTCGCCGGGGGTCGCGCAGGGCTCTCGTCAGACCGTGGCAGCGACCCTTTCGGTGAGCGAGCTCGGCGGCCGGAAATGATCACCGTAGGCCTCAGCGAGCTCACCGGCACGGGCCAGGAACGCGTCTCGTCCACCGGGGTAGTTGGCCACGAACTGCGCGGTGCCGCCGGTCCAGGCCGGGTAACCGATACCCATGATCGAACCGATGTTGGCGTCGGTCGTCGAGGTCAGCACACCCTCGTCGAAACAACGCTGGGTCTCCAGCGCCTCGGTGAACAGGAACCGGTCCTGCAGATCGGCGAACGGTGGCTGCTGTTCGGCCACCCCGAAGGTGTCCCACAGGCCGGGCCACAGCTTGCCGCGCTTGCCCGCCTCGTCGTAGGAGTAGAAACCGGCGCCGGCCTTCCGGGACGGCCGACCCGCGTTGATCATGGTCTCCAGCACCCGTCCCGATGCCGTCTCCACCGAGGTCTGCTCGGCGCCGGAATCGGTGTAGGCGGTACGGATCCGCTGCAACAACTCCATGTTCAACTCATCGGTCAACTGCAATGGCCCCACCGGGTAACCGGCCTGGGTGGCGGCGCACTCGATCGAGACCGGATGCACTCCCTCGGCCAGCATCGCCAACCCCTCGTTGACCATGGTGCTGATCACCCGTGAGGTGTAGAAGCCACGGGAGTCGTTGACCACGATCGGGGTCTTCCGGATCTGCAGGGTCAGGTCGTAGGCCCGGGCCACCGTTTCGTCGGAGGTCTGTTCGCCGCGGATGATCTCCACCAGCGGCATCTTGTCCACCGGGGAGAAGAAGTGCAGACCGACGAAGTCGGCCGGACGGTCGACCCCGGCAGCCAGGCCGGTGATCGGCAGGGTGGAGGTGTTGGAACACAACAAGGTGTCGGTCCGGACATGAGCCAGGGCCTCGGCGAAGACCTGGTGCTTCAACGCCTGGTCCTCGAAGACCGCCTCGATCAGTGCGTCCACCCCGGCCAGATCCGCTGCCTCGGCACTCGGTGTGATCCTGGCCAGCACCTGATCGGCCTGCTGCTGGGTCAGCTTGCCCCGGCCGACCTGCTTGTCCAGCAGCTTCTGCGAGTACGCCTTGCCCTTCTCCGCTGCCGCGAGGTCGACATCCTTCAGCACGACCTCGATTCCCGAGCGGGCCAGTGAGTAGGCGATCCCGGCGCCCATCATCCCGGCACCGAGCACACCGGCAGAGTTGATCTTGTGCGGGGCGCTGTCACCGGGTCGGCTGCCGCCCTTGCTGATCGTCTGCAGGTCGAGGAAGAAGGCCTGCACCATGTTCTTCGAGACCGGTCCCTTGATCAACGAGATCAGGTAGCGCGACTCGATCCGGCTGGCCGTGTCGAAGTCGACCTGTGCACCCTCGTAGGCCGCGGCCAGGATCGCCCGTGGTGCCGGCATCGGTGCGCCCTTGAGCTGCTTCACCAGATTCGCCGGCAGGCTGGGGGCGATGGCGGCGAACTTCGGATTCGACGGGGTGCCACCGGGCAGCTTGTACCCGGGCCGATCCCAGGGCTGGGCCGACTCGGGGTTGTCGGCGATCCACTGCCTGGCAGCGGCCAGCGCCGACTCGGCATCGGGCTGGAGCTCGTCGATCAGCCCGACCTCCAGTGCCTCGGCCGGTTTGAACCGCCTGCCCTCACCGAGCACCTTCAACAAGGCGTCGAGGATGCCGAGCATCCGTACCACGCGGGTCACGCCACCCCCACCGGGCAGCAGTCCCAAGGTCACCTCGGGCAGTCCGAAGACCGACCGCGGGTTGTCCACGGCGATCCGCCGGTGGGCGGCCAGTGCGATCTCCAGACCGCCGCCGAGGGCGGCGCCGCCGAGTACCGCCACCACCGGTACGCCCAGGGTCTCCAGTTTCCGCAGATCGGCCTTCAGGGACTCGACCCGTTGCAGATCGAGGGCATCGACCGACTCCGGATCGTGCAGCTCCTTCAGGTTCGCACCGGCGAAGAAGGTCGACTTCGCGCTGGTGATGATCACTCCGGCAAGATCATCGACACTGGCCAGTTGGTTCACCGCAGCGTGCATGGCGGTCCGGTAGCGGTCGTTCATGGTGTTCGCCGAGGCGCCCGGATCGTCCAGGATCAGTTCGGCGATCCGGTCCTCACCGAGCTCCACCCGGACGGCGGGACGGTCGGCGGATCCGTTGTCGTTGCCTGTCATGATCAGATCCTCTCCACGATCGTCGCAATGCCCATTCCGCCACCGACGCACAGCGCGCACAGCCCGTACCGCAGGTCGCGGCGTTCCAGTTCGTCCAGCACGGTGCCGAGGATGATCGCCCCGGTCGCGCCCAGCGGGTGCCCCATGGCGATCGCGCCGCCGTTGACGTTCACCTTCGACGGGTCGAGCTCGAGATCCTTCATGAACCGCAGGACCACCGAGGCGAAGGCCTCGTTGATCTCGTAGAGATCGATCTGGTCGGCGCTCAACCCGGCCTTGGCCAGTGCCTTCTTCGCCGCCGGGCCGGGACCGGTCAACATGATCGTCGGGTCCGAACCGGTGACCGCGGCGGAGATGATCCGGCCGCGAGGGGTCATGCCATTGCGGCGGCCCGCCTCCTCGTTGCCGATGGCGACCAGTGCGGCGCCGTCGACGATGCCGGAGGAGTTGCCGGCGGTGTGCACATGGTCGATCTCCTCCACGGTGTGGTACTTCATCAGGGCCACGGCGTCGAAACCGCCCTGATCGCCGATACCGGCGAAGGAGGGCTTCAGCGCGGCCAGGCTCTCCACGGTCGTGTCCGGGCGGATGTGCTCATCGCGGTCCAGGATCAGCTCGCCGTTGCGGTCGCGTACCGGCACCACCGAGCGGTCGAACCAGCCGTTGGCCCAGGCCTTGGCCGCCCGGGTCTGCGACTCCACTGCCCAGGAATCGACATCGGTACGGTTCCAGCCCTCGATGGTGGCGATCAGATCGGCGCCGATGCCCTGGGGGACGAAACCGAGTTGCATGGCGATCTCCGGGTCGTTGGCCCAGGCGCCACCATCGGAGCCCATCGGCACCCGCGACATCGACTCCACACCGCCGGCAAGCACCAGGTCGTTCCAGCCGGCGCGTACCTTCTCCGCTGCGGTGTTCACCGCCTCCAGGCCGGAGGCGCAGAACCGGTTGAGCTGGACCCCGGCGACTGTCTCGGGCAGACCGGCGGCCAGGGCGATGGTCCGTGAGATGTCGCCGCCCTGGTCGCCGACCGGGGTGACCACACCGAGGACGAGGTCATCGATGGTCGAGGCGTCGAGTTCGGGAAAGCGGTTGCGCAGTTCGTCGATCAGTCCGGTGACCAGGTGCACAGGCTTGACCTCGTGCAGTGAACCGGATGCTTTGCCGCGACCTCTCGGGGTGCGGATCGCCTCATAGATGAAGGCTTCTTCGGCCATGTCTCCTCCTTGCACGCCGATGTACGCCGCTCAGTCTGTCACTTAGCGTTCGCTAAGCCAAGGAGACGGGCGTCGCGATGACGGGCGAGGTGCCGCAGGCGCGCGGCTCCGGGCCGGAGGGCTGACGGACCCGGCCCGTACCCTTCGAGCCGTACCCTTCGACCCGTTTCCCTCGAGGGGTTCGGATTCCGCAACTGCCTGGAGGAGGTGGCGAGATGTTGCTGCACGAGGTGGCACAGACCTCCGCCGCGGTCGCGGCGACCCGTTCCCGCAATGCCAAACGCGATCTGCTGGCCGAGCTGCTCAGCCGTACCCCGGTCGGGGAGCTGCCGATCGTCGCCCGCTATCTGGCAGGTGAGCTGCGGCAGCGCCGGACCGGGGTCAGCTGGGGTTCGCTGCGCTCGCTGCCCGAGCCGGCCGAGCAGGCGAGTCTGCAGGTGGCCGAGGTCGACGCGAGGTTCCAGGACCTGGCCGGCCTGGCCGGGCCCGGGTCGCGGGCGGTTCGGGCCCGGTTGGTGGCCGAGCTGTTCGGCCGGGCGACCGAGGAGGAGCAACGTCTGCTGCGGGGTCTGGTCTCCGGTGAGGTACGCCAGGGTGCGCTCGACGCGGCACTGCTCGATGCTGCGGCCGCGGCATCGCAGGTACCGGTGGCGGCTCTGCGGCGGGCGGCGATGCTGAGCGGGTCCAGCGCCGTGGCGACATGGGTGGCGCTGGCCGACGGGCGACAGGCGGTGGAGGCGATCGATCTGCAGGTCGGCCGGGCGGTCCGGCCGATGCTGGCCTCCTCGGCGCCCGACCTCACCACCGCGGTGGACAAGTTCGCCTCGGCGGTGATCGTCGACAGCAAATTGGACGGTTTCCGGATCCAGGTGCACCGGACAGCTGATCAGGTGCACGTGTACAGCCGCAGTCTCGATGACATCACCGAACGACTGCCCGGGCTGGTCGAGCTCGTCGGGCGATTTCCCGCCGCCTCCTTCGTCCTCGACGGCGAGCTGCTGGCCAGCGATGCCCAGGGCCGGCCGCGGCCGTTCCAGGAGACGGCCTCCCGGGCGAGCAGCGGGGAGGTCGAGCTCGGTGTGGAGCAGTCACTGGCACCGGCGTTCTTCGATCTGCTGGCCGTCGATGACGAGTCGTTGATCGACCTGCCGCTGACCGACCGATTGGCCCGGCTGGCCGAGCTGGTGCCGCCGAAGTACCTCACCGCGCGGGTGGAGATCGATGACGTCGATTCCGCGCAGGAGTTCTTCGATCAGGTGCTGGCCGCCGGGCACGAGGGTGTGGTGGTGAAGGACCCGCGCAGTCCGTACCAGGCCGGACGCCGTGGATCGGGATGGGTGAAGGTCAAACCGCGGCACACCCTGGACCTGGTGGTCCTCGGGGTCGAACGGGGCAGTGGTCGACGCCGCGGCTGGTTGTCGAACATCCACCTCGGTGCGCGGGATGCCGAGACCGGTGAGTTCGTGATGTTGGGCAAGACCTTCAAGGGGATGACCGACCAGATGCTGGCCTGGCAGACCGAGCGGTTCACCGAACTGGCCACCGGGCCGGTGGATGCTGCGGACTGGGTGGTGGAGCTGCGGCCCGAACAGGTGGTGGAGATCGCCTTCGACGGTGTCCAGCGATCCACCCGCTATCCCGGTGGCGTGGCGCTGCGCTTCGCCCGCGTCCTGCGCTACCGCGACGACAAATCCGCTGCCGAGGCCGACACCATCCAGGCGGTCCGTTCGTTGCTGCGTTGACCCGGGATGATCGGCTTCCCCGGCGGTAGTTCCGCTCCGTCGGCCCGAAGTTGATCATGAAGATCGGGTGCCGGTCGTACCGCGGGACGAGTCGCCTCCCACCACGGTCGTGGGAAAGGAATCCCGGTTGAGACACGACGTCGGCGAGCTAAGCTGGAAACTCCGCCCCACCCCTTCCAACGTTGAGCAGTTACTGGAGCATGTCCGAAACAAGATCCACCTCCCGCCGAATCGTCGGCGATCTGTCCCTGGTCCAGGTGATCGGTAGTGCATTGGCCGCCATCACCTCGGCCGTTGCCGCCTCCGGTCTCGGCGTCGCCGGGACCCTGATCGGTGCTGCGCTGGCCAGTGTCGTCGCCACCGTCGGCGGCACGATCTACAGCAACTCGATCCGGCTGAACGCCGAGAAGCTCTCCCAGCTGCGCAAGCCCCGTTCGAGCGACAAGCGGGCCAGCTTCTCCGAGGAGGATGCGGCCGACGGTGACACCACCGCCGATGCGACCACCACCCAGGTGAGGGATCGGACCGACGGGGAGTCGACCGAGGCGATCGACACCGCCCAACTGCATCCGGTCAGTGAGGCCGATGCCGAGACCCGGGTGCTCGGTGAGTCCCCGGCCGAGCAGACCCGTACCGACCTGACCGCAGTCGACGCCACCGATCCGGCAGCTGAGGACGACTCGGCCGAGGATGAGCAGAACACCTCGAAGCTGAAGGGCATTCGCTGGGGCCGGGTCGCCGTCGCCGCCGCCTTCGTGCTGGTGATCGCCGGCGCGGCCATCACCGGGCTGGAGGCCCTGCTGGGGCATCCGCTGTCGAACCCGACGGGACAGGGCACCACGATCTCGACCATCGGCAACGATGCCACCGGCGGTTCCTCCGATGACTCCGACAACGGGAGCTCCGACGATTCGGACTCCGACAACGGCTCGGAGAGCACCTCGGATCCCAGCAGCGGGACCGATCAGGGAAGCGACTCCGACGAGTCCACCCCGGCACCGTCGGCCCACACCACCCAGCAGCCCGAGAGCGATCCGAGCAGCGGCACCGGCGGTTCGAGCTCCGGTTCGGACGGCTCGGGTTCGGATGGTTCGGGCTCCGGTTCCGGCAGTTCCGATTCCGACTCCGGCGACACGGGCTCAGGTTCCGGCTCGGGCTCGGGATCGGGATCGGGTGGGTCCGGTTCCGGCTCGGGATCCGGGTCCGGTGGTTCGGGTGGCTCGGGTTCGAACACCTCCGGCTCGGGTGTCTCCGACACCTCCGACGGTTCGGCGGGGAGCATCGACCCCGGTGTCGCCGAGTCGACCGCAGATTCGGGCTCGGCCGACAGCTGAGCTCGCGGGCGAACAGGCCCCGGATCGCGCGAGTTTCGCGGGACCTGGGGCTTTCGTCATCCCCGGGTGAGTGGCCCAGCAACCCGATCGTCCCGATCAATAGGGGGCCGGGCAACCTTGGTGACCTCGCCTCCGACCGCCCACGCCAGAAGGGTGCCCCCGTTACCGATCGGTCACATGGGGCGGCCATGATGGGCGGCACAACCGGTGGGCGACAGCCCGCCGATCGGAGCGGGAAGGAACCGGGATGCGCGTAGCCCTGCTGTCGTACCGCTCCAAACCGCACTCCGGGGGGCAGGGCACCTACGTCCGGCAACTCAGTCGCGGACTGACCCAACTGGGTCACCAGGTCGAGGTGTTCTCCGGCCAGCCCTATCCGGAGCTGGATCCCGGGGTGGGGTTGACCAAGGTCCCCAGCCTCGACCTGTACCGCGAACCCGATCCGTTCCGCCGGCCGCGGCTGGGTGAGTTTCGGAACCTGATCGATGTCGCCGAGTTCGCCACCATGTGCACCGCCGGATTTCCCGAGCCCTGGACCTTCTCGCTGCGGGTCGCCCGGCTGCTCGCCGATCGGCGTGGGGACTTCGACATCATCCACGACAACCAGTGCCTGGGCAGCGGCCTGCTCGACCTGCAGCGCGCCGGCTGGCCGGTAGTGGCGACCATCCATCACCCGATCACCCGCGACCGGCGACTCGACCTCGCCGAGGCGACCGGCTGGCGACGGCTCACCGTCCGACGCTGGTACGGGTTCCTGCGGATGCAGGGCAGGGTGGCGCGCCGATTGCCGCGGATCCTGACCGTCTCGGCCAACTCGGCAGCCGACATTGCCACCGACTTCGGTGTCGACCCGGAACGGATCAGCACCGTCGGCCTGGGAGTTGACCTCGAGCAGTTCGCCCCCCGACCACAGCGCCGACCGAACAGCATCGTCTGCATCGCCAGTGCCGACATGCCCTTGAAAGGTGTGCCGGTGTTGCTGCGGGCGGTGGCGGAATTGGCGACCGATCGCGAGGTCACCCTCACCCTGGTCACGCCGCCCGGGGGGACCGCGATCGGGCAGGCCGCCGAACTGGGCATCGGGGACCGGGTGCAGATCCGGTCCTCGCTCAGCGAGGCCGAGTTGGCCGAACTGCTGGGTACCGCGACGGTCGCCTGTGTGCCGTCGTTGTACGAGGGCTTCTCGCTGCCCGCCGTGGAGGCCATGGCCAGCGGTACGCCGCTGGTGGCCACCCGGGCCGGTGCGATCCCGGAGGTCGTCGGCGAGGCGGCGATGCTGGTGGCGCCCGGTGATGTGACCGAACTGCGGCTGGCGCTGGCCAAGGTGCTCGACGACGCCCAACTGCGGGAGTCGATGGCAGCGGCCGGCCGGGCCCGGGCGGCCGAGGCATACAGTTGGCTCGCCGCGGCCCGGTCCACTGCCGCGGTCTATGAGCAGGTACGTGCCCGCCAGGTCGATGACCCGGCGACGGGAGGAGAGGTGTGCTGACCTTCGATTTCGATCGCCTGGACATCGCCCCCGGAATGAAGGCGATCGACATCGGCGCCGGTCTCGGCCGACACTCCTTCGAGCTGTATCGCCGGGGGGCCGACGTGATCGCCTTCGACATGTCGGAATCCGACATGGCCGAGGTGGGTGAGATGTTCGCCGCCATGGCAGTCGAGGGGCAGGCGCCGGCGCAGGCCAAGGCGCAGGCGGTGGTCGGCGACGCGAGCGCGCTGCCGTACCCCGATGATCATTTCGACCTGGTGATCATGTCGGAGATCCTCGAACACGTCCCGGCCGATCTGTCGGTGATCGACGAAGCGGTACGGGTGACCCGACCCGGTGGTCGGGTGATCGTCTCGGTACCCCGGGCCTGGCCGGAGCGGATCTGCTGGGCCTTCTCCACCGAGTACCACACCGTCCCCGGTGGGCATGTGCGGATCTACAGCCGGGCCGAGCTGGTGGCCAAACTGGAGGCAGCCGGTCTGCGACTGGATGCCGAGGGCGGGGCGCATGCGCTGCATGCGCCCTACTGGTGGCTGCGTACCGCACTTGGTGATCATCATCCGATCGCCGATGCCTGGCACCGGATGCTCGTGTGGGATCTGATGAAGGCGCCCTGGCCGACCCGGACCGCGGAGCGGCTGTTGGATCCGGTGATGGGGAAGTCGATCAACCTCTACCTGACCAAACCGTGACGACCCGACCTCATCCACGTCCGGTGGTTCCCGGCCTGTTGAGTGATGCGCAGGTCTGCCGTACCGGGCGGTGGATCGCTTCCCTGCAGTTGCCCAGCGGTGCTATCCCGTGGTTCGACCACGGCCACATCGACCCCTGGGACCACGTCGAGGCCGCCATGGGATTGAGTCTTGCCGGGTACCTGGAGGAGGCCGCCGCCGCGTACGAGTGGAGCGCCCGGACCCAACGCGCCGATGGCAGCTGGCCGATCAAGATCGGCAATGACGAAACCGTCCTGGATCCGGGGACGGATGCGAACTTCACCAGCTATGTCGCAGTCGGGGTGTGGCACCACTGGTCGATTACCGGTGATGATCAGTTCCTGCACCGGATGTGGCCGGTGGTCTCGGCGGCATTGGACAAGGTGGCGGGCATGCAGACTGCCGACGGCATGATCGCCTGGGCCGAGGACGCCGATGGTCGTCGGTTCGAGGAGGCGCTGGTCAGCGGCAGCTCCAGCGTCTTCCATGCGCTGACGGCCGGGGTGGTGCTGGCCGAACGGCTCGGCCGGCCGCGGCCGGACTGGGAACGGCTGCGGCAACGGATCGGGCACGACCTGCGCTCGCACCCGGGATCCTTCGCCGACCGGCGACGCTATTCGATGGATTGGTACTACCCGATGCTCGGCGGTGCCCTCACCGGTGAGGCGGCACGGACCCGGATCCGTACCGACTGGGACCGTTATGTCGAGAACGGGTACGGGATCCGGTGCGTGGACGACCAACCGTGGGTGACCGGTGCGGAAACCGCGGAACTGGCCATCACCCTCGCCTCGCTCGGGTTGCGGTCAGCGGCGATGCAGTTGCTCACCGACGTCCAGCACCTGCGGGAACCGGACGGAAGCTACTGGACCGGACTGGTGCTCACCGACGGTGTGCGCTGGCCGGTCGAGCTGTCGTCGTGGACCGCCGCGGCGATGCTGCTGGCCGCCGATGCGATCACCGAGACCACACCGGGCCATCGGGTGCACCGGCCCGTGGGCCGGCCAGGGCCCGTCGACTGCGCGCGCTGCCGGCACTGAGCGCGTGTGCCGGTGGTTTTCGGCGGACGGGCGACGCGACCTCATCGGCGCTGGAGCACCCGCAGTGACCCGGTTGCGCTGAGCTCGCTGAACCGGCCCGAATCCAGAGCTTGCCGGTAGATCTCGTACGGCGGCCGTCCGCCGTCGGCCGGATCAGGGAAGACATCGTGGATGATCAACAATCCGTCGGGTTCGATCCGTGGTGACCAACCGTCGAGGTCACGTTGAGCAGCCTCCATGGTGTGACTGCCGTCGATGAAGAGGATCCGGATCGGCGTCTGCCACCAGCGGCTGATCACCTCCGAGCGGCCGACCATGATCGTCAGCTGCTCCTCGACCACCGGTAGCGCCAGGCCGGCGCGGTTGATGGTGTCCCGCAGCCGCGGGAGGGTGTCGATCCGGCCGATCCGCGGATCGACCAAGGACTCGTCGTGGTACTCCCAACCGGGCTGGTGCTCCTCGGATCCTCGGTGATGGTCGATGGTGACGACCTGGCCCCCGGTGGCGACCGCCGCGCCCAGCAGGTACAGCGTCGACCGCCCGCACCAGGTGCCGATCTCGACCGCCAGCCCGGTGCCGAGGTGGGCGAGTACGGCATCGTGCAGGGCTGTGCCCTCGTCCTCGGGCATGAATCCCTCGGTGCCATCGATCACCGGGGCGAGCAGGTCGATCGGGTTCATGGGTGCAGTCTTGCGTACTGCGGGCCGCCGCTGCTCGTGGTCACCCCCACTGGTCGTCGTCACCCCACTGGTCGTCGTCACCCCGGTGGGCGTGGTCACCCCCGCTGGTCGTGGTCGTGGTCACCCCCGGTGGTGGGCGTGGTCGTAGTCGCCGCACTGGTCTTGGTCACCCCCGGTGGTGGTCGTAGTCGCCGCGGTGGGCGTGGAGCTGCTTCTCGTTCCCAAGGAGCTTCGTCGACTGGCGCCACGAGACCCCGCGCCCCGGTCAGTTGCCACGGCCGAGTACGCGCTGCCGATGGGGCAATCAAACAAATGTCACACTCGATTCCGCGGCCGTCGCATCGGACCGCGTGGTGGCGGGCTGGGGGTCTGGGGTCCCGAGATCGAGTGTGACGTTTGTTTGGTTCGCCGCAGATGACCCGTGGCGAGATGGCCTTGCGTGAGGGTGTTGTGCCGGTCGCGGCACCTGCCGGGTGTGTTCCGGTCGCGGCACTCGCCGGGTGTGTTCCGGTCGCGGCACCTGCCGGGTGTGTTCCGGTCGCGGCACCCGCTGGGTGTGTTCCGGTCGCGGCATTGGGTGAGATCTGTCCCGGCCGCGAGCACCCGCCCGATCGTGGCCCGGCCCCGGGTGATTGAATCTGGCGCGTGAGCAACGTCGCAACGGACCTGGTGACCTGTGAGATCGCCGATGGCATCGCCGAGGTACGGCTGAACCGGCCTGATCGGCACAACGGTATGAACGCCGAGGTGTTCCGGGCGCTGATCCGGATCGGGCACGACCTGGCCAGGGACAAGCAGGTGCGGGGAGTGCTGTTGACCGGCAACGGGCCGAGCTTCTGCGCCGGGCTCGACTTCAAGGGCGTCTCCTTCGCCCCGAAGGACCTGCTTCCCCAGTTCATCCCGAACCCGTTGCGCGGCACCAACATGTTCCAGGAGGCATGTTGGGTCTGGCGGCGAATCCCGGCACCGGTCGCTGCGGCGGTGCACGGCAACTGTTTCGGCGCCGGGATCCAGCTGGCACTGGGGGCCGACTTCCGCTTCGCCACCACCGATTCGAAGTGGTCGGTGATGGAGGCCAAATGGGGCTTGGTACCCGACTGCAGCGGTGTCCGCGGGCTCGCCCAGTTGGTGGGCGTCGATGTGGCGAAGCGGCTGGTGATGACCGGTGAGATCATCGACGGTGCGACGGCCTCCGAGTGGGGTCTGGCGACCGAGACCGCCGACGATCCGGTCGCCGCCGCCAGGGAGTTGCTGGCGCTGATCGCCAGCCGTTCCCCCGATGCGGTGGCCCGCGGCAAGCGCCTCCTCGAGCGTGCGTGGCCGGGCAGTGACCGGCTCACCTTCGTCGTCGAGCGGGTCGCGCAGCTGCCGCTGCTGTGGGGTGAGAACTTCGCCATCGCCAGGAAGGCCGGGATGAAGAAGGAACAGCCGGTCTTCCGGCCGCGCCGCTGACCGCAGCCCCAGGCGATTCGCCGGACCGGCAGGCTGCCGCAACCGGGGTGACGCGCCCGATCGGCGAAGATCGATAGGGATCGGATCCGCGAGCTGGCCCGCTACAACCTTCCGCCAGGAGCGTTCCGTCGAGCCGACCCGGTACAACCGGCGCCAAGAGCGTTTCGCCGCGACAGGGCGGGTTAGGCATCTGCCCGGTCTGAGCGTCTCCACGACGACAACATCAAGCAGCGCTCGGTGACCGGGTACCGCTCAGGCCTTGCGCAGCACGGCAGCCGCATCGAGCACCACGGCGCTCAGTCGTTCCAGCAACGGGGAATCCAGACGCCACCGCTGCCAGTACAACGCCACGTCCACCTTCCGCCGGGATCCGAGCCGGACCAGCTCGCCGGCCGCCAGCGGTCCCTGCACCTGCTGTTCGGGGACCACTCCCCAGCCGAGCCCGGCCTCGACCGCCAGGGCGAACTCCGCCGAGGTGGGTACGCGATGGCTCACCGGATTCGGTGGTACGCCGAGCTGGCGCAGCAGACTGCGCTGCAGATCGTCATCGGGTCCGTACTCCACCATCGGCAAGCGCGCCAGGTCGGCCGCCCGCTGGGGTGAGACGCCGTGCCGTTCGAGCAACCGTGGATGGGCCACCGGCAGATAGCGCATCACGCCGAGCGGTTGACTGCGGCAGCCCGGTGCCGGACGCGGATCGGCGGTCACCGCACCCATCACCTCACCGGAGCGGAGCATCCGGGCCGAGAGATCCTGGTCCTCGATCTGCAACCGCAGGGCCACCTGGTCCCAGTCGGCGATCTCGGACAGGACCGGGGCGAACCAGACGCTCAGGCTGTCGGCGTTCAACGAGATCGACAGCTCGGTGACCGCCTCACCGCCATGACTGAGCCGCTCCTGCGCCTCGGTCTCCAGCAGCGACAGCTGCCGGGCCAGTTGCACCAAGACCTCACCGGCGGCGGTCGGCCGGACCGGTTTGCTCCGGGTCAGCAGCAGGCTCCCCGCCCGCTGCTCGGCGCCACGGATCCGCTGGCTGAACGCCGATGGGGTGATCTGCAAGGCCTTCGACGCGGCATCGAACGTACCGTGCTCGACCGCTGCCCGGAGCGCGGCCAGGTGCTGTCGATCCCAGTCCATCGCTACACCTCCAAAGTGAAGTATAACTGAAGATACTGCAGAATCTTTCGCTTTACCGGATCCTCATCGATCCCTAGCGTGGTACTCATGACGGCACTGACCACGGGCCTACTGACCGGTTGGGCGATGATCATCGCCATCGGCGCACAGAACGCATTCCTCCTGCGTCAAGGGTTGGCCAAGACCCATGTCGGAGTCCTGGTGGCGATCTGTATCCTCTCCGACCTGGTCCTGATCCTGGCCGCCACGGCCGGACTGGGAGTGGTGATCGGCGCGCATCCCGTGGTGATGGAACTCGTGCGCTGGGGCGGCGTGGCCTTCCTGATCGGTTATGCGCTGCTCTCGTTCCGGCGGGCGCTGAACCCGTCGGCCTTGCAAGCCTCGCGACCGGCGGGCACCACCGGTCCCTGGTCCGCGGCCGGCCGGATGTTGGTATTGACCTGGCTCAATCCGCACCTGTTCGTCGACATCCTGGTCCTCGGCTCGCTCGCCAACAGTCAGGGTGAGCTCGGTCGGTGGTGGTTCGCAGTCGGGGCGGTGCTGGCCAGCACGACCTGGTTCGCTCTGCTCGGGTACGGTTCAGCGCTGTTGCGGCCGATGCTCGCCCGTCCGGGAGCCTGGCGGGTGCTGGACATCGGAATCGGGGTGGTGATGCTCGGCATCGCGGCCGGGCTCGCTCTGTCCCGCTGATCACCGGGCCGCAGGTGGCGGCAATCGGGCCGGTGCGGGCAGGGCCGGGGTAAACGGGCGACAGCAACCGGCCGGGTCCGGCGGGCGGTGAACGTTCCGCTGGACTCAGGGGGTGTCGTCGTCGACCCAGTCGAAGGTACGTTCCACGGCCTTGTGCCATTCGCGGGCCAACCGCTGCCGCTCGGAGTCGTCGATCTCCGGGCGCCAGCGCTGATCGGCCCACCAGTTCTTCGCCACATCCTTGGTGCCGGACCAGTAACCGACACCGATGCCGGCGGCATAGGCCGCTCCCAGCGCCGTGGTCTCGGTGATCCGCGGGCGGACCACCGGGATCCCGAGCACATCGGCCTGGAACTGCATCAACGAGTCGTTGACCGTCATCCCGCCGTCGACCTTCAACTCCTTCAGCGGTACGTCGGCATCCTTGTCGGCCGCGGCCAGCACGTCCATCGACTGGAATGCGGTCGCCTCCAAGGTGGCCCGGGCCAGATGGCCGGCCTTGGCGTACTGGGTCAGACCGACGATCGCGCCGCGCGCATCGCCACGCCAGTACGGGGCGTAGAGACCGGAGAAGGCCGGGACGAAGTACACCCCGCCATTGTCCGGGACCGTCTTCGCCAGCCTCTCGATGTCGGCGGCGTCCTTGATCAAACCGAGTTGATCACGCAACCACTGCACCGCGGCACCGGTGACCGCGATCGAGCCCTCCAGGGCATAGACCGGCGGTTCGTCGTCGAGTTGGTAGCAGACGGTGGTCAACAGCCCGTTCTCGGAACGGACGATCTCGTTCCCGGTGTTGACGATCATGAAATTGCCGGTGCCGTAGGTGTTCTTCGCCGACCCCGGTGAGAATGCGGCCTGGCCGAAGGTGGCGGCATGTTGATCACCGAGGATTCCGGTGATCGGTACGTCGGCCAGCAGTTGGGAGTGGTCCACCCGGCCGAAGGCGTGGGAGGAGGGACGGATCTCGGGCAGCATCGATTCCGGGACACCGAAGGCGGCCAGGATCTCGCTGTCCCAGGCCAGGCTCTCCAGATCCATGAACATCGTCCGCGAGGCATTGGTGACATCGGTGGCGTGGATACCACCGCGGGTACCGCCGGTGAGGTTCCACAACAGCCAGGTGTCGATGGTGCCGAAGAGCAGCTCACCGGTCTCCGCCCGCTTCCGCGCCCCCTCGACATTGTCCAGCAGCCAGCAGATCCTCGGCCCCGCGAAGTAGGTCGCCAAGGGCAGGCCGACCTTCGCCTGGAACCGGTCGACGCCCCCGTCGGCGGCCAGTTCCTCCACGATCCTGCGGGTACGGGTGTCCTGCCAGACGATCGCATTGTGGATCGGCTCCCCGGTCCTGGCGTCCCAGACGACCGTGGTCTCGCGCTGGTTGGTGATGCCCACCGCGACGATGTCGTCGCGGGTCAGGCTGGCCTTGGACAGCGCCATCCCGATCGCCTCGCGGACGTTCCTCCAGATCTCCTTAGGGTCATGTTCGACCCAGCCGGCGCGGGGGAAGATCTGCTCGTGCTCCAACTGGCCGGTCGAGACGATCTCCCCGGAGTGGTCGAAGACGATGGCACGCGAACTGGTCGTGCCCTGATCGATGGCGATCACGTACTCAGCCATGGGACTCTCCTCGGGATCGAGCCTCCAGCCTAACGAGGTGGCTCAGCGGTGCTGAAGGTCCCCATCGCTGGAGCCCCGGCGTCCTCCTGGGAAGTCCGGAACCAGGTCCGATGCGACGGGGTGATCGCTCAGGCGTCGATCTGTTCGGCGTCCAGCCGGTAGGCACCGTCGACCAGGAACTCCTTGCGGGGGACCACGTCATTGCCCATCAGCATCTCGAAGACCTGCTCGGCCGCGGCGCCGTCGTCGACGGTGATCCGCCGCAGCAAGCGGTGCCGCGGATCCATCGTGGTCTCGGCCAGCTGGCTGGCGTCCATCTCGCCCAGGCCCTTGTACCGCTGCGGATCGTCGAACCGAATGCCCTTCTTGGTGAGCTCGGCAGCGGTCCGCTGGTACTCGTTGTCGGAGTAGGTGTAGAGGTACTTCTCCTGCCCCTTCTTCGGGTTCTTCAACTCGAAGCGGTGCAGCGGCGGGACGGCGGTGTAGACCCGGCCGGCGTCGATCAGCGGCCGCATGTAGCGGAAGAACAAAGTCGCCAGCAGGCAACGGATGTGGGCCCCGTCGGCATCGGCGTCGGCCATGAAGATGATCTTGCCGTACCGGGCAGCGTCGAGGTCGAAACTACGTCCGGACCCGGCGCCGACGACCTGGATCAGGTTCGCGCACTCGGCATTCTTCAACATGTCGCCGATCGAGGCGCGCTGAGTGTTCAGGATCTTGCCGCGGATCGGGAACAGCGCCTGGAACTCCGAGGAGCGGGCGTCCTTCGCCGTACCCAGCGCCGAATCGCCCTCGACGATGAACAACTCGGTCCGATCCACGTCATTGGAGCGGCAGTCCCGCAGTTTCGCCGGCAGCGAGGAGGACTCCAGGGCGGTCTTGCGTCGCTGAGCCTCCTTCTGCGCCCGGGCGGTCAGCCGGGTACGCATGGCCGCCGCGACCTTCTCCAGCACCACCCGGGACTGCTGTTTGTCGGCGGCCTTGTTCGAGGACAGGAAGCCGCCCAGCTCGGACTCGACCACCTTGGCCACCAGCCGGGAGACCGCCGGGGTGCCCAGCACCTCCTTGGTCTGACCCTCGAACTGCGGTTCGGCCAACCGGACGGTGACCACGGTGGTCAGCCCCTCCAGGGCATCGTCCTTGGTGATTTCCTCACCGTTCTTCAACAACCGGGTGCTGGACAGGGCCTTGTTCACCGTCTTCGTCAGCGCCCGCTCGTAACCGTTGACGTGGGTGCCGCCCTTCGGGGTGGCGATGATGTTCACGAAGGACCGGGTGACCGTGTCGTACCCGGTGCCCCAGCGCAGGGCGATGTCGATCTCCACATCCCGATCGACATCGGTCGGCAGCATCGCCCCGGTCTCCTCGTCGAGCATCGGTACGGTCTCGGTGAAGCTGTCGTTGCCCTGCAGTCGCAACACCTCGGTGACCGGCTGGTCGGGGGCCAGGAACTCGCAGAACTCGGAGATGCCGCCATCGTGCCGGTGGGTCTCGGTGACCGGGTCGGCCCCCCGGGCGTCGGTGATCTGCAGCTCCAGGCCCGGGATCAGGAAGCTGGTCTGCCGAGCCCGGTTGGACAACTCCTCCGGGGCCAGCGACATGTCGGGACCGAAGATCAGCGGGTCCGGCCACCAGGTGACCCGGGTGCCGGTGACGCCCTTCTTGGCCCGCTTCAGTTTCTGCAGGGACCCGCCGGGGGTGAACCTGGCGTCCGGTCCGGGGCCGTCGAAGGTACCGGGGGTGCCGCGATGGAAGGACATCCCCCAGGTGGCGGAGTTCCGGTCGACCTCCACGTCGAGCCGCGCCGAGAGGGCATTCACCACCGAGGCGCCGACGCCGTGCAGACCGCCGGCGGCGTTGTAGGAGCCGGTGCCGAACTTCCCGCCGGCATGCAGTTTGGTGTAGACGACCTCCACCCCGGACAGTCCGGTCCGGGGCTCGATGTCGACCGGGATGCCGCGGGCGGTGTCGGCGACGGTCAGCGAGCCGTCGGCGTTCAGCGCGATGGTGATCTTCTCGCCGTACCCGATCAGTGCCTCGTCGACGGCGTTGTCGATGATCTCCCACAGGCAGTGCATCAGGCCGCGGGTGTCGGTCGAACCGATGTACATCGCCGGGCGCTTGCGGACCGCCTCGAGACCCTCGAGGACCAGCAGGTTGCGGGCGTCGTAGTCGCGTCCACCGTCGACCGGTCGGGACGCGGAGGTACGTGTGGCGGAGGCGGGGACGGCCTTCTCGGCCTGCTTCGGCGTCTTGCTGGGCACCCGTCGAGATTACCGGCCGACACCGACGAAATCCGGCAGCGACGGACGGTGCGTGACCCATTCCACGTCCGATCGGGGAAGAACACCCCACCCACGCCGGGTTGTACCGGGTGCAAGCACAGACGAGAACCAGGAGGTTCCCCCATGATCCCGACTCTCACCGCAGGCACCGGTGAGACCCTTCCGACGGTCGGCTTCGGCACCTACAACCTGAACGGCGACTCCGGGGTGGAGTCCGTCGTGAAGGCACTCGGCAACGGTTACCGGCTGCTCGACTCGGCCTTCAACTACGAGAACGAGGGCGCCGTCGGCAAGGCGGTACGTACCTCCGGTGTGGACCGCGAGGAGATCATCGTCACCTCCAAGCTGCCGGGCCGCCATCACGCCCATGACGAGGCGATCGCGACCATCGAGGAGAGCGTCTTCCGTACCGGTCTGGACTACCTCGACCTCTACCTGATCCACTGGCCGAACCCGGAGACCGGCAAGTACGTGGAGGCCTGGCAGGCCCTGATCGAGGCCAAGGAACGCGGACTGCTGAAGGCGATCGGTGTCAGCAACTTCCTGCCCGAGCACCTGGACCGGCTGCAGGCCGAGACCGGCGTCGTCCCGGCGGTGAACCAGATCGAGATCCACCCCTACTTCCCGCAGACCGAGGCGATCGCCGATCTGCACGAGCGCGGGATCCTGGTCGAGGCCTGGAGCCCGCTGGGCCGCGGCAACGACCTGCTGAGCAACCCGGTGATCACCGAGATCGCCGCCGAGCAGAACGCCGAACCGGGCCAGGTCGTACTCGCCTGGCACATCGCCCGCGGAACGATCCCGCTGGCCAAGGCAGGATCGACCAAGAACCAGTTGGCGAACCTGGCTGCGGTCGACCTGAAGCTGACCGAGGATCAGCTCGCCCGGATCACCGGCCTGGGCCGCCCCGACGGCCGGATCGACGATCAGGACCCGGCCGAGTACGAGGAGTACTGAGCCGTAGCGGCCATTAGGCTGAGCCGGTGATCGTCGGCGCAACCGAACTCATCAGTCGAGTGACCGGCCCGGGGAGTCTCAGTGACACCCCGGGCCGGTTCGACATCCACGGCACCGATCTGGGATTCATCTGGGACGCCGGCCCCGGTGCCGACGGACGGCCGCGCTGTCTGGTCATGTTCGGCGACACCTACGGCCAGGGCTGGGGACCGGCCGGCGCCGGCCCGAGCAGCGCGAACTGGCGCAAGAACGTGCTGCTGAGCTCCACCGACACCGACTTCACCGACGGGCTGCAGTTCGATGCCGCGGTCACCCGGAACGGGCAACGCTCGGCCAGTCAGTTGATCAGCTCCCTGCCGAAACCGGTGGAGCACACGGTGATCCCGAACTCCGGCATCACCGTCCACGGGGTGCACTATGTGCACTGGATGTCGGTGCTGAGCTGGCTCGGGCCGGGCCGCTGGCGGACCAGCCATGCCGGCCTGGCGGTGTCGGTCGACGACGGACTGACCTGGCACAAACGGCGGCCGCTCTGGTGGAACCCGAGCGGCCGGAACCGTTTTCAGATCGGCTGCTTCGCCGCCGACGCGGACTGGGTCTACCTGTTCGGCACCACCAACGGCCGGTACGGCCCGGCCTACCTTTCCCGGGTACGCCCGGCCGAGATCACCTCCGGGCCCTACACCTACTTCGACGGCCAGGGTTGGGTCGGGAGCCGGCGCCGTGCACGCCCGGTGCTGAGCGGCAATGTCGGTGAGCTGTCGGTGATGCCGCATGAGCGGTACGGCTGGCTGGCGATGCACCTGGACGAGACCCGGGGCGAGATCCTGCTGCGACAGGCCCCGGCGGTCACCGGTCCGTGGACCGAGGGCGTGCCGGTGGCGACCTTCGCGCAGTACCCGGGGTTGTACGGCGGTTTCATCCATCCCTGGACGGTCGGTGCCGACGACCCGGCGATCTATTGGACGATGTCGCGCTGGGGCGACTACGACGTGTTCTGGATGCGTACCGAACTCAGCGGCTGAGGCCGCCCGGAGAAGATCCGGCCGACGTCACCAGCTCGATCAGACGGTGCCGAAGAACCTGCGCATCCGCGGCAGCCGCCGGATCAGCAGCTGGTCGAGCACCAGCACCACGATCAGCGACAGACCGAACAGCGGCAGGAAGACACCCAGCCCCGCCATCACCGCGACCAGCAGCCAGTTCCCCCACAGGGGCAGCTTGGCCCGGGGCGCTGCCAAGCCCGAGGCAGAACCCCGGCGGGTCCACCACATGATCGGCGCGGAGACGCACATGAACATCACCGCCAGGCAGAACAGGGTGGAACCGATCGTGTTGATCACGCCCAGCCGACGGCCCTCGTGGATCGCGATCCCCTGGGAGACGGCCTTGGCCGCCGGGCTGTAGTCGGCGTACCCGTACTCACCGACCGCTCCGCCGGTGTACTGGTCGATGTGGATCGCCACCTCCTGGGCGACATCGGATTCGGCCGGGTTGCCGTTGTCGCTCCACTGGCTGGCGGTGACGGTGAAGACACCGCTCTGATCCTCGGGATACATGATCGAATACGGTTCCGGGACTCCCAGGGAGCGGGCCACCGCGGTCGCGTCATCGACGGTGATCATGGACGTACCGGCGCCGCCGCTGGTACCCATCGGTCCGTTCCCGATGGCCCATCCGGCCGGGGCACTCGTACCGCTGGTGTCCTCCATCCGCTCGCCCAGGCTCGACTCGGCCCCGGGGTCCTCACCCCACAGCGACAGACCGTTCCCGGCGGCCACCGATTGCGCCGCCGATCCCCAGACACCGGTCCAGGGCAACCCGGACAGCACGAGCATCAGGATGCCGATCCCGACGGGCAGGCCGACGATCGCGTGCAGTCCGCGCAGCCGGGCGCCGCGGATCCCCTTCCGCACCGCGCCGCGACGAGGCCGGCGGCCGAGGAAGAAGATGATGAACCCGGTGATCGTGAGCACGATCGCCCAGCTCGCCCCCAGCTCCACGATCCGGTCCCCGATCCCGTCCTCACCGATCAGCAGGTCGCCGTGGATCCGCTCGGCCCAGTCCGAGATCAACTGATCGGCGGTCAGCTCACCGGTGATCTCGCTGCGGTACGGATCGACATAGACATTCAGGTTCTCACCGTCGCCGTTCTCGATCACGAACACCGTCGACCGGTCCCCGAGGCCGTCGACGACCGAGAGCACCGGTGCGTCCGGATGGGCCGCGCGGACCGCCGCCTCCTGTTCCACCAGCGGTGCCCGGGTGGCCTCGGGCGGGACCTCCACCCGCAGCACACCCGGATGGGTCCAGGCATCGACCTCGGCGCGGAACATGTAGGTCATCCCGGTCACGGCGAGCACGAACAGCACCGGGATCACGATCAGCGAACCGTAGAAGTGCCACCGCCAGAAAGCGGCGAACCAGTTGGTCCGCCTGGGTTGACGCCGACCGTCGAGCTCGGACGGCAACGTCGGGGTGGTGGTCATCGGGTTCCTTCGCGGACGGGGCGGCTGGGCCGAGCACGACGCAATGTAGTGCAATTGACTTCTCTACACAATGTCGTACTAGGCTGCCCTGGTGTTGTCACCGCTCTGGGCCGGCAGTCTCACGGTGCTGTTCGTCCTCACCGGCATCATCCATCTGCTCGATCTGGCCGTGAACCATCGGCCCGGTGAGCGCCGCGGCGGTCTGACCGCCGCCGGGGTGGTCGACGTGACCCACCTCCTGATGAGCATCGCGATGATCCTGATGGCCTGGGTGATGCTGCCCGCGGTGGTCGGCTGGGCACAGATCGCGATCTTCGCCATCTGCGCCCTGGCCCTGCTGCCGGGATTCGGTGAGACCGACCTCCCGGGCCGGATCAGCCGGCTGGCCCACGGGGTGCTGAACCTCGCCATGATCTGGATGCTCGCGACCATGGGCCTGCTGATGGGCCACACCGGCGGCGGGGACGGCCATGCCGGCCACGGTGGCGGTCATGGCGGTGCCGAAACCGCGGGTACGCCGATGGGTACGCCGGTCTGGGCCGAGGTCGTGAACGGTGTCGTGATCGCGGCCTGCCTCGCCGCCATGGTGTGGTGGATCCACCGTGCGGTGGTCAGCCGTGACCATCGCCTGCCGAATGTCGGGCACGCCCTGATGGCCGCCGGGATGGCGCTCATGCTGTGGCTGATGAACGCCTGAGACTTGTCGAACGCCCGAGGCCGGTGATCAGTGCGCCGTCGAGGTCGGCGCGGGCTCGGTGCCCTCGATCAGCCAGCAGATCTCGGCCTCGGCATTGCCTGCCTCCGGATCGTCGGCGGCCCGTCCGATCAGTCCGCGGATGTTGGCCTGCAGGGCCTGCAGGTCGGCGATCTGCTGTTCGACCTTGCTGAGTCTGTCCTGCAACAGGTCGGTCACCCGACAACAGGGCGCCCGGCCGCTGTCATGGATCGCCAGGATCTCGGCGATCTCGTCCAGCTGCAACCCGGCCGCCTGCCCCTGGCGGACGAAACGGATCCGCGACACCGCACGATCGCCGTAGTCGCGATAACCACTCGCCGTCCTCGACGGCGCGGGCAACAAACCCTGATCCTCGTAGTACCGGATGGTCGAGGTCGCCACCCCGGTACGTTCACTGACCTCGCCGATCCGCACCGCTCGCCTCCTGGCTCGGAATTGCTTGACCTTCAACCCGACTTGAAGGACAACACTACAAGCAGTCGACTTAGGGGTGAGCATGACCGCAACGCAGCCGCCGGCCAATGCCGGACGCACCCGCTCCACCGGGGCGCTGGAGTCCTCGGTCCTCGGCATCTTGTGGCAGTCCCTGGCGGAGTTGAGCGTCCGCGAGGTCCAGGCACAACTGTCCGCCCCCCGTCCCAGCTACTCCGCGGTGATGACGGTGCTGTCCCGGCTGGAGGAGAAGGGCCAGGTCGCCCGGACCACGCTGTCCCCGCGCAAGATCAAGTTCCATCCGGTCCGCTCGGAGAGCGATCACCTCGCCGAGCAGTTGCTGGCGATCCTCGACCGGGCCCGTGATCGGCAGGCGTTGCTTGCCGGTTTCGCCGCGGCGCTCTCCCCGTCGGAGAAGGCCACGCTGCGCGCAGCGCTCGACTGACGCGCGCCCTGCCGGTCTGCATCGGCAGGAGTGTGTGCCCGGCTGCCCGACAGTGTCCGGTTCCTGCATCATGGGCGCCATGGCTGAGAAGGACGCTCCGCGCTGGGGCCTGCGACCGTTGATGATCGTCCAGGCAGGAGGTCAGGGCAGTCGGATGGACGTGCTGACCCGGGAACGGGCGAAACCGGCGCTGCCCTTCGCCGGCAATCATCGCTTGATCGACTTCCCGCTCTCGACCGCCGCCGGTGCCGGGTTCAGCGAGGTCTGGGTGAGTGATCAGTACCAGTCCTCCTCGATGGACGACTACCTGGCCGGTGGCCGCCCCTGGGACCTCGATCGCAACCACGGTGGATTCCGCCGGATGTCGCCCCAGGAAGGCGGCGGGGGATCGCAGATCGAGGGTTTCGCCGGCGGCAATGCCGAGGACCTGTTCAGCCTGCTCGACCAGATCGGTGTCCTCGATCCCGATCTGTTGATCGTCACCTCCGCCGACAGCATCTACTCCTTCGATCTTGCCGGTGCGATGGCCCGTCATCTCGCCTCCGGCGCCGGTTGCACCGTCCTCACCTCGCACGTCGGTCGCAGCGAGGCGAAGCAGAAGATGGTGGTGGAGGTCGAGAAGGGCCGCGAGGAGGGCCGGGTGACCTCGGTCGCCTACAAACCCTCCAAGGCCTCCACCGGAACCGTCGCCACCGAGGTCTTCCTCTACGACCCGGCCGTCCTGAAGCGCACCTTCGCCCGGCTGGTCGCCAAGCAGGCAGCCTCGGCCGAGACGGAGCTGGGCGATTTCGGTGATCAACTGCTGCCCGAGTTGGTACGCCGCAAACAGGTACGGGCCGAGCCGATGACCGGATACTGGAAGGATGTCGGCCGCCCCCAGGCGTACCTGCAGGCCCACCGCGATCTGCTCGCCGGCCGGGTCGACGTGTTCTCCCACCCCTCCCGACCGATCCTGGCGCCGGTCACCGGTGGTCCGGCCGGGCTGGTCAGCGGTAACGGATCGGTCGAGAACTCGATGATCGGTCTCGGCAGCGTGGTACGCGGCCGGGTGGTGCGTTCGGTGCTGGGCCCGGGAGTCACCGTGCAAGCCGGGGCGCTGGTACAGGACAGTGTGCTGTTCGGTGACACCCTGGTGGAGGCCGGTGCGCAGGTGCACACCTCGATCGTCGACACCGGGGTGACCATCGGGCGCAAGGCGCGGGTCGGGCAGGAACCCTCCGGTACCCGACTCAGCGACGACCAGATCTGCATGATCGGCAAGGATTCCACGATCGGTCGCGGCGCCGAACTGTCCACGGGTACGCGGATGGAACCCGGCTCGACCGCCTGAGTGCCGGGGCGGGTGCGTCCTCCTCGCCCGGTGATCACCAGCCGGGCGGTTCCGAACGGCCGCCGCCTCGGCTCGTTTGATCATGATCGGCCCCGGTTGTGGGCCCCCCGGGGCCGGTCGGCCGTTCGTACCTTTGAGACAATCGAAGGCCATTCCAACGTTGTGGTGCTCGATCGCAGCGGTGGACGCAGTTGCCGACCACAGGAGGAAGCGATGTCGGAGTATCAGGTACAGAACCCAGCCACCGGAGAGGTGGTCGAGGAGTTCCCGACGGCGACCGATGAGCAGATCCGGGATGCGCTCGAGCGCTCCCACAAGGCCTATCTCTCCTGGCGGGACACGCCGGTCGAGGAACGGACCGCGGTCCTGCGCCGGGTGGCCGAGATCTACACCGAGCGGGCGGAGGAACTGGCCGGGATCATCGGTCTGGAGATGGGCAAGGCCGTCCCCGAGGGCGTCGCTGAGGTGAAGATCTGCAACCGGATCTACAACTACTTCGCCGACAATGCGGCGGCCTTCATCGAGGACGAGCTGCTGCGCGGGCCGGCCGGGGACGACCAGGCGTACCTGCTCCGCAAGCCGGTGGGTTCGCTGCTCGGGATCATGCCGTGGAACTTCCCCTACTACCAGGTTGCGCGATTCGCCGCTCCGAACCTGGCCCTGGGGAACACGATCATCCTGAAGCACGCCCCGCAGTGTCCCCGGTCGGCGGCAATGATGGAGCAGATCTTCGTCGACGCCGGTTTGCCGGCCGATGCCTACATCAATGTCTATGCCACCAATGACCAGGTGTCCGAGGTCATCCTGCCCAGCCCGCTGAACCAGGGGGTCTCGCTGACCGGATCCGAGCGGGCCGGATCAGCTGTCGCCGCCGCGGCCGGGAAGAACCTGAAGAAGGTGGTGCTCGAACTCGGCGGCTCCGACCCCTTCGTCGTGCTGGACACCGATGACATCGACGCCACCGTCGAGACGATGTTCGGTACGCGAATGGGCAACAACGGCCAGGCCTGCAACTCGCCCAAGCGAATGATCATCATGGATGACATCTACGACGAGGTGGCGACCAAGATCGCCGAAAAGGCGAAGGCGCTGATCCCCGCCGACCCCTACGCCGATCCGGGCAAGCTGTCCCCGCTGTCCAGCATCTCGGCCGCCGAGCGGTTCGTCGGCCAGGTCGAGGAGACGGTGAAGGACGGGGCGACGGTGCTCGCCGGCGGGGAGCGGATCGAGGGCCCGGGTGCCTATGTGCAACCGGTCGTGCTGACCGATGTGAAGAAAGGCAATGCCGGCTACTACGATGAGCTGTTCGGCCCGGCCTTCATGTTGTTCCGGGTCGCCGACGACGACGAAGCCGTCACCCTGGCCAATGACACCCCCTTCGGGCTGGGGTCGGCGGTCTTCGCCACCGACCGCGGACGTGCGGAGAAGGTCGCCGACCGGCTGGAGGCCGGCATGGTGTACATCAACACCCCGGAGGCCTCCCGCGAGTTCCTGCCGTTCGGCGGGGTCAAGCGCTCCGGTATCGGTCGTGAACTGGGCCCGCTGGCCATGGACGAGTTCTGCAACAAGCAGATGGTCTACAAGAAGGCCTGACCGGATCAGATCCGACGCCGAGACCGCCTGCCCGCCCCGCACCGGAGGTGGGCAGGCGGATCACGGGAGGTTGAGCCCGGGTCAGTAGCCCTCGGGATTGCGCGGGGTGTACGGCGCCTCCAGCAGCGCCCTTTCGTCGTCGCTGAGTTCGATCGACAGTGAGGCGATGGCATCGTCCAGGTGCTGCGGTTTGGTGGCACCGATGATCGGTGCGGTGACGGCCGGCTGCTGGCGTACCCAGGCCAGCGCGATCTGGGCCATCGAGACCCCGCGTTCTGCCGCGATCGCCGCGACGGCCTCGACGATCGCCCGGTCGGCCTCGGCCGCCTGCTGGTACAGCCAGGCGGTCACGTCGTCGGTCTCGCTGCGGTGGGTGCTCTCACCCCAGGGGCGGGTCAGCTTGCCGCGGGCCAGCGGCGACCAGGGCAGTACGCCCACACCCTGGTCGAGGACGAACGGGTACATCTCCCGCTCCTCCTCCCGCTGGATCAGGTTGTACTGGTCCTGCATCGAGATGAACCGGGTCCAGCCACCGAGGTCGGCGGTGTACTGCAGCTTCGCGAACTGCCAGGTCGCCATGCTGGATGCGCCGAGATAGCGCACCTTGCCCGAGCGCACGATGTCGTCCAGCGTCTGCATCGTCTCCTCCACCGGCGTCTCGGGGTCGAAACGGTGGATCTGGTACAGGTCGATCTAATCGGTGCCGAGCCAGGTCAGCGAGGCGTCGACCGCCTGCAGCAGGTGTTTGCGCGACAGGCCCTTGCTGTAACCGTTCTCCTTCATCGGCATGTACACCTTGGTGGCGATCACCACATCCTCGCGATCGGCGAGCTCGGCCAGGGCACGGCCGGTGATCTCCTCACTCGAGCCGAGGGAGTACATGTCGGCGGTGTCGAAGGTGGTGATCCCGGCTGCCAGGGCACGTTCGAAGAACTGCCGCGAGTCGGCCTCCGGCATGCTCCACGGATGGGATCCGCGATCGGGCTGCCCGTAGCTCATACATCCGAGCACGATCGGGGAGACCTTCAATCCGGATGCGCCCAGCCGCTGCAGTTCCAAGGTGTCCTCTCCGGGATCCGACGGATCGGTGATCCTCGACGACCATTGTTCACCTCGGCCAGGGTGGGCAACACCCGGGTGGCCAACGTGGCGCCGGTCGGCGTACTCTGTGGGCAGTTCCACGGGGGTCCGGCACACCGGGCTGAGATTAGGGCTGAACGTCCTTGACCGTCGAACCTGATCCGGATCATGCCGGCGCAGGGAGAGAGCAACTCCTTGTGCCCTTCGAATGGAGGCACAGATGTCCACCAGGCCCACCCAGAGTCCCACCGATTCCTCGACCACCCGGGACCGACGACGTCCCACCTCCTACCGCTGGCGGGTGGTCGACATCGTGGTCGCCGCCGTACTCGGCGTCGCCACGGGTTTGATCTTCGTGGCCTGGAACGTCGTCGGCTACGCGTGGTTCACCGCCATGGACGCCCTGACCCCCGGCATCGGCGGCATCGCCGTCGGCATCTGGCTGCTCGGCGGCGTGCTCGGCGGGCTGATCATCCGCAAACCCGGCGCGGCGCTGTTCGTCGAACTGCTGGCCTCGGTGGTCTCCATGCTGCTGGGCAGCCAGTGGTCGATCGAGACCGTCTACTCCGGGATCGCCCAGGGTCTCGGTGCGGAGTTGATCTTCGCGATCTTCGCCTATCGTCGGTTCGGGCTGGTGGTCGCGGCGCTGGCCGGTATGGGTGCCGCGGCCGGCGCCTTCGTGCTGGAACTCTTCGTCTCCGGCAACCTGGCGAAGTCGCCGGAGTTCTTGGTGATCTACCTGGTCTGCCTGTTGATCTCCGGCGCGATCCTGGCCGGACTCATCGGTTGGCTGCTCACCAGGGCATTGGCCGCCACCGGGGTGCTGGACCGGTTCGCCGCCGGTCGGGAGGTACGCAAACTCTCATGATCATCAACCCGGTGCGCACCGCTGGAGGTTGCGCCACTCGATGAGTATTCGCGCCCATCAGGTACCCGGCACCCGCACCGGTGCCCGGATCGACCTCACCGACTGGGGCTGGCGGCACGGTTCCCGACGTCGCCCCGCCTTGGCCGGGGTGGACCTGCGGATCGAACCGGGGGAGCGGGTGCTGCTCCTGGGGCCTTCGGGGGCGGGCAAGTCGACCCTGCTGGCCGGCCTGGCCGGGGTGCTCGGCGGGCCCGACGAGGGGGAGGAGAGCGGTTCGATCCTGGTCGACGGGCAGCGACCCGATCCGGGAGCCGGGCGGACCGGGCTGGTCCTGCAGGATCCGCAGGCGAACACCATCCTCTCCCGGGTCGGGGATGACGTCGCCTTCGGTTGCGAGAACCTGGGCATCGAGCGCTCCGAGATCTGGCGTCGGGTGTCGGCGGCACTGGAGGCTGTCGGGCTCGACCTGCCGCTGGATCGTTCCACCGAGGCGTTGTCCGGCGGACAACGGCAGCGGCTCGCGCTGGCCGGGGTGCTGGCCATGCAGCCCGGTCTGCTGCTGCTCGACGAACCGACCGCGAACCTGGATCCCGACGGGGTGATCGAGGTACGCGATGCCGTCGACCGCCTGTTGGCCGATCGCTCTGCCACCCTGGTGGTGGTCGAGCACCGGGTGAGTACCTGGCTGCCGGTGGTCGATCGGATCGTCGTCCTCGAACCGGCCGGTGGGGTGATCGCCGAGGGGCCGCCGGATCGGGTGCTGGCCGCCGAGGGTGAACAGCTGGCCGCCCGCGGGGTCTGGGTGCCCGGAGTGCCGTTGTCGATCGACCGCCGACCCCGCTCGACAGCCTCCGGTGGCCCCGGCCGGGCGAACCCGGTGCCCTTGCTGCAGGCCACCGAGCTGGTGTCGGGACGCGATGGCGTGGGGGTGCACGACCCGGTCGAGGTGAGTCTCGACGCCGGCCGGTCGACCGTGATCACCGGGGTGAACGGTGCCGGCAAGTCCACCCTCGGTTTCACCCTGGCCGGGTTGTTGCCGCCGGTCGCCGGAACCGCCGTGGCCACCGCGCAGCTGCGTGCCGAAGGGGAGGTCGTCGACCGCTCCCGGACACGATGGTTCGAGCGCCGGCGCCCGATCGGTCCGGACCCGGCCCGCTGGCGGGCCCGGGAGCTGGCCACCCGGATCGGGGTGGTCTTCCAGCAGCCCGGCCACCAGTTCGTCACCGCCACGGTCTCGGACGAGATCGCCGTCGGCCTGCGGGCGGTGCGGACCGGACCGGAGGAGATCCGTACCCGGGTGGCGGAGTTGTTGGCCGAGCTGGGCCTGGAATCGCTGGCCGGGGCGAACCCGTTCACCCTCTCCGGCGGGGAGCAGCGCCGATTGTCGGTGGCCACCGTGCTCGCCACCGCTCCGCGGTTGATCCTGCTCGACGAACCGACCTTCGGTCAGGATCGGCTGACCTGGCAGTCGATGCTGCGGTTGATCATCGCGCTGGTGGACGGGCGCGGTTGCGCGGTGGTCTCGATCACCCATGATGCAGACCTGATCGACGTCCTCGGTGATCAGATCCTGCGGCTCGGACCCGCGGACGGTACGCCATGAGCGCCGCTGTCGCCGACACCGCGCCCCGGCGGACCTGGCCGGACACGGTGAACCCGGTCACCGGTTTCGTCGCCGCCGTGCTCTACACGATCCCGATGCTGACCACCATCGATGCAGTCAGTGCCGCGGTGGCCCTGGTCAGCTGGTTGATCTTGTTCGCCGTCGCCGGGATCGGCCCGCGGACGATCATCCGTCGCAGCTGGCCGTTGTTCATCGCTGCACCGGTGAGCGCGATCAGCATGCTGCTGTACGCCGCACCGGGCGGACAGGTGTATGCGCAGTTCCTGCTGGCGGTGATCAGCGACAACTCGATCGAACTGGCGCTGGCCATCGGACTACGGGTGCTGGCAGTGGGCGTACCGACCCTGGTCGCCCTCGGCGGTATCGACCCGACCCGGCTCGCCGACGCCCTCGGCCAGGTGGCCCGACTGCCTGCCCGGTTCGTGCTCGGGGCGCTGGCCGGGGTACGGCTGTTCGGTGTGCTCGGGGAGGACTGGCGGCAACTGGCGCTCGCCCGTCGTGCCCGCGGCCTGGGCGATGACGGGCGAATCCGGCGCGCGTTCTCCCTGGCCTTCTCGCTGCTGGTGATCGCCTTGCGGCGGGGTGAGGGACTGGCGACCGCCATGGAGGCGCGGGGGTTCGGCGTCGGGGAGCGGACCTGGGCCCGGCCGTCGTCGCTCGGGCGCGCCGATCTGGTGTTGGTGCTGGTGGCGCTCGCCGTGGCGGCGGTGTCGATCGGCGCCGGCATCGCGTCCGGCAGCTACCGGCTGTTGGGGGCCTGATGGTTGTCGAACCGCCTGCTGCCGTGGACCCGGGGCCACGCAGGATCGGGATCGCCGAATTGCCCGATCGGCTGTCCGGGGCGCGGGTGATCATCATCGACGGCCGCTCGGGGTCGGGCAAGACCCAGCTCGCCGATCGGTTGGCCGAGAGGTTCGGTGCCCGGGTGGTGCACCTGGACGATCTGTACGAGGGCTGGGACGGCCTGGGCGCCGGTCAGCGGTATCTGGTGGAGAAGATCATCACCCCGCTGCTGCAGGGGCGGGCCGCCCGCTGGCAGTCCTGGAACTGGGCGACTGATCGGCGCGACCGGTGGCACCGGATCGAACCGGGCGAGCGGTTGATCATCGAAGGCTGCGGCTCCCTGACATCGCAGACGCTGCCACTGGCCCAGGCAACGGTGTGGCTGGCGGCCTCCGAGGCGGTACGCCGTGCCCGGGCCAGGCGACGCGACGGCGACGACTGGTGGTGGGAGCAGTGGGCCGGCCAGGAGCTCGAACATCTGCGCGCCAACCGCCCCGAATCCCTGGCCGAGCTGTTGGTCGACACCGATCTGGCTCCATGATCGAAGCACCCGGCGCTGCCGGGGCCGGTCAGCGCGCTCGGTCCACCCGGGCCTCGTGCCAGACCGGCTCGTCGGCGGCGGTCACCAACCCGTCGGCGCCGAAGATCAGGAACCGGTCGAAATCGCGGGCGAACCAGCGATCATGGGTGACCGCGATGACCGTACCCTCGAAACCGGCGAGACCCTCCTCCAGTGCCTCGGCCGACTGCACGTCGAGGTTGTCGGTCGGCTCGTCGAGCAGCAACAGTGTCGCCCCGGACAGCTCCAGCAGCAGGATCTGGAACCGTGCCTGCTGCCCACCGGACAGCGACTCGAACTTCTGCTCGGCACTGCCGGCCAGTTCGTAGCGATCGAGTTTGCGGGAGGCCTCCTCCCGTGGCATACCCCGGCGATGATCATCACCGCGGTGCAGGATCTCCAGCAGGCTGCGGCCGATCAACTCCGGATGATCATGGGTCTGCACGAACCATCCCGGTCGGACCCGCGCACCCAGACGTACCCGCCCGGTGTGGGCCACCGGTCTCACCTCGAACTCACCGACCGGTCGGTGCTCCGGTTCGGGGTCACTGCCACCGCCGGCCAGCAGGCGCAGGAAGTGTGACTTGCCGGACCCGTTCGAGCCCAGCACCGCCACCCGTTCGCCGAACCAGATCTCGGCATCGAAGGGGTGCATCAACCCCGTGAGCTCCAGTTGCTCGGCGATCACTGCCCGTTTCGCTGTACGACCACCGCGGAAACGCACGTTCACCTGCTGCTCGCGCGGGATCGCCTGCGGCGGACCGGCCTCCTCGAACTTCGCCAATCGGGTCTGCGCGGCCTTGTAGCGCGACGCCAGGCCGTCGTTGAAGGCGGCCTTCGTCTTGTACATCATCACCAGATCCTTGATCTTGCGATGCTCCTCGTCCCAGCGCCGCCGCAGTTCCTCCAGCCGGGCGAAACGCTGCCGGCGGGCCTCGTGATAGGACCCGAACCCGCCCGGATGCACCCAGGCGGTGTTGCCCGCCGCGCCGAGTTCGACCGTCACCACCCGAGTCGCCACCCGGGCCATCAGCTCCCGATCGTGACTGACGAAGAGCACGGTCTTCGGCGAGGTCTGCAGCCGTTCCTCCAGCCATTCCTTGCCCGGTACGTCGAGATAGTTGTCCGGTTCATCGAGCAGCAGCACCTCATCGGGGCCGCGCAGCAATGCCTCCAGCACCAACCGCTTCTGCTCACCACCGGACAGGGTCGCCAGTTCACGCCAGCGCACCTTGTCGAAACCGACACCCAGTGCGGCGGTGCAACAGGCATCCCAGATGACCTCCAAGTCGTACCCGCCGGCGTCGGCGTATTCGGCCAGGGTGGTGGCATAGCGCAGCTGGGTCGCCTCGTCGTCGTGGTCCATCAATCGCAGTTCCAGTTCGTCCACCGCCCGGGCGGCCGAGCGGATCCGGGGCGGTGCCACCGAGATCAGCAGTTCGCGCACATCGGTCGACCCGTGGGCCACCGACTGCCGCATCACCCCCAGGCCGCCGGAGCGCGAGACCGTACCCTCCTGCGGATCCAGCTCACCGCTGACCATCCGCAACAAGGTGGACTTGCCGGCACCATTGGCACCGACCAGCGCCACCTTCGCACCGTCGGCGACCCGGAAGCCGACATCGCGCAGCAATGGACGCCCGTCGGGCAGGTCGTATCCGATACCGCTCAGCTCCACATGTCCCACGTGGAGACAGCCTGCCAGCACCGCACCCGCGACGCAGCCGAGTTTCGCCCTCGGTCCGCCGCACGCCGCTGCCTCATGGCGCCGGGTACGGTCGGGCCCATGTCGTTGTCGCAGGCCTCCGGATCGCCGGCCCCAGGATCCGGGGCTCACGCCGTGACAGACCGAAACCGGGGGATGCGATGAATGCTGGCCCCGACCGGGGTCAGGCCCACGACCGGGGTCAGTGGTACGACCGGGGCCTGGCGCTGTTCGCCGTCGGTGGCCTGATCCTGTTCGTGGCCCTCACGGTGGCGGTGGGTTCGGGTTCGCGCCGGTGCTGCAGACCGATGCCGCCGTGGCGGCCTGGGCCGCTGCCACCGGACCGCAGCTGGTCTGGTGGACACCGTTGTGGTGGGTGCTCTCGATGGTGCTGGGCCCGTGGGCCTGGCGGCTGCTGGCGGCCGCCTGGGGATTGTGGTGGTTGCTGCGGGAACGGGGCCGGCCCTCGTGGGTGGGAGTGCCGTGGCTGGTGGTCGCGGTGCTGGCCGGTGGATTGGTGCCGCTGGCGGTGAAGGCGGTGGTGCAGCGGCCCCGACCGTTGGCGGCGCTGGTGCCGGTGACGCAGACCTCCTACCCCTCCGGTCATGCCTTCGCGATCACCGTCGCAGCGGTGGTCGCGGTGCTGGCACTGGGCGCTCACCTGCACCGGCGGGGCCGGATCCTGTTCGGACTGCTCGCCGCCGTCCTGGTGGTGCTGGTCTGTCTTGCCCGGGTGCTGTTGGTCGTGGACAACGTCAGCGATGTGCTGGCCGGTTGTGCTCTCGGCCTGGTCTGGCTGGGGCTGCTGCGAGGGCTCAGCCTGTGCTGGGCGCCGGGACCGCGGGCGGCAGTCGGGAGCGGGACGCGCCGCCGCTGATGGATGATGGTGGTCGGGGTTCCACCAAACAAACGTCACACTCGATGAGCTGCCGGCAGGCGTGTTTCGCGCAAACGCAGGCTCTTGGTGCGCGGGTTCTCATCGAGTGTGACGTTTGTTTGGTTGCAACCCCGGAGCTGGTTGCATACCGGGACCCACCTGGCGAGCCGCGGCGAGAACATGAACGTGCCCGGAACTGGTTGCACCCGGGGGATCGACCTGGCGACCTGCGAAAGCAAGAACGCGCTGGAGTTGGTTGCATACCGGGAGTCCACCTGTTGGGCCGCCTCGGGGGAGAGGAGCATGCAGCGCGGCCGCGCTCACCGGGGTGGGGCACTGATCCGGTCGGGCTCAGTGACGCGGTCGCGCCGGGGCGATCACCCGCAGTGCCCGGGGCAGGACTCGTGCCCGCAGCCGGTCGATCGGCTAGCCGAGCTCGCCGTCGCGGGCGATGGCATAGGGCCCATCGGGGAGTTCGATGTCGAACTCGGCCTCGGAATACTGCTGGTAGCGCCGGTTGCGCGCCACCTGCCCGGTCAGCATGTCCAGCAGGATCTTCGCCCGTGACGCCAGCCGGGTGACGCCGAGGATCCGCAGATCGAGGCGTGCGTCGTCCAGGGTTGCCCGGTGCATCGGTGCGAATCCGCTCGGCTCATAGCGACCGTTGCCGATGAAGAGCAGGCTGAACCGGGCATCCAGGTGGGTCCCGTCGGCATCGAGGATGCGCAGCCGTACCGCCTTCGCGCGGTGGAGGGTACGGGCCCCGGCCACCAGCGCCGCCAGGGGTTTGCCGATCCGCTTCTCATAGCGTTGCCGGATCTCGACGAAGTCGGTGTAGGCGCCGATGCTGGCGGTGTTGACGAAGATGCCGCCGTTGACCTCACCCAGATCGACCCGTGCCAGCGCCCCGGCACGGATTGCCGCGATCGCCCTGGAGAGCGGGAACATCCCCAGATCCCTGGCGAAATGATTGAAGGTGCCGGCCGGCAGTACCGCCAAGGGGACGTCGGCTCGCATCGCGGCCGCCGCGGCCAGACCGAGAGATCGTCGCGGGTCGGGTCGATCCGCTGGACGCCGACGATCTTGGTGGTCAGCCAGGCCACGGTCTCACCGAGGGCTGCACCGGCCACCACATCGGAGGGGTAGTGGGCACCGGTGGCGACCCGGGAGAAGCCGACCGCCGCCGCCAGCGAGCGCAAGGGCACCGACAGCGCAGGCCATTCGGTGGAGGCACCGGCCGCGAAGGCCATCGCACTGGCGGAATGGCCGCTGGGGAAGGAAGTGGAGCTGGGGATCCGGTGGGCCAGCCGCGGCATCGGGATGCCGCTGGTCTGCGGGCGCGGGCGGCCGTGCAGACGTTTGGAGACCTGGTTGGCCAGCAGACTGGTGATGGCCACCGAGACCAGCCCGCGGGTGGCGGCGCGTCGTGCCCGGGCCGAACCACTCAGCGCCATCACCGCGGAGATGCCCAGCCAGATTCCGGAGCGGTCGGCCAAGCGGGTCAGCCGGGGAATGGCGGCATCCAGCAGCGGGCTGCGGGTCTCGGCCACGGCATCGAAGACCGCGGTGTCCAGAGCGTCGACCTGGGCGAGCACGGCCCGCCAGCGGCGGGTTCGCCACCAGCCTTTCGCCGGGGGGTTGCTGCGGGTGAACAGTGCCATACCAGGTCCGGTCTGTCGGGCGATTCTGCAAGGGGCGATGCGCGGCAGCCGCGCATCAGTGGGACATCAACCCAGTTCTAGCACTGGAAGCGGGCCGGCCGAGCGCGGAGGCGCTGAGTCATGGTCCGGACGGCTCGGGTGGGCCGGCTCGGGCGCACACGGGGAGAGGGCAGCGCGAAGGGCCCGATCCGATCGGATCGGGCCCTTCGCGCTGTCTGCGGGAACCGACGTCGTCGCCGGTCCGCCTCAGGCGTTGAGCCGTGCGGTCTCGTCCTGAATGCGCAGCGCGACCTGCTTCAGCTTGTCCTCATGTGCCTTGTTGTGGTGGGCACAGAAGAACAATTCCGCGCCGCCCTCGAGGGTGACGCGTACATAGGCTTGGGCGCCGCACCGGTCGCACCGGTCGGCGGCTGTCAGGGCGTCGTCAACGATCGTGTTATTCATGGCTGGGCCCTCCTTCACTCTCGCCAGATCAACGCCCTGCCGACGGGGACTATTCCCGCCGCGCGATCACTGGCTGACGTGGTTCGAGACTACCCCCGTGTGCGGTCGATTCCACCGAGATCCGAAACCTGAAGTGTGGCGTGCCTCACTTCCCGGGGGCTCAGGTCTGGCCGCGGACGATCGGTACGGTCTGCAGTGCCTGCAACTGCCCGAGCGGGTTGAGGGTGATCCGACAGCGCAGCAGACCCCGGCCGACGGGCAGATCCCATTCCCGATGTGAGGGGTTCGAAGACCGTTCGTTCACCGGGTCCGACTCGACCGAACCGTCCAGAATCGCCAGTGCGGCGTCCAGATCACGCTGCCGCTGTGCCCCGGAACTGTCCCGCAGCAGGTTGTCCGAGACCCAGTTGCCGCGCAATCCGTCGGCGAACCCGGTCGGAGTACGCAACAGCGCGATCAGCCGGGTCTGTGCTGCCGTGGTCTCCGGCCAGGGGTCGACCGGGGCCCCCTGCGGCAGGATCTCGGCCAGGGCGGCGGTGCAGAACCGGTGGGTGAAGCTGTGCGTGGCATTGGCCAGGGCCACCAGTCCCAGCCCCGAGGCCGGATGGAATCGCAGATGGGCCGACCATCCCGGGTAGCCGCCACTGTGGCTGATCACCGTCCCGCCACCGGTCTGCTCGATCCGCAGACCGAGTCCGTATCCGCGCTGCACACCCTCGTCGTCGGGATCGATCGGACGGGCCACCTGGGCGAGTTCACGGCGGGAGGCAGCGGACAACGGCGAAGGGTCCAGCGGCTCGTTCCCCGGCTGCCAGGGGGTACTCAGCCAGTCCGCCCAGCGGGCCAGATCGGCGGTGGTGGAGAACAGGCCGCCGATCGCGGAGAAGGCCCCCGGGCCGGTGTAGGGCAGTGGCTGCCAGCCACCGTTGGCCCAGGCGTAACCGACGGCCAGGGGTTCACCGACACCGGTGTCGAAGCCTGTCCGCTGCAGCCCCAGCGGGCGCAGCAGTGTTTCGCCGATGGCCTCGGGTACGGACTGCCCGGTGATCGTCTCGACCACCTGCCCGAGCAGCGCGTACCCCAGATTGGAGTAGGCGAAGGCGGTACCGGGGACCGTGCCGAAGAGGACTCCCCGGTTCACCATCGCCCGGAACTCCTCGGTGGTCATCGATTCCAGGCGGTCGGCCCAGGGGTCGTCGGTGGTCAACCCGCCCGACATGGACAGCAGCATCCGCAGGGTCGGCGGCATACCCCCGGGCGGCAGGCGGAAGCCGTCGATCCAGTCGAGGATCTCGGTCACCGGGGTGTCCAGCGTCAGCTCACCGCGGTCGCGCAGGGCCAGCACGGTGGCGCTGAGGAAGGACTTGCTGATGGAGGCGATCCGGAAGGCGGTCCGCTCGGTGGGCGCGGGGCCGCCGAGCACCGCCGAGCCCAGCATCCCGCTGCCGATCACCTCCCCGTCACGGAAGAGCGACCAGGCCATCCCCGGTGAGGGGCGTTCGGCGAACCAACGTGTGGCCTGCGCCTCGACCCGTCCGAGCAGTTCGGCAGCTGTGTCATTCACCCGACTGATCCTAGGGTTGCTGCCGGTGGTGTCGCCGAGCTGTCGTCGGAATCGGTGTCCAGCGGGCAGGATGGGCGCGTGCAACTCGAGTTCGGAGAATCGGCCCGCTCGTCGCTGGGTGTGGAATGGGAGCTGGCGCTGGTCGACGCCGACTCCGGGGACCTGCGGCAGGTGGCGCAGACGGTCCTGGATGCCGTGGCGCCGGCCGACGGCTCGGCGCATCCGACGATCCGCCAGGAGTTGTTGTTGAACACCGTGGAGCTGGTGACCGGTGTCTGTTCCGATGTCGGGGAGGCGATGGACGATCTCGACCGCAGTGTGGCGACGGTCCGCGAGGTCACCGATCCCTTGCGGGTGGAACTGATGTCGGCCGGCACCCATCCGTTCGCCCACTGGGCGCACCAGAAGGTCACCAACAAGGAGCGCTACGGCACCCTGATCGACCGCACGCAGTGGTGGGGTCGGCAGATGATGATCTACGGGGTGCACGTCCACGTCGGGGTCGAGAGCCGGGACAAGGTGCTGCCGATCATCGGCGCGATGCTGACCTACTACCCGCACCTGCTGGCGCTGTCGTGTTCCTCCCCGTACTGGAACGGCCGCGACACCAGTTACGCCTCCAACCGTGCCCTGCTCTTCCAGCAACTGCCGACCGCCGGTCTGCCGTTCACCGAGATCGACAGCTGGCCGAAGCTGGAACGCTATGTGGCCGACCTGGTGCACACCGGGGTGATCGATTCCTTCGACGAGGTGCGCTGGGACATCCGTCCCTCCTTGAAGTTCGGCACCATCGAGATGCGGATCTTCGACGGCATCACCAACCGCACCGAGTTGGCGGCACTGACCGCGCTGACCCATTGCCTGGTCGAGTGGTTGTCCCGGCGGCTGGATGCCGGTGAGACCCTGCCGCGGATCAGCCCCTGGTTCCTGCAGGAGAACAAATGGCGGGCGGCCCGGTACGGCATGGAGGCGATCGTGATCGTCGACGAGGCCGGTAACGAGGAGCTGGTCACCGATGCCCTGGCCCGGCTGCTGGATCAACTCGCCCCGGTCGCGGCAGAGCTGCACTGCAGCGCCGAACTGGCCGGGGTGGCCGACCTGATCCGCCACGGGGCCTCCTACCAACGGCAGCGACGGGTGGCGGCCTCGGTTCCCAGCCAAGGCTCACCCGGTGCGCCGAGCGCCATGGAGGCGGTCGTGGCGAGCGTGGTCGAGGAGTTCCGGCGGGGCCGGGCGCTTCCCGTATCGGAGTTCGAGGCCGAGCCCGCCGGCGAGCCCGGGGCCCGCGGGCAGGAATCTCGATGGTCCGGCGGTTCCTGAGTGCGGTGATCGCCCTGCTGGGGCTCGGCCTGCTGGGCTGCACCACACCGACCCAGTTCAGCGACGAGGTCGCGCAGACCTGCGAGGGTCCGGTGCAGGCCGGTCGCACGACCCGCAGTGTGGTCATCGACGGGGCCGAACGCGAGTACCTGCTGAGTGTTCCCGAGGTCGGGCACACCGAGCCGCTGCCGCTGCTCCTGGCCTTCCACGGACGAGGTGGCAGTGCCGCCGGTATGGCCTCGATCAGCCGGCTCGCCGAGCTGCCCGCACTGGTGGTCTTCGCCCAGGCACAGTTCAGCCAGGGGATGCCGTCGTGGCAGGGTGCTCCCTATGCGCCGGAGGTCGACGATGTCGCCTATGCCGTCGACATCGTCCGTCAGGTACGCGAGGAGTTCTGCGTCGACGATCGGCAGGTGAATGCGATCGGCTTCTCCAACGGTGGCGGGTTGACCTCGCTGCTCGCCTGTCAGCGTTCGGACATCTTCACGGCGGTGGCGACGGTCTCCGGCGCCTACTACCAGCAGGCATTCGACGGATGCGACCGGGCCATGCCGATGCCGGTGATCGCCTTCCACGGTACGAACGACCAGGTGATCAACTTCGACGGCGGGCAGCGCAACGGCGAGAACTACGTCTCGGCCACCCAGTGGGTCACCGGTTGGGTCGAGCGCAATGACTGCCACAACGTCTCGCAGACCGACCTCGGTGGAGTCGCCCACACCAGCTGGAGCGATTGCTACGACGACGCCGACGTGGAGTTGTACGTGATCGCCGACGGTGGTCATGTCTGGCCCGGTGGTCAGCAGTCCGGTGCGCAAGCGCCGGCCGATCAGCAGGTCGATGCCACCACGATCATCTGGGGATTCCTCAGCGCACATCGCGAACCGTGATCGGATCGCGGGATCGACCGGGTTGCGGGTCCGATCGGGTTGCGGGATCGATCGGGTCGCGGGTCCGATCGGGTCGCGAGGCCGGTTGATTCAGTGCGACCCGGCCGGCCCCCCGATCGGCCGGTCGGCCCACGACTCGCCGGTCGGTGCAGCGGTCAGTTGCAGCTCAAAGAGCACTGCCAGTGCCTCGTCCCAGTTGCGCAGCGGAGCGGTGATCCTGATCGTCGGCGTACCTCCGGTGTAATCGATCTCGTCCACCTCGAGTCCTGCCGCCAGGGCCTCGGGACGGCTCCGGAGTTCGTTCTCCACCCGGCCCAGTCGCTCGAAGTCGACGGCGACACCGGCGCTGCGGACCCGTACCCGTGAGCGGCTGCCGGCGACCGACAGGCCGCGGGCGGTCGCCTCGGAGTAGGCGCGAACCAGCCCGCCCGTCCCCAGTTTCGTCCCGCCGAACCAGCGGCTGACCACGACCACGAGGTCGCTCAGCCGGTGTCCGCGAATGGTCTCCAGGATGGGCATCCCGGCGGTCCCGGCGGGTTCACCGTCATCGGAGGTACGGGTGATCTCGGCCTGGGCACCGAGGACGAAGGCCGAGCAGTGGTGGCCGGCGTCGCGGTGATTGCGCCGGCACTCCTCGATCACCGCCCGGGCATCCTCCTCGGTCTGCACCCGGCGTACCGTCGCCAGGAACCGGGATTTGCGCTCGACCAGCTCCGCACTCGCCCGGCGGGCGATCACCCGGTAGCTGTCCGGCCCGGTCGGTTCGGCGGTCACGGGTGCAGGATCAACCAGACTGCGACCGCGACTCGATCACCGTCGTTGCGGAGCCGATGGGATCGGTGACAGGGGTAGCTGATCGAGTCGCCGGCAGCCATCACCACCACCTCGTCGTCGAACTCGATGGTCAACTCACCGGCGGTGACCGTACCGGTCTCGAATCCCTCGTGATGGAAGAGCTCGTCGGCCGGGGTGGCGGTGGAACCGGGCGGATAGGTCGATTCGAAGAAGTCCAGACCGGGCAGCCGGCTGGGGGACAGCCGGCGAAAGCTCACCCCGCCGTCGAGGGTGATCGGCCGGGTCTCCGCAGCCCGGGTCAGGGTGGTGCCGGCGAAGGCCAGGTCGGCCAGTCGGCTGGTGCCCAGGCTGGGGGAGCGTTCGTCGGCGAACATCGAGGCCAGGGGGACGTCGAGCACCTGGGCGAACTCGATCAGCCGGGAGACCGATGGCTGCATCACCCCGCGTTCGATCTGCGAGACCGCGGAGGCGGAGATACCGAGCCGTTCGCCCAATGCCCGCACGGTGAGTTCGCGTTGCTGTCGCAGCTCCCGCAGGCGTTCGCCGACATTAGGCGTGGGAGGGGCGATCCGATCAGTGGTGACCTCGACCATGGACCCCAGCTTAGGACGGCGCCGACGAACCTGTGACACAGCCGTAACTGCAACGAAACCCGCTCGCATACGTGAAGGCATAGCTTCAACAGCAGGGCGACGTCGCCTTGCCCAGCCTCCCCAGCAGGAAGGACGCCCATGTCCACCGAGCAAGCCCCCGCAGGCACCATGTCCACCGCCCAGGTCGTCTCCGCCGCCGGTGAACCCGTCGGCGACCTGTGCGTCAAACCCGGATACGACCCCGAACTGGCCAATGAGGACCTCGCCCCGCTGCGGAAGCAGCGATGGAGCAGTTACAACATCTTCGCCTTCTGGATGTCCGATGTGCACTCGGTCGGCGGCTACGTCACCGCCGGCAGCCTGTTCGCCCTCGGTATCCAGTCCTGGCAGGTGCTGGTGTCCCTGGTCGTCGGCATCGTGATCGTGCAGGTGTTCACCAACCTGGTCGCCAAACCGAGCCAGAAGACCGGCGTACCGTACCCGGTGGTCAACCGGGCGATCTTCGGGATCAAGGGTGCGAACATCCCGGCCATCATCCGCGGGATCATCGCCATCGCCTGGTACGGGGTGCAGACCTATCTGGCTGCCGCGTCGTTGAACATCATCTTCCTGAAGTTCTTCGACTGGGCACAGGTCTGGGAGACCGAGTACTCCTTCCTCGGCCTGTCCGCGCTCGGCTGGTTGTCCTACTCGATCCTCTGGCTCGCACAGATGGCCGTGTTCTGGAAGGGGATGGAGGCGATCCGTCGGTTCATCGACTTCGCCGGCCCCGCGGTCTACGTGGTGATGATCATCCTCGCGGTCTACCTGGTCTCCGAGGCCGGTATCTCCAACATCTCGCTCAGCCTGTCCGCCGGTGATGCCTCGCTCGGCTTCTGGGGCTCGATCGGCGTGATGGCCTCGGCGGTCGGGATCGTGGTCTCCTACTTCTCCGGTCCGATGCTCAACTTCGGTGACTTCGCCCGGTACGGCAAGAGCTTCGAGGCGGTGAAGAAGGGCAACTTCTGGGGGCTGCCGATCAACTTCCTGTTCTTCTCCTTGCTGACCGTGATCACCGCCTCGGCGACGGTACCGGTCTTCGGCGAGTTGATCACCGACCCGATCCACACCGTGGAGAGGATCGGTACGCCGTTCGCGGTGATCCTCGGTGGATTGACCTTCGTCACCGCCACCGTCGGCATCAACATCGTCGCCAACTTCATCGCCCCGGCCTTCGACTTCTCCAATGTCGCCCCGCACAAGATCAGCTGGCGGATGGGTGGCATGATCGCCGCCGTCGGTTCGGTGCTGCTGACACCGTGGAACTGGTACAACAACGATCAGGCGATCCACTACTCGCTGGGCATCCTGGCAGCACTGATCGGTCCGTTGTTCGGCATCCTGATCGCCGGCTACTACGTCGCGGCGAAGCAGCGGTTGCTGACCGACGCGCTCTACACCTCCGATCCCGATGCTCCCTACTGGTACGACAAGGGTTACAACCCGAATGCCGTGCTGGCGATGATCATCGCCGGTGTGCCGACGATCCTGATCGCCACCCTGCCCCGGCTGATCAGCAGTGTCAGCGAGCTGAACATCACCTGGCTGGGGGACTTCACCTGGTTCATCGGCTGCGGCCTCGGTTTCGTGGCATTCACCCTGCTGGAGAAGGCCCGTCCGCGGATTCCGACCTTCAGCGGCCAGAGCGCCGGGGTCTCCGACGGCACCGTATCCTCGCAGGAGTGAACGAGCCTGCGACGGTGAGCGCCGATCCGATCCGGATCCAATTGATCAATCCGAACACCTCGGTGCCGATGACCGAGAAGATCCGGGCCACCGGCCAACTGGTCGCCGGACCCGGGGTGTCGATCACCGCGGTCTGCCCGTCGAAGGGGCCGTCGAGCATCGAGTCGCACACCGAGGAGATCCTGGCCGCCCAGGCCGTGGTGGAGGCGATCGGTGAGGCCGAACGGGCGTCCGGACCGTCACCGGATGCCCATGTGATCGCCTGTTTCGGTGACCCGGGCCTGGATGCGGCTCGGGAGACGACCGGTGCGCCGGTGCTGGGGATCGCCGAGGCCGCGATGCATGCCGCCACCCTGGTAGGTCGTCACTTCTCGGTGGTCACCACCTTGGACCGCACCCTGGGTCGGGCCGAGGATCTGGTCCTGCGCTACGGCTTCGAGCGCGCCTGCGTCGGTCTCCGGGCGACCGAAGTGCCGGTGCTGGCGCTGGAGGAGGCCGAGGCCGACGCCGTGGCGGTGATCACCGACAGCGCCCTCGCCGCGGTGCGGGAGGATCGCGCCGACGTGATCGTCCTCGGCTGTGCCGGGATGACCGATCTGTGCCAGACGCTCGCCGAGGCCACCGGGGTACCGGTGATCGACGGTGTGGCGGCCTCGGTCGGGATGGCGCTCGGGCTCGTCCGGATGGGGACCCGTACCTCCCGGCTGCGCGAGTACGCGCCACCGAAGGCCTGACCCGCGGCCTCGGCACAGCCGGTGCTTCGAACCTCAGTCGAGGTAGTCGCGCAGTGTTCATGACCTGAGCGCTGTGCATGTCGTCGGAGAGCCCCTGTTTCCACGGAAGCGCTCAGAGCGCTGTGGGGCGCAATATCTCCGACTCAGAAAGCAGACCATGACCGCTCAACCCATCACCGTCCACTGCCCGGCCTGGTGCACCACCGACCACCGAACCCAGGTCACAGAATCTCACGCCGGCCACCAATCCACCGTCACAGCGGTAGACAGCACCCTCACCGTCACCACCACACTCCTGCCCGGCGACGACGCCCCGCTGATCGAGGTCAGCTACTCCGCCGGCATCGGAGCCGATCAACAGACACTCGTCGGCCTGCTCACCTACGGGCAGGCAATCGAACTCGCGGCCGGCCTCATGCGATCCACGTCGGAGATTGGCGGTGCCCACTGACAAGCGGCCCCATGCGCTCATCGCGCTGTTCGGACAGTAACGGGCAAATGACGCAACGGTCACACCTGCCCGCCACCACCGGCAGCTCTCAACCGGGCGGTCCTGGCAAGTAGCGTTTTTTCCGCATGACAACACCACGCCTCCGAGACGTCGCGCTGATCACTGCGAACGACTCGCTCATGATCCGATTCCAGTTCGACAACCTCGACATCAGCGCTGGCACCTTGCTGTTCGGGGTATTCGCCAGCAGCCAGGACGGAACACGGTCCTTTCAGTACGGCATCAAGTACCTCGACGCTGAACGCATCGCCTACTTCGTGTTCGACCACGCGTCACCCAATCAACAGAACTGGCGTGACATCGAACCAACCCGATCGCAGACCGAAGTCCTCGCACCGTTCCCGGTCGCGGAGTTCGACCAACTTGGCCCGAATCCATCGTTACTGGCTTACGTCAATGTCGACGGCCGTGACACACAAACCGAAAGTGCCCGTCACACTCACCACCTGACCCAGGCACCAGGAACGCCGACCAGCACCCCCGGGGGGTACCTCACGGGGGTATCGGCTCTAAGCCGAGAAATGGCCTTTGGGGTTTGAACAGCGGAGTCCTTCCCCTGGGGTGCCTGCGGAAATTTGGGCTGCTCTATATCGGCGGCTCTAAGCCGAGAAGTGGCCGCAGTGTGTGGGAGCGGGATACTGGCCCGGGGTCATTCGGTGTCGGTGAGGAACGGGTGCACGGTCGGTGCCGGGCGGAATGGCAGGGTGTCGATGGTGAACGCGCCGCTGGTGCTGGTGGTGCGGCACAGCCCTTGCAGGTCGGCTATCTCCGAGGGCCAGAACATGCCGCGACGGACGACGGTGTTGTCGATGGTGCGGGCGAATGGGCCGTGAGTTTCCTGGGTGATTGCTCCGGTGCCGGCGTCGTTCCATCGCAGGATTGCGCCGCGCACGATGGCTTTGGCTGCGGCGAGCACGGTCGGGTCTGTGGTGGTGGTGAGGCAGGGCGCGAGCCGGTGTGCCATCGCTTCGGCGTCGTCGATCATCGCGGCGAGTTTGGTCGGGTCGATGGTGGCGAATGGTGCGATGTCGGCGGGGGTGATGAGCACTGGTGGTCTCCCTGTTCGGGTTGGGGGTGGCCCGGACCCCACGGGCTAAGGATGGGGTCCGGGCCGGACGACACACGCTGTCGGCGTGCCCACTCTGATTTTGAGGGCCGATGGTGTGCCGTGTTTGTGGGGCCGGGTCAGGCGACGGTGAAGGTGCCGATCCGGTCGGGGTGGACGACGTTCTGCCCGACACGCCAGGTGCAGCGCAGCGCCACGCTGTCACTGTCGAAGTAGGCGTGCTCGGACTGTGCGACGCGGACGGGTCCGGCAGCGGCGACCACAGCGGCCTTGTCGATCACGAGTCCGGTTTTGGCGGGCATCGCCGGGCTGGTGATCACGGGCAGGTCGAGCAGACGCCGTTCAGCGTCGGCAGTCCCCGCGCCAAGCAGCGTTTGCGCCGATCCGGTAGCCGTCTTGAACTTCCGCAGCGCAGCCCATCCGGCCGGGTCAATCAGGATGTGCGTCGGGGTGGCGTTGTTCGCCTCCAGCTGCGCCACGAGGTCGACCAGTGCGTCGAGGTTCGCGTCGACCGGTTCACCGTCGACAGTGCCGGCGACGTTCAGCAAGCCCGGTGCGGGGCCGATGGCGGGCGCAGTCGGCGCGGCCTGGGTCAGGTAGGCCTCGTTGGCTCGGCGGGTCACAGCGCGCTGCACGGACGCCGACAGTTCGGTCGAGGTGCCGGGCTGCTGCCACTGCTCGCGTGACAGCCGCAGCAGTTGGGAAATCTTCCCGGTCGGGATCAGTGTTTCCGACAGGGTGGGGTCGGACTCCGGGATGGCCGCTCCTTCGGCGGTGAACTCGGCGTCGGCGTCGTCGACCCAGGCGACGCGGACGACCGGGGCGTCTCCTTCGACGCTGCCGGCGACGGTGGCGGTGCGGAGGATCAGCGCGTCGGGCAGCACTTCGGATGCTGCGAACACGGACACATCAGGTGACCAGGCGGTCGCGGAGGTAACAGTGGTTTCGGTAGCCATTGGTGGGCCTTTCGGATGGTGCGCCGCATTGTTGGGCGCAACGGGGAACAGGTGTGTTTGTTCCGGTGCGGCCACCAGCCTTACCGGCTGCCCCATTACGGGGCTGCGTGAATGTCAGGGAGGGCACCCGGCCCGGCATCCCGAATTCGTTAATCAGGATACCGGACCGGACCGACAATTACCTAGCTTTGAGGTGCGAACGCGTTACTGAAATCGTTCAGTTTCGGCTTTTCTGGGGTGAGCCCTTCGAGGGGTGAATAGTTCCCGGCCGGTTTGGTGCGCAATCCCAGCGTTTCGGCTGCCGCTTTGACGGCGGTGTCGACCTTGGCGCGGTCGATGTCGCCGTCGGTGTCGGTGAGGTCGTCGAGGGTGACACCGGATGCCCACAGCCCGGCGGGTGTGGCGAGCGTGTCGGCGGCGATCTGTTCGACCTGGTTGCGTTGCATCGTTTCGAGCCGGGCGGCGAGCCGGTCTCGTTCGGCTTCGGTGTCGCGCAGCTGTGCCCGGTACTTCGCTTCCTGCCGGTCCTTCTTCGACGCCGGCTCCTGCCCGTCGGTGTCGGGGGTGGTGTCGAGCTCGTTCGTGGTGTTGTCAGTCATTGCTGGGTGTCCTTCCGGTGGTGTCGATGACGCGCAGGTTCGGCACGTCAGCAGCGGTGAGCCCAACCTTTTCGAGTTGGGCGCGGGTGACGAAGCTGGTGCCGTAATGGCACGGCTCGGTCCGGTTGGGGGTCATTCCCAACCATTCACCATCGGGGCCGTAAACAGGCTGGCCGGCGATGGTGATGGGACCGATGGTGTTCACCCGGTTGTTGAGGTACATGTAATGCTCACGGGTGCATCCGTCTGTGTGTCCAACAATGTCGCCGGGCACGTTCTCGGGTTCGGGAATGTGCATCATGGTTTCCTTTCATCAGGTGTGGGTAGGTCTCTGAGTGCCCAGCAGGCGGCGCACAGGCCGCGCTGGCGGGTCAGGTTGCTGTGGAGCGGTCTGAGGCATTGCAGGCACGGTGGTGGCTCACATGTCGGGCATGTGATGGCGTTGACGGGCTCAGCGGGCGCTGGGTCCGTTGCTTTTTGAGGGGTGTCGAACACCTCGCCAGTGGCGCGGTCGATGTAGGTCGACGAGTCGTCGTCTTCTACAAGTTCGGCATCAACGATGTCTTCATCGGAGTCTGAGGGGACATTTGTCCCCTCAGTGCTAGATCGCTCATCGCGCTTGATGGTGCGGACGTTCACACCAGCGGTCGCTGCCACTTCCTGCTGGGTGATGCCAGCGGCGCGAATGCGCGCCACCAATTCCCGTCGACTCTTGGACGGCACCATGAACGCAGCCCCGCCATACTCCGCTTCACGCATCGCACCCCAAGACGAGTAACCGAGGGTGCGCCACGCCTCCATCTCGATCTGCCAGACGATCTCTTCGGCGGCTCTCTCCAAGCCCTGCCGAGCACGACGGATGGATGCACGCACATCAGCGGGTGTGATGACCTGCAACGGGATCTCGGGGCGGGTGGCGACGGTCATGCCGTTGCCTCACGTTCTGCCCGCAGGGCCAACCGTCGGCGGTCTGCGGCCGGTCATGACGCCTCCCTGGCTGCGCGTCGGAGTTCGCTGATCCGGTCGTAGCAGGGCGGGCACATGAGCCCGGCTCCGCGGGATTTGTCGGCAGGTTCACCGCACTGGCAGCGGCCGGTCTGGTCGTCCTGAGATTGCCCGTATTCCTGCCCTGCCATCCCCGCTTCCCCGCCAGATGGGCGGTTTGGCGGGTTAGGCGGGGATGGCAGGGAACGATTACCGGCCTTCTCAGGACGGTCACCGTCGGGTGGGTCGAGGTGCCACTCGGTGGTGCCGGCCTTGTTCTGATTCCCCAGGTCGTCGACGATCCAGCCGGCCTTGCGCAGTGCTGGTGCGTTACGCCGCAGCAGACTGGTCACGGTGCGCGCGTTCTTCGGCCAGTCCCGGGACGGTCGCCAACCGTCCTCCGTCGGCGTCACCGCGTCCAGCAGATCAGCCGCAGTACCGGTGAACGATTCCCCATACGTCTTCACCGCAGCCAAGAACGGATCGGATTCCAGACTGTCCTCAGCCAGTGTGCGCGACTGCGACAGATACCGCTCGGCGCCGGTCGTGCCGAGCAGTTGATCGACGGCAGCCAAGATCAGCGCGAAGTCGGCCATTCTCGGCTTGCTGGCAAGACGGACAGAGGGAATCTTCCCTGCCACCCCCGCTGCCAGATCGAGCAGCGCACCGAACAGTCGCGGATAGGCCTCCTGCCAGCGAGTGTCGAGGTCGTGCTCGGTCATGCGGTCGGCCTCGGCTATCCGGGTCAGGTTGATCATGATCAGCCGTTCGGCCAGGTCGCCGCGCAGCGCGCCCACGTCGATGCCGTTGAGAAGCATCACCCGGCGGAACGCGAACACCGCCAACTGTCCGTCGGTGTAGAGCTGGCGGCGCACATCGCCGTCACCGGTAGCGGCCCGACACAGCGAGTCGCTGAGCCAGTCCGGCACCGTCGACAGATTGTCCAGAGCCACCAGCCAACTACCCGCTGCTGCGGTCACCCACGAGTCGGCATCGCGCGGTGGCTTGCGCAGCGGCACCGGGGACGGGTCGACCAACTGCGTCAACAGTCGCGACGCGGTGGACTTGCCGGTGCCCTGTTCACCGAACAGCGCAGCGATCGGGTGGGGAATGTCGGCCCGCAGGATCGCTGACACCAGCCATGCCAGCACCAACGGCCGATCCGGCTCGGCCACGTTGATCAACTCCCACAACTCGGCCAGATCACCACCGACCGCCGGCGACGGCAGGGTTCCGGTCAGAGCGGTCCGCGCGAACAGCACCGGAACATCGCTGGTCAACTGCCAGCCGTTCGCGTTCAGCCGGACAGTGGTGCCGATCGCGTCGCCCAGGTCGATCCACGTCGACCCGTCGGCCTCGGCCACTCGCAGGTGCGTGGCGACCGGGGTGGCGTCCTGCGCTTCACCTTCCAACACCAGCACGGCATCGGCCAGCGACTGCTGTGGTGGGATCGCGTGCTGGTCCTGCCGATACATCTTGGCCAGCTCGGCTCGTAGCGACTGACGCCCGCCACGCAACTGCCGCACGATGTGCGCACCCCTGCCGCGCGGGCATGCGTAAGGCTGCCCGTCCGGTGTGCAGCCGAAGCGGTACTTCTTCAACGCCAACTCGACCAGGACGTGCGCGGCCGACGGCGACTTCTTCTTCTCATCCTCGCTCATCACGCCACCTGCCTCTCGGCCAGGATGTCGGCAAAGTCCTCATCGAATCCCCACCACGGCTCGGCAAAGAACCCGGTCCGCAGCAGGTGAGCGTGACGCCGGCATGACAACGCGGTTGCCCGGTTCGGTTCCATGCCCTCAGTGCAGGCGTCCAGGGGATCGGTGAACCGCTCCTGCATCACCCACTCGAAGTCGGTCGCGCGACGCTCCCAGAACTCGGCCGTCGCCATCCTGATCGCCTCACGGATGGCCCGGACCCGCATCTGCTCCTGCCAGTCGATCGCGGCAAGAATCCCTCGCAGGTACTGCAACTTCTCCCGATGTGGCCGGTACTGAATGGGTGTCATGCGACCACCCCCGGCAGCGGTGCCGCTTCCAGGCCGCACACCTTGACCAGCGGCTTCAACTCACAAAGGAAGATTCGAGCATCTTGGCCGCGCTGCTGCGCTTTGCGTGCGTGGTTCTCTGCTGATTTGACGGTGAGGAACACTCGCCGGCGGTAGCGATCGTCAGCGACACGGACCAGCACGACGAACGCGCCATCGACTTGCGCGGCCATCGCGTCCAGATCAACTACACTGTAGGTAGATCCCGTTCCCGCGTTGATCTTGTTGGCCGCCCGGTTGCCCGCCGGGCGGCTTCTGTTTTCTGAACTCAGCATGCGGCACCGCCCAGCGCGTCGAGCTCTGCGGCAACCTCGGCGGATTCGGCAGCGGCCTCCTTGGCCTTACGCCGTGCCTTGGCTGACTTCAGCGCGAGACGCTGAAAATGCGCCTTGCGTAGGGATTCGGCCCGCTTGGGGTCTCCCCCGGCCTCGGCCAGGAACTTGGCGTCGAGAGCAGCACGGGCGGGCGCGGTGCGCTTGCTGCGGTTCTCGGTGTTGGCCCAACTGGTGTGGGCTGCGATTGACGAGCGGAGTCGCCGTTCAGATTCGGGCATGACAGCTTCGCCCCTTTCGGGCGTCGCCGGGGTGCCAAATCCGGGGCTGTCATTTACATAACGGGCTCTACGTTGTTCCTACCCTACAGCATACCGTCGTCATTGTCGGGAAATGGATGCGTTGGGCGGCGACTCGGAATCCTGCGGGGTGATAATGACCTCCCGGCGACCCGCATCAACATCGGCCTGAATACGTTCCTTGCTCACCAAAACATGCTGCAGGTGATCACACGACAAACTGACGTTCAGGCACTGGGCAGGCGGGAATGTCTGCGCCTTCCACTTGTGGTCACCATCCTCGGTGTTCGCGGCCCTTCCCGAGTCGTTGCTGGTGGCGGCGTTGACCTTCGGAGACAGTTTGTACCGCGGCCTGTGAAAGATCGGCCCGACCGGTGGTGGCATGTTGACTACATCGAGTAGCAGGCACCGGCGTCGGTTGCCGCACCGGTATGCGACGAGTCGGTGATCCTTCAACGCACCCGCCTTCTTGAGCGCGGCGTACGCGGTCACGGCCAACTCGCCCTTCTCGTCGAGCCAGTCTCGGTACTCGTCCCAGTCGGTGAAGGTGACGCCGCCCTCCTCATCCGCTGCGCGGCCGGTCATATGTCCCCCAGGTTCAGGCGCTCGGCCTCGGCAGCGGCTCGTGCTGCTGATTGGGCGCGGGTGTAGCGCAGCAGCATCTCCGGTCGGGTCCAGCCGGCAACAGCCATCAGCCCGCCCTCTGAGCCACCTCGCGACAGCCATCGGTGCGCCGCCGTGTGTCGCAGCCTGTGCGGATGGAACCCCTCGACCCCAGCGGCGTCGGCCCGACCACGCAGGGTCTTGTGCAGCGCGTCGTAGGTGAACGTCTTGCCCCGGTCACCGAGCCACAGGGCAGGCTCACTGGCGAGTCGGTGCGACTTCCGCGCCCGGAGGTACCGGTCGAGCGCTGCGGCCACCTCGACGGCCAACGGCACCGACCGGCCACGCCCGCCCTTGCCGCGCCGGATGATCGCGTTCGGCGGGTTCTCGCGCAGGTCGAGGTCGGTGGTCTGCATCCCGACGACCTCGCCCGCACGGGCGCCGGTGGTGAACATCAATCGGATGATCGCCTCATCCCGCCGGTCCCGCATCGCCGGGCCTTTGCACGCCTTGATCAGTGCGCGCAGGTCGGCGTCACTCAGCGGCTCGACAACCGGCTGGTCGAGCTTGGGTGCCTTCAGTCCGAGCAGGGGGTCGGTGTCCTGCTCGCCTTCCTCGGTCAGCCATGCCGAGAACCGGCGCACCGCGAGGTGGCGTGAGGTCGCGGTCGCCGGCTTCGCGCCCTCGGTCAGCATCACATCCATCATCAACCGCAGGGTGGTGCGGTCGATGCTCTGTGGCCGGTCGTGCTCGTCACAGAACCGGATGTAGGCACGAACGCCGTCGCCGTAGGACTTCACGGTCTGGGCAGACTTGCGTTCAGCGCGCAGGTGTAGCTCCCAGGAGGCGAGCAGGTCGGTCAGGTCCACACCGGAAGTGTAGCCCAATATTCTTGACTAGAGCGCTGTGCGGTATTAGTGTCTCGACTCAACCCCAGCAATCACGCGGATTTCCGTCGGGACACCAGGGTTTCTCAGTCGAGGTAGTCGCGCAACACCTGCGAACGTGACGGGTGCCGGAGCTTCGACATGGTCTTGGACTCGATCTGCCGGATCCGCTCGCGGGTGACGCCGTAGACCTTGCCGATCTCGTCCAGCGTCTTCGGCTGTCCATCGGTCAGGCCGAACCGCATGGAGACCACCCCGGCCTCACGCTCGGACAAGGTGTCCAGCACATCGTGCAACTGCTCCTGCAGCAGCGTGAACGAGACCGCCTCGGCCGGTACGACGGCCTCGGAGTCCTCGATCAGGTCACCGAACTCCGAATCGCCGTCCTCACCCAGCGGGGTGTGCAGGGAGATCGGCTCACGACCGTACTTCTGCACCTCGACCACCTTCTCGGCAGTCATGTCCAGCTGCTCGGCCAGTTCCTCCGGCGTGGGCTCGCGGCCCAGGTCCTGCAGCATCTGCCGCTGCACCCGGGCGAGCTTGTTGATCACCTCGACCATGTGCACCGGGATCCGGATGGTCCGGGCCTGGTCGGCCATCGCGCGGGTGATCGCCTGCTTGATCCACCAGGTCGCGTAGGTGGAGAACTTGTAGCCCTTGGTGTAGTCGAACTTCTCGACCGCCCGGATCAGGCCCAGGTTGCCCTCCTGGATCAGGTCCAGGAACAACATGCCGCGGCCGGTGTAGCGCTTGGCCAGGGAGACCACGAGTCGGAGGTTCGCCTCCAGCAGGTGGTTCTTGGCCCGCTTGCCGTCGTCGGCGATCCAGCTGTAGTCGTCCAGCTCGGAGGGTTTGACCTTGGTGTCGGTGGCGACCAGGCGTTCGTCGGCGAACAGGCCAGCCTCGATCCGCTTGGCGAGCTCGACCTCCTGCTCGGCGTTCAGCAGTGCGACCTTGCCGATCTGCTTCAGGTAGTCCTTCACCGGGTCGGCGGTCGCCCCGGCGACCATCACCTGCTGTTCGGGCTCGTCGGCATCGTCGGCGTCGGAGAGGCTGAAGCCCTGGTCCTCGGTGAGCTGCTTCTCGTCCTCGGCCTCCTTCTTCTGGTCGAAGGCGGCCTCGTCGACATCATCCAGATCCGGCTTCTTGCCGACCCGCAGCACGACCTCGTCCCCGTCGATGGAGACATCCACATCCCCGGTACCGATCTTGTCGACCAGATCGCTCTTGGTGGTGGTGGCGCCGTTCTTCGCCGTCGCCTTCTTGGCCGGGGCCTTCTTCGCCGCCGCCTTCTTGGCCGGAGCCTTCTTCGCCGTCGTCTTCCGGGCCGAAGTCTTCTTCGCCGGTGGCTTCTCGGCCGCCACGGAGACCTTCGCGGCCTTGGCCGACGCTGCGGCGGCCACCGGGGCCGATACAGCGTCGCTGGTGGGCTGCTTGTCGCTCGGGGAGGATGTCACTAAAGAACCTCTTGATGATCGGCGGTTCGGATTTTGGGCGCGCACCACCAGCCGGAAGTCAATGGTGCTTCTCACAACATTCTGGCACGCTCGGACAACAGACCCAAACGGGTGGAGCAGATCGAGACCTCAGAAGCTTGCCCCGCACCGTGATCTGTGCTTGGTATCCGTGCTCGGTCGGCACCGCCGGCGCCGGACCTGCGAACGCAGGATTCGGCGGGCAGGCTGCGCTCAGTCGGCCTTCACGGCCAGGACGGGCGGCCCTGCGTCCAGCAGCACCCGTTGGGCGTTCATGCCCAACAGCAGCTTGCCGGTGGGGGAGCGGCGACGCAGGCCGATCACGATCATCTCCGCCTCGACCTCATCGGCGATCTCCATCAGGTGTTCGGCGATCTCCCGGGTGACCGGTGCCGGTCGCAATTCCCATTCCACACCCGCCTCGGTCAGGGCGTCGATGTGCGGGCCGGGATCGTCGGCCTCGGTGTTCGGCACGACGAGGACGCGCGCCTGGCGCAGGCGCGCCTCGTCGGCTGCCACCTTCAGGGCGGCGATCCCCTCAGGTTTGGTCGAAAATCCCACTACCACCGGCATCAGTTCGCTACCTCCTCACTTGCCGGATAGACCGGCCAGGTGTGGACGGGCTGATTCCGGTGCATTCGCATCAGGTACGTACGCATCATGCTGCTGAGCGCTTCGTTACGGCTGGCGCCAGCGTCCTCGCGGGCGGCTACCTCGGCAGTCTGCCATGCCGCACCGTTCTGGCCGGAATCACACCGGCCCTGGATCACGCCCAGATAATGCGAGATGTCCTCTGCGTCCACACCGTAGGTCTGCAGTCCCGCCGCCGCTCGGGGCAACAGTACCGTCGAGACCAGTTCCCGCGCGGGCAGTTGCCCCTTCCCGGGCCAGGAGACGATGGCATTGATCCCGTCGCGTACCCCGGCGTCGAAGTTCGCCCTGGCCCAGTCGAAGGGCTCATCGGGCCACAGATCGGCGGCCCGATCGGCCAGTTCCCGGGTCAGGCCGGCGTAGAAGGCCATGTTCGCCATCATGTCCACCGCGGTCGGCCCAGCCGGCAGCACCCGGTTCTCGATCCGCAGGTGGGGCCCGGGAGGAGTGATGTCGTAGACCGGCCGGTTCCACCGATAGATGGTGCCGTTGTGCAGGTTGAGTTCCTTCAGCGAGGCGGTACGCCCGGCCGCCCGGGCCTCGACCGGGTCCTCCTCGGTCAGTTCGGGCAGCAGCGGCCGGTACCGCTGGTTGGCCCGGAACAGGTCCATCACCGAACCGATCCAGTCGTCACCGAAGAACACCCGCGGCGTCACCCCGGCCCGGCGTTCGGCCCGGTTCCGGGTGTCGGTGGCCTGGGTGAACAGCGGGATCCGGGATTCGGCGACCCACCGGTGACCGAAGACGAACGGCGAGTTCGCGCCCAGCGCGAGTTGGATCCCGGCGATCGCCTGGCTGGCGTTCCAGTACCCGGCGAAGTCCTCCGGCGCCACCTGCAGGTGCACCTGCATCGAGGTGCACAGAGCCTCCGGGGCGATCGACTCACTGCTCACGTGCAGCGGTTCGGCACCGTCGATGACGATGTCGAAGGGGTCCTCGCGCAGGGCGCGCATGTGCTGATCGAGCAGCGCGTAACGCGGATTCGGTGTCAGCGCCGTCACCGTGACGTCCTCGGGCTGTGCGGTCGGCAGCACCCCGATCGCGGCCAGGCCCACGTCGTGGCGGGCAGCTCGGGCGGCCGCGTCGTTCAGTGAGGAACGGACGACATGTTCGAAGGTGCGCAGACCGCCGGGACCCAGATGCCGCGGGGTGAGGTTCAGCTCGATGTTGAACTGGCACAGTTCGGAGACGAAGGCCGAGTCGTCGATCGCGGTCAGGACCGTGGTGTTGGCCGGCGACGGTGCTCCCTGCTCGTCGACCAGGTTGATCTCCACCTCCATCCCGGCCCGCGGATTGGCGTGTTCGAAGACCTGGGAGGCGAGCATCTCCTCCAGGACATCGAGGGAACGCTCCACCCGCTCGGCGAACCGGTCGCGGTCCTCCTCGGTGTAACTGGCGTCGTTGACCTCGGCCCCCATCAGGTACCTCCCTCTGCGCGTGTTCCTGGTTCGGCACCGGACGGCTCCACCGACTCCAGCAGTGCCCCGATCCGGGCCAGCGAGCGTTCGGTGGCCGCGGCGTCGTAGTCAGCGGTCCCGGCATCGGTGAACAGGTGGCCGTGACCGGGTACGACCAGGTCCTCGAATCCGGCCCCGGAAGCGGTCACCGCCGCGGCCAGGGCGGCCACGTCACCGGGTGAGATCCAGTCGTCCTCGGCGTAGCGGTGCACCTGGACGGGCTGGCCCGACCACCGGCGGCGCGGGGCGGCGGCGGCATGCAGCAGGATCACCGCCGACGCCTCGGGCCGTTCGGCGGCGAGCCGCTGGGCGAAGGCCGAGCCGAGGGAGAACCCGGCCATGGCGGCGTCCGGCGGCAGGTCGGCGAGCTGGCTGCGTACCCGGGCGAAGAGCGTCGACGCACCGATCTGGTCGCGGTAGGTGATGCCGGAGGCGGTGTCGTCGAAGACCAGACCGTCGTAGTAGTCGGGGGTGAGCACCTCGTGCCCGAAACCGCGCAACCGATCGGCGAACTCGCCGACGGCGGGCCGCAGGCCGAGAGCAGAATGCAACAGCAACACGGTGCTCATGGCGACAGCGTGCCAGACACAGGAGGTTCCTGGCACTGCCCGCACCGAACCTTCTCCCGACACCGAGTGGTGGGCCTAGGGTTTGCCGGGTGAGTCCAGTTGCCATCCGGGTCGCCGAGGCCGCCGATGCGGCGGCCTGCCGGGAGATCTATGCCCCCTATGTCACCGACACCGTGATCACCTTCGAGTACGACGTCCCCTCGGTGGCCGAACTGCAGCGACGGATCGCTGGTGCGTACCGCTGGCTGATCGCAGAGCGCGACGGCGAGCTGATCGGATATGCCTATGCCGGCCCGTTCAAGGCCCGGGCCGCCTATGACTGGGCGTGCGAGGTGAGTGTCTACCTGCGTCAGGGCCTGCGGCGTACCGGTGCCGGGCGCGCCCTGTACACGCAGTTGCTGGACGATCTGACCGAGTGCGGGTTCCGTACCGCCGTCGGCGTGATCACGGTGCCCAACGAGGCCAGTGTCGGGTTGCACACCGCCTTGGGATTCCGGCCGGTGGGCACCTTCGAGCGGATCGGCTGGAAACACGGCGGTTGGCATGACGTGTACTGGTGTCGACGCGAACTGGGGCCCGACCCCGAAGCGCCGCCGAGATTTCGATAGTCAAGGTCACGAATTGATATCGGCCTGGTCCGGTGCCGGTTTTCGGGGGCGTTTCCCCTCTACGATCGGCCCGTTCGGCACCCGACGCGTGGGTCTCGCTCCAGCCGGAGGATGTGCGGACACAGGCGGTGGGGGCCGCTGGACATGGTTTCATCTTTGCGTCGTCGTACCCGCCAGTGGCATGCAGCACTGTGTCTGCTGACCAGCTTGGTCCTGGCAGCGGGGCTGGTGCTCGTCGGTACGCCGACCGCGCCGACCGAGCAGGCCGAGGCGGCGATCATTCCGAACATCGGGGTGACGGCCCAGTTGGCAAATCAGGTAGGCCGGGACAATGGCACCACGGGGAACTGTGTCACCTATGCCCCCCGACAGGGCACGTCGGCCCAGACGACCTTTGTCAGTTCTCCGACCGAAGCGAGAACCGGGCACGGCACCCCTTCGTCGAACATCTGTTCGACAACGCTGTCCACGACCGGCCAAAGCGTTCTCGGCGTGACACCGAACAACCCGGGGTCGGTGGAGGACGGCACGAACTTCCTGCTGGCAACGGTTCGGCACTACAACAACCCGATCTACACCTCCGACCAGTACTACACCGGCGACATGCGAATTCAGTTGTCCGGCTTCGACACCTCACCAACGTTGAGCTTTCCCTGGACGATGGACGAGACCCCGAACGTCGGGAACTGTTCGCAGCCCCCACCGACGAACAATCCGAATGCATGTCCGGACGTGACGGCTTTCACCAATGTGGTCTCCAACCAGACGATCACCCGGGACGGCATCTCGTACCGGCTGGTCATCAATGGCTTCGGGGCGGCCGCCAACGGCACCTGTCCGGCCACCACCGGGAACGTCACGCCCAGCGGCAATTTCGTCACCGCTGAAGGGACGACCACTACCGGTTGCATCTACGCCCAGCTGAGCCAGATCCGAACCCTGAACGTGGTCAAGACCGTTGCCGGTCCGGCCCCGTCCACCGCGTTCAACTTCAGTGCGAACAGCAGCCTGGGTAGTGGTTCGGCCTGGAACAGCGCCTTCAGTCTCACCCCGCCCACCACCGGCACCAGGACCGCCAGCACCGGAGCACGACCCTTGCTGCAGGGGGAGACCGTCACGATCGGTGAGGGTGTGCCGTCGGATCCGCGTTGGGCGCTGTCCAACATCGCCTGCGTCACCGGTACGGGCAGCCCACTCGGGTCCGGGGTGGTGAGCGTCACCGGCTCCAGCCTCACCCTGAACAACGTCCCGGCGCCGGCCACCGTGGCCGACGGACCGATCACCTGCACCGTCACCAATACCTACACGCCGAAGGCCACGCTGACGCTGGTCAAGAACGTCACCGGCGGCAGTGCGACCCCGGCCGACTTCACTCTCACCGCAGCCGGACCCTCGACCGTCAGCGGTCCCGGCGGGAGTGCGGCGGTGGCCGGCCGGGCCGTCAACCCGGGCACCTACAGCCTGAGTGAGGCGACCAACACCAGCGGGTACGTCCCGGGCAACTGGACGTGCAACTCCGGCGTCGCGGTGACCAACGGTCAGATCACGCTCACCGACGGTATGAACGTCACCTGTACGGTCACCAACAGGTACGCCACCGGAGCCTTCACCGTCGCCAAGACCGTCGACGGACCGCCGGGCGGCTTCACCGGCAATGCGCAGACGCCGTTCACCGGCTCCTACCAGTGCGGCACGGCCCAACCGGTGAATTTCACCGTCTCCACCGGCACCACCTTCACCTCACCGCAACTGCCCGCCGGGGTGTCCTGCACGGTCACCGAGAACCAACCCAGCGGCAACCTGGCGGACAGCTCCTGGAGTTGGAACGCACCGACCTACACCAACCGGACGGTGACGATCGCCGACCAGCAGACCCAGACGGTCGGCATCGCCAACAGCTACCGGCAGGACACGGGCGCCGTCGGTGTGAGCAAGCAGGTCGTCGCGCGTGAGGGCACCTCGATCAGCGCCTGGACCGGCGGGGCTGACCGTACCTTCCCGGTCGCCTACAGCTGTCAGGTCGGCGGCACTCAGGTCGCCAGTGGCACCACCGAGGTCGCCGCGGACCAGGCAGTGGTGCAGCTGAGCGGCCTGCCGGCAACCGCGAGTTGCAGTTTCACCGAGACCCAGCAGACACTCCCGGGTGACTTCGCCGACGCGTCGTATGAATGGGATGGCTACACCGTCAGCCCCCCAACGGTCACGGTCGGCGCCAACGGCACCGCCGCGGCCACGATCACCAACTATTTCGTCCGGGACACTGCCGAGTTGACCCTGGCCAAGCAGCTCGACGGTGAGGGTTACGTCGGGGACGGCGAGCCGTTCGAGGTCGCATGGAATTGTGGAACCGACTCGGGCACGGTGACTCTCGGGCCCGACGACAGCGAGACGGTCACCGTTCCGGCCGGCCCCAGCTGCACGGTCGAGGAGGCGGCTCCGGAAGCCGACCTGCTCGACGCCGGACACATCTGGGGGCCCCCCACCTATGACGGCCTGACGAATGGCGCGGTGTCGGTGCCGGCGAACGGATCGGCGACGGTCACGGTGACCAATCCGACGACCCCGATCTACGGCGCCGTCCAGGTGACGAAGGAACTCGACCCGAGCGACCTGAGCGCCGGTCTGGTCCACGGCGCTACCTTCGACATCACCGTCGAATGTGACGCCCCGGCAGAAGGCACCGACGAGGACTACTCCGAGACCTTCTCCCTCAGCGTGAACGGCACCGGTACCACGCCGCGCGTACCGGTCGGCACCGACTGCACCATCACCGAGGAGGACCCGGCCGATGCCCTGCTGGTCGACGAGTCCTACGTCTTCGGTGACGCCCCGGCAGCGCAGACCGTGACCGTCGACGAGGCCGATCAGGTCGTCGGCGTGACCGTCACCAACACTCTCGAACGGGTCTACGGCAGCCTCGACATCACCAAGGCGATCACCGGCGGACCCGACGGCGCCGGTGCGTCCGCCGACTTCGCCGGGACCTGGACCTGCACCAAGGGCGACACCGTCAACGAGGGCACCTGGAGCGTCACCGGGGCAGGACCGGCAGAGCTGACCGGCGACGCCGATCAGGTGCCGCTCGGATCGAGCTGTTCGGTCACCGAGGGCACCGTGGACGGCCAGCCCGTTCCCACCGACAGCTCCTACGTCTGGGCCGGATCCGACCTCGGCGGCACGGTCGTCGTCACCGGTGACGCGTCCGAGGCCGAGCTGACCGTGACCAACAGCGTTCACCAGTTGACCGGTTCCTTCGGCGTCGGCAAGACCGTCCTCGGCGGCCAGCCGGGTACGGACTTCGCCGACACGCCGTTCCTCATGAGCTACACCTGCGAGCTGCCGGACGGGTCGACCGCCGACGGCACCCTGCAGGTGGAGGCCGGCGGATCGGTCAGCGGCCCCGACCTGCCTGCCGGCAGCGACTGCACGCTGACCGAGCAGAGCGACTTCCCTGATCCGGTCGACCCGCTGGTCTGGCAGCCGGAGGAGACGACCGTCCAACTCGACACCGGCGATCCGCAGACCGGTGACAGCATCGACTTCACGATCGATGACGACGCCAGCCAGCAGGTCACCTTCACCAATGTCCTGGCAGAGGAGACCGTCTCCGTGGAGGCGGTGAAGGAACTCGACGGTGCTGTCGAGGGGTTCGACGAGGGCACCTTCGACCTCACCCTGACCTGTGTGTCGCGGGGAGCGTCCCCCCAGTTCGGTCCCGTCGCGGCCGAGGTCGGCGAGCCGGTGAGCTTCGACGGGGTGCCGCTGGGTGCCGAGTGTGCCCTGGCCGAGGCTCCGGTCGCCGCCGGGTACGGACTCACCGACCCCTCCTTCGCCTGGGACGGCGTGAGCATCGACGCGCCCGAGGTGACCGCCAGCGAGGATCCGCAGACGATCACCGTCACCAACTCGATCGGGCGCGTGTACGGCGGGTTGACCGTGAACAAGTTGGTCGAGGACCAGACCGGCGTGGTCGAGTCCGACCGTACCTACGGCGGCGAGTGGAGCTGCACCTATGGTGACGACGAGCCGGTCGAAGGCACCTGGGCGGTCGACGGTGCCGGCACGGCCAGTCTTGACGGCGTACCCGACGAGGGGATCCTGCTCACCTCCGACTGCACGGCCACCGAGACCGACGGCATCGATGATCCCCCGTCGGCCACCGATCCGTCGTGGGTCTGGGACGATCCGCAGATCACCGACGATGCCACCGTCGAGGCCGGGTCGCCGGCGGCGATCACGGTGACCAACCGCTACCACCGCGAATCCGCGTCCCTGCAGGTGACCAAGGAGATCACCGGGGAGACCGCGGGGTACGTCGGTGAGGGCGAGGCCTTCCAGGTCGACGTCCGCTGTGTCACCCCCGGCGGGGCCGGTGACACCCAGACGCTCGTCGGCCGGGTCGATGTCGCTCCCGGTGCCGACTCCCCGGTGACGCTGCTGGACCAGGCCCCGGTCGGCTGGGACTGCTCGGTGGCCGAGGCCTCACCCGGCCAGGAGCTGCTGGCCGACGCGTCCTATGCCTGGGAACTGCCGCAGATCGAGCCCGCCCGGTTCACCGTCGCCGACACCGACGACGTGGTGGTCGAGGTGACCAACCCGATCCGCCGGGTGTACGGACAGGTGGCCGTGCAGAAACTGGTTGACGCGCCCGAAGGTGTGGTCGACGCCGATGCGACCTTCGGTGGCGAGATCGTCTGCACCTACGGCGAGGGAGACCATGCCGAGGAGATCACCGATGAGTGGTCCGCCGAGGCCGGTCAGGTCAGTGCCGAACTGACCCAGGTGCCGGTCGGCTCCTCCTGCGAGGCGACCGAGACCGCGCCGTCGGACGACCTGCTGGCCGACGAGTCGTGGACCTGGGCCGATCCGGTGGTCAGCGACCCGGTCACCGTTGCCGCCGGGCAGACCTCGCAGCTGACCGTCACCAACACCCCGGAACGGGTCTACAGCGGTCTGACCGTCAGCAAGGTCTTCGACGGTGAGGAACGGGCTCTGGCCGACCCCGAGGCCACCATCGGTGCCACCTGGGTCTGCGCCAACGGCGACCAGAGCTGGAACGGTGTCGTCGACCTGCCACTGGCCGGCGGCGAGGTCACCGCCTTCGCCGCCGACGGCAGCGTCGAAGGTGTGCAGGTGCCGGCCGGCTCGAACTGTGCGGTGACCGAGACCACGCCCACCCAGGACCTGCTGGACGATGCCTCCTGGGCCTGGCAGCCACCGACGTACCAGGTGCTGGCCCCGACGGCGGGCGAGGTGACCTCGACCCCGGCCCAGCTGAGCACCGATGCCGAGACGGTCGCCTCGGTGGAGATCACCAACGATGTCACCCGGGTGACCGGGGCGTTCACCGTCACCAAGGCGATCAGCGGGTCCGATCCTGCCGACCTGCCCGCGGGCAGCCAGTTCAGCGGCAGCTGGACCTGTACCCATCCCGGGGATCCGGACCAGACCGGTGTCTGGGCGGTGACCGGTACGGGAAGCGCCACCATCGGTGGCATCCTCCGCGACTCCGAGTGCACGATCACCTCCGAGGACCTGCGGATCCAACCGCCGGTCGACGGCGATGACAGCTACCAGTGGGATGAGTGGAGCGCCGACGGCCCGGTGACGGTCGTCGGGGCGCCGGAAGCCGCCGTGCTGACGGTGACCAACCAGGTCGTCCGGGCCTACGGGACACTGACCATCACCAAGACACTGGACGACCCGGCAGAGGTCGTTGAGGACGGCCGTGTCTTCAGCGGTGGCTGGACCTGTACCTATCGCGACACCGATCCGGTCACCGGCACCTGGACCGTGACCGGCTCCGGCCCGGCCACTCTCCAGGGGGTGCCCGAGGAGGGAATCCTGTTCGGGTCCGACTGCACCGCCGACGAGGTCGGCGGCATCGATGTCCAGCCGTCGCTGGGTGATCCGTCGTACGGCTGGAATGCACCCGAGATCGTCGACGCGATCATCGGCGAGGACCCGGCACCGGTCACGGTGGGCAACAGCTACCAGCGGCGTACCGAACCGCTGACGGTGAGCAAGGAGCTCACCGGACAGGTGCAGGGTTATGTCGGCGAAGGCACGCCGTTCGGTATCGGGGTCGAATGTGTCAGCCCCGACGACGAGACGCTGTCGGTGTCGGGCCAGGTCGAACTCGCCCCGGGGGCCGAGGCGGTACAGCTGCTCGACGCCGCGCCCGTGGGCTGGGAGTGCACCGTCACCGAGACTGCACCGGAGCAGGACCTGCTGCGGGACGACTCCTATGCCTGGGGACAGCCGGTGATCACCCCGCAGACCTTCACCGTCGGGGCAGCGGATGCGCCCGAGGACGGTCTGGTCGAGGTCGAGAACCCGATCCAGCGGGTGTACGGAACCGTCGCGGTGCAGAAGCTCCTCGGGGACGAGGTGCCGCCCGGTGTGGTGAGTGATGATGCCGAGTTCGGCGGGCAGATCGTCTGTACCTATGGCGAGGGCGACGCGGCGCAGACCTTCACCGACGGCTGGACCGCCGGTGTGGGTGAGGTCGGTTCGAGCACGATGGAGGTCCCGGTGGGAGCCTCCTGCGAGGCGACCGAGAACGACCTGGACCAGGCCGACCTGGTCGACCAGTCGTGGTCCTGGACATCGCCGCAGTTCAGTGAGCCGGTGACCATCACCGCCGCTGACGAACCGGCCCGGCTGACCGTGACCAACACCGCCGAACGCCGCTACAGCGCACTGACGATCCAGAAGGTCTACGCCGGGCCGGAAGAAGCGCTGGCCGATCCGGTCGGAACGGTCACCGCGCAGTGGGTCTGCACCTACGGTGAGGAGACCTACCGCGGCGAGGTCGACCTGGCCGCCGACGGTGGTGAGGCGACTGCCTTCGCCGCCGACGGCAGCGTCGAAGGCATCGAGGTCCCGGCAGGTGCCGACTGCACCGTCAGTGAATCGGCCCCGGCTGAGGAACTGCTGGTCGACGGCTCCTGGTCGTGGCTGGCCCCGCAGTACCGGGTGCTCGCTCCGAGTGAGGGCCCGATCGGGACCGAGCCGGCCGAGGTCGTCACCTCCCGGGACGCCGTGGCGAGTGTCGAGGTCACCAACGAGGTGCAGCGCCTGACCGGTGAGCTGCAGATCACGAAGGCGATCACCGGCGCGGACCCGGCCGATCTGCCCGCGGACAGCACCTTCAGCGGCACCTACCGGTGCGAGCTGGCGGGCAATGAGCCGCAGACCGGAACCTGGACGGTTTCCGGTACGGGCAGCACCACGGTCGACGGCCTGCCGGCCGGTGCCGAGTGCGAGATCACCGGGGAGGACACCCCGGCCCAACCGCCGGTCGACGACAACCCCAGCTTCGGGTGGGGTCAGTGGACCGCCGACGGTCCGGTGACGGTGGTCGATGATGCGGTCGTGACACTGACCGTGACCAACCCGGTGGACCGGATCCGGTTCCCGATCAGCTTCTCCAAGCAGGTCACCGGCGCGACCGAGTTGCTGCCCGGGGGTAGCGAGTTCACGGTCCAGTACAGCTGTGCGGTGCCCGACGGTGGTGTCACCAACGGCAATGTCACCCTGGTCGATGGCGGCTCGACTCCGTCGGTGGATCTGACTCCGGGGAGTAGCTGCACGGTGACCGAGATCGCGCCGAACGAGGTGCCGGGCGGGCAGTGGGGTGCTCCGGTGTTCACCGTGGATGGCGGGACCGGTGCCGAACAGCAGAACCGGACGGTCGAGTTCGACCTGCCGAGTGCCGCGGATTGGGTGCCGGTCGAGGTGAGGGTCGAGAACCCGTTGTCAGCCGCTCCGTCACCGACCCCGACGCCGACGGGTACGCCGACGCCGACGGAGTCTCCGACCACGTCTCCGACGGGAACGCCGACCCAGTCCCCGACGGAAACGCCGACCCAGTCCCCGACGGGAACGCCGACCCAGTCTCCGACGGGAACGCCGACCCAGTCTCCGACGGGAACGCCGACCCAGTCTCCGACGGGAACGCCGACCCAGTCTCCGACGGGAACGCCGACGCAGTCTCCGACGGGAACGCCGACGCAGTCTCCGACGGGAACGCCGACGCAGTCTCCGACGGGAACGCCGACGCAGTCTCCGACGGGAACGCCGACGCAGTCTCCGACGGGAACGCCGACGCAGTCTCCGACGGGAACGCCGACGCAGTCTCCGACGGGAACGCCGACGCAGTCTCCGACGGAAACGCCGACCCAGTCCCCGACGGGAACGCCGACCCAGTCCCCGACGGGAACGCCGACGCAGACCCCGACCGGGTCGACCTCACCGAGCCCGACCGAGGTCCCGACCGAATCGGGGCCGCCGAGCACCTCGAGCGAACCGACCTGGTCGCCCTCGGCGACCGAAACCACACCGCCCGGCGAAGGTGGTGGTGATGGTGACACCGGTCCACTGGCAGGTACCGGATCGACCCTCGGTATTGGAGTGCTGGCCGTCACCGTGATCAGTCTGCTGGGCGGTCTGGCACTGCTACGACGACGGGACTGACCGGGGTGAGCCCGAACGGCCGGTCGGAGCATCTGCGTGATGCTTCGACCGACCCGCTCGGCGGACCCTTGGCCGGGTTTGGCAATCTGGCGGTATGCGCAACTTCCTGATCGGCCTGGTCACCAGCGCACTGGCGCTGGCACTGACCGCTCTCGTGCTGCCCGGGGTCGCGGTCCAGCCGTACGACCAGACGACGCTCGCCACCGTGCTCAGCTACATGGTCGTGGCACTGGTCTTCGGTCTGGTCAACGGCATCATCGCGCCCTTGGTCAAGTTCGCCACGGCCTGTCTCTACGTGCTGACGTTGGGGTTGTTCGGGCTGATCGTGAACGGCCTGATGTTCCTGCTGGTCGGCTGGATCTCGATGACCTTCCTCGGCTGGGGGCTGATCGTCGACGGCTTTTGGTGGGCCGTCGCCGGTGCCCTGGTGATGTCGATCGCCAATGCGCTGATCGGCGTCTTCACCGGAGTCCTGCGCAAACAGGAGCGGTTCGACTGAACCTGCTCAGGATGCCCGGATCGCCTCGGCGACCGGAGTGCTTCCGTCATCGAAGTTGATCGTCCGACGGATCGTCGAGGGTTCCTCGACCGTGGCCGCGATCACCAGCGCCACATTGCCGCGCGACACCTCACCCGAACCCTTGTCGACGTCGATCAATCCGGTCGGATCCTCCGAGGTCAGTCGGCTCGGGCCGAGCACGGTCCACTCGAGGTCGGTCCTCCGCAGTGCCGCATCGGCATCGGCCTTCGCCTTGGCGTAGGGGTAGAACGGATCGTCCTCGGGGACGTTGTCGGTCCCGGCGCCGTAGTAGGAGACCATCACGTACCGGGAGATCCCGGCCTCACCGGCCGCCTGCATCGAACGTACCGCGGCATCATGATCGACAGCGCGGGTACGAGCCGGGCTACCGCCGCCGGCACCGGCGGAGAACACCACCACATCGGACCCGGACAAGACCTCGACCAGACCCGGGACGTCCAGGTTCTCCACATCGGCCACCACCGGTTCGGCGCCGGTGGCGGCGACCTCCTCGCGGTGATCGGGGTTGCGGATCACCGAGCGGACCCGGTGACCTGCCTCCACCAGGTGTGGGGCTGCCAACAGGGCCACCTTGCCGTGGCCACCAATGATCGTCACAGTGCTCATGTGCCCTGTAGCAAACGGTGGTGCGGGAGATATTCCCGCCTCACTGCCCGCCGGTGGCTGATCCGCTCAGTGCGCGCCGCATGTTGGCCCGCATGCGGGAAGTGAAATCAATCATGGACGGTGCGTCCGGTACGTCACGTTCGGCGGCGTGATACATGCCCGGTACGACCACCAGTTCGGTCGGTACGCCGGCTCGCCGAAGCCGCTGTGCGTACTCCAGATCCTCGTCGTGGAAGAGGTCGAGATCACCGACGCCGATCCACGTCGGTGGCAGGCCGGAAAGATCCTTGCGCCGCCTGGCGGCCGCCCACGGCCGGTCGGCGACGATCGGTTGATGACCCAGATAGCTGCTCCAGCCGTACCGATTCGATGCTGCATCCCAACCGATCCGACCGCGTTGTCCGACTTGATCACCGAAACCGGTTCGTTCGTCCAGCATCGGGTAGACCAGCGTCTGCTGGGCCACCGGCAGCTCTGCGTCGTCAGCCCGTTGGGCCAGCACCGCGGCCAGACCGCCGCCGGCGCTGTGGCCACCGATCACGATCCGTTGCCGGTCGATCCCGAGTTCGTCGGCCTGGACGTGCAGCCACTGCAATGCGGTGAAACAGTCGTTGATGGCCGCGGGATAGGGGTGTTCGGGTGCGAGCCGGTAACGATTGCAGAAGACCGGTACGCCGAGATCGGCGGCAAGTTCGGCAGCGAACGGTGCGGTGCGTTTCCGGTGAACCGACCAACAGACCGCCACCGTGGATCCACAACACCGCACCGGTCGGGGCCGCTTCCCCACCCGGCTGGGTGGGCTCCGGCGGGTCGAACCGCAGCAGATCGACCGGTGGTGCAGCGCCGGTGTCGGCCCGCAGCCGGACACAGGGAACCGCCGGCGCATTGTGTTCCTGCCGGGCCCGGATCCTCCGGGTGACTGCAAGCTCCACCGCATTGGTGATCGGCGTCGGCACCCACAAGCCCCCGTGCCGCAGCTCGGGGGCGACAGCCTGCAGCTCCCGGCGACGGCGTTCGATCGCCAGGCCGGCCAACACTGCGGTACCGATGCCGCTGATCAATGAGTTCGTACGCACCCGTCCATTCTGGCACCGGACGATACTGCGAGACCGGGAAGTGATCACCTTCGACATCAGGCAATGATCATCATCCGGCGCGCTCCCGGTAGGATCCGGTGGGGTCAGGTTCCCGATTCCCAGGAGAAGAAAAGATGATCTTCATCACCGCCAAGTTCGAGGTGAAGCCCGAGTATGCCGACGACTGGCCGGAGATCGCCCGCAGCTTCACCGAGGCGACCCAGGCCGAGCCCGGTTGCAAATGGTTCTTCTGGTCCCGCAGTGTCGACGACCCGAACATCTACGTCCTGGTCGAGGCATTCGCCGACGGCGAAGCGGGCAGTGCCCATGTGAACTCCGAGCATTTCCAGACCGCCGGCAAGGAACTGCCCAAGTACCTGCGGATCACCCCGAAGGTCATCAGCCAGACCATCGAGCAGGACGACTGGGACGAGTTGGGCGAGATGTCGGTCGACTGAGCCGACCGAAAGCCCTCGGCCCACGGCGACGGCGGGCCCCATCGCGGCAAGGAGGATCCTTCGTCGCCGGGGTGATGCCCCGTCCGCCGTGCTCTACCAGGGCCCCCGAGGTGTCCCCTGTGGGCACGGCGAGGAACAATGAGGGCATGGGACGGCTGAGCAACGACGAAGTCCACGCCGCAGGACTGAGCGATTGGCGGATCCTCGCCTCCACACTGCATGCCACCTTCGAGACCGGCGATTTCCGCACCGGCGCCGATTTCGTCGCCGGGCTGACCGAACTCGCCGAGCGCGCCGACCATCACCCCGAGGTACGTCTCAGCTACCCGCGGGTGAGTGTCCAGCTGTCCAGCCATGACATCGGCGGGCTCAGCGAGCGCGACGTGAACCTGGCCCGCGAGATCAGCGCCCTGGCCGCGGACCGGGGAATCTCCGGTGCGCCGGCCGAGCTTGCCCTGCTGGAACTGGCGTTGGACACCGCCGACCCGGCCGGGGTGGGGGCGTTCTGGTCGGCGGTGCTGACCGGCACGCCGGACAATGTCGACGGTGACGACGTGATCGACCCCAGGGAGCGCGTGCCGCTGTTGTGGTTGCAGCGGACCGATCCGCACGCCGCACCGCGGCAGCGCTTCCATCTGGATCTGTGGCTCGGTCGCGAGCAGGTGGAGGACCGGATCGTCGCCGCCCTGGCTGCCGGTGGCACCGTCGTCGACGACAGCCCGGAGACGTTCACCGTGCTGGCCGACCCCGAAGGCAACAAGGTCTGCCTCTGTGTGGCCGAGGGGCGGTGAGACCGGGGAACCGGTGAACCGCGCGCTGCGTCGAAGCGGCCCCCTGCCCGGTGCCGGCCTGCCGTCGGGCAGACTTGATGGACCGATCTGAGGAGTGAACCCCAATGGAACTCGTGGCCATACCCTTCCTGCTGGTGATCGTGGTGGTGGCGGTGATCCTGATCCGGGCCACGGCGCTGTTCACCGTGCGTACCCAGGAGAATCGCATCGTGGAGCGCTTCGGCAAGTTCGTCCGGGTCGCCCGGCCGGGGTTGAACTTCAAGGCACCGTTCATCGACTCGGTGACCCCGCCGATCTCCCTGCGGGTGCAGCAACTCGAGGTGAACATCGAGTCCAAGACCAAGGACAACGTCTTCGTCACCGTGCCGGTGGCGGTGCAGTACGTGATCCCCGAGCAGAACGTGGTCGCCGCCTACTACCGGTTGTCGGACCCGACCGCACAGATCCGGTCCTACGTCTTCGATGTGGTGCGTTCGGCCCTGTCGGGCTTGAACCTGGACGAGGCCTTCGAGTCCAAGGACGACATCGCCGGTTCGGTGGAGAAGACCCTGTCCAGCCAGATGCGGGAGTACGGCTTCGAGATCGTGAACACGCTGGTCACCGACATCTCACCCGATCAGCGGGTACGCGATTCGATGAACTCGATCAACGCCGCCCAGCGTGATCGGGTGGCTGCCCAGTCGCTGGCCGAGGCCGACAAGATCAAACGGGTCACCCAGGCCGAGGCCGAGGCCGAGGCGAAACGCCTGCAGGGTGTCGGTGTCGCGGCCCAACGGAAGGCGATCGCCGAAGGTATCGCCGAGCAGTACGAGATGCTGCGACGGGTGGGCATCGAGTCCACCGCCGAACAGTTGCTGATGATGACCCAGTACTTCGACACGATGCAGGACGTCGCCCGCAACGGGAAGACCAGCGTCCTCTACCTGCCGTCGAACCCCGGCGGTATCGGCAGTATGTTCGACGAGATCCGCAACGCCTTGTTGCAGGGCAAGGCCGCCGAGAGCGCCTTCGAGGACGAACCGGGATCACGGCCGGCGCCGCCGCCGCGACCGGCGCCCCGCCCGCAGGCTCCGCCGCCCCGACCGCAGCAGTTCCCGCAGTTGCCCCAGGAACCGGAGCCCGACAGCGGATCGCTGCCCCCGCAGGGCCGTCTGCAGCAGGCCCGGCAGCGGCTGACCGAAGGAGCCGAGAGGTGGCTGCCCGGACAGCAGTGATCGGCATCCGGGCGGGATCGATGAGGCGGGCGGAACTGGTTCCGAAGTGATGCGCCCATGACATATGCCTGACACATTTCAGTCCTAATCTCCGATCACCAGACCTCGGAGAATGGCCGAGGCGCAGGATCGTCTGAGGAGTCTGCCCGTGACGAAGATCGAGAACGAACCGGCCGGATCGCCCGCGCCGCCGAAGGCGCCGTCGTTGATCGACCGCTATTTCGGGATCAGCGCAGCGGCCTCCACGGTCCCGCGGGAGCTGCGCGCCGGTCTGACGACCTTCCTGGCGATGTCGTACATCATCTTCGTCAATCCCGATGTGCTCTCCAGCGCGATCGTGGTCGACGGGGTGGACAACATCTTCACCCAGTTGGTGATCACCACCTGTGTCGCCGCCGCCTTCGGCTCGCTGGTGATGGGCCTGGTCGCCCGCTATCCGTTCGCCCAGGCGCCCGGCATGGGGCTGAATGCCTTCTTCGCGTTCACCGTCGTGCTCGGCATGGGTTACACCTGGCAGGCCGCGCTGGCTGCGGTGTTCATCTCCGGCGTGCTGTTCGTGGTCCTCAGCGTGGTCGGTGCCCGGCGGGCGATCGTGAAGGCGCTGCCGATGTCGCTGAAGATGGCGATCACCGCCGGCATCGGTGGTTTCCTGGCGCTGATCGGGATGAAGAACGCCGGCATCGTGGTCGCCGACGAGTCCACCTTCGTCGCCCTCGGTGACATCCGCCAGGCGCCGGTCTGGTTGGCGCTCGTCGGTCTGGTGCTGACCGCAGTGCTGATGAAGCTGCGGGTCACCGGTGCCATCCTCTGGGGAATCCTCGCCACCACCGTGGTGGCGATCGTCTTCCGGCTGCCGGTCTACACCGACAACACCTCCTTCGCCGGTTTCACCGACGGCATCGTCGCCGCCCCGTTCTGGCCCGGTGACATCGCCTTCAAGATGGACTTCGGCGCACTGCTCAACCACGAGACCCTGCTGGTCGGTGCGGTCACCGTGGTGCTGACCTTCTTCGTGGTCGACTTCTTCGATGCCACGGGTACGCTCACCGGCCTCGCCCAGCGATCGGGGTACGTCGATGAGCACGGTGACATGCCGCGGGCGAAGACCCTGTTCTCGATGGACGGGCTGGCCGCGATGTTCGGCGCCATGATGGGCACCTCCACCACCACCGCCTATGTCGAGTCGGCGGCCGGTGTCGAGGAGGGCGGCCGTACCGGTCTGACCGCGATCACCACCGCCGCACTGTTCGTGGTGGCGATGTTCTTCTGGCCGTTGATCGGGGTGGTGCCCAGTGCGGCGACCGCCCCGGCGTTGATCATCGTCGGCGCGATCATGCTCGAGGGTGTCAAACACGTCGATCTGGACGACATCGGCGAGGCACTGCCGGCGTTCCTGACGATCTTCGCCATGCCGTTCACCTACTCGATCGCCAATGGCGTCTCCTTCGGCATCATCAGCTACGCCTTGATCAAGGTCCTCACCGGTCGTTGGCGTGAGGCGAGCTGGCTGCTCTACCTGCTCGCCGCGCTGTTGATCATCCGCTACGTCTGGCTGATGTAGCACCAGACTTCACCCAGATCGGTCCGAGGCCGGTCGGCCGATCCGGCCGACCGGCCTCGGCCGTTGCGCAGGCAACTCCACGGCGCGCCGATTCGTGCGTTCGCGCCCAACGGGTGGCGAGCCTTGGCATGATGGCGGGGTGAGTCCTGCGACACCTCGATCAGGTCAGAAGTCCGGCCGCCGGGCGCCTGCCACGAAGACGACGGCAGCGAAGAAGGCGGAAACCGGCGCCAAGACGAAGAAGTCCTCGCAATCCCAGTCCCGGTCCGGGCGTGGCGGATCGCAGTCCCAGCGGCAGCGATCCTCCACCAAGGCGGCACCGAGGATCGACGGATCCTTCGAGGGTTACTGGGACGTCGAGAGTTATCGCGCGGCCTATGACGAGATGTTCGACGCCGAGGGTGAGGTACGCCCGGCCTACAAAGGGGTCTACTCCGCCCTCGCCCCGGCCGATGCTGCCGACCTGGAGACCCGGGCCGATGCCCTGGGCCGCGCGTTCATCGATCAGGGCATCACCTTCTCCCTCTCCGGTGCCGAACGGCCCTTCCCGCTCGACCTCGTCCCACGGGTCATCGCGGCCGCGGAATGGTCCCGCCTGGAGCGTGGCATCACCCAGCGGGTGAAGGCGCTGGAGGCCTTCCTGGACGACATCTACAGCGAACAGAACATCGTCCGCGACGGCGTCCTGCCGCGCCGGTTGATCACCAGCTGCGCCCACTTCCACCGCGCCGCGGCCGGTATCCAGCCGCCCAACGGGGTACGCATCCACGTCGCCGGCATCGACCTGATCCGCGATGCCGAGGGCACCTTCCGGGTGTTGGAGGACAATCTGCGCAGCCCCTCGGGAGTCTCCTATGTGATGGAGAACCGGCGGACGATGGCCCGTACCTTCCCCGACCTGTTCTCCTCCCACCGGGTACGCACGGTCGGCGACTACGCCAGCCACCTGCTGCGCGCGCTGCGTGCCGCCTCGGCGACCAACGAGGCCGACCCGACGGTGGTCGTGCTCACCCCCGGGGTGTTCAACTCCGCCTATTTCGAACATTCCCTGCTGGCGCGGCAGATGGGTGTCGAACTGGTCGAGGGCCGCGACCTCTTCTGCCGGGACAACACCGTCTACATGCGGACCACTGAAGGGGAGCGACAGGTCGACGTGATCTATCGCCGGGTGGACGACGAGTTCCTCGATCCGCTGCAGTTCCGGCCGAACTCGGTGCTCGGCGTGGCCGGGCTGGTGAACGCCGCCCGGGCAGGCAATGTGGTGATCTCCTCCGCAGTCGGCAACGGCGTCGGCGACGACAAACTGGTCTACACCTACGTACCGGAGATGATCGACTACTACCTGGGCGAGAAGATGCAGTTGCCCAATGTCGACACCCTGCGCTGCTGGCTCGACGACGAGCGCGAGGAGGTGTTGGACCGGATCACGGAGTTGGTGATCAAGCCGGTCGAGGGCTCCGGCGGGTACGGGATCGTCTTCGGCCCCGACGCCACGGCGAAGGAACTGGAGACCCTGGCCCGCAAGATCAAGGCCGATCCGCGTGACTGGATTGCCCAGCCGGTGATGCAGCTGTCGACCGTACCGACCCGGATCGGCAATGATCTGGTGCCCCGGCATGTCGATCTCCGGCCGTTCGCGGTGAACGACGGTGAGGACGTCTGGGTGCTGCCCGGTGGCCTCACCCGGGTCGCCCTGCCGGAGGGGTCGCTGGTGGTGAACTCCTCCCAGGGAGGCGGTTCGAAGGACACCTGGGTGCTCGCGACGCGGGCCTCGCGGGAGGAACAGGAACTCGCCGGCGACGAAGTGGTCAGCGATCCGCCGGAACTGGCCACCGCCGAGTTCGGCCGGGATCTGACCGCCAGCCAGCAACAGCAGCAGGAACAGCAACAACAGGTACGGTCGGCGCCCGATTCTCCCTCGGAGACCCCACGGACAGCGGGCCGATCGGGCTCGGTGGCCGATTCGGTCGCCACGACCGCGAAGGGGGAGTGACCGGTGCTCGCGCGCAATGCCGAATCGCTGTACTGGATCGGTCGCTATGTGGAACGGGCCGATGACACCGCCCGGATCCTCGACGTGACCGTGCACCAGTTGCTGGAGGATCCGACCGCCAACCCCGACTTCACCTCCCGGGTGCTGCTGCGGGTGCTGGGCATCGAGCCGCCCGACGAGGAGCTCGACGTGTGGTCGCTGACCGAGCTGGTCGCCTACTCCCATGGGCAGGCCGGGTCGATCGTCGAATGCCTCGGCGCCGCCCGGGAGAACGCCCGCTCGGCCCGGGAGGTGACCTCCTCGGAGATGTGGGAATGCCTGAACACGACCTACAACGCGCTCGGTGATCGGCAGCGGCTGGCCCGTCGGCTCGGTCCGGCGCAGTTCTTCACCTATGTCGAGGAACGGGCCGCGATGTTCGCCGGATTGGCCGACTCCACCCTGTCCCGTGACGACGGCTACCGGTTCCTGCTGCTCGGGCGCTCGATCGAACGGGCCGACATGATGGTCCGGTTGCTGCTCTCGCGCGCCGGTGACCGACCGTCGTCGCCGGCCTGGGTCACCTTGTTGCGCTCGGCCGGCGCCCATGACACGTACCTGCGGACCACCCGGGGTGCACTGGATGCCTCCCGGATCGTGCAGTTCATGTTGCTGGACCGGTTGTTCCCGCGCTCGGTCTTCCATGCGTTCCGGTTGGCCGAGACCTGTCTGGACGAGTTGGACCACCGGCCCTACAGCCGGGTCGGGCAGCGGGCCGAGGCGCAGCGACTGCTCGGCCGGACCCGTAGCGAACTGGAGTTCCTGCAACCGACCGACCTGCTGGACGGTCTGCAGGAGCGGTTGCTGTCGCTGCGCGAGTCGACCCGGCAGGTGAACGAGGCGATCGCCCTGCAGTACTTCCACGCCGCTCCCTGGGTGGCCTGGAGCGATGCCGGCACCGGCGTCGAGGACATCGTTGTGGAGGGAGAGCTGTGAGCTGGCGACTGCGGGTGGTGCACACCACCGGCTTCGAGTACGGACAACCGGTCCATTCGTCGTTCAACGAGGCGCGGTTGACCCCGCGCAGCGACTCGCGGCAGAACGTGGTGCTGAACCGGGTGGAGACCACCCCATCGACCCGTGCGTACCGTTACACCGACTACTGGGGCAGCGCCGTCACCGCCTTCGACCTGCACGCACCGCACACCTCGCTGGAGGTCGTCGGGTCCTCGATCGTGGAGACCGAGCCGACCCGGGGACCGATCGAGGGCAGCTGGTCCGACATCGACAATGACGAGGTCGGCGACCGGTTCAACGAGTTGCTGGTGCCGACCAAGTACGTCCCGGTGAACCGGCAGCTGGCGACCGCCGCCCGGAAGATCCGGCGGGAGACCGATTCCCCGGCCGACACGGTGGTGGCGATCTCCGAATGGGTGCATGAGCAGATGAGCTACGTACCCGGAGCCACCGCGGTGCACACCTCGGCGGTGGAGGCCTTCGCCGAACGCAAGGGCGTCTGCCAGGACTACGCCCACCTGACACTGCTGATGTTGCGGTCGATCGGTGTGCCCAGCCGGTACGTGTCGGGTTATCTGCATCCGCGGCCCAATGCCGACATCGGCGATGCGGTCCTCGGTGAGTCCCATGCGTGGGTGGAGGCCTGGACCGGGGAGTGGTGGTCGATCGACCCGACCAACAACAACCTGGTGAACGAGCGGCATGTGACGGTCGGGGTCGGCCGCGACTACTCCGACGTACCGCCGCTGAAGGGGATCTTCACCGGTTCCCGCTCGACCGATCTGGCAGTCACCGTGGAGGTCACCCGGCTGGCCTGAGGTGTCTGTTCGCTGAGCGGTTGCACAGCCGATCCGTAGCCCCTTGCCAGCCGACTCGGCGTATCCTCATCGCCGTGCCGTCAGCCGAAGCCCGATCCACGTCGGTTCCGTGGGCCGTGGTCTGCGGCCTGGGCGCTCTGCTGGTGCTGATCGTGCCGGTGTCGGTCACGGCGTTGTTGATGGCGGCCGGTTGGCAAGGCTGCCTGCTGGACTGCACCGAGGCCTCGAATGTCCTGCCGGGACTGTTCTGGGGATCGCTGGGCTTGTTGCTGTTCCTGGTCGCGACCGGCGTCGTCTGGGTGCTGGTCGGCTACCACCGGTTCCCGCGACGGCTGACGATCACTGCCGTGGTGATGCTGCTGGTCGGGTTGATCGTGTTCGTCCTGATCTGACAGGCCCAAGGATGCCGGGTTGTCAGTGACGACCGGGCGCCGAGGGCGGGCCGGTTCTCAGCGACGACGATTGTCAAGACCGACGGGTGTCAGGACCGACGGGTGTCAGGACCGACGGGTGTCAGGATCGACGGGTGTCAGGGACGTCGGCGCAGCAGCAGAGTGCCGGCCGTCAGGGCAGCCAAGGCCCCGGCCCCGATGACGGCCAGGGCGGGCGCGCCGGTCTCGGCCATGGAACCGCTGAAGGGCTTCCGGTCCGGTACCGGTTCCGGGCTGGGGGTCGTGGGGGCGGTGCTGCGCACCGGGGTGGGCGTCGCCGACGGTTCCGGGCTGGTGCTGCTCGAGGTCGGCGGGCTACTCGTGGTGGGCGGGCTGCTCGGTGGGCTCGTCGGGGTCGACGGGCTGGTCGATGGCGGCACGGACCCGGAGCTGCTCGGTGATCCGCTGGGGCTGGTCGTCGGTTCGGTCGGCGCGATGCCGTTGATCGACTCCGAGGAGGCGCCGAGGGAGGCCGCGGCGAAGGCGATCACCCCGGTGTTGATGTCGATCGCCTCCAGGCTCACATTCGCCAGGTCGTCACCGGCGGTGTGGTAGTTCGGGTCCGGGAACTCACCGGCCACGCCGCCGAACTTCTCGTACTCCTCGTCGGTCTTCGGGGCCTCCCGGCCGCCGGTGTAGAGACCACCGATCGGGATGCCGGCGTCATGGAACGGGTTGTAATCGGTGCAGCACATCTCCGAGGGCTGCCAGGGCTGCTCGATGCTGTCGAAGTAGTCGGTCTGCAGGTCCATCGCCGCCGCCGACCCCTCGGTCAAAGGAGCACCGTTGTAGCTGTCGGCCTTTCCGTCCTCCACGCCGATCAGGTAGTTCGGGGAGCCGATCATGTCGTAGTTGTAGTAGACGATCAGGGATTCCAGCTCGGCATCGGTGAGTGAGTCGACATAGGCCGCCGAGCCCTCGAGGCCGGTCTCCTCGGCACCCCAGAAGGTGAAGCGGACCTGGTTGTTCAGCGGCTCGGTGGCGATCAGCTCGGTCGCCACCTGCAGCAGGGCTGCCGTACCGCTGGCGTTGTCGTTCATCCCGGCCCCCTCGGGCACGCTGTCGTAGTGCGCACCGAAGACGGCGACGTTGTCGTCGCGACCGGTTGGGGTGGAGGCGATGATGTTTTCGGACTCACTGCCGGATTCGGTGGTGAACTCCTGCACCTCGACGGCGTAACCGGCCTCGGTCAGGACCTGGACGATGTAGTCCGCGCTGGCGACGCCCCCCGGGCTGCCATCGGCGCGATTGCCCTCGTTCTCATCGGCGATCTGCTGGAAGGTCTCCAGATGGTCGGAGATCGCCTCCCGATCGACCGCTGCCGCGAACTCGTACGGATCGACCGGCGCAGCCGAGGCATCCGGCCCGAACGCCACTCCGGAGGTGAGGACGACTGCGGTGGCTGCGGACACGACGGCAGCCCGGCAGCCGTGCTGCCAGGTGGTTGTCGCCGAGGAAGTCATGCAGGGGGTCTTTTCTCACGTGGTTGTTGAACGAAGCGTAGGCATTCCGCGCCCCAGGTGCCAGCCGAACCTCGAAACTCGGGGATCGAATCGTGTGGGCCGCTGCCCACCACCCGGCGCCAGTTCTGAATGACGGGCTGGATGTGGACCCTGTTCGTGACGACTCGTGTTCGTGACGACTCGTGTTCGTGACGACCCATCAGCGGCGTTCGTGGCGCTCGTCGGCAGCCGCGCAGCTCACCTGCCATCCGACAGTCGGTTCCACTGTGTCCCGGGGGTGCACCGTAACAGTGGCGCCAGATCGTGAAATGGGTGAATCTGACGCCGCTTTCTGTGTCTGGAGCCACTCCAGCGGTTTCCCGCAGGGCCCGATTGGCGGGACGGCACGCGTCCTGCGGGGCAGTAGGTCGCCTATTCTGACCCGGCAGGGAGGGGCCATGGGTGGACATGGAGCAGTGTTGGCGGCCGGCCGACGTCACTCAGTCGCCATACGGCCGGACGGCACAGTCTTGGCCGTCGGTGACAACCGAGCTGGTGAATGCGAAGTCGGCCATTGGGGAGACGTCGTTGCTGTCGCGGCGGGCAATGTCCATACCGCAGCCAATACCGGGAAGTCGCACACCGTCGGGCTCCGCGCCGATGGCACGGTGCTGGCGACGGGTTGGGGTGACGATCGTCAGTGCGACGTCCACGAATGGCGAGACGTCATCTCGGTGGCGGCGGGCTGGCGCCGCACGCTGGGGCTCACCGCCAACGGCACCGTGCTCGCGACTGGCCGCACAGCCGACGGGGCGTGTGAGGTACGAGCCTGGCGAGAAATCGTGGCGGTCACTTGCGGTGACTGGCATTCGGTCGGTGTCCGCGCGGACGGATCGGCCATCGCGGCAGGGAACAACGAACGGGGGCAATGCGCCGTCGAGAACTGGCGAGATCTCACTGCCAGCTCCGCCGGGTATCTGCACACCGTGGGCCTGCGTCGCGATGGACGGGTCGTCGCAGTCGGGTCAGGCGCGGCTGGCGCCTGCGACATCGAGTCCTGGGAGGACATCGTGGCGGTGGATGCCGGGAGCCATCACACCGTGGGTATCAATGCGCTCGGCCGGGTTGTCGCCGTGGGGGACAACAGTCACGGGCAGTGCGATGTCGGGAGCTGGCAACGGATCGTCGCCGTGGCTGCCGGTTCGACCCATACTCTCGGTCTCAGGGCCGATGGGACTGTGATCAGCACAGGGAACAGCGCCGATGGCAGGCGCGATGTCGGGAGCTGGTCCGGCCCCGGCTGCGCGAACTGACCGGGCACCGGCCCGTACCTCGATTTCGAGACCGTCCACCTGATCGGAGCTACCGGGCTGAGGCGCGGTCGCGCGGCGGGAGATCCTCGTCGTCAGACCGGAAGGTGCAGATGCTTCAGGGCCTCGCGACGCGACAGCGGACTCAGCTCCACCTGGTCGGTCAGGGCCCGCACCCAGTCGGGATCGGTACGGGCGAAGTCGCGCAGCGCCCAACCGATCGCCTTGCGGATGAAGAAGTCGGGATCGGTGCGATTCGATTCGATCACCGAGTGCAACAGCACCCGGTCCATGCGCTGTTTCGCACCCAACTGACTGATGATCGCGGATCGCCGCAGCCAGCGGTCGTCGTCACCGGCCCAGTCGTACATCAGCGGAGTCAGCTCGTCACGATGGGTGAGCAGCACCTTTGCGACATGGCTCGCGGTGGCATCGACCAGATCCCACCACGCACCGGTGGTGATCATCTCCCGGCTCAGCGGGATCGTCGCCGGTGAGGTTCGTATCGGTGGGAGGTCGAGCACGGTGATCGCGGCATAGCGATCCTCCCGGAACTGCGCACCGCGCCACAGCAGGGTCGCGATCGGCAACAGATCATCGCTGGACACCTTTCCGGGACCGGCAGGGATCGCGGACCGGGGAGCCAGCGCATCCCGGACGATCCGGCGCACCGCAGGCATCCGTACCCCACGAAAGGGCATCGCCGATTTCATGTAGGCCTGCTGGCCTGCGGCGATCCCCGGGTCGGCTGCGGCGTCGAGCAGCCGGCGGAGGTGTTCGGCGCGAGTGGGTGCGTCCATGGCGGGATTCTGCCGCAGCACCACCGGGAACGATCCGTGTGCGTCGACCAGGGTGGACCGGTGGCAGCCGGGCTGGCGCAGATCCGGATCCCACGATGTGGACCATGTTGGTGGCGCTGCCGGATCGGTCGCTGAGCCTGCCACGGCGGCCTGAGACGCGGGCCGGTGGGCGTCAGGAGCCGGAAGATCACGGTCTTCTCCGAACTTCCCGGCCAGGCGGGGACTCGAAGCAGCTGTAGGCAAACCACGAAAGGAATGCACATCATGAACGCTCCCAAGCTCCGCACCCTGGCCCTGGCCACCGCTGTCCCGGCCGCTCTGGCCGCAGGCGCCCTGGCCGCCACCCCGGCCAGCGCCGGTCCCGTCGAGAGCGAGGACTACTACTCGGTCGAGCTGACCGGTGCCATCGTCTACAGCGAACAGGACACCTACACGATCTACAACGTCCCGGCGAAGGTCTGTGTGACCGCGGAGAACCCGACCTCGGTCAACGGGTGGTCGCAGATCAGCATCCAGCCGTGGGGTGTGGTGATCGAGGAGAACGACGACAAGACCACACATGCCTGGGACGGCATCGAGGCCGGCCCGGACGAGGCTTCCGGAGACTTCCCCGAGCGTGGCAGCTACCGGGTCGGCGAGTGCGCCGAGGGCAACCTGCCGATCCGGGTCAATCACGGGAGCACGATCGCCGACAACGAGGTCGTCTGGGACTCCGGGCTCGGCCAGGTCGAGACCTTCTCCCTCGACGATGCGATCCAGGCCCACTGATCGGTTCGGTTCGCTGGGCGAACAGGGGCTGACCGAAAACTGCACGAGGGTCCGGGTGATCGACACCCGGGCCCTCGCGTCTGTCCTCAGCTGTCGGCGCACTCCCGGTCGTGGTGATGATCAACCGGTCCTCCGTCAACCGATCCATGATCAACTTGGTGCTGATCGGCCGAGGTCGGTGCGCGCGGGTCGTCGCGGGGTGGCAGGTGCACCCCGGCCAGCATGCACCGCACCGAACCACCGGCCAGTTCGATCGTCGGCACCGACAGGGCGACGATCTCGGCCGATTTCTCGATCACCCGTCGCTGATCGGCGGTCAGGGCGGCCAGGGCTGTCGTGGACATGGCCAGGATGCGATGGCTGCCGGCACTCAGCTCCAGGGCGTTACCGGCGAACTGCTGCAACTGCTCGATGGAGAGCTCGACGATCTCTCGTCGACCGTCGGCGGACAGTCCGAGGGCGACCTCGGTACGGCGGGCCGGGTCGGCGATCGCATCCAGCCCGATCAGCGCGAACTCGGTGCCGATCGCCATCATCACGTTCGTGTGGTAGATCGGCACGCCGGCGCCGTCCAGGGCGTCGAAGATCACCGGACGGTAGCCGAAGTCGGTGCAGAACCGTTCCAGCAGGTACGGGTCGGCGCGATGCGAGCGGGCGGTGTAGGCGGTCCGGAACTCATGATCGAGAACCATCGCGCCGGTGCTCTCGAGGAAGACCTCCTCGGCCTGCAGGGGCGAGTAGTCGGTGACCCGGCCGACGCGATAGTGGGTACGGAGGAACTCCAGCACGTCGGACCGGTGCTCGCTGCGACGATTCGGCGCATACATCGGGAAAAGCCCGACCTGGCCATCGGCGTGGGTCGACAACCAGTTGTTGCAGAAGACGCTGTCGGGGCGTCCGTGATCATGGTCGTCGAACAGATGGACCTCGACCCCGGCTCCACGCAGGCGTTCGGCAGCGGCGGTCACCTCGGCGAAGGCGGTCGCGGCGACAGCGCGCGGTGAGCGGTCGGTGGGGGACTGGAAAGCATTGTCGGCACGGGTCTGCGGATTGGGTCGGAAGTGATGGGGGCGGATCATGATCACCGCCCCCGGTGCCTGACGCTGCATCACTCAGCCGACCGGGGAGAACGCGCCGACCAGACCGTACAGATCCTTCGGATCCTCAGGTGCGGCGATCAGATCGATCTCGTCGGCGAGGTCGGTACCGGTGACATCGTCGCGCAGGTAGCGCAGCGCGGAGAAGTCCTCGACGGCGAAACCGACCGAGTCGAAGAGGGTGATCTGCTCTTCGCTGTCGCGGCCCGGAACCGCACCGGTCAGGACCTGCCAGAGCTCGGTGACACCGAAGTCGGGGCTCTTGTGCTGGATCTCACCCTCGATGAAGGTCTGCGGCGGATATTCGACGAAGACCTTCACCTCCGACCGGTCGAGGATCAGCGGATCGAGTTCGGTCTTGCCCGGGCAGTCCCCGCCGATCGCGTTCAGGTGCATCCCGGGAACGACATCGGCATTGTGCAGGACCGTGGCCAGTGCCTTGTCGGCCGTACAGGTGGTGACGATGTCGGCGCCACGGGTCGCCTCGGCGGCCGATCCGCAGACGGTGATCGTGAATCCCAGGGGTTCGAGGTTGCGAACCAGTTTCGCGGTCGCGTCAGGGTCGACGTCGAAGACCCGGAGGGTGTCGATGCCCAGCGCGTCCCGCATCGCCAGGGCCTGGAACTCCGACTGCGAACCGGCGCCGACCATCGCCATCACCTGCGAGTCCGGGCGAGCCAGGGCCTTCGCGGCCACAGCGGAGGTGGCGGCGGTGCGTAGCGCGGTCAACAGGGTCATCTCGGTCAGGAAGGTGGGGTAACCGTTGTGCACATCGGCCAGCACCCCGAAGGCGGTGACGGTCTGGAAGCCGCGAGCCGGGTTGGCGGGGTGGCCGTTGACGTACTTGAAGCCGTAGGTCTCCCCGTCGCTGGTCGGCATCAGCTCGATCACGCCGAAGGGGGTGTGGCTGGCGACCCGCGGGGTCTTGTCGAAGTGCTCCCAGCGCGTGAAATCAGACCGGATGTACTCGGCCATGCCGCCGATGATGTTCGCGACACCGCGGTCGCTGATCCAACGGACCATATTGGGTACGTCGACGAAGGTGGTCATGGTCGCTCCTCGCAGCTCGGGATCTCGCAGGGTACGCCGGGGGCGGCAACCTCGCCGGCCGACGGTCCTTCAAGGCTAGATTTGGTCGATGTGCAAGGGCAACCGCAAGAGTGATCGACTTATCGCAGGATTCTGCACAGATCGATAGCTCTTGTTGGTCAATCTGTGAAGTAGAGTGCGGCCATGGCTCTGGATGATCTGGATCGTCGGTTGCTCTCGGCGCTGCGGGAGGATGGTCGGGCCAGCACTGCTGCACTGTCCCGCCAGCTCGGGGTCTCCCGGGCCACGGTCGGTGCCCGGATCGCCCGGTTGGTCGAGGAGGGGACGATCATCGGCTTCACCGCGCGGGTACGCGGGGAGGCCGACCCGTTGACCATCCACGCGGTCTCGCTGATCGAGGTCGAGGGACGCAGCATCGATGCGGTGATCCGGCGGTTGCGGGGCTTCTCCGAGATCACCTCCCTGCACAGCACCAACGGCAGTTGGGATCTGGTGGCCGAACTGCGGACCGCCAATCTGGGTGACTTCGACCGGTTGCTCGGTCAGATCCGGTCGATCGACGGCGTGATCAACAGCGAGACCAGTCTCTTGCTGTCCAGCGTCCTGCGCTGAGCTGCCTCGATCGGCCGCGATGGGTCGAAGCCGGTCGTTCTCGGCGTGTTGCCGTGATGTCAGGACACGCGGTCGGGTGCGGCGGGGTAGACGCCGAGGATCTTCACCTCATGGGTGAAGAAGCGCAGTTCCTCCAGTGCCCGACGGACACCCTGATGTGCGGGGTGACCGTCCACCTCGGCCAGGAACTGGGTGGCGGTGAACTGCCCGTCGACCATGTAGGACTCTAGTTTGGTCATGTTCACGCCATTGGTGGCGAACCCGCCGAGCGCCTTGTACAGCGCCGCGGGCAGGTTGCGGACGCGGAAGACGAAACTGGTCACCACCGGTCCGTTGTCCGGGGCTGCCTCCACCAGGTCGCGCGAGAGGACGACGAAACGGGTTGTGTTGTGGGCCTCGTCCTCGACATCGCGTTCGAGGATCTCCAGCCCGTAGATGTCGGCGGCCAGTTCCGGTGCGATCGCAGCCTGGCTGACCAGACCGGCCTCCCTGGTCTCCCGGGCGGCCCCGGCGGTGTCGCCGGAGATCACCGGGGTCAATCGGTGGGTACGCAGAAATGCCCGGCACTGTCCAAGGGCGTGGATGTGGCTGTGCACGGTCTCGATCCGGTCCAGTGAGGTACCGGGAAGCGCCATCAGGTGGAACCGGATCGGCAGGAAGTGCTCGGCGATGATGTGCAGACCCGAGGTCGGCAGGAACTGGTGGATGTCGGCCACCCGGCCGGCGATCGAGTTGTCGATCGGGATCATGGCAAGCTCGGCGCCGCCCGTACCGACGAGGGCGAAGACATCCTCGAAGGAGGCGCAGGGGATGGCTTCTGCGTCCGGGTAGTACTTGGCGCACACCGTGTGTGAGTTGGAGCCGGGTTCGCCCTGATAGGCGATGCGTCGGAGGGTGTCCACGGCTGGTCAGTGTAGAGCCGTTCGGCCCCCTGCCCTGTGTGGTCAGGCCCTGGGTGGTCAGGCCCTGGGTGGTCCGGCGCCGGACCGCATCCAGGGCGGTTCGCAATGCCGACCGGTTCTGCCGGGTCAACCAACTTGTACGCAGTTGCTCGTTCAGTCCCCCGGGGGTTTCGTGCCCCTTCGCCAGCTCGTCCAGGCCGGTGGCGGGGTCGGCGATCTCCTCCCCGACTCCGGCGAAGATGCCCTTCAGGTACGCGTCGACGGCTTCAGGCTCCACGTCGTTCTCACCGGCCCAGGCGCCGATCTCGGCCAGGTAACCCAGCATGGTCGAGACGGTCGCACTGCACACCGAGAGGGTCGAGAAGGCATCCTCGGAATCCACCGGGACGACGGTGCCGAGGGTCTCGTAGAAGCTGCTGGTCACCGGTTCGTCGGGATGGATCGCGGTCACCCCGCAACCGTGCCGGACCGCGGGCATCGGGATCGAGCGGGTGATCGTCACCGCGTCACCGACCAGACCGGTGAGCGTGGCGATCGATGTCGCGGCCACCGCGCTGATCAGGGTCGTTCCGGGGCCGAAGACCAGACCGGACAGGGCATCGTGGACCTGGTCCGGTCGTACCGCCAGCACCACCGTCGAGGACTGTTCGGCGACGGCGCTGTTGTCGGCCGCGACGCTCACGTTCGGATGGGCCGATGCCAGCCTCGCCGAGGTGTCCGCCCCACGCGGGGAGAGGATGATCATCGGCGGATCCTGCTGTCTGCACAGGCCGTCGACCATGGCTGCTGCGATCTCTCCGACACCGATGAAACCGATGCTGTCGGGGTGTGACGATGTCATGGCGTCATTGTGCAGCAACAGCTCGGGCCGGCTGGGTCACGACTGCCGCTCCCCGGAACCGCGCGCGATCAGCGATGTCGGTACGACCAGCGGTTCCTCGGTGGCGCTCGGGCCTGCGACCAGTTGTTCCCCGGCCAGACGCCCCATCCGGTACGGGTCGGTCGCCACCACGCTGAGCTGCATCACCGGCCCCCATTCGACATCGTCGAAACCGAGTACCGCGGGCATCGGGCGATCCTCCCGGGTGGTGCTCAACGCCTCGAGGATGCCCAGCAGGACCCGATTGTTGCCGGCGACATAGGCCGTCGGCGGCTGGTCGCTCGATTCGAGTTCGAGTACATGGCGACGAGCAGTGGCCGAGTCATGGGCCCCGTCGCGGATCAGTTCCCGCCACTGTGGGGCCTCGGGGTCGAGTACCTGGCCCATGCCGTCGACTCGCTGCCGATAGGTGTGCAGCCAGGAATAGTCACCCACGAAGGAGATCCGGCGGTGTCCGTGCTGCAGCAGGTGCGTCGCGGCGGCCCGGCCGCCACCGAGGTTGTCCGAGATCACCGAGCAGGCGCTGACGCCTTGGGCCGGCCGGTCGACGAAGATCAATTCGATTCCGCGGGCCTGCAGTTCGGCATAGCGGGAATGATCATCCATCGCCGAGACGATCGCCAGGCCGCGTACCCGAAGATCGGCCAGGTCGCGGACCAGTCGCCACTCCTGTTCGGGATCCTCCCGGGTGCTGGCGACGTTCAGCTGCACCCCGGCCGGATCGATCACGTCCTCCAGGCCCTGAGCCAGGGCGGCGTAGAACGGGTTGGTCAGATCACCGGTGACCAGCCCGACCAGCTCGGCCACCCGGCCGCTGGCCAACAGGCTGGCTGCGGTGTTGCGGCGGTAGCCGAGCGTGGTGGCCGCCGACAGCACCCGCTGACGGGTCTGATCGGTGACATGCGGTTCGCCGCCGAGTGCGCGGGAGGCCGTTTTCAGGCTGACTCCGGCGTGTTCGGCCACCTGTGCCAGGGTCACCCGTCGTTGGGGGGTCACGGTGGTCGTTTCGCTCATCCTGTGATTCTCCTGGATCGCACGTCGTCGGGCTCCTTGATCATGCCGAGGGTGGTGCAGGTCACTGCGGCTGTGCTAGCTTCACACATGGTGACAGCGATGTCATAACCGGCATCACATCGAGACCTCCCTGTACCCGCTGTCGACCGACCCGTCGGAGATCCTCGATCGGCGACGGCCCGGCAGGCCGTCGATCGCGTAGCTCGGCTCCGAGCACCCCGGGCACGCCGATTCCTTAGGATCGGGATGTGTCCCGGTTCGCCGCCCTCGCCGAACGCCATCAGGTGATGCTGTACCTGGTGGCCATCGGTGCCGGAATCCTCGGCGGGTGGTTCCTGCCCGGAGCCCGGATTGCCGAGGTGGCCATCGAGCCGGCCCTGGGCCTGCTGTTGTTCGCCACCTTCCTGAGCGTGCCGTTCGACCGCTTGGGTGCAGCCTGGACCGACCTGCGCTTTCTCGGCTCGCTGAGCGTGCTCAACTTCGTGCTGGTGCCGTTGATCGTCTTCGGTCTCTCCCGGTTCGTCGCTGCCGACCGGGCATTGCTGGTCGGAATGCTCCTGGTGCTGTTGGCTCCGTGCGTCGACTATGTGATCGTCTTCAGCCGACTGGTCGGAGGGTCTGCGGACAAACTGCTGGCCGTGACACCGCTGTTGATGATCGGGCAGCTGGTGCTGCTACCGGTCTGCTTCGTCCTGTTCCTCGGACCGAGCGCCGTCGCGATGATCGACCCGCAGCCCTTCCTCCGGGCCTTCTGCCTGTTGATCCTGCTGCCGCTGGCCGCCGCGGCCGTGGTCCAGCGGCTCCGCCTCGGCCTCGCCCGTCAGCTCGAGGAGTTGATGCAGGCGGCGATGGTGCCGCTGCTCATGATCACCCTGGCAACGGTGGTGGGCTCCCAGATCCGCGGAGTAGGTGAACGGCTCGGGCAGCTGTGGCAGGTTGTCTGTGTCTATGCGGCCTTCGTCGTGATCATGAACCTGATCGGTCTGGCCACGGCCCGGATGGCCCGGCTGCCGGCAGCCGATGGTCGGGCGCTGATCTTCAGTGGGGTCACCCGGAACTCCCTGGTCGTGCTGCCGCTGGCGCTGGCGTTGCCGCAGAGTCTGTCGATGGCGCCACTGGTGGTGGTGACCCAGACCCTGGTCGAACTGGTGGCCATGGTGATCATGGTCCGACTCCTGCCCCGGGTGCTGCCCGAGCGGAGGCCCAGGGTCAGCTCAGACTGAAGGTCATCTGCGATCGGTCACCCAGCATCTGGTGCAGGGTGAGCAGCAGGAACGGGTCCACCCGCAGGCTCCGCAGGCCACGCATCCTCGACCGGTCGACGGTCATCTCCTGCGGATGGTCGGTACGGGTGGCGCGCTGCAAGGAATCCAACTGGGACCTGGTGATCAGCGCCAGCGAACGCCCGGATTCGGGATCGTGCAGGGCGGTCACGCGGCGGGAGGCATCCAGCTCCGCAAGCCCGTCCTCGCTGGCGAGCAGGAGAGAACGCTGGGCGCCATGACTGATCCACAAGGAGTCATCGGTATCGGTCAGCATCTGCGAGACGACGGTACCGGCCGCATGCGGCCGACCGGTCGCTGCGGCGGCGGCCGACATCCGGGTGAGTCGTTCGGGGTCGCCCAGCAGCTCACCGACCTTCCAGCCGATCGTCGTGTCGTAGTTGCAGCGGATCGCAGCACCACGTTCCAGCAGGTAGTCGCTGTTGCGCTCCTCCTGGCCGGGGATCGGATCGATCAGTGCCATCGGCAGTCCGGCGGCCATGCACTCGGAGGCGCTGAGCCCCCCGGGTTTGCCGACGAAGAGATCGCACACACGCATCAGATCGGGCATCTCGGTGGTGTAGCCGAGCACCGTGAACCGATCGGTGTGTCCGGCCACGAGGGCATCCACCTGTTGCCTCAGCTCGGCATTGTGACCACACACGACGACCGCCTGGAAGGGTTCGGGCCGGTGCAGCAGTTGCTGCACGATCGTGGTCGCATATGCACCCCCGGCGGCACCGGCGGACACCAGCACCGCCGGCACCTCTCCACTCAGGCCGAACCGGTCGAGCACGGCGGGGCGGTCGACCGGACGGCCGAGTTCGTGGCGCACCGGGATGCCGGAGGTGGCCACCCGGTCAGCGGGTACGCCGAGGGTGATCAGATGTTGTCGGGTCTCCTCGCGGGCCACGAAGAAGCGGGAGAACGTGTTCGGCAACCACAGACCCTGGAAGTCGTAATCGGTGGTGATCACCGCCATCCGGGTGTGAAGGACGCCCCGGGTCTGCAGCAGCGAGATCAACCGGGCAGGCAGGAAGTGCGTGCACAGGATCAGGTCGGGGTGGAACTCGCGGATCGACCGGGAGATCGCGGTGGTGTTCAGCCGGTCCCAGATCGAGGCCGTGCCACCGAGCTTGAACGGCGGTTCGTTCAGGTCGTACTGCCAGCTCACCAGCCATGGCGCGGCCTCGACCAGTTTGAAGTAGGCGTCGTCATAGAGGGTGCGGTAGAGGTCCGGGGTGGTCTGCAGCACGTCGACCCGGCGGACCTGGGTGACGTCGTTGCTGTTGCGCAGCACAGTCTCCAGCGCGGCGGCGGCACTGTTGTGGCCGGAGCCGACGCTGGCACTGAGGATCAACACCTTGCGGTCCATCAGCGCATCGTAACCGGGTGGGCTCAGGGCAGCCCTGTCTCGTTTCGGCAGGAGTGTTTGTTCACCATCCGGACAGCGATCTGAGGCTGCGACAGCGGGCTGATCGGCGATCTCGTGGTGGTTGGGCCCACTCGCCAGCGAACCGATCCGGGTGGATCGACATCGCATTCAGTAGGACCGGCCACCGAGGTCGGCTGCGAGGAGAGGGAGAACGATGAGCATGCCGCAGAAGATCACCGCACTGGTTGCCCCCATCGCTGCATTGGGAGCCTTCGGGTTGGGAGCCGTGCCGGCACAGGCGGCGCCAGCGGACGAGGCGCTCACCATCCAGCTCGAGGAGGTGCGCTACTCCGGTCTCGGCGACCATGTGCTGCAGGCGATGGTGGCGGAGGTGCAGGTCTGCCTGGACGACCTCCCGGCCGGTGATCGCGATGGTGTGGTGACGGTCACCCACGACGACTTCACTGTCAGCCAGGAGGGCACCGAAGGGCGGCAGGTGAAGCCCTGGGACGGGATCGAGTCCGAGATGATCAGTGACGACGAGGGGTTCCCGCGCGAGGTCTTCCTGGCCGAGGGTGAGTGTGTCACGGGCAAGCTGCCCTTCGAGGTGGCGATGAGCAACCACGTCACCCCGGGGACGACCACGTTGAGCTTCACCAACGACTACGGCCAGTTCGAGGAGTTCCTGATCAGTTGATCCGGTGAGGCCGATGATCATGTACCCCGGGCGAGGGCCGGGGTACATGTCGGTGGGCCCCGGGCACCATGGCGAAAAGAATGTCAGCCGAGTGCGATGAGTTCGGCGTACCTGGCCGGTCTGTAGTGATGAGGGCGCAGCGAACCGGCAGCGCCGAGACCCGAGAGGTACGACCATGCAGAACCAGATGACCTTCATCAACCTTCCCGTCGTCGACACCGCCAAGGCACAGCAGTTCTTCGTCGAGTTGGGGTACGAGTTCGACCCGGGTATGTGCCAGGAGGGGAAGGCGCACACCATGCGGGTGAACTCCAACACCCACGTCATGCTGCTGGAACGCAGCTACTTCAACTCCTTCCACGACGGGCGTCCGCACGAGCCAGGTACCCACGAGCAACTGCTCTGCGTGTCGGCCGACTCGCGAGACCAGGTCGATCAGCAGGTCGACAAGGCGATCGGCCTCGGCGCCGCCGAGGTGCGCAACTGCAGCCAGGACCTGGGATTCATGTATTCGCGTGCCTTCACCGATCTGGACGGCCACGTCTGGGAGTGGATGTACTTCGATCCGAGCGCGGCGGCCGAGTCGAACTGATCCGCCGCCGAACCCGGCAACGCCGGCGACGGACAAAAGGGGAGAATGGGGCATGAGCACCGACGAGGCAGCCTTCGAGAGCGCGGCCGGGCCGCTGCGGGCACAGCTGCTGGCGCATTGCTATCGGATGATGGGCTCCACGACGGAGGCCGAGGACCTGGTCCAGGAGACCTATCTCCGGGCCTGGCGCGGATTCGGTGCCTTCGACCACCGGGCCTCGGTGAAGACCTGGATGTACAGGATCGCCACCAATGCCTGTCTGAACGCGCTCGCGTCGAGTTCCCGGCGGGTGCTGCCGACGGATCTGGGCACTCCTGCCGGGGACCCGATCGCGCCACTGAACCTGCGCAGTGACGTCAACTGGGTCGAGCCGCTGCCGGAGTCGTACCTGTGGCAGGGCGCGAACCCGACCCCGGAGGAGCGGTTCCTGGCCCAGGAGAACATCACGATCGCCTGGACCACCGCCCTCCAACAGCTCACCGCGAATCAGCGGGCAGTGCTGTTGCTGCGGGAAGTCCTCGGCTACAGCGCGGCGGAGACGGCCGAAACGCTGCAGACCACGGTGGCCGCGGTGAACTCCGCTCTGCACCGGGCACGGGCGATGGTCGGCGAAGCCGCGGACGGTACGGGCGAGGCCGTCGATCCGCAGGTCGAGAAAGTGGCCGTCGCAAGATTCGTGGCGGCCTTCCAGGACCACGACTTCGACGCCGTGGTCGCCAGCCTGGCCGACGAGGTGACCTGGCAGATGCCGCCCTTCGACCGGTGGTACGTCGGCGCCGAGGCGTCGGCGCGACTGTCCTGGACCCACTGCCCGAGCCATGGCCCGGATCAACTTCGGTACCTGCCGACGCGGGCGAACGGACAACCCGCGGTCGGTATGTACCTGCGCAAGGGCTCCCAGTTCGAGGCGTTCCAGTTCCAGGTGCTGCGGGTCGACCGCGACGGTCTGGTCGACCAGGTGACGGGATGGTTCGAACCCCAGTGGTTCCGCCTGGCCGGGTTGCCGATCGTCCTGGACGGATCCGATCGACGGACGAGTGTGGTCGGTTCGTGGCAGACGTGATCGGAACCCGGCCGGATGGTGGAAGAGGGTGAGCGAGGAGGAGAATGGGTTCATGACGAACGATTCGACGATCCACTCCCAGATCACCGACGCCATCGCTGAGGAGAAGAAGCTGCGCGCCGACCTGCAGGCCGGGCGGATCTCCAGCGATACCGAACACGAGCGGATCGCTGCCCTGGAGACCCAGCTCGACCAGTTGTGGGACCTGTTGCGGCAGCGGCAGGCCGACCGGCAGTACGGCCGCGACCCCGATGACGCGAAGCTGCGACCGGCCGCGGAGGTCGAGGACTACCAGGGCTGATGGCGATTTCGGACGACAATGCTCCGGAGCCCGGGAGCCCGGGACCCGATCTGGTCGCCGAGTTCTGGGCCGGGGCGCACCTGGCGACCCGGGCGAATCCGCTGCCCGGCTACCTCGGCGTCACCACCGGTGAAACCCTGCCGCCGCCCACCATGGCCTTCGGCGGTACGCCCGAACAGCAGGACGCGTTGGCCGAACTGATCGTCGACGGGGTGAAGACGGCGACCGCCTCCGCACTGGCCGACTACCAGGCCGCCGACGAGCCGGTGCCGAGTGTCGGTGACCTCGGGATCGTGGTCGACGGTCGCGGTCGGCCGCGGGCGCTGATCCGTACCACCGCGGTGGAGGTACGCCCGTTCGACCAGGTCGATGCCGAACACGCCCGTCTCGAGGGAGAGGGTGACCGGTCGCTGGCACACTGGCAGACCGAGCACCGACGGTTCTTCACCGAGTTCTCCCACGGCGGTTTCAGCCCCGACATGCCGGTCGTGCTGGAACGGTTCCGGGTGCTCTACAGCTGAGCCCCACCGGAGTGGCTGGTTTGTCCACCGTGCCATGGTGGAGGAGCGGGAACACCGCGTCCTCTATCGACGGGAAGTGATCATCGTGTCCAGCACGTACCTGATCACAGGTGCAGGCAGCGGCTTCGGCAAGGAAGTGGCGCTGCGATTGGCTGAACAGGGCAGCGAGGTGATCGCCGGTGTGGAGATCATCGCCCAGGTCGGCGCGCTGCGCGCCGAGGCGAGTGCACGGGGAGTCGACCTTCGGATCGAGAAGCTCGACGTGACCGACGAAGGCGATCGGCGCAAGGCCTGGGGGTGGGATGTCGACGTCCTGCTGAACAATGCCGGCATCGCCGAAGGTGGCTCAGCGGTGGACATCCCGGCGGAGAATCTTCGCCGGCAGTTCGAGGTCAATGTCTTCGGACCGGTCCTGCTCACCCAGGGGATCGCCAAGAACATGATCGCAAAGGGTGGCGGGAAGATCATCTTCATGTCCTCCGTGGCCGGGCTGACCGCCGATCTCTTCACCGGTGCCTACTCCCGATCGAAACATGCCGTGGAGCAATCGCCGATGCCTTGGACCAGGAGCTCGCCGAACACGGGGCGCAGATCGCCACGATCAATCCCGGACCGTTCCTGACCGGCTTCAACGACACCATGTTCGAGACCTGGAAGTCCTGGATCGACGATCCGGCCGCACGGTCGGTCGATTACGCGAAGTTGGCGTTCCCGCACGAGCAGTTCGATCCCGAAGAGGTCTACCAGGTGACCCTCGACGTACTGGCCGGCAAGGACACGGCCTATCGCCATGTACTACCGGCCAGCACCGTCGACGACATCCGGGCGCAGACCGAGAGTCAGTGGGATCGCCTGCTGAACGACGGGCGGCGTCCGGAGACGGCACAGGCCGCCTATGACCTCCAGCCCGCCACGCGGGTTTCCACGCATACTGATTGATCGGGCTGACTGATCGGGCTGATTGATCGGGCGGGCGGCCCGGAGGTCAGGCCAGGAAGTCGATGGTGTGACCCCGGTCGCCGATCGAGAAGCCGTCGCCGAGGTGTTTGCCCTCCAGCGCCTGGTAGGCGGGGGCGTCGGCGGAGATCCCCTCATAGGTGATGCCGTCGACGTCGAAGGCATCGGAGACCACGCCGGCGATGTAGCGGTTGCCGTCGAAACCGACGATCGCACCCGGACGGACGACGTCGGTCAGGGAGAAGTCGAGGTCCTCGGCGGTCTCGGCGCGCTGCTCCTGACCGGCGGCGAACTCCTCCAGGACACCGGCCTTGTCGCCGTACTCGTAGGACTGCGCGGTGTCGTCCTCGCGGTGGTCGTCCTCCTCGTCGATCTGCGCCCCCTCGGTCTCCACCGCGATGCTCTCCTGGGAGGCCTCGAGCTGGGCCTGCAACTGGGCCAGCAGGGCCTCGCGTACCCGCTGCTTGGCGGCCGCGTCCATCGTCGTCTCCGACATCTGTTCCTCCTCGATTCTCACCAGTTCAGTCTGCCGTACCCCGTGCAGGGGTGCCTACATGTGGCTCCGCTGCGGAACGTCGTAGATTGCGCCCATGGACACGCTGCGCATCATTCTCTATGTCTGCCACATGATCGCCACTGTCGCGATCATCGTCGGCGCCGTGGTCCCGCTGAGGAGCGGACATCCGGTCCAGGTCTGGGCGGCCCGGATCCAGTTGCTGATCGGTCTCGCGCTGGTCGGGATCATCGAGGTCGGGCATCTGGGCGAGCTGAACCATGCCAAGATCGCAGTGAAGCTGATCCTGGCGATCGTCGTCGTCGGTCTGGCCGAGGTCGGCAAGGCGCGGTACAAGAAGGACAAGCCGAGTCGTACCTTCGCCCTGGCGGCAGCCGGCGTGACCGTGGTGAACGCGATCGTGGCGTTCACCTGGCACTGAGGATCCTCGGGTCGATCAGCGCCGGTGCCGCGGACGCCGGCGCTGTTGTCTGTCCCGATCGGTCGCCCGCTTGCCGCTCTTCTTCGAGGGCTTCTCGGGTTGGCGTTCCTGAGCGGTCCGTGAACTGTTCGCCGTCCGACCGCGGACGATGCCGATGAACTCGTCGATCATCGGATGGTTGTTGTCGGTACGCCACGCAAGCCCGATGGTGGGCGGGTTGGCGTCGACGATCGGCCGATAGGTCAGGTCGCGACGGCTGTGGGTGCGGGCGATCGACATCGGTACGTGCAGCACCGTGTGCTGGGCGGCGGTCAGGTCGATGTTCATCGGGTTCGGATCGGTACGTACATCCTCCTCGGCGAGGTCATCGGCGGTGATCTCATCCAAGGCGCTGAGCAGGTGTTCCTTGGACAACCAGAGCACGGGCAGTTCGTCGTAGAGCGGGATCAGGTGCAGGTCGTCGCGCTCGATTGGTAGTCGGACAAAACACATGTCGAACTGACCGGAGTCCAGCACCTCCCGCTGGGCGGCGGCGTCGACCTCGACCACCTCCAAGGGGCGGCGGCCGAATCGTTCGGACCAGATCCGTCGCCACTTGGTCAAGGTGACTCCGGGGACGAAACCGATCCGAAGCGGCGCGGCTGGCGGGTCGGGCTGATCGGTCACCCCAGGCAGGCTACTCCCGGCGCGGATAGTGTGGGGGAGTGAGCCAGACCATGAAGCCCTCGACCGCTGCCGGCAAGCTTGGGATCTACCTGCCTGCCGCGCCGGCGGAGTTCCAGCAGACGTCGATCACCCGGGCGGAACTGGATGCACTCCGGGCAGATCCGCCGCAGTGGCTGATCGAGCTGCGGGCCAACGGCCCGTACCCGCGCGACGTCGTGGCGCAGAAGCTCGGGGTCTCGCGTTCGGGCCTGTCCCGGGCCGGTGTCACCGAGGCACTGGACTCGGACCAGATCGGCGCCTTGCTGGCGGATCCGCCGGAGTGGCTGCGCCGGGAGCGGGAGACCTATCGCGAGGTCAGCGCGGAGAACGCGCGGTTGAAGGCTCGGCGACCCGACGCGGAGTAGCGGCGGATGTGGGTAGACCTGCCGCACCGCCGAGCGGTGGACGCCCGGCGGTGCCGGTCCGCGGAGTGGGCCGGGTTGTGCAGCCGGCCCCCAAGAGGTCAGGGGCAGGCCGTCCCGGCCTGACCGACATCGCTGCCGCCGATGCGTCCGAGGGTCGAACCCGCGCTGACGCTGGAGGGGGTGGCCCAGCAGCTGTAATCGGCTCGGTTGAACCCCTCCAGGTGCAGGTGCGGTCCGGTCCAGCAGTTCTCGTCCTGGGTGTAGCCGGTCCCGATCTCACCCAGCACGGTGTCGGAGTCGACCACGTCGCCCACCTCCACATCCACATCGGAAAGGTGCAGGTAGGAGACGAAGCCGATCACCTCCGATCCTTCGCTCACCTCGACCTGGACACCGGTGCCACCGCCGCCTCCGGAACAGGAGGGTGCGACTTTGGAAACCTTCAACTCCAGATTGGACGGCCCGTTGAGGCGGGGCTTGATCGGGGTGCCGGCAGCGACACCGTAATCAGCGGCCCCGTCGGCGGAATAGCTCGTCTCGGGGTCGGTGAAATTGCTCGCGGTGTGGTGACCGTCCGGATGCCCGGGAGAACAATGATCGGTAGAGTCCGGATTCCGTTGCTGTCGCGGCACAGTGGGTGATTCTGGCCCGCTTCATGAACGTGGCGATGAAGGTCGAATCGATCACTCGGAGTCATTTCAAGCATCTTTCCGTCCCTCGGATTCCTCAGGAAGCCGGCTGGAAACCGCTTTGGCGGCGATCTCCGGTACCGCATCGGGACGGTCGCTGACGTTCCCAAAGACCTGCACGCGGGCGCCCGAGGCCAGCCCGTTCCATTGTGTCCGAGCATGGGCCAGGGGAAAGACCAGGACATCGATCGCACCTGTCTCATCGGTGATCTCCATGATCGCCCAAGGTTCATCGTGATCAGTGCGCTTCTCCGCCAGCCGAGTGATCACGCCAGTGACCATCACAGCTCGTTGCATACCGGACCGTCCCTGGCGAATCGCATCGGCAATGCTGACCGGGTCCGGGACGGGCTGCAGTCTTTGCCGGCTACGTCGTCGTTCCCGCGCCCGGTGTTCATCGGAGCCCGCGCGTACCCAATCGTCGTCAGCCATGGCCCTAGTCTTCAGTGGCCCACTGACACCCCGATCGGCCGAGCAGTTGCCCCGGCCGAATCGGGCAGGTCCGGTTCGAACGACGGTCGGAGAGCGCTCCTTCGACTCGAGGTCGTCGGCGGACGCGGCATACATGACGGATGTCACCGTGCACCGCGTAGCCGCTCAGCCCAGCTGATGTTCGGTACACGGCTCGAACGCGATGTCTCGGGAGAGGCTGGTTCCTGTCAACGAACCAACCCCTCAGGGACCCAGGAGAGATCAGTGATCGAGTCCATCCAGCAATTCATGTCGACCGTGCCGGAGATCATCCAGGTGCTGGTGGTTGCCGGGGTCGGCGCCATCCCGTTCCTGGAGTCCCACGGGGCCTCGGCGCTCGGTGTGATTGCCGGTCTGCCGCTCGCCGTGGCGATCATCGTGGCAGCGATCGGAAACTTCATCTGCACCGGTCTGCTGGTCGTCGGTGCAGGCAAGGCCCGCGGAAGTTTCGATCAGAAACGCGTGTCCACCCCGCGGCAGCTGAAGATCAAGAAGTTGGTCGACCGGTTCGGCGTACCGGGTGTTGGCCTGATCGGTCAGATGGTCGTACCGAACCAGTTCACCGCCCCGGCGCTCGTCGGTCTCGGCGCCTCGACCACCAAGGTGCTGATCTGGCAGGGCATCGGCATCATCGTCTGGGCGATCGTGTTCGGCATCCTCGCCAGTCTCGGCGTCGCCGTCCTGGCCTGAGCCAAACCGACCGCGCTGCGACGCCGATCTTCGGTTGCGTGGATGTTGGCAGCCGCCGAATCGTGGCTCGATCGCAAACAGGTTCGGATCTTCTTGATCGAATCGACCGCGACACCTGACGTAGGGTGCGAATCCAATCAGTGCTGCATATCGGCGAACCGGCTGTAGTGGCCCTGGAAGCTGACACCGATGGTCTTGGTCGGGCCGTTGCGGTGCTTGGCGACGATGAAGTCGGCCTCGCCGACGCGGGGCGACTCCTTGTCGTAGACATCTTCGCGGTGCAGCAGGATGACCATGTCGGCGTCCTGCTCCAGGGAGCCGGATTCGCGCAGATCGGAGAGCATCGGCTTCTTGTCGTTGCGCTGCTCGGGACCACGGTTCAGCTGGGACATGGCGACCACCGGCACCTCGAGTTCCTTGGCCAGCAGTTTGATCTGGCGGGAGAACTCCGAGACCTCCAGCTGCCGGGACTCGACCTTCTTGCCCGAGGTCATCAGCTGCATGTAGTCGATCAGGATCAGCTTCAGGTCGTGACGCTGCTTCAATCGGCGCGCCTTCGCCCGGATCTCCATCATGGTCAGGTTCGGCGAGTCGTCGATGAACAGCGGGGCCTCGGAGATGTCGGACATCTTCGCCGCCAGCCGGGCCCAGTCGTCGTCGGTCATCATGCCCTTGCGGATGTTGTTCAGCGCGATCTTCGCCTCCGCGCTGAGCAGGCGCATGATGATCTCGGACTTGCCCATCTCCAGGGAGAAGATGCAGGAGGTCATCCCGTTCTTGATCGAACAGGCCCGCGCCAGGTCCAGGCCGAGCGTCGACTTCCCCATTGCCGGGCGGGCGGCGAGGATGATCATCTGCCCCGGATGCAGACCGTTGGTCAGCTCGTCCAGCTCGACGAAGCCGGTCGGTACGCCGGCCATCTCACCGGATCGGTTGGCGATCGCCTCGATCTCGTCGAGGGTGGACTCCATCAGCTCGCTCAGCGGCTGATAGTCCTCGCTGGTCTTGCCATCGGCCACCGAGTACATGGTCGCCTGCGCCTCATCGACCAGATCGGCCACGTCACCGGCGCCCTCGTACCCCATCTGGGCGATCCGGGTGGACGCCTCGATCAGCCGCCGCAAGATCGCCTTGTCCCGGACGATCTGGGCGTAGTAGCCGGCATTCGCCGCGATCGAGACCGAGGCGATCACATCGTGCAGGTACGGGTGGCCGCCCACCTTGCCGATCTCACCGCGCTTGGTCAGCTCCGAGGCCACCGTGATCGCGTCGGCCGGCTCACCCCGGCCGTAGAGATCGAGGATCGCCTCGTAGATGAACTCATGGGCCGGGCGATAGAAGTCGGCGCCCTTCACGACCTCGACCACGTCGGCGATCGCATCCTTGCTGAGCATCATCGCCCCGAGCACGCTCTGCTCGGCGGCAAGATCCTGTGGGGGAGTCCGGTCCGGTGGGGGCGGTGCGGATTCGAAGCTGCGAACCTCTGCAACGCTCAACGCCAAACTCCTTCCATGTGGAACCCCGGATGCCGTCGTGACGGCAGAACAGACCACCGTCTGCGCCGGCTCGGAGGCCTCCTGCGATGCGATACTTCCAGCGTAGGCAGGAGCTCTGACATCGCCTGGTCAGCGCGCCGGACACAGTTGTGGTTGATCTGAACTCGGCCCACCGTAGTCCTCGGAGGGCGACCCACCAACACGGTTGTCCACAGGCATTGTGGACAACCGGGGGAAAGGTGTGGAGACACTCCGGCGAGTTGTGCATCGCCTGTTCACGTAGGTGGGGACAAGTCACCGGATTACACTGAGAAGTGGCATTTGACTAGGGGAAACGATCACAGCGGATTGTGGGTAGAAACTTTCTTCGAGTGGTCTGATCGACTCCTGGGACTGTTTGACAGCCACCTGCAACGGGTGTACAGCGCGGGGTTACCGGTGAGTTATCCCAAGGGTCTGTGGACGGAGTCGGAGGCATTCACCGCGCCATCACTGACTCACAGCATGATCATCGACGCCCGGGCGCTGCGGGCGCGCCGATGCCGACGCCGACCGGCGGTCAGCCCCGCGAGCCAGAGCCACCCGTCCGCGATCGGAACCTAATCTGGGCCCGTGCAGCAACTCCTCCCCGAGCCGGTCACGATCGACCCGGTTTCGGCCTACGAGAGAGGGCCGGGGCCGTACCTGCGGGCGAACATGGTCGCCAGCCTCGACGGGGCGGCCCAGCTCGACGGACACGTGGGTGCCCTCACCAGTCCCGCCGACCAGGAGGTCCTGTGGACCTTGCGCGCGCAGGCGCAGGTGGTGCTGGTCGGGTCCGGCACCATCCGTGCCGAGGGGTACGGACCGCTCCGGATCCCCGAGCAGCAGATCGCCCTGCGAGCGGCCTTCGGTGCCGACCCCGGGACCCGGCTGGCGATCCTCAGCAACTCCGGGCGACTGGATCCCGCCGGCCCGGCCTTCACCGGCACCACCCCGCTGCTGATCGTCCCCGCCGCTGCCACACCCACCACCGGACTGGCCGAAGCAGCCGAACTGATCATCGCCGGCGACGACGAGCTCGACCTCGCCGCGGCCGTCACCGCCCTGCGGCAGCGCGGACACGACCGGATCCTCAGCGAGGGCGGGCCGCGTACCCTCGGGCGGCTGCTGGCCGCCGACCTGGTCGACGAACTCTGCCTGACCACGACACCGAAGACGGTCCTCGGTACCGGCTCCCGGCTGGCGATCGACGACCGGACACTCCAACGCGATTTCGACCTCGCCCGGCTGCTGCACCACGACGGAACGTTGTTCGCCCGCTGGGTGCGCCGACGAGACTGAACCAGCGGTCGGTACGCCGGACGCACCCGCCGTCGGCGCAGGTGTGCATGGCAGGCTGGCCCCGTACGCAGTGCACGACATCGGTGTCGGAGCCAGACCAGATCGGAGACACCCATGCCCAGTCCGCAGCCCGATGAGGCGACCGGCTTCTTCGGCGGCCGCGACTTCGCCGCCGTCATCTTCGACATGGACGGCACGCTGATCGATTCCACCCCGGCGGTGAACCGTTCCTGGACCACCTGGGCCATCGAGTACCAGCTCACCCGCGAACAGATGAGCGGGCACCACGGGGTGCCGGCGGCGGCGATCGTCGCCGAACTTCTCCCGCCGGACCAGCACGCCGCCGCGGTCGACCGGATCACCGAGCTCGAACTGGCCGATGTCGACGACGTCGTGCCGTTGCCCGGTGCCGAACGGGCCATGATCGAGTTGGCCGACGCACCGCATGCGATCGCGACCTCCTGCACCATGCCGTTGGCCCAGGCGCGCCTGCGCGCCAGCGAACTGTTGGCCCCCGATGTGCTCGTCACCGCCGACCAGGTCGAGCGGGGCAAGCCGGCCCCCGACCCGTTCCTGCTCGCCGCCCGCCAGCTCGGGGTGGATCCGACGGACTGTCTGGTGGTGGAGGACGCGCCGCAGGGCCTGCTCGGTGCCAAGGCGGCCGGCTGCGCCACCCTGGCCGTGGTCACCACCAACCCGCGCGAGGTGCTGGCCGCCGACCTGGTGGTCGATGACCTGTCGGCGGTCGCCTGGCAGGTCGTCGACGGCCGGATCCGGGTGGTGCCCGCGGAGTCGGCTGATCGAGCCGAGTGAGCGAAAACTGCCACTCGATCGTCGGATCGGCTCGATCGTGCCTGATTCGGCCATCGAGTGTCCGGATGCGCTCACGATCGGCCCGCGTCGACGCAGGCCTGCGGATCCGCGGAAGGTCTGCTCGCCGGTAGGGTTGGTCGGGTGAATGACGCCGCCATCCCGACAGAAGACGAGGCAGACGACCTGCCCGAGCAGATGCGTTTCCGTTCCGCGAAGCGCGAGCAGCTGGCCGGCAGCGGGCGACCGCCCTATCCGGTCGATGTCGGCCGTACCCACTCCCTGGGTGAGGTACGTCAGATCTGGGGTCACCTGACCGCCGGCGAGGAGACCCAGGACGTGGTCACCGTCGCCGGCCGCGTGGTCTTCATCCGCAACACCGGCAAGCTCTGCTTCGCCACCCTGCAGGACGGTTTCGACACCGAACATCCCGCCGGTCGGCTGCAGGTGATGTTGTCCCTGGCCGAGGTCGGACAAGAAGCCCTCGACGACTGGAAATCGCTGGTCGACCTCGGTGATCATGTGGCCGTCACCGGCCGGGTGATCAGCTCCCGCCGTGGCGAGCTGTCGGTGATGGCCAGCAGCTGGCAGATGGCGTCGAAGGCGCTGCGACCGATGCCGGTGCTGCACAAGGAGCTCGCCGAGGAGACCCGGGTCCGTCAGCGCTACGTCGATCTGACGGTACGCGAGGCCGCGCGCGACCTCCTGCGGGACCGGGCCAAGGTGACTCGAAGCATCCGTCAGACCCTGGACTCGCGCAACTTCCTGGAAGTCGAAACCCCAATCCTGCAACCGATCCACGGCGGCGCGGCGGCCCGCCCGTTCCATACCCACCTGAACGCCTTCGACACCGACATGACGCTGCGGATCGCCCTGGAGCTCTACCTCAAGCGGGCGATGGTCGGTGGCGCCGACCGGGTGTACGAGATCGGCCGGGTCTTCCGCAACGAGGGTGTCGACTCCACCCATGCGCCGGAGTTCACGATGCTGGAGGCCTACCAGGCCTGGGGTGATCAACACAGCATCGCCGAACTCACCCAGTCGATCATCGTCAATGCCGCCGATGTCCTGGGTGGTCGGCAGATCGAGACTCCCGACGGTGTGATCGACCTCGACGGGGAATGGGCCTGGCTGGGTGTCTATCCCGGGCTGTCGGAGAAGGTCGGGGTGGAGATCACTCCCGACACCACCGCCGACGAGCTGCGCCGGATCGCCGATGATCATGACCTCACCGTCGACCCTGCCTGGGACGCCGAGAAGCTGGTGATCGAACTCTTCGGCGAGCTGGTCGAACCCGGGCTGCTGCAGCCGACCTTCGTCTGCGACTACCCGCCGGCTGCCCAGCCGCTGGCCCGCCCGCACCGCAACGGCGAACGACTGATCGAGGCCTGGGACCTGATCATCGGGGGTATGGAACGTGGGACCGGATTCTCCGAACTCATCGACCCGGTGATCCAGCGCGAACGCCTGACCGCCCAGTCCCTGGCCGCCGCCGCCGGCGATCCCGAGGCAATGCAGCTGGACGAGGAATTCCTTGCTGCGTTGGAGTTCGGCGCGCCGCCGATGGGTGGTCTCGGACTCGGGGTGGACCGGTTGTTGATGTTGTTCACCGGCGTCGGCATCCGGGAGACGATCTTGTTCCCACTGCTGAAACCGCGACGAGAAGGCTGAGAGACACCGGACTGGGCGCCAACGGCGGCACCCGAGGAGGAGAGAGATGAACGCTCGACCGATAGGTTCCTGGCTGACCGACATGGACGGTGTGCTCGTCCACGAACAGCATGCGATCGACGGTGCGGCCGAGTTCATCGCCGCGCTGCAGCACTACGACCGCCCGTACCTGGTGCTGACGAACAATTCGATCTACTCGCGGCGGGACCTGCGGGCACGGTTGAACGCCTCCGGTATCACCCTGCCGGAGGATCGGATCTGGACCTCCGCCCTGGCCACGGCCCAGTTCCTGGCCGAACAGTCCCTCGCCGCCAATGCCGGTTCGATGCGAGGCTCGGTCTTCGTGATCGGCGAGTTCGGCCTCACCTCGGCGCTGCACGAGGCGGGGTTCGTCTTCACCGACCGCGACCCGGACTTCGTGGTGCTGGGGGAGACCCGTACCTACTCCTTCAACCAGATCACCCAGGCGATCCGGCTGGTCGACAACGGTGCGCGTTTCATCGCCACCAATCCCGACGCCACGGGACCGTCCCAGGAGGGTCCGCTGCCGGCCACCGGCGCGGTGGCGGCACTGATCACCCGGGCGACCGGGGTGGAGCCGTACTACGTCGGGAAGCCGAACCCGCTGATGATGCGGTCGGCGCTGAACACCATCGACGCCCACTCGGAGAACACGATGATGATCGGTGACCGGATGGACACCGACATCATCTCCGCGATCGAGGCCGGGCTGCGCAGCATCCTGGTGTTGACCGGTTCGACCAAGGCCGGCCAGATCGAGCGCTATCCGTTCCGGCCGACCCGGGTGATGGACTCGATCGCCGATGTCGTACCGCTGGTGGGAGAACTGCTGCCGCCGGAGACCGACGAACTGGACGCCAATTGAGAAGTCGATGCCGATTGAGGTGGGCCATCGAGTAGGTGCGTGGCCCCGGCAGGGTTGAGGTCCCCACTTCTCGGCCTTGGTGCTGAGGCAGGGGACATTCGCGCCGGGTCAGTCACTGGGCTCAGTCGCACCGGGCAACCCGGGGTTCGACCGGGGCGGGTGATCCAGCGGTAACGGTAGAGATGCAGCGGACCCGGCGGGGTACGGCGCTGCAGGCACGGTCAACCCGGTCGACGGCGATCCGTGCCCAGGTGTCGGGGTCGTACCCGAGGTCAGTAACCCTGGGTCATTTCCACTGGGTGGCGACGATCAGCGAGGCGGCCATCAACCCGATACCGATCAGGTAGTTCCAGTTGCCGAGTGCCGACATCGGAGGAATGTGGCTGGCGGCCAGGTTGAACACCACGATCCAGGCGACACCGAGCAGACCGAGCACGATGAAGACGATCGGCACCCACCGATTGCCTGCGCCGGGGGCCTTGGCGGCCTTGTCCTTGCGACTGGCGACCTTGGCCTTGGTGTCCGCAACCTTCTTCTTCTCGGCTGCGCTCTTGCGTACCTTGGGTTCGGGCAACGCTCCTCCTTGCTGATGCGCCTTGTAGCGTAGTTCACCACGGCGCTCGGGTCACACTCGAGTATCCCTGCGGGCGGCAAGGATCGGGAATGGGAGGGGTTCGATGACAGTTTCGGGATCCGTCGACCCGACCGAACAACCCCCGGCCGACCCCCCAGCGACCGGTACGCAGACCCACCGGGTGCGTCGGGGACGACGCGTGCTGACCGCGGCCGTGGCCTGTCTTTGCGGGTTGATGATCTCGGTCTCGGCGATCAATGCCCGCGGCCAGGACCTACGGCCGGACCGGCAGACCGATCTGATCGGCCTGATCGAGTCCCAGGCGGCGCGGAACGCCGACCTCACCGCCCGGGCGGCTGCCCTGCGGGACGAGGTGGACACGCTCACCCGTACCGACAGTGACGACCCCGAGTTGCAGCGCCAACTCGCCGAGGCCGAGGCAGCAGCCGCGATGACCCCCGTGGTCGGCCCTGCCCTCAGCGTCACCCTGACCGACGCACCCTCGGAGATGATCGAGTCCGCCGCTTCCGACAACGCGTTGGTGGTGCACCAACAAGACATCCAGGCGGTGGCCAACGCGATGTGGGCCGCCGGCGCCGAGGCGGTGACGATCCAGGGGGTACGGGTGATCACCACCACCGGGATCAAATGTGTCGGCAACACCGTGGTGCTGCACGGACGGCCCTACGCGCCGCCGTACGTGATCACCGCGATCGGTGACCCGGCCCGGATGTCGGAATCACTGGCCGCCGATCGGCATCTGCAGATCTACCGGCAGTATTCCGAGGCCTATCAGCTCGGCTATCGCGAGGAACCCCTCGTCGAGGTGGAGATGCCGGCCCATGAGGGCGGAGCCGATCTGCGGTACGCCCAGCCCGGGTGAATCCGCCGCTCGGCGCGAGGGCCTACCTCCTGGCAGCCGACGGCGCCCGTGGGAGCGGGGCCGGATCGTGAACCTGTTGCCCTCAGGGGATAATTTCGCGCAACAACGTGGGCTGCGCGCAGTGCAGGACACCGCGCCGTGCGTAAGCACCAACCCTCTGCGCCTCGCTTCATGGCTGATCCTGGGGCTTGGCTGACCAGGGGCGCGACTGATTGGGCGGGACGGATCTTGGGTGCGACTGATTGGGCGTGGCTGATCTTGGGGTGTGGCTGACCAGGGGCACGAGTGATTGGGCGGGCGGGACTGATCCTGGGCTGCGACTGATTCTGGGAGGGACTCATCCTGGGCAACCTGGCTGCCGCCGATCCAGCGATTGCCCCGCCCGGGACCGATGCAGCGATCGCCCACCAACAAGACAAACGTCACACTCGATCGGCGGTGGTGTGGGCTTGACCCCGTTCGACGGACACGTGGTCAGGCGGCCAGGGTAGCCGTCTGGTGTAGGTGGTGCTCGTATTGGACTGGGGTCATCATGCCGA